>JAEUGY010000026.1 GCA_016794625.1 Opitutaceae bacterium
CGTGCAACACAGTGGTAGCGGTTGCGGTAGGTGATGTCGCGCGTGGGATGCAGGTTCACCGTGAACGAAACCCGCTCCACCATCGGATACGCCGCCAGCAACGAGGCGGAGACACGCTTCACGAAAATCTCCCACCAATCCGTTTCGTTGGGATAACCGACGAGCAGCTTTTCCAGGCGCCCCTTGATCTCAGTTACCTCCGGGTAGTCTGGGTCCGCAATGCCACGTGCGAAGTGCAGGACCACGTCGACATCGATCACTTGAGGCCCCTGATGATCAATGGGATAAGTGTTAAGTCCGACCGTGATGGATTCATCTTCGAACGTCGCCGCGCTCATTCTCGTCGCGCTCAGAAGTACGAGCAGGGTAACCAGCCAGGCGTAGGAAGGGGATCGCTTCATACGCACGCATCAGCAGCCGCAATGCCTGCCCGTCGCCGAGGCCAGTCTGCGTGCAAGACTGCCAGGTCGATCCGCGCCTCGAATGGCCCGTGAGGTGCTGAAGGTCCCTCCACCGCCATGCGCTCTCCGGCCCCATCAGCTCCGCCATCCGATGAAGTCGCCCTCTACCCGTTGTCGAGCTACCACTACGTGCGGATTCGCACGGACGGCTTCCATCTGTTTCCGTACGATCAAGATGAAGACGCTCATCATGCGCCTTCGGTCGCTCACCTCCATGACTTCTTCCAGTTGATCTGGCTCCGCGAAGGCGCCGGTGAATGCAGCTGCGACCTCGATCGGTTTCCCATCGAGAACGAAACGCTTTTCCTGCTGCCGGCCGGCAGTCCGCACGCTTGGCGGCACGAGCGCGCCCCGGCGGGCATGGCCCTCGGATTCGCTCCTCGATTCCTGCGCTCGAGTCTGCCGCAAACCGGGTTGGCCGCTCGTCTTCCGTTTCTGCGCCCAGGCAACGCCACGCGTCTGCGCCTTTCGCAAGCGATGGTGTCGGACCTGAAGCGCCTGTTCGCCGAGCTCCGTCAGGAGGGAGATCGGCGGGGCGAGGGGCGCGACGACATTCTCCGCTCCCTCGTCGTCATTCTCCTGAGCAAGCTGCGGGGCCTGATCGAAGCACACCGGGGCCACCGCGACCTGACCCGTCCGCTCGTCCAGCGTTTCATGCTCGCTCTCGAGGAATGCCTCCCGCGTATCCAAACTGTTGAACACTACGCGGGCCTGCTCGGCGTCTCGCGCACGCACCTGAACGACGAACTCCGGCGCTGTGGGGAACCGACGGCCAGCGAATGCATCCACCAGTGGCTGCTGCGCGAAGCGAAGCGCTGGTTGGTGCACACCGAGAGCCCGGCCGCTAAGATTGCCTACCGGCTTCACTTCAAAGACCCGTCCTACTTCGGACGTTTCTTCCGGGCCGCCACCGGTCTGACACCGGGCGACTTTCGCCGCCAGCACCGGACAGACAACGGGGTCATGGTGAGCCCGTCCGCGCCGGCCGGCCTTCAGGGGCGGGATCCCGATGGCGACGCACCGGACGCGGGCAGGAGTCTCCAGTCGACCAGCTGATCCACCAGCATGGGCGTGGCATCGGAGGTCTCCAGCCAGGTTTCGCGGCGCATGCGGCCCATGCCATCGGCACCGGTCTCGGCGGTGAGGAGCTTCGCGATCAGGGCGATGGAACCTGCCTGGTAGTCGACTTTGAGCTTCGGCTGGTGGCGCTCGATGATCATGAGCGCCGTGCCCTCCGGGTCCGCGATGGCGGCCCGCCAACCTCGGTTCGACGCCTCGAGGAACCGGGCCAGCGCGGGGCCATGTCGTCCCAGCGTCAATGCGGTCGTAAAGTACACCTGGGCGTACGCCTTGTAGCCATTCTCGTGGCCAAACATCGTGTTGACCGCATGGCCGGCGGTCTCAAGCGCCACCGCTTCATCAATCACATAACACATCTGTGCCTGGATACGGCCGGCCGGCAGGGAATGAACGTCATCACCGATGTCGATCGCGGTGACATCTGCCATGGTCAATCCGGCATGCCGGAGCATGATCCCAAGCTGAGGCCGATCATAACTATGCAGACCGATGGTTTTGCCGCGGAGCGATGCCACGGTGGTCAGCCCACTTGTTTTCAAGGTCACGATGCCCAGCGGGGACGCCTGAAACATGGTCGCAAAGGCCTTGATGGGCGCGCCACCGGCCCTCGCCCGCAACAGCGCGCTGCCATCCGCCACGCCGATCGCGACGCCCGGATGGGCCACGACCGGAGCCACGGCGTCCGGCTTCTCCGGATCGACCGCACGGATATCGACCTCCAATCCCGCCTCCCGGTACCAGCCCCGCTCCTCCGCCACCAACACACCGGCGAACTGGGCGTTCTTGATCCAGTCCAGCTGGACCATCACCCGCAGGGGGCCACCCTCTGCCGCCCCCAGCCACGTTGGGCCGGCGCTTACCAAACCCAGGCACAACAGAAGCTTCAGGATCATAGGAAGAGGGAGGCACGCATACCTCACTCAAGCAAGCCGCAGGCCAAGGCCCTTCGCTTCCGTCACCCCGACTCTGCACCGGCGATCCGACCCCAGAGCGCTGCCGATGAAGCGAGCGGCAAGACCTCACACCCAAACCTCCGGCCCACGCAATTCATCCGCTCCCCACCCATCGGAATCATCAGCCTGTCCCTTCTTCGTTCCTCATTCCGTTCTCCATCTACCGTAGACGAGCCACCCGTTTTTAACCTTAACTGTTATGGACTAGGGGGTTAAAGCGCGATGCGCCAACGATTCATAACCTATTGATATTCAAAACTATAATTTCGCCTGTCCCTTTTCAGTCACCCAACTCATTGGTTATCAACTTCTCTTTTCCGCCTGTCCCTTGTTGTGCAGGCGGCGCGGCTCGGCTGCGGAGGGGAGGGCTTTCGAGGGGGAAGCTCACATTTTCGTAACCGGGGCGCGCCCTCCAGGGTAAGCACGGTCAACTCACTTCTATTCTATGACCGCTCGCTCCCTTCTCCTCGCCGCCACCCTGTTGTCAGGTCCGGCCGTCTTCGCCACTCCGTTCGACACCACGCAGGTCGCCGAAGACACCAAGTGGCTCGCCCACCTCGACATGGACCGCCTGAAGTCCTCCACCCTCGGGCAGTTCCTGATCGAATCGATCAAGTCCGCCATGCCGAAACAGGAGGGTGCAGCGATCTCCCTGAACCAGGACGCGGTCATCGCCGAGCTTCACTCCATCACGGCCTACGGTCTCTCGTTCGACGAGACCGCGCAGAACCAAAGTGTCCTCATTCTGAAAACAGGGCCCAAGGCGCAATCGATCATCGATGGCTACCTCGCCTCCATCGAGGCTTCGCCCGAGGCGCAGTCCCCTTTTAAGATGCTGACCGGCAAAAGCTTCCCCACCTATCTGATCGGTGGCGAGGTCCACATGGCTTTCCCCCGCAAGGATCTGATCGTGATCAGCAAGGACTTCGCCCAGGTGGAGCGGTCGATGAATGTCATCGAGGGTCGCGCCCCCCGCATCAGCAAGAAGAGCCCCCTGCTCGCTCCGAGCTCAGCCCAAGGGTTCTTCTTCGTCGCCTCCGCCAATGGTCTGGACAACTTGAAGGACATTCCGCCGCAGGCGCGCATCCTGCAAAAAGCCACCGGTCTCCAACTGGCCTTGGGTGAGGCGGGCAACAAGGTCATCACCCGTCTGTCCCTCACCACCGCCGACGCCGAGTCTTCCAACCAGCTGCGCCGGATCATCGATGGCATGATCGCCCTTGTCTCGCTCGCTCAGGTGGAAAACGAGAGTCTGAACCGGCTGACCCAGAGCATCACGGTCGAGGATACCGAAACCAACGTCACCCTCAACCTCAGCTATCCGGTGGACGACATCAAAAAGCTGCTGGTCGCCGCCATGGCGCCCAAATCCCAATCCGCCTCCGCTTCGGGCAACCGGTCCTCCTCGTCCTCCGCCTCCGCCCCTGTCATCGAAGTCAATGACGCCGTGGGTGGATCCGTGCTCAAGGTGGTCAATGTCGACGCCCGCGGCGACAACGGCAATCTGGCCCGCAACGCCACCGACGGCGACCCGGCGACCTACTGGGGCGTGGTCGGCCGTCAGCAATGGATCCGCTGCGAGCTGGAGAGCCTGAGTCTCGTCCGGGAGGTCAAGATCACCTGGTACAAGCCCAGCGAGCGCGCCACGCGGTTCAGCGTGCAAAGCTCCAATGACGGCGTACAATGGAAAACGCTGGTCTCACGGACCAGCTCCACCACGATCGAAGGATCCGAGAGCTACAATATTCCGGATACCGCCACACGCTGGGTCCGCATCCTGTGCACGGGCACCTCGTCCAATCCCTTGACCACCATCAGCGAACTGACCTTCCTGGGCGAACCTCGCTACACCGCCCCCGCTCCGGCGGCCGCAGTTGAAGCCCCCACCCCGCCCGCGAAGTGAACCTCGTCCTCCCGCTGCGATGGCCGAAACGGCTGCAATGACCCACGCCCGAACCGACGCTTCCGAGTCTGCGGTTCTCCCTCCGGACGGTGTCGTCGACACCGCCCGGTTTGCCGCGCTGGTGGAGGAGCACCAGCACAAGCTCTGCAACTTCATCCATCGCTATACGCGCAATCGCCAGGACGCCGAAGACCTGACCCAGGACACCTTCGTCAAAGCCTTCCGGCATTTCCACCGCTACGACCCGCGTCACACCTTCTCGGCCTGGCTCTACACGATCGCCCGCCGCACGGTCTACAACCATCACCGCGACCGGAAGCCAACGGATGAATTGTCATTCGAAGTCGCCGCGAGCGGCCCCTCTCCGGGAGATGTCGCGGATCGCTCCGATCGCGCCTCCGCTCTCTGGGAGGAGGTGCGCCGGCTGAAGTCTCCCTACCAGGAAGTGCTCATCCTGAAATACGTCGACGGGCTTTCGATCGAAGAGATCGCCCGCGTTCTCGACCGCTCCCAAACCGGCGTCAAAATCCTCCTCTTCCGCGCCCGCGGCTTGCTCCGCAACCGTCCCACCTTCTCCCGGTCATGAAAACCGCCCTCCTTCGTTTCCTCGTCCGCTGGTACCAGGCCTCTGATCAGAACCTTCCGCCTTGGTTGGACCGCGCCTGCCAGCGCACCCCGAGCCTGGCTGCAACCCTTCAGGAGGAGGCGTTGCTGTCGTCGCGGCTGCGCGCGCACCCACGGCAAGCGGACATCGCGCCTTCCCCATTCCTCAAGTCCAAGGTGCTGCACACGCTCACGCGCGAAGCCGTCGACCGCGACGAAACGGCACCGGCGGCTCGCTGGACCATGCCCTCGGCCGCCGTCGCCGGTGCGCTGGCGCTTGTGCTGCTGCTCGCCGCCGTCTGGCTCTCGCGCGAGCCCGCCGGTTCGGGTGTATCCGATCGTCCCGCACTGGCGGCGGTCACCCCGCACCCGACACCGCTCCCCGCCCCGGTTTCCGTCGCGCAACAGATTCCTCAGAACTGGGCCAATCCGCTCGATGCAGAGATGGCGAGTGTCGTGGCCGACGCTGATCGCGCCGTCCGTTTCCTCGCCTCCGCCTTTCTCCCGTCGGAGTCCGTGGAGCGCCGTCTCCGTCGTCCCACGTCGGGTTGACCGGCGGGCTACGGGTGCTCCCTCACGGGGGTCGCGCGCGGATCAACCGGGTTGCAATCGAACCGCCGGAAGGTGTAGGGTGGCGTTTTCCCTTCCATCCTCCCATCCCTATGCCCGCTTCTCCCGTCCCTCCCAGCGTCGTGGCCGAGCTTCAACGCCAGTTCAACCACGAGCTCGCCGCCGCCCATGGTTACCAAGCGCTGTCGGTCTGGTGCACCGCCCACAATCTCACCGGATTCGCCGCCTTTTTTGAAAAGCAATCCGGCGAAGAGCGCACCCATGCGAAGAAGATCATCGACCACCTGATCGACCGCAGCGTCGACCCGGTGCTGGGAGCCGTGCCGCAACCGAAACAGGATTTCCGGTCGCTGCTCGACGTCGCCCAATACGCCGAGGTGATGGAGCAGGCGAACACGAAGGGCATCAACGCCGTGTTCGAAGCCGCCCTCGCCGCCAAGGACTATCCGGCCCAGGTGCTGATGCACTGGTTCATCAATGAACAGGTGGAGGAGGAAGCCTGGTGCGCCGAACTCATCGACCGCGTGCGCAGCGCGTCCTGCGCCGGCAGCCTGTCCGACCTCGACCGGCACGTGGTGCGGATCTTCTCCGACGAGAAGGACTGAGCGCGGCGGGCGCTGTCTCGCGGCCCTCGCTGCCTCCCCGGGCGTCGAGGGCCGGCACGGTTCACTCGGCGCGTTCCGCCGGGGTGTCCGCCGAACGCGAGATCTTCACCCGATGTTCGGTGTTGGAAAAAATCGCCCGCCTCGCGCCTTTGAGCACCAGCGACACCTCCAGGTCCGCGGAGGGCGGGAGTTGGCTCAAGGGAATGACAAAATAAAAGCCGCTGCGCTCCGCATCTGTGCGCCCCAGGACCTGCACCACATCCGGACGCGATTCACGCCGTCCACGAAACAAGTAGCGATCCCAGCCTTGCTTGAGCAAAAGGTGCGGCCGCAGGTCGGAGGTCATCGGCTTCGGCGTGACCATCCACCCGCGGACATGAAGGTTGCGCCGGCCGACGACGATGCGGTCGACATAGTATAACAGCGCCTGCTCGACCAGCGGGACATCGAGCTCGCCGGCGACACTCTTGCGCGGCGCCAGGCGGTAAACCCCCGTCTTGGCCGCCTCCGCCAGGATGGCATCGGCCTCCCGGCCCTGCGGATAGATCGGCCGGCGCATGCCCACGAGGCTTTGAGCCAGGTCGTAATGACGCGCCGCATCGATCCGGCGCTGCACAAACTCCCGCGCGTTCGGCAGGTAACGAACCGACGCCGCCACGTTGGCCGAACCCGCCACCACCACCAAGGCCGCGCCCCAGGCCAGGATGCGCCAGGGCGAGCCCAGGAGTTTCAAGAGCATGATCAGGGTTGCACTCCAGGCCATCGCACTCTGCACCATGTACCGGGATGACAACGGCGAGACGTCCGGCGAACCGGCCCGGCCATACGCGATCAACAGCGCGGCGAGAATCGCGTTGACCGCCACGCCCCAGAGCAGCGGATCCCGCCGGTACGAGGCCTTCCACGTCAACCCGCCCAAGATCACCATCAGGAACACCCCGAACAGCATCGCCAAGGACTGGTTGCCCAAAGCAGGCACCCCGCCAAGGAGCGACAGCCAATAAGCTACCATTTTCTCCAGACCCGCCAGTGTCAGCGGCGGGGTCAGCGATAGCGGCGCTCCTGACAGTCGCCAGGCAAACAGGCCGGCGATGATCAAACTCCCCGCCATCCAGCCCGCCAGATGCCGCCACCGTTGTTGCAGCCCCAGCACCAGCGCCGCCGCCGCCAGAACCGCCGTGCCGTGCGCAAGGGTGAACACCGCCAGCACGGACATTACTCCCGCCCCCCACAACGCCAGCACGCCCCCGCGCACGACCCACACCAACGTCGCCGTCGTCAGCAGCACCACGAGGAAGTGATCAATCGAGGCGTAGGAGGAAAAAAAGTTCTCGTGATGCTGCAGCTGGAAGATGAACAGGCTGGTCAAAGCCCCGAGCAACAACCGGACGAGCCGGTTGCTCTCGTGACGCACCAGCAACATCACCACCCCGACCACGGACAGGTTGCCGACCACCGCCAGATGGATGAAATTCGCCTCTCCGGTGAGCTCAAAGAGCGCGAGCACGATCAAGCGGCTCGTCACCATGCAATGCTCGTTGGCCAGCGCGAAGAGCGGACCGATCGCATCACGCAGCGACGACATGCTCTCATAGCGGACGAGGAACTTGAGCACCGTCTCAAACTCATCCCACATCGGAATGTTGCGCAGCAACGCCACGGCCTGCCACGCGATGAAGGCGACGGGGGCGAGCGCCAGAGCATAGAACGAGTACTCGACCGCCCGGAGGAGGCGATGCGCAAGGGTTCTGGGCTCCGGTGCAGACTGGAAGCTGGTCAGCATGCAACGAAGTTCGGGGCGGATGGGGAGGGGCCGGCCCGTCGGGAATGACCGGAGGCAACGCCCTACCCACCCCGGTTGACAAGACGAAATTTTGATTTTTCACGACGGAACCTCTTCTCTCGCAAAGAGCTGGCACACAGGCTGGCGCAAGTGTCCGGCGTCAGGCAACGTGGCCATCTCCTGCGACCCCCGTTTTCCTCCCCGCCGTAGTCACTCGAACGCGACATGCCCGCCGCCCTCGTCCCCCGCCTTTCCGACCCTTCCGCCCGTCACCGCGTCCTGACGGGATTGATACTGCTGTTTCTCCTACTGTCGGCGGGCTGTGATCGCGACCGACGCAGCGTATCGGCCAAAGTCGACTTCAACCGGGACATCCGGCCCATTCTCAACCAAAACTGCACCTCCTGCCACGGCGGGGTCAAAGCCGCGGGCGGCGTCTCCTTCGTTTTCCGCGAGGACGCGCTGCGCAAGGGCGAGTCCGGCCGGCCCACCATCGTGCCGCACCACCCGGAGCAGTCGGAGCTGATCGCCCGCATTGTCTCGACTGATCCCGAATTCCGCATGCCTCATGTGGATCACGGTCCGCCGCTCGCGCCCGAACAGATTGACAAGCTGCGGCAGTGGATCTCCGAAGGCGCCGAGTGGTCGGAGCACTGGGCCTTTGTCGCGCCCAAACCCCAGACACCGCCCTCGGTCGCCGACGCGCGGTGGAATCGTTCTCCCATCGACCGTTTCATCCGGGCCCGCCTCGATCAGGAAAAGCTCTCCCCCTCGCCCGCCGCCGACAAGGCAACCCTGCTGCGCCGGGTCTCCTTCGACCTGACCGGCCTGCCACCGACGCCGGCGGAACTCGCCGCGTACGAAGCCGACCTCGCGCCCGACGCGTACGAACGTCAGGTGGACCGGTTGCTTGCTTCACCGCGCTACGGCGAACGGTGGGCCTCGCTCTGGCTCGATCTCGCCCGCTACGCCGACACCAAGGGCTACGAAAAGGACACCGAACGCACGGCCTGGACCTACCGCGACTGGCTGGTCAACGCCCTCAATCGCAACCAGCCCTACGACGCGTTCCTCATCGACCAGCTGGCTGGCGATCTGCTGCCGGAGGCCACCCTGGAACAGCGCATCGCCACCTCCTTCCATCGGAACACCCAGACCAATGACGAGGGCGGCACCGACGACGAGGAGTTCCGCGTTGCCGCCGTGCTGGACCGCGTGGCCACCACCTGGTCGGTCGTCAACGGGGTGACCTTCAGCTGCGTGCAGTGTCACTCCCACCCTTACGATCCCATCCGGCACGAGGAGTTCTACCAGTTCCTCGCCTTCTTCAATACGTCACAGGATGCCGACTACGTGCACGAATACCCGAACCTGCGCGTGCCCGACGACCCGGCCCGGTACGCGGAGGCGAACGCATTGCAGCAGGAACTGGAGCGTCTGCAGCTTGCGGTGCTGGAACCGGCCCGGCGTCTCGTCGCCGAGACCGTGTGGAGCGGCCTGCCCGTCTCCACCGTCACCGCCACGCCAGCCGCCTCGTTCCGGCTGCAGGATGGCGAGGTCCAGCAGACCGGCACGGTCTCGACCAAGGCGGTGTTCGACCTGACGGCCGAGCCTCCCTCCGCCGGCACTACCCTGACCGCGCTGCGCTTCGAGGTGCCCCCGATCGACGCTGAAAAAGCGCGGCACTCGCCGGAACCCGGCTTCATCATCAGCCAGGTCGAGGGCTGGAGGATCGCCCCCGATGGCACAGAAACGCCGCTCGACTTCCAGCGTTTCGTCCTCGACGAGGCTCGGTCTCCCGCCGCTCCCTACCAGAAACCCGTCCCGCCAAAGGTCGATCCCGCCAAACCCGCGCCCGCCGCCGAGGTCAAGCCCGCCGGCCCGCCACCGGTGCCCAGCACCTTCAGCGCCAACCCCGTGCTCGACCGCACCCGCTGGATGGTCGGGATCCTGCGCGCCCCTCTCGCCCTGGAGCCGGGCACGCGGCTGCGGTTGCGGCTCTCGCACGGTCGGGCCATCGCCGACCGGCCCGCGCCAGCCAAGCGCCTGCGACTCCAAGCCACCGGCGATCCGCGCTGGATTGATCTGGGCGGCGACCGGCGCCTCGCCGATCAGCGCGCCCGGAGCGAAGCCATCATCCTCGCGCTCGCCGACCAGCCCGGCACCTACCTGCCGGTCATGGCAGAACAGCCCGCCGAAGAGCGGCGCGAAACGCGTCTCTACGTCCGCGGAAACTGGATGGACAAGGGAGGCCCGGCGCTCGAACCCGGCGTGCCCGCCCTCTTTCCCGCGCTGCCGGAGGGCGCACCACGCAACCGTCTGACACTGGCGCGCTGGTTCTTCGCCAACGACCAGCCGCTAACCGCGCGCGCGGCCGTCAATCGGTACTGGGAACAGCTTTTCGGTGTCGGGTTGGTCGAAACCCTCGAGGACTACGGCAGCGTCGGCGAGCCTCCCAGCCATCCGGAGCTGCTCGACTGGCTAGCGCGTCACTTCCAGTTCGACCTCGCCTGGACCGTCAAGGCGCTGCTGCGCGAGATCGTGACCAGCGAAACCTACCGCCAGTCCTCCCGCGTGGATGCCGCGCGGCAGGAACGCGACCCCCGGAACCGGCTGCTCGCCCGCGGCCCCCGCACCCGGCTGACGGCGGAAATGGTGCGTGATCAGGCCCTCTTCGCCGCCGGCCTGCTCAGCGGCAAGATGGCGGGCCCGCCGGTCATGCCGCCCCAGCCCGCCGGGGTCTGGCAGACGGTGTACAATGGCCGGGACTGGGTCCCCTCGCCCGGGGAGGATCGGTATCGCCGGGCGCTCTACACGTTCTGGAAGCGCACCAGCGCGTATCCAAGTTTCCTCACCTTCGACGCCTCCACCCGCGATGTCTGCACGGTGCGGCGCATGCCGACCAACACCCCGCTGCAGGCGCTGGTGCTGATGAACGATCCGGTCTACGACGAAGCCGCCCGCGCGCTCCTGCGCCAGGCGCGCGCCGAGGCCGGACCGGAGGCCGCGCCGCGCGACTGGATCACCCGGGCCTGGCTCCGTGTCATCGGTCGCTCCCCGGCCGGACCGGATCTCGACGCGCTGGTGCGTCTCTACGAGGACGCGCTCCGTCTGCCCGCCCCACCGGAAACCAGCGCCGAATCGGCCGCCCTCGGCGCGGTCGGCGCCGCCCTGCTCAATCTCGACGCCGCCCTGACCAAGTAATCGCCCGCCCAACCGCCATGTCCTCCGATCCCCACGCCCTGCTCCGCGAACTCGAACGGGACCGTCTGACCGCCGTCACGCGCCGACACTTCCTCCGCGACTGCGCCACCGGCCTCGGTGCGCTCGCGCTGGGCAGCCTCGCCACCCCGGCCTTCGGCGCGCGCCGCCTCGACTTCACGCGTCCGCCGTCCTCTCCGCTCGCCGCCCTGCCGCCGCAATTCACCGGCAAGGCCAAGCGGGTCATCTACCTGCACATGGCGGGCGCACCCAGCCAGCTGGAGCTCTTCGACCACAAACCCGACTTGAAGCGGCTCGACGGCAAGGACTGCCCGGCGTCGTTTCTCGAGGGCAAACGCTTCGCCTTCATCAGCGGGGTTCCGAAGATGCTCGGGCCGCAGTTTCCCTTCCACCGGGCGGGAAAAAGCGGCACCTGGATCTCGGACCGCCTGCCGGAGCTCGAGCGGCACATCGACGACCTGTGCCTCGTCAAGTCGATGCGCACCGACCAGTTCAACCACGCCCCGGCCCAGCTGATGGTTCACACGGGGTCACCCCGCCTTGGTGGCGGGGCCTCGCTCGGTTCGTGGGTCGTCTACGGCCTCGGCACCGAGAATCAGAACCTGCCCGGTTTCATCGTCCTGGTCTCGGGCGGCAAGACACCCGACGGCGGCAAATCGCTCTGGGGATCCGGTTTCCTGCCCAGCGTCTACCAGGGTGTGCAGTGCCGGGCCAAGGGCGACCCGGTGCTCTATCTCTCCAATCCGGAGGGCGTCACCCGTGATCTGCGTCGCCGGGTTTTAGATACGCTCGACGAGGTCAACCGCCGGCATCACGCCGAGATCGGCGACCCCGAGATCCTGACGCGGGTGTCGCAGTACGAGATGGCGTTCCGCATGCAGATGAACGCCAGCGACGCGATGGACCTGTCGCGGGAATCCGCCGACACCCACGCGCGCTACGGCACGCAGCCGGGCAAGGAGAGTTTCGCCAACAACTGCCTGCTCGCCCGCCGCCTGGCGGAGCGCGGGGTGCGCTTCATCCAGCTCTACGACTGGGGCTGGGATTCGCACGGGGTGTCAAAGGATACCGCGCTCAACGACGGATTCGCCGCAAAATGTCTGGAAATCGACCGCCCGATCGCCGCCCTGATCGACGATCTGAAGGCGCGCGGGCTGCTCGATGAAACCCTGGTCATCTGGGGCGGCGAGTTCGGACGCACGCCCATGCGCGAGAATCGCGCCGGCGTGGAGATGCCGTTCGCCGGTCGCGACCACCATCCGGGTGCCTTCACGGTCTGGATGTGCGGCGGCGGCGTCCGGCCGGGCTTCAGCTACGGGGAAACCGACGAGGTCGGCTTCGAGATCGTCAAGAATCCGGTCGAGCTGCGGGATTTCCACGCCACCGTCATCCACCAGCTCGGCTTCGATCACCACAAGCTCTCGTTCCCGTTCCAGGGCCTCGATCAGAAGATGACCGGCGTGAAACCCACGCGCGTCATCGACGAACTCATCACCTGAACCCGACCATGCCATCGGATGAGGTGAAGCGCGAAGTCGCAAAGGCGCGAAGGTCGGGCGAAAACTTCGAACGCTGAACTCTTAACTTTGAACGCTGAAGGACCGAATCTTCAGGGTCCGAACTTCAGAGTTAAGCGTTAAGAGTTCAGCGTTGGGCGTTCACCCTTCCCCCATTTTCCCTCCGACCTTCCCGCCTTTGCGTCTTCGCGCTTAATCCCCTTCCCTTCCTCCGTGTCCCGTCCTTCCTCTGAAATTCCCAGCAGTCCTTGGTGGACACTCGTCGCGGTGCTGCCCGCCGTGCTCCTCGGCGCCCTGGCCGCGCCGTGGCCGTGGTTGCCGGCGGCCTTGGGGCGCCTGCATCCGGTCGTGCTCCACTTCCCGATCGCCCTCGTGCTGGTCGTCGCGCTGCTCGAGACCATCGCGTTTGTCGCTCCGCGCCACGGACCGCCGCGCGTGCGGCTTCTGCTCTTCCTCGCCGCCGCCGGAGCGGTCACCGCCTCGGCCTGCGGCTACCTCTTGATGCGGGGTGACGCCGTCGAAGGAGCTTTGGCGGACCGGCACCTGCGCGGCGGGCTGGCGGTCTCGGTCCTCGCCTGCCTGACGCTGGCGCTGCGACTGTCGCGGGACTTCGCCTTCCGGACGGGATTGCGACGTGCCTATCGGATCCTGCTGGCCGCAACCTGCGCCGTGCTAATGTTCGCAGCGCACGACGGTGCTTCCTTGACGCACGGCGAAGACTACCTGACCGAACACCTGCCGTGGCGGCAAGACCAGGCGAAGCTCCCCGCACTCGCCTTTCCCGTCCAGCAACCGGTGGGCAACTGGGAGATGTACACCGACGTGGTAGCGCCCATCCTTTCCCAACGCTGCGCGAGCTGTCACAGCGGGCGGCAGGCCAAGGGCAAGCTTGCTCTCGACACCTGGGAGGCGTTGTCACGCGGCGGCACCACCGGTCCGCTCTTCGTCGCCGGGCGTCCCGACGCCAGCCTGCTCGTCCAACGGCTCGAACTGCCGCTCTCGCACAAGGAACGCATGCCACCCAAGCGCAAGCCGCAGCCCGCGGAGGGCGAGCTGGCGTTGCTGCGAGCCTGGATCAAGGCCGGTGCGCCCCGGACCGGCACGCTCGCAACCCTCGGTCTCGATGCCGCACTTCTCCGCTCGGCGGAATCCCTTCCCCGCGCCTTCGCCGCCCAGGAGAGTGAACCGGTCGAAGTCGACGACACCGCATGGCGTCAGGCGGTCGCGGCGCGGCGGCAGACCTTTGCCCCAGCCCTGGCCTCCGCGCAGGCGCGCTGGCCGGGGATGATCGAATTCGAGTCACGCGACTCCGCCGACGTGCGGGTCAATGCTTCGTTGCTTGGGCCCCAGTTTGGCGATGCCGACCTCGCCGCGCTCGCGCCGCTGCGAGAGCAAATCACCTGGCTCGATCTTTCCGGCACCGCCGTGACCGATCAAAGCGCCCGTACCCTCGGCAGCTTCAAGGCACTGCGACTGCTGCGCCTCAACGAAACCAAGATCACCGACGACACCGTCGAAGCGTTGTCCGGGCTGGTTCAACTCGAGACGCTCAGTCTCTTCCGCACGCCCATCACCGACGCCGCCGCCCGCACCCTCGCTTCCCTTCCCCGCATCAAAACCCTTTCCGTGGCCGAAACCCCCATGACCGAAACCACCCGTCGCGGACTCACGCGGCCCTGAGTCCGGGCCGGCCGTTGCGCGTCACGGTCCCGCGCCGGAGCGCCCTCCGAGCAACCGTTCGAGGTGCGCTTCGAGGTCGTGCTTGGAGGGGTTGACCGCGACGATCCGGCCGTCCTGGCCAAAGAGCAGGACATGCGGAATCGGCTGCACGCCGTAACG
>JAEUGY010000034.1 GCA_016794625.1 Opitutaceae bacterium
TTCTGGGGGAAAGGGGGAAGACTTGTAAAGCGGCATTCGAGGGGAGGGCGGTTTGCGTTAGGGGTGGGTTTGGGGCGAGGGGCGGAGGCGCGCCGCGGGGGCCGGCCCTACAATGGGGAAATGGTGCCGACGGAGCGGTGCTCTCTAAGGGTGCGAGGGGGCGGGTTAAGAAACGCGGAGGAACGCGGAGGAACGTTGAACGCTGAACGCTGAACGCTGAACGCTGAATTTTTAATGCTGAAGTGTTCGGAGTTCTGGGCGGAAGGAATTTCTGAGCTTTCGCACTTCACTCTTTGAACTTCGCACTTCACCGCTCCGCGGTGCAAGCGCGGCCGCGAGGGCCGGCCCTACAATGGGGGGGACACGCAGGGTGCGCTTTCGGATGAAGAAACGCGGAGGAACGCTCAACGCTGAACGCTGAACTTTTAATGCTGAAGTACGGAGCGGAAGGAATTTCTGAGCTTTCGCACTTCACTCTTTGGACTTCGCACTGCACCGCTCCGCGGTGCAAGCTGCCGCCATCGGGGTGCATGGGGCGGGTTGGCCGGGTGCGCCTCGGAGGGTTGGTGGCTGGAATGGCTGGCTGGCTGGAGCGGGGTCGCGCCGGGCGATTTTAGCGGCGACGCTTGGATCGGGCCTGCGCAAGTCCCGCTCAGTTGCAAAAAAATATCTCTCGCCGGGGCATTGACAAGGGTTGAGGCGCCGTGCGTTGCAAGCGGTTGCTCGGGTGAGGGATGGGGGTGGCGGTGGAACGTGGAACGCGGGAAAACGCTGAACGCCGAACGCGAGAAAACGCTGAACGCCGAACGCTTAATTTTTAACGCTGAAGTGTTTGAGGGAGAAATTTCCGACGTTTCGCACTTCACTCTTCGAACTTCGCACTTCACCGCTCTGCGGTGCCAGGCGAGGCCACCTCCAACAATTGCACGCGGGGCGCAATCCGCGGCCCTACAATGTTCGAGGCCGACGGAAGATCCGTCATGGCTGGGCATTCGTCATTCGTCATTCGTCATTCGTCATTCCAGCCCCTCCGGGGCTGGTTTGCCCTTGCTCGCGGGCGGGCGGTCGTTGCACTGCTCGCCTTTCATTCGCATGTCCGACCTTTCGCCGTCTTCCCCCGCTTCGTCCGTCTCCTCCACGCCGGCCAGCAAGGCCCCGAATCCGGAGCATGTGCTCCGGGTCGCCCAGGAACTGGGCATCAAGATTTTCCAGGTGGCCGCCACGGCTCAGTTGTTCGCGGAGGGCGCCACGGTGCCGTTCATCGCGCGGTACCGGAAGGAGGCCACGGGGGAACTGGACGAGGTCCAGGTCACCGCGATCCGGGATCGGCTGGAACAGATGGCTCAGCTGGACGAGCGTCGCGCCGCCATCCTCGCCTCGCTGAAGGAACGCAATCTGCTGACCGCGGAGCTGGAAAAGGCGGTCCGCGCCGCCGAAACCTTGACGGCCTTGGAGGATCTCTACCTGCCGTTCCGTCCGAAGAAGCGGACGCGCGCCACGTTGGCGAAGGAAAAGGGTCTGGAACCGCTGGCGGACTTGATCTTCGCCCAGGATCCGGCCACCGACCCGGCCGCGGCCGCGGCGGCGTATGTGGGACGGGAGTACACGCCGGACGACGGGAAAAAGACGGTCGCACGCATCGCCTCGGTCGAGGAGGCCCTGGCCGGCGCTCGCGACATCCTGGCGGAGCGGATGAGCGACGACAAAAACGCCCGGGCGCGGCTGCGGGCCTTGTATCAGCGGGACGCCTTGATCTCCTCCAAGGTCATCGCCGGCAAGGAAACCTCCATCGAGGCTTCCAAATTCAAGGACTACTTCGACTGGACCGAACCGCTGGCCAAGGCGCCGAGTCACCGGGTTCTCGCCATGCGGCGGGGCGAAAAGGAGCTTTTCCTGATGATGCGGATCGCGCTGCCCGACGACATCGCGGCGCTGGCGGAGCTGGAACCTCTTTTCATCACGAGCGCCGCGCACGCCCCCGCCGCGCCGGCCGCTGCGGTGTCCGCCGCCTCTCCGGCGGGAGTCAAGGGCGCCGCCCCGGCGCCGCGGACGTGCGCCGACCATGTGCGTCTGACGGTGGCGGACGCCTACAAGCGGTTGCTCGCACCGGCGATGGAGACGGAAATGCGGCTGGAATCGAAAAAGAAGGCCGACGAGGCGGGCATCAAGGTGTTCGCGGACAATCTGCGCGAACTGCTGCTGGCCGCTCCGCTTGGTCAAAAGGCGGTCATGGCGATCGACCCTGGGTTCCGCACGGGCTGCAAGGTCGTGCTGCTGGACCGTCAGGGGAAGCTGCTTCACAATGACGTGGTGTATCCGGATCGTCACGCTGTGGAGGCCTCGGAGAAGATCAAGGGGTTCATCGACTTCTTCAAGGTGGAGGCCATTGCGATCGGCAACGGCACGGCCGGCCGGGAGACGGAGGCGTTCATCCGGGGGCTGGGGCTGCCGGCATCGATTTCCATCGTCATGGTCAACGAGTCCGGGGCGTCGATCTACTCGGCGAGCGAAGTGGCCCGCGAGGAGTTTCCCGACCATGACCTGACGGTGCGCGGCGCGGTCTCCATCGGCCGTCGTCTGATGGATCCGCTGGCCGAGCTGGTGAAGCTCGATCCGAAGTCGATCGGCGTGGGGCAGTATCAGCACGACGTCGACCAGAACGCGCTGCGGCGTTCGCTCGACGACACCGTGATCAGCTCGGTCAACGGCGTGGGCGTCGAGCTGAACACCGCGTCGAAACAGCTGCTGAGCTACGTGTCCGGCCTGAACGCGGCGGTCGCGGCGGCGATTGTCGCCCGGCGGAACGAAAAGGGCGCATTTTCGTCGCGCGCCGATCTGCTGAGCGTGCCCCGGCTCGGCCCGAAGGCCTTTGAACAGGCGGCGGGGTTTCTGCGGATCCGCGACGCGGTCAACCCGCTCGACGCGAGCGCGGTGCATCCGGAACGCTACCCGCTGGTGGAAAAGATGGCGGCGGACCTCGGTTGCACGGTGGCCGATCTGATGCGCGACGCGAAGTTGCGGGCGCGGATCAAGCTGGAGGCCTACGTGACCCCGGAGGTGGGATTGCCCACGCTGAACGACATCATGACGGAGCTGGCCAAGCCGGGCCGCGATCCGCGGCAGAAGTTTGAGGCCTTCGCGTTTGATGCCGGAGTGCACAAGCCGGAGGACCTCAAGCCTGGCATGCGCCTGCCGGGCATTGTGACCAATGTCACGGCGTTCGGAGCGTTCGTGGACATCGGCGTGCACCAGGACGGACTGGTGCATGTCAGCCAGCTGGCGGATACCTTTGTGAAAGATCCGGCCGCGGTGGTGAAGCCCCAGCAAAAGGTGAATGTCACGGTGCTTGAGGTCGACCTCCCCCGCAACCGCATCGCGCTCTCCCTGCGCAGCAATCCGCAAATCGGCGCCCGCGCGCCAGTCGCCGGATCGCCTGCGGGCGGCGCGCCCCGCACCGGTCCGGGGTCAGGCCCCGGCCGGAACGACCGCCCCTCCTCCCCTCCCCCCGCCGCCCGCCCTCCCACCTCGCTCACCGGCGATTGGTTCAGCGCTGCGTTGAATAAGCGGAAGTAAGGAGGAGGGAGAACGTTGAACGCGGGAGAACGCTGAACGCCGAACGCGGGAAAACGCTGAACGCCGAACGCTTAATTTTTAACGCTGAAGTGTTTGAGGGAGAAATTTCCGACGTTTCGCACTTCACTCTTCGAACTTCGCACTTCACTGCCCCGCGGTGCCAGGCGCGGCCACCTCCAACAACAGGGGGGGGGGAACGCTGAACGCCGAACGCTGAACTTTTAACGCTGAAGGACCCGGACCCGGACGGAATTCGGATGCGGCTGAAGCCGCAGCTACGTTTGATTTCGAACTTCACTCTTCGACCTTCGCACTTCACCGCTCTGCGGTGCCAGGCGAGGCCGACTCCAACAACAGGGTACCCGAAGGGTTCACGGGTGGAGGGCGTCGCTCCGTCGACGCCGTGGGGACGTGCATCGCGAGACAACGCCGGGTCGTGGTGGGTTTGTCCGCGACGCGAGATCACACCTTGGGGTGCATTGGGTTCGCCACGCGCAACCGGCGCCGACGGAGCGGCGCCCTCCATGGATGAACGCGGCCTCGGCGAGGCCGACTCCAATGGGCACCCGCAGGGTTCACGCGGGGCCAAACCCGCGGCCTCAGCGAGGCCGCCTCCAACAACAGGGTACCCGAAAGGTTCACGGGTGGAGGGCGTCGCTCCGTCGACGCCGCGGGGACGTGCATCGCGAGACAACGCCGGGTCGTGGTGGGTTTGTCCGCGACGCGGGATCACACCTTGGGGTGCATTGGGTTTGCCACGCGCAACCGGCGCCGACGGAGCGGCGCCCTCCAGGGATCAACGCGGCCTCGGCGAGGCCGCCTACAATGGGCACCCGCAGGGTTCACGCGGGGCCAAACCCGCGGCCTCAGCGAGGCCACCTCCAACAATTGCACGCGGGGCGCAATCCGCGGCCTACAATGTTCGGAGATGACGGGAGATCCGTCATGGCTGGTCATTCGTCATTCGGAATTCGTCATTCCAGCCCCGCAGGGGCTGGTTTCGCCCTTCACTCTTCGCACTTCACCGCTGCGCGGTGCGCCGGCGGAGGGCGGCGAAGAGGTCGGCGGCTTCGTAGGGTTTGCTCAGCACTTCGGAGAAACCGAGGGCGGCGAGCTCGGCGGCGCGGTCGCTTTGGTCGTGGCCTGACATGCCGATGATGGGCAGGGCCGGGCGCAGGGTTCGTATCCGGGGTGCCAATTCGGGTCCATCCATCCCGGGCATGGCGAAATCCGTCAGGACCAGGTCAATGTTCTGGTTCGGGTCGCGTACGTATGCGAGGGCCTCTTCTCCGCCACTCGCCGTGAGAACGCGGTACCCTTCTCGCTCCAGACGTCGTCGCGTGACGAGCCGGACGGGCTCTTCGTCATCCACCACGAGGATGCACATGGGACGTCCCCCGGTCTTCACCTCCGGCGGCACGGGCTTGGCCGGGGGCGCCGGCACGGGTGGCGGGGGAACACTGGCACGGCCCTCGTCGCTCTCCGGCGGCCGGGCGCCTTGGTCCACGGGTACTCCGGATGCGGGCGCGGACGGAGGCGGCGGCGCGGGGGTGGCGGGAGCGGCGGCAGGGGCTGCCACCGGGAAGTGCACCCTGAAGGTGGACCCTTGGCCCGGGGCGCTGTCCACGCGGACAAATCCACCGTGGGCCTTGACGATGCCATGCACGGAGGCGAGGCCGAGTCCGGTGCCCTTGCCCTGCTCCTTGGTGGTGAAGAAGGGATCAAAAATCCGGTCGCGGATGGCCGGGTCAATGCCACTGCCGGTATCGGTCACACTCAAGACCACATAGGCCCCCCCGGCCGGCGCGCCCTCCCGGGTCGGCGCCGAGGGTGGCAGTTCGATCACTCCGGAGGACAGCGTCAGCGTGCCTCCGGAAGGCATCGCATCGCGGGCATTGACGCAGAGGTTCATCATCACCTGGTGCACCTGGGTCGGATCGGCCAGGATGCTGGGCACCCCCACTCCCGCCTCGAGTCGCACGGTGATCGACGGGGGCAGCGACGAACGCATCCACTGCTCGGTCTCGCGCAGCACCTGGTCGGGGTCGACCCGCACGCGGTCGCGCGTCAGGTTGCGGCTGAAGTCGAGCAGCTGTTTTACGATCGCCGCCCCGCGTTTGCCGCCGCTGTCGAGCAGCGCCATCAGCTCCCGGTCCCGGGGATCCGCCAGCGACTCGCGGAGAATGCCGGTGGCCATCAGCATCGGGGTGAGGATGTTGTTCAGGTCGTGCGCCACGCCGCTGGCGAGTGTGCCGACGGCCTCGAGGCGCTGGCTGTGCCGCAGCTGGGCCTCGAGTTCCTTGCGATCGGTGATGTCCGCATGGGTGCCATACATGCGCAGGGGTCGTCCCTCGGAGTCATACTCGACGATCCTCCCGACCGAGCGGATCCACTTCCAGCCTCCGGATTTGGTCTGGCGCCGGTACTCCATGGTCCGTGTGTCTCCGGCGGCGATGCACTCGCGGTAGGCCCGGATCAGGTTCTCCCGGTCCTCGGGATGAATGCCCGACACCCACCCTTCGAGCGTGGTCTGATAGGTGGCGGGGTCGTGGCCGATCATGCGCACATACTCGGGACTCGATTCACCCCGGCCCGTCTGCACGTTGATCTCAAACCAGCCCTGCGCCGAGGCGAGCAGACAGAGCCGCAGCCGCTCCTCGCTCCGGCGAAGTTGCGACGCGGTCTGCTCGAGGCGCTGTTGTTCGCGGTCGTGGCTGGCGAGGATGACCATCGCCACGGCGGTCACGGCGGAGAAACTACAGATGATCCCGATGACCACGTCGATCCTGCGGTCGGCCACACTGAGAAAGGGCGTGATCCACTCCGGCCGCTGAGCCTCCACGACCATGAGTCCGAGCACATTCGCCGTCAGCAGGCCGATCATGATCCCTTGGGTCCGCCCCCGGAACATCGCCACGACGTACAGCAGCACGGGGAAGAAGAAGTAGGTGATGGTGCCGTGCGAACCGCCGTTCCAGAACCAGACGGCGTCGAGCATGAGCACGATCGTGACAATGAACGCGAGGATCAGGTGGCGGCCGCGCCGCGACAGGACGTAGGCGGCCGCGCTGAACAACCCCATCAGCACATTGGCCACGTGCACCTTGATATCCAGATTCTGCAGCAGGTTGGTCGGCACGACCAATCCGAGACAGAGGACCGCCGTGGTCGCGGAGAGCAGGCGGAAGATCCGGATGCGCAGGGTTGTCTCCGCTTCTGAACCCACGACGCGACCGAGGAGCTCGAAGAGGTGCCCACCCATTGGAAAACCTGAGCCTGCCCACGCACCGCCGCCTCCGCAAGCACCCACACGTCCTCGGCGTCGGTTGAAGGGGCCGGGTCCGAGCCTCCCTGAAGACGACCGCCTAGACGACATGGAGTTGCACCCAGCCAGCTGCTCCAAGGGTTGCTCTCGGGGGTTCAAGTTGTATCATGACAAGTTACGACTTGAAGAGCCCCCGCTTCGGACGGCGCACCGCCCAGGGTAAAACCACCAACGGCGGCATCGCGGCCGCCGCGGGCTTCGGCGGGCGCGCCGGAACGCTGGCACACGCTGGCCTCCCTCTGCGAGGCATGAGCGCTGGGACTTCCCGCGTCACTGCGAGCGGCCGGTTCGTTCCCTTGAATTCTTGGTTTGGGTTGTAACTGCCATTCCCGTCTTCAATGAGTAGTCTTTCCCTGAAATGGAAACCATCCTGCCCCCCCACTCCTCCCCTTTCCCGGACCGCCTGATTCTCCGGGGCGTCCACGTCACCCTCACCGAAGCCCTGCGCGACAATATCCGCACCAAGGTGGAGCGGATCTTTCGTCACGAAGGGAAAATTGTCCGCATTCGCATCGACATCGAACTCGATAAGACACGCGGGGTGGGCCAGCACTTCATCGCCAAGGGCCACATTGAAATCGGCGGGCCGGACCTGATCGCGTCGGTCTCGTCGGAGGACGCGTACAAGTCGCTCGATCTGTTGATGGACAAGCTCGACGAGCTGGTGCGGCGCCGGGCCGACACCTTGCAGAGCAAACGCCGGAATCCGAAGGCGACGCTGGACTCGGTCGCCGGAGAGTAACCCGCCTCCCGGAGCCGATTTTTTCCCTCGGCACCGGGGCCGCGGTTTCCTTTGCTGGGGAGCTGTGGCTTCCCTGAAGATCCTTTTCGTCACCCCCGAGGTCGACCCCTTCGTCAAGGTCGGCGGTCTGGCCGACATGGTCGGCGCGCTGCCCAAGGAGCTCGCCGCCCTCGGGCATGATGTCCGGGTGGTCTGCCCGTTGTATGGCTCCGTCAAACGGCTGGGCGACTGGCGGGCGCGCGCCGAACCGCTCGGCATTGACGTGGGAGCGGAGACGGTGTGGGCCCGCACGTGGGAGACCCGGCTGCCGGGCTCCGCGGTGCCGGCCTATTTTCTGGAGAACGACGCCTTCTTCGGCCGCCCAGGAGTCTATGGCGGAGCCCACGGGGCCTACGACGACAACGACCACCGCTTCATTGTACTGTCGCGGGGCGCCCTGACCCTCTGTCTGCAGCTGGACTGGATTCCGGACGTGATCCATTGCCACGATTGGACCACCGGCTGGGTGCCAGTGCTGCTCAACACCGTGCTGCGCGGGTCGCCGCTCGGCCGCGTCGCCACCGTTTACACCATACACAATCTGGAGTACCAGGGCTACGCCCACCCCCGGGCGGTCGCGTTCGCCCGGCTGCCGGCCTCCGAGTTTCGCGCCGACAGTCTGGAGGCGCTGGGTGCGGTCAACCCGATGAAGGGCGGGCTCTACCACGCGACCAAGATCACCACCGTCAGCCCGACCTACGCGGCGGAAATCCGGACGCCGGATGGTGGCTTTGGACTCGATGCGGTCCTGCGTTTTCGCGGCGCCGACCTCGTGGGCATCCTGAACGGGATTGATGCAACCAGCTGGAACCCGGCGACGGATCCGTCGCTCCCTCATCACTACGCGCCGGGGGATCTCGCCGGCAAGGCCCGCTGCAAGGCCGCCCTGCAGGTCCGCCTCGGCCTCTCGCCCGCGCCCGACCAGCCCGTGTTCGGGGTGGTCGCGCGCCTCGTGTCGCAGAAAGGCCTCGACCTGCTCGCCGCCGCCCTGCCCCGGATCATCACCACCATGCGGGTGCAGGTCGCCCTGCTCGGCTCCGGTGAGGAAGGCCTGGAAAACGCCTTCCGCGACGCCGCCCACCGCTACCTCGGCCGCGTCGGCGTGCACATCGGGTTCGACGGTTCCCTGGCGCGCCTGATTCAGGCCGGCAGCGATTTTTTTGTCATGCCGAGCCGGTCCGAGCCCTGCGGGCTGACCCAGCTGTACGCCATGCGCTACGGCGCGCCGCCGGTGGTGCGCGCCACGGGCGGATTGATCGACACGGTCGAGCAGTACGACGAGCAGACCGGCGAGGGCCTCGGATTCCGTTTTGACCAGGCCAGTCCCGGAGCGCTCGCGGACACCATCGGATGGGCGAATTCCACGTACTATGACCGCCCGGCCCACTATGCCCGGCTCCAGGACCGCGGCATGCGCCGCGATTTTGGCTGGGGCCGCTCCGCCGCCGGGTATGTCGACGTCTACCGCTGGGCCGTCGCCGCACGAAACCCGACTGCGGTGACGCTCGCCTCGTAGCCCGCGGCCTCAGCGAGGCCGCCTACAACGAGGGGGGGAACGCTGAACGCCGAACGCTGAACTTTTAACGCTGAAGTGTCTGACGGAGAAATTTCCGACGTTTCGCACTTCACTCTTTGAACTTCGCACTTCACCGCTCTGCGGTGCAAGGCGAGGCCGCCTACAACGAGGGGGGGGGACGCTGAACGCCGAACGCGAGAAAACGCTGAACGCCGAACGCGGGAAAACGCTGAACGCCGAACGCTGAATTTTTAACGCTGAAGTGTCTGACGGAGAAATTTCCGACGTTTCACACTTCACTCTTCGAACTTCGCACTTCACCGCTCTGCGGTGCAAGGCGAGGCCGCCTACAACGAGGGGGGGGGGAACGCTGAACGCCGAACGCGAGAAAACGCTGAACGCCGAACGCTTAATTTTTAACGCTGAAAGACTCGGAACGCGGACGGAACTCGGATGCGGCTGAAGCCGCAGCTACGTTTGATTTCGCACTTCACTCTTCGACCTTCGCACTTCACCGCTCTGCGGTGCAAGGCGAGGCCGCCTCCAACAACAGGACACCCGCAGGGTTCACGGGTGGAGGGCGTCGCTCCGTCGACGCCGTGGGGACGTGCATCGCGGCACAACGCCGGGTGGTGGGTTGGTTTGTCCGCGACGCGGGATCACACCATGGGGCACATTGGGTTCGCCACGCGCAACCGGCGCCGACGGAGCGGCGCCCTCCAGGGATCAACGCGGCCTCGGCGAGGCCGCATCCAACTAAGGGGCACCCGGCAGGGTGTGCCGTCGCGAAACCCGCGGCCTCATCGAGGCCACCTCCAACAACAGGGCACCCGCAGGGTTCACTCGTGGAGGGCGTCGCTCCGTCGACGCCGTGGGGAGGTGGCTCAGTGGGCCACGGGTTCGCTGTAATCGCGGATGGCGCGGTCGCCGGTGCGGTCGTACAGGCGGATCCAGCGCTGGAGCTCGGCGGTGCGTTCGCCGGCGAGGCGGTCGAGATCCGCGGTCGTGAAGCGCCACTGCCAGTTGCCCTCGGTCGTGCCGGGACGGTTGAGCGTGGCCGAGGCCGGCAGGTCGAGCAGGTCCTGCATCGGGATGACGGCGAGTCGCGACGTGGTCGCCAACGCCGCCCGGATCATGGGCCAGGCGGAACGCTGGCCGTTGAGCTGATAGTATTCGTCCACCAGTGACGCATACGGCTCCGTCAAGCCCTCCAGCCAGCCTCGCGTCGTGCTGTTGTCGTGCGTGCCGGTGTAGGCGATGCTGTCGGGCGTGTAGAAATGCGGCAGATTAACATTGTTGGCGTCGTGCCCGAACGCGAACTGCAGGATCTTCATGCCGGGCAGTCCGGCCGACCGCCGCAACGCCACCACGTCGGGTCCTATGTAGCCGAGGTCCTCGGCGATGATCCGGGCATCCGGCAGCGCGGCCTGCACCGCCTTGAAAAAGGCCAGACCGGGCCCCTTCAGCCAGCGCCCTCCGCGGGCGTCGGGTGCACCGGCGGGGATTTCCCAAAAGGTGTCGAAGCCGCGAAAGTGATCGAGGCGGATGATGTCGTAGAGCTCAAACGCGCTGCGCAACCGGTCGATCCACCAGGCATACCCAGTGCAGGCGAGGTGTTCCCAATCGTAGAGCGGATTGCCCCAGAGCTGTCCGAGGGAGGAGAAATAGTCCGGCGGCACGCCGGCCACCGCGAGCGGCTGGCCCGCGGCGTCGAGACGGAAGACGGCGCGGTTCTGCCAGGTGTCGGCACTGTCGAGGGCGACAAAGATGGGGACGTCGCCAATGATGCCCACGCCCCGTTCCGCCGCGTAGCGACGGAGGCGCTCCCACTGGCCGAAGAAGACGTATTGATAAAACTCGTGCCGCTCGGCCTCGAGCCGCACCGCGGGCGGGAGCGTCGCGCGCAGTCCGTCACTCCACGTGCGATACAACTCCGGCCACGTCGTCCAGGCCCGACCGCCAAAATGGGCCTTCAAGGCCATGAAATCCGCGAAGGGCGGCAGCCAGGAGCCCTGCTGTCGGCGGAACGCCGCGAGGGTGCCAAATCCAGCCAGCGCGGCGCCACCGCGGGCCGCGAAGCGGTCGGCCGCGTGGGCGAGCGCCCGCCAGAAGTGTTCGTAAAGTCCGCCATAGTCGGCCCGCGTGGCCGAAAGGGACCGCAGCGGAACCAGTTCCTCGGCCGTGAGCAGCCCGGCCGCCTGGAGCTCGCCCAGGTCGATGAAGTACGGGTTGCCCGCCCGCCCGGAAAACAGCTGGTACGGCGAGTCGCCATACCCGGTCGGGCCGATCGGGCAGATCTGCCAGTGGCGCACCCCGGCCGTCGCGAGGAAATCGACGAAGGCGCGCGCCCCGGGGCCGAGATTGCCCAGACCGTAGTCGCCGGGCAGTGACGACAGGTGTGCGAGGACTCCGGCGGTCCGGCTGTTCAGCCACGTCGACGGCGGGAGTGCCGCCGGGGCGTCGGAGAGCGCGGAACCCGCAAACTCGGGCCCGTCGACGGTCGTCGCGTCCAGAGCCGCTTCGGGAAGGCTGCCAGCTTGCATCAATCGTGACATCGCAGATCGCGTTCACGGAGGCCGGGCTTCCGCCACGACCCGTTCCGTCGAACCGGGTTGGGGCTCGCAGAGCGAGCCGGAATCAAAATCAGAAGGACAGAGGGTGAAAAAACTGCGGCCACCAGCGTGAACCAATGGCCGCAGTCGGGATGAAACGTCCGATCAGGACTTAGAACTTGTACGACATGCCCACCGAGTAGGAGGCGCCGTAGCGCTGATAGTCCTGCACCAGCCGGGTGTCGGTGCCCGAGGAGGCAAACAGCGGCTCGTCGTTGATGTTCTGGCCCTGGGCGATCAAGCCGAGGTCCTTGAAGGGACCGCTGCGGAAGGTGTAGCTGATCTGGGCATCGATGACCGTCTCGGCCTGCAGATTGCGGAACACCTCGCCGCGGGGACCGAACGTGGCGATGTCGCCGCGATAGTCGGAACGGTAGCGGGCGCTGACGCGGGCGGCAAACCCACGGCGCTCCCAGTAGACCGTGCCCGTCATGACCCGCTCGGAGAGTCCGGGGATCGGCGTGGCGGGATTGCCCAGATCGGGCTGGATGGAGCTCTTGAAGAACGAGGCGCTGGCCAGGATGCCGAAGCCCTTCAGGGCATCGCTGAACTTCTCACCCGGCAGCGAGACCGCAAATTCCAGTCCCTTGATGCCGCCACCCTGTCCGTTCTGGGGAACGCTGCTGGTGCCCTGCGTGAGCCGGGGCGTCGAGCCGGCGGCGCCGCTGGGCAGACCCGTGGGCAGGCCGGAGTAGTCGACGACCTTGTTCTGCGTGTAGGTGTAGGAAACAAGATCCTTGTAGAACGCCGCGGCCGACCAGTAACCCATGTTGTCACCGAAGTAGTGCTCATAGGTCACGTCGAACGAGTTGGAGCGCCACGGTTCCAGTTGCGGATTGCCGCCGCTGCCGCTCCACGGGGAGTTCAACGGGTCGGTCGAGTTGGCGAGCTGGGCATTGTAGCTGTAGGTCGATCCCGCCCGCATGTCATTCATGCGCTGCCGGGCCAGCTGACGGGCCGCGCTGAAGCGCACCATCTTGCCGTCCGCCACCTTGAAGTTGAGGTTCAAGCTGGGCACGAAGTCGACGTAGCTGTGATCGCCCACGACCGGCACGATGGTGCTGCCGTTGGCGGAGAGGCCCGTGGCCGTCTGCTCGCTGCTGACGATCTGCGCACCGATGTTGCCGGTCATCGGCACGCTGCCGATCTTGCGGCTGAGGTCGGCCTTGACGTAGCCAAGGTAGATCTTCTCCGCCACATCCCAGTTGTTCGAGACATAGGCCGGGTTGTTGTTCGGGATCAGGTTGTAGATGCCGCTGTTGAACGCCGCGAGCGGATCGTAGCTGATCATGCCCTTGATGCCGAGGAAGCTGAGGTCGGTGATGCCGACCGAGGGGGGCAGCGCCGCGCTGGTGGCGCCGTTCTTGAGGGCGAGGAAGTAGCCTTCCTTGCCGCTCGGGCCCGCCTCGTATTCATACTTGGACCGGCGCGTGTAGGCGACACCGGCCTCGACGCGGCTGAAGAAGCCGCTGAGGGGGCGCTGCGCGATCAGCTTGAACTGCCCGATCTCATCGCGGGCGGTCGGGCCCTTGAGGAAGCCGACCTGGCCGCCGGGGACGTCGCCGCTGGCCCAGCCCTGCGGGCTCGTGAGCCGCATGAGCGTGGGGCTGGTGTAGTCGAGCGCCGTGGTGAACTTGGCCCCACCTTCGCCGCGACCGAGCGTGTAGGTCATGGTGTCCGGCGTGCCCGTCTGGTTGGAGGCATAACCGGAGTAGGTCTCAAGCACGAAGTCCTTGCGCTTGATCTTTGAATACGCGAGGTCGAGATCGACCTTCCAGCCTTCCTTGTCACCGAACTCCAGGCGCCAGCCGGCGGCGGAGACGTCGGAATCGCGGGTCACGATGTCATTGCGGACCACTCCGTAGACATTCTTGAACGTGCCGGTCGTGATCAGACCGTTCTGCACCGTGAAACCGGGCTGCAGCTGGGCCGAGCTCCACCACAGGGGAATCTCGATGCCGCGCAGCAGCTGCGTTTCGGCGAAGTCCGAGTAGTACAGATCGAGGGTGGAGTGGAAGCGCTCGTTCGGAGCGTATTCAATCACTCCCATGTAGCCATCGCGCTCGAGTTCGCTCGAACGCACGAAGGGCTTGGCGCCACCGAGGACGAGCGGAGCGCCGGCGGCGGTGGCGGTGTCGACATTGGGATAACCCCACGCATTCCACTGCTCACCCTGTCCCGGGCGGCTGGAGCTGGAGAAACCGAAGGCGACGCCGAGTTTGCCGTCATTGAGCTGGTCGATGTAGGACAGCGTGTAGCGCGTGCCGTAGTCCTTGGCGCCGGCATTCGGGGAGGCCATGTCCGTCCATTCATAGAACGCATTCGCCGCCACCGTGCGGCCGCCCTTGCTGAGCGGACGGACCGTCTGCATGTCGACCGTACCGGCCAGACCCTGGCCGACCAGACCCGCGTCGGTCGCCTTGTACACGACCACGCTGCTGAGCAGTTCGGCGGGATACTGGTCGAATTCAACCGAGCGACCGGCGCCCGTGCTGACCTGTTCGCGACCATTGAGGAGCGCGGTGCTGAAATCGCCATTCAAACCGCGGATCACCACCGCCTGGGCGCGGCCGTTGAGCCGCTGCGTGGTCAGACCCGGCAGGCGCGTGAGGGATTCGGCGATACTGATGTCGGGCAGCTTGCCGATGTCCTCAGCGGCGACGACTTCGCTGATCAGCACCTGTTTTTCCTTCATTTCAGCCGCCGCCGCGAGGCTTCCGCTGAAGCCGGCGACGACCTGGAACGCGTCCATGCGCACAATCTCAGTCTCGGCGGACTTCTTGGCTTCGTCTTTCGCGGCAGTGGGGTTGGCGGGTGGATTTGCCGGCGCGCTTTGAGCGCTCAGCATCAGGGCCGACTGCGTGAACAGTAGCCCGGTGGCCAGGCCTCGGGTGAGGAGCCGGCGCACGGTGTTGGGGGAGGTCTGCGTGTGCATAGGGAAATTCAGCGGCGAACCGCTCGACAGGAAGACGGGGTTGAGGGCAAGGACGCCGGGCGGAGGCCAAAGGGGGCGCCCCGACCGACGCCGACAACCTCGACCTCCACGCGGCGCAGTGCGAACGACAAACCACCCAAAAAACCGCGATGACTTGGACAACTCTTAGGTGACACCCCACGTCTGGCCGCGATGCCGCGCACGCCGCCCCCGACCCCGTCCTGCCTCGTCCCCACGTGGATTTACCTCTGAAAACCGTGCCTTTGCCGCCGACCATCCGGACCGCCGAAAACCCCCGTTCTCGGAATTTTCCGGATGGTTCTAAGATTTGTCGGGGGATGAAGCGCCCTTTATGCAGATTTACATCAAGAGATCGTTATCATCCTCTGAATGAGGGAATAATGAACAAAACGACCCAAGAAAGATGCGAACAGATCCAGGAAAAATCCGTACCGGGCGGGGAATGATCCGGGAGACGGAGCGGCCTCAGCGAGGCCGCCGACAATAGAAGAAGCGCCCGCAGGGTGTGCTGTCGCGAAACCCGCGGCCTCATCGAGGCCGCCTACAAACAGGTCACCCGCAGGGTTCACCGATGGAGGGCGTCGCTCCGTCGACGCCGCGGGGACGTGCACCGCGAGACACCGCCGGGTGGTTGGTTTGTCCACGACGCGGGATCAGACCTTGGGACCCAACATGTTCGCCACGCGCAACCGGCGCCGACGGAGCGGCGCCCTCCAGTGATCAATGCGGCCTCGATGAGGCCGCCTACAACTAAGGGGCACCCGCAGGGTTCACGCGGACCGCAACCCGCGGCCTCGGCGAGGCCACCTCCAACAACAGGGCACCCGCAGGGTTCACGGGTGGAGGGCGTCGCTCCGTCGACGCCGCGGGGACGTGCACCGCGGCACA
>JAEUGY010000037.1 GCA_016794625.1 Opitutaceae bacterium
TTCCCGATTGTCATCACACTGAACAAAAGCCCGGCCCTGGTCTGCCACCTCGCGGTGGTCTCGCCCCGGCCGCCGCTGATCGCGGCGGCCGGAGTCGTGGGCCTGGCGGCCGCCCGACCCGACGGCAAAGGCCCGCGCGTCATGATCCAGGTCATCGCCGCGCACCCGGCGCCCGAGGCCCCCCTGCCGTCCCGGTGAGACCGCCCAATTGGCATCGTTGTAGGCGGCCTCGCTGAGGCCGCGACGGGACCACCCGGTGCCGCCTCCGTTTTTCCTAGTTCGGCACGCGACGCTTACCCCCGCGGCCTCGGCGAGGCCGCCTACAACGGAGGCTGCGGTTTCGGAGGACGACGCAGGGTTGCAGCGTCGGGGTGGGGTTGTTTACATGCGGGAATGGCTTCCAACCCCCCTTCACCCGTGACGCGACGCGATTTTCTCGTTCAAACCGCCATGACAGGAGCGGCGGTGGCCGCGAGCCTCGGCCTGCCGGAAACCCTCCGGGCGGCCCCGTCGAAGGCCGAGGCGTTTCCCATCGCCGGCTTTGAGAAGCACTTCTTTGAAAAGTACTCGCCCGCGGAGACCGCGCAGACCTTTGACGAAATCGGGATCGACCTCGAATTGACCCTCCGGCCCGAGGGCCACGTCCGGCCGGAACGCGCCGCCGACGAGCTGCCGCCGCTCGTCGAGGCCCTCGCCCGCCGCAAACGCCGCATCCTCGTCCTGGCCACGTCGTTCCTGCGTCCCGACGAACCCGACGTCGAGCGCGCCCTCCGCACGGCCCGCGATCTCGGGATCAAGCAGTATCGTCACCGCGGTTACAGGTATGACGCCACCACCCCGCTGAAGAAGCAGCTGGCCGGGTTCCGCAGCCAGCTCAAGGACTTTGCCGCGATGAACCGCGCCCTCGGCCTGCAGGGACTGTTTCAGAATCATGCCGGCCCGGCTTATGTCGGCTCGGCGATCTGGGACCTCGATCTCATGCTCGACGACATTGCTCCGGCCGAGTTTGCCGTGGCGTTCGACACCCGCCACCTCCTCGTCGAGCAAGGCCGCTCCTGGCCGACCGCGGCGCGCCTGATTGCTCCGCGCATCGGGGCGCTTTACCTCAAGAGCTTCCGTTGGGACCGGGACCGCACGATTGAGACCCCGCTCGGGGACGGCAACGTGAACCAGGCCATGATCAAGCAGATCGTGGGCGACCGCCCGAGCCTGCCCGTGTGCATCCACGTCGAATACCCCAAGCTCGCAGCCGTCCCCTTTGCCGAACGCGCCGCCACCGTCGAGCTGTTCCGGCGCGATGCGGCGGTGGCCCGCGCCTGGCTCGGCCTGACCTGAGGCGCGGCGGCCCTCAATCGTCGAGGGCGACGCCGTTGTTCCACATCCGGGCCATGTCCTCGGCCGAGGGCAGGGCGACGGGCCGGACGACGCGGAAGCCGATCCACGGGGCGCTGGTGTGGTACCAGACGCTCTTGGGCAGCTGCGGGTCCAGCATCTTCCAGTCCGCGCTCGAGCCGAGGCGGGCCGCGCTGCGCAGCCGTTCCGCCGGGTCGCTCCAGTTGCCGCCGCGCACGGAATGCGGGTACGGCCGGGTCGACCGCACCCACGTGGAGGCCGCGGGTGCGGCCGGAAAACGGAGGTAGGCGTCGGGTTCGTACTGATCGAGCGTCCACTCGGAGACATTGCCATGCAGGTCGAACAGACCCCAAGGGTTGGGTTGTTTGCTGCCGACCTTGGCATATTTGTCCGCCTGATACACCGCGTAAGTCCCGAGCCGGGCCGCGTCATCGCCGAACGAATAGGCGGTCTGGGTCCCGGCGCGGGCGGCGTACTCCCACTCGGCCTCGGTCGGCAAGCGGTAGAACCGTTTCGTCTTCGCGCTCAGCCACTGGCAGTACTTGGAGGCGGCGTGATGCGTCATGCTGATCGCCGGGAACCCCTCGCGACCCATGCCGAAGCTCATTTCCACGTACGGTTTGGTCGGATGGGACACCGCGTCCGCCTCGGCCTTGCCGGCGCTGCCCGCGGCGTCGGTGGCGAACATGAACACCTCGTACTCGTTCCAGGTCACCTCGTGCTGTCCCATCCAGAACGCGGCCACCGCCACCTTCACCTGCGGACCCTCGTCCGCTTGACGGCCCTTTTCGGAGTCCGGGCTGCCGAGCAGAAAAGTGCCGGCCGGGACCGGACGGAGCGCGAAGGACACCTCCGTGCCCGGGATGCGTTCGAGGTAAGGGGCGGGATCCTCCTGAGTCGTCGCGGCGGCGATGATTTGATCCCTCAGGCGTTGCACCAGCGCCAGCTCGCGCGGGTCCAGGGCGAGCAAGGGTGGGGCGGGAGCCTGGGCCCGCACGTGGATCGAGGCGAGCCCCAGCAGCAGCATGGGCAGAACGAGGCGGCACAGCGGGGACGGGCGATGACGGTGGGAAGTCATGGTGTCGGGAATCCGGAAAGAGGAAGGGGAGGACCGAACGTGGCGACCTGAATCGTGCCGTCGGGCTGGCGTTGGTGCAGGATGACGTGGACCGGCTCCGGCCAGCCGGCGACGAGGCCGGGCAGACGTGTGGGGTCGAGCACACTGCAGGCCGTGGCGAGCGCGTCCGAGAGCGCGGCTCCCGGGGCCACCACGGTCACGGCCGCCGCCCGCGTCAGACCCAGACCCGTCGCCGGGTCGATCAGATGAGAATAGCGCACCCCGTTGATCGTGAGCGATTGCTCCGTGTCCCCGGAGGTGGACACCCCCACGCGTGCCAGCACCAGCCGGTGCGAAGGACCGGAGGAAGGACCGAACGGCGCCAGGTCCACGGACCAGCCGGACCGCCCCGGTGGCGGGTCGCCAAGGGCGAGGTCTCCGCTGGCGGCGACCAAGGCCTGGGTGATGCCGTGACGGGCCAGGACCGCGAGGGCCGCCTGGGCGGCATAACCCTTGGCGATCCCGCCGAAGTCGAGACGCAGGCCCGGACGCAGGAACGCCACGGTGCGGCCGGCCGGATCGAGACGCAGGAGCGTGTGGCCCGACGCTTGCCGCGCGGAGGCCAGCGCCTCCGGACCGGGCAGGGAGCCGGTGCGGCGACTCGCACGCCAGAGCTGTGTCAGCCTTCCGAGCGTGACGTCGAAGGCCCCGTCCGTGGCGGCGGCGAGGACCTGACTGCGTTGCAGCAGGGCGAACAGGTCTTCGCTCACCGGTACCGCGGTGTCGACCGGCTCTTGGCTGAGACGCATGGCCTCACTCTCCGGATGGTAATCGGAGAGCAAACGGTCGAGCTCGCCGATCCGGAGGAAGGCGGCGCGGGCGGCGGCCGCGCCGTCGGCTCCGGTGGGGGCGTAGAGCACGATCCGAAACAACGTGCCCATGTGCGGCTCGACGAACTCCCGGCGAGGGTCGTCGCCGGGCGCGTCAGACCCGGCGGACCCGGCGGAAAGGCCGGTCCGCACCACGACCAGCTGCAGCAGCAGACCGAGCGCTACGCGAGCAAACACCGGATTCCTCCCGGCGTGCGGCTTAGACAAGCCGGGTTTGTCCGGGGGTGGCCCGGGCGGCGACGGCGAGCGGAGCGTTCCAGTCGAGCGTCGCCGGCACCAGCGTCTCCTTGGAGTTCAGCGCCTGGTCCCAGGTGACCACCTGGCCCGTGTAGGCGGCCATTCGACCCATGATGGCCATCAGCGTGCTGTGGGCCATGGACACACCGTCATTGACCGGCTGGCCCGAGCGGATCGCGGCGAACAGTTCGTCGTGTTCCACCTGATACATATCCTTGTTCGGCCCCGTGTACTTCCAGTTCGTCTCGCCGGAGATGCCCTGCGTGGCCATGCGGCCGTTGGAGAAGATGCCCTTGGTGCCCATGACGTAGTCGGTGACCTCGTTGTAGGCGCCGTCGTGCTGACGGCAGGAGAGCTGGGCCCGGGCCCCGCTGGCATACTCGTAGCTGACGCTGAAATTGTCGTAGGTGTTGCCGTAGGCGGGGATGGCGCGCGAACCCACGCCGATCGCCTGGGTGGGCATTTCCTGTTTCATCAACCACGCGATCTTGTCGACATTGTGGATGGCCTGCTCGACCAGATGGTCGCCGGACAGCCACGTGAAGTTGTACCAGTTGCGCAGCTGCCACTCGAGGTCGGTCTGGCCGGGTGTGCGGGTACCCGGGAATTTCGTGGTCAGGGTTCCGGTGTGATAGGTGGCGAGGATGGCGCGGATGTCACCGATCGCGCCCGCGTGCACCTTGGCCACCGTTTCCCGCATACGCAGGTCGTAGCGCCAGCAGAAGCCCGACATGACCGACAGGTTCTTGCGCTTCGCCTCCGCGGCGGATTCAAGCACGGAGCGCACACCGGCGCTATCGACGGCGACGGGTTTTTCGCAGAAGACGTGTTTCCCGGCGGCGATCGCCGCTTTGAAATGCTGCGGGCGGAAGGCGGGGGTGGAGGTGAGCAGCACGACGTCTACGCCGCTGTCGATGACCTTCTGGAAGGCGTCCAAGCCGACAAAGGACGTCGCCGGGGTCACATCGATCCGGGCGGCCTGGGTCCGACGCAACGTGGCCAGGCTCGATTCCAGCCGATCGGCAAACACATCCGCCATGGCGGTGAGACGCACATTGGGATCCGCCTTCAGGGCCTGGGAGGCGGCGCCCGTACCCCGACCGCCGCAGCCGACCAGACCCACCTTCAAGACCCGCGACGGATCGACCGGAGCCGCGGCGCGTGAGGACAAAGCGGAGGAGGCAAGCAGACCGCCCACCGCGGCGGTGGTGGAGTGTTTAAGGAAGTGACGACGAGTGAGCATGGCGCAGGTGGGTAAGAAAAAGTGAAGCGGCGAGCAGATCCGTGCCCGCAAGCCTGTCGCCCGGCTGGCGCGTGTCGAGACGTCCCGATCCTGGAATGTTTGTCGGTGAATATTCAAAGCTACGCACCTCGGAGCTTCGCCCCATCGCTAGGCTGACCGTTCAGGTGCGCGGAATGACGGTCGCGGTCCGGGCGCCTTGTTGCTTCAGCTCGGACTCCAGTTGCCTACGGAGGTGGCGGGCACCCTCGGGGTCGGTGGGCGCGAGGTCGACCTGCTGACCTGGGTCGCGGGCGGTGTCATAGAGCTCGCTCACGCCGGTCTCCCAAAAGTGCAACAGGACGCGATCGCCTGAGCGCAGGGCGGAGTGGGGCCGGGTCTGGCTAACGGCGAAGTCATTGACTCCTATTCGCGGCAGAGCCTCGGCGAATTTGACCTCCGGGTGATAGTAAGGGAAGTGCCATACAAAAGACCGGTCCGGCCGGGTGGCGCCGGCCCCCGTCCAAAGAGGCAACACATTCTCACCGTCGAGGGTGACACCGGCCGGCGGTGGTACCCCGGCGGACGCACACAGGCTAGGCAGCAGATCCGTGCCAATGAACGGAGCGTCACTTTCGGTCCCGGCTGGAACCACGCCCGGCCAGCGGACGATCCAGGGCACGCGGATGCCGCCTTCGTAGAGGTTCCATTTGCTGCCCCGCGAGGGACCGTTGGCGGCAAACACCGGATGTCCACCGTTGTCCGAGGTGAAGACTACCAGGGTGTTTTCGCTCAAGCCGAGCGCGTCGAGTTCCTGCAGCACCTGCCCCACCAGGTGATCCAGGGTCTCCACCATGGCCGCGTAGGCCGCCCGGCGAGGATCGGCGCCGGCGGGTAGTCGTGCCTGGTACTTTTCGACTAGCCAGGCGGCGCGGGTCCGGACCGGATCGTGCACGTAGTAATGGGACAGATGCAGAAAGAAGCGTTCGTGGCGGTGGGCGCGGAGAAACCCGATGGCCTTCTCGGTCAACGCGTCGGATCCGTAGTCGCCGGTCGTGAGGGCCGGACGCGGTTGCGCCGCCGCGCCGCGTTCGCTGTAGGGATGACTGCCAAAGGTCTCGTCACCCTCCGCATAACCCTGCTGCAAAGGACCGAGGGTGTCAGACCATTTCAAATACGAGCCGGCGTGGGGATTGAGGTGCCACTTGCCGAAGTACCCGGTGGCATACCCGCCGGGACCGAGAACCTCGGCGAGGGTCACTTCCGACAACGGCAGCTCGCGGGGATAGGGCGGGGGCTGCAACCGGTGATCCGTGGGCGGTACGGCGGGTGGATCTTTGATCACGAACTCGAGGCCGAGTCGCGCGGGGGACCGACCCGTCAACAGTGCCGCCCGCGAGGCGGAACAGATGGGCGCGGCGGCGTAGGCGGAGGTAAAGCGCCGACCCTCGCGGGCGAGGCGATCCAGGTTGGGCGTATCGTGCCAGGCGCTGCCGTAACAGCGCAGATCCGAGATGCCCAGATCATCAGCGAGGATGAAGACAATGTTGGGCGGGGAGGCGGGCGCAGCGAAACTGGCCGCGACCGCGATGCCGGTCCCGATCAGAATCCGTGCGAGGTCTCGGAAGCGTGACATGGAACCACCGATGGCGGGGAAGGAACGCGGTTCTAGAGCGTCGCCACTCAACGCAACACGAGGCGGTCGGCGTCGGCGATCTTGAAACGGGTGCTGACGACGGAGTGTTTGTCCGGACCGGGGCGGTACTTGATGTAGGTGGTGGCGACGATGGTGCCGTCCGGCAGGAGCTCAAGACCGGGATAGCCGCAGTCGCCGCCGGCGAAGCTGTGCAGCAGTTTGATGCGGTATTGACCGGAGAGCCCGCGTTTCAAGTCGGAATACGTGCCGACCCAGGCGACGAAGTGGCCGCGGGTGGTGCTCTGCGGAGCCTGGTCCCGGAAGGCAAAGAGCAGGCGTCCGTCCGCAAGGGTGATGCCAATGTGGCGGTCGCCGGACAATCCCCAGGGTGTTTCGACCGGTTCGGTCCAGGTAGCGCCCTCGTCCCTGCTGAACGCCATCAAGCTGCGCCCGGTGCGGCGGTTCTCGCGCATGAGCAAGCAGAGCTCGCCGCCGTCGGGAGAACGAAAGGCGAACGGCTCGCAAGGGTCCTTGCCCTTGACGGCGGCGATGACCCTCGGTTCCGACCAGGTCACTCCACCATCTCGGGTCGACGTCTGCAGGACCTCGAGCGGACTGCGATCCTTGCCGTCGGGGCCGCGGTGATACAGACCGAGGTAGCTGCCGTCCTTGAGTCGCACGACGCTGCTGAAGGTCATGACGCAGGGAAAGCCGAGAGCCGGTTGTTCGGTCCACGTTTTGCCCCCGTCCTCGCTGAGGATGCGAGGCATGAGCGGATGCGCGGAGAAAACCCAGAGCCGTTCCTTGCCAGCGGGGTCGACCAGGCGATAGATGCTCGGGCAGTTGCGGTGCTGCCGGTAGGAGGCCGGCAGGGCGTCGTCAAGGCGGGTCCAGGTCAGGCCGGCGTCGTCGCTGCGCGCCATCGGTCCCGTCGGCCCGCCGTGTCCGAGCGACCAGACGGCGAACATGGTTTTCTGATCGGGCATCAACAGGGTGGTCGGATGGCCCTGATAAACCGTTGGGCTGCCGGCGGCGAGAATGACGTGGCGCGCCGTATCCTGGGAGAGATCCACCCAAGGCAGATTTGGACCATCGACGGCGGCCCGGACGGACAGAGTGAACGAGGCGAGGAACAGGCACAGGCTGGTCAGGCTGCCTCGGAGAGACGGGCGGGGGAGGAAAGCGTCCATGGCGGGAAGGAGAAATCGAGTCAGGGCGTGGTCGGCAGACGAAACTTGCCGAACTGGATGTGAGTGCGAGTCCGATCCTTGGTGCCGCTGTCCCAGACCGCGCGGAAATCGCCGGGTGTCACTTCGATCAATGAAGGGTAGGAGTTCTTGATGCCGGCATCGTAGAAGGTCTTTTCCGCGCTCCAGGATCCGCCGGCGGGTTTGGTTTTGTAACGCAGACTTTTGCGCACGCCGGCGACGTCATCGTTGTAGATGTACAGTTCGGTGCCGCCGCTGCGCGTGTAGAAGCCCTTTGATTTGGCATTCCAGAGATCGGGCTCGGCGCGGGCCGGACTCCAGGTACGACCGTTGTCCTTGCTCACGCTGGAGTAGGCGCGCGGCGGATCGGTCATTTTGCGCTCGTCGACGTAGTCGGCCGAGCGCATGACCAATTTCAGTTCACCCGGAGCGTCGCCCGGGGCGAGGCCGCCCTCGTGCAGAAAGACGGGCGGGCCCGACTCCGGCTGCGGGATGAAGCCGGCCAGGGTCCATTCGAGCAGGCTCGTGCTGGTCAGAATGAACTGGTCCCGCGTGCCACGCGGGTCGTTGCGGCGGGTGTTGCGGTGCGCCGGCAGCAGGTAACGCACCTGGCCGTTGTCCATGACCTGGTGCAAGCCGGCGACCACGATGAGGGGACCGGTGTAGCCCATCGACAGCTCGACCTGTATCCAGGATCTCCCGCCATCGGCACTGTAGGCTCCGACCAGCTGGGAGTCTTCACTGTGACGGTAGTTCATCGGGCAGCGCATGCCGTAGCACCAGATCACATCCTGTCCCGGCGGGTGGTAGAGGATGGCGTTGGCGTAGGCGAACTGGATCGCGCCCTGGCGCTCGCGATGATTGAACACCGGAACCGGGTCGCTCCAGGTGTCACCATCGTCCGTCGACACACTCGCGAGGATGTCACCCATGTCGGTCTTGCCCGGAATCCCGGCGCCGAAAGCGGCGACCAGGTGTTTGGGTTTCCAGGCGGCGATGTAGGGCTCCCAGAGCAGGGCGGAGCCGGGGTGTTGTTCAAACCGACGGATCACGCGGACATCGGTGACATCGCCCTGGTGGTTTTGCGCCATCGCGGGTGCGACACCGAGGCAGAGCGTGGCGAGCGTGCGGTTGACGAGGGAGAGCATGGGCATGGGGAAGGGGTGAGGTGGGTGCGCGGGGAAGCGCGTGGAGCAGGTCGGGCGGAGCGCGGAGGCGGGACCGGGGTGGTCCCGTCGCGGCCTCAACGAGGCCACCTCCAACGGAGGCCTCGGCGGATGACGTTGGAGGTGGGGTCGTCGACCCCGCGGATGGGCGAGGCCGGCCTAGAACCGGGCGGAGAGCACCGCCTGCCACTCCCGACCTGGGTCGAGGGTGTAGCGGTGGTTCACGCCGACGTAGTAGATGTCCTGATTGTCAAAGAGGTTGTTGATCTTGAGCGAAAGGTCGTAGGACACGCGGCTGCCTTTCAGCTTCAGTTTGTAGCCGGCGATGGCATCGACGCGCCAGTAGTCCGGCATGGGACCCCAATTGGGCGAGTTGCGGGTGGTTGAGACCGTGAGCGGACGCTCGTCGGTGTAGATCGTGCCGAGACTCAGATTGAGGCCCTTCAACTTGCCTTGATTGAAGTTGTACCGGTTGAACATCGTGAACCGATAGCGCGGAGAAAGGTCCTTCGGCACGCCGGTGATGTCATTGCGGGCGTCGGTGTCGGAGAAGCCACCCATGACGTACCAGTTGGATGTCATGCGGGCGTTCAGGCTGAACTCAACGCCCGTGCTGCGCTGGCCGCTCTCCTGGAGAAAGTAGCCGGTGCGGCCGGGGTTGGGGTCGGAACGGGTGACATTGTCCTGCAGCAAGTCGAAGTAGGTGACCAGCCCGACCAGCCGTCCGGTGAGGAAGCTGAAGCGGAATCCGATTTCCTTTTGTTTGCCTTCCTCGGGATCGAGCGCCTCGCCGTCCGGCTGCGTGCGGAACTCCGGATTGAACGAGTTGTTGAGATTGCCGTAGAGCGTCAGCGTGCGTTCGGAGTTCAGATGGTAGACGAGCCCCACGCTGCCCGTGCTGGCGTCGGTCTTGACCGCGACCGTGGCAGGGCTGGCATTCCGGACCTTGTTCGGAAACGTGCCCGTGGCGAAGGCCTGGGTCCGGCGTTTGACCTCGGAGTAGCGTCCGCCGACCATGACGAAGAAGCGGTCATCGGCGAACGAGAGCAGATCGTTGAAGTAGAGATCCTGATTGGCGATGTACGTCTTCGTCTCGGTGTCGAGGTAGAGCCCGGGCCGCTGACTTTCCGGGGGCAGCGGGGGCTCGGCGCCGCGGTTGAAGAGATTGTAGGGAAGCAGATTGTTCCGGTTGAAGCCAGCCAGCGTCGGATCGGCGATGAACTGTGCGTAGGTGAGATTTGGGTAGGAGTTGAAGAGCGGCCCGGCGTTGGCGTCCGTCGTCCGGCCGTTGCCCGTTAGATTGGCGCCCGTCTGGCCACCGTTGCTTCGGGGCGAGCGGTAGGTGATGTTGAGGTCGTATTGCTCGATCCAGCCGTGACCAAAGAGCAGGCGGTGCTTCACCGGCCCGGTCTTGGTGTTCCAGATGAGTTCGTTGCGCGTCCGGTAGTTGTCGGTATCGCGCGGGATGTGACGCCACAGCCGGGGCATGAGAGCGGTGTCGCGCAGGATCGTCACACCATCGGAAAGCGCCTGGGCCTCGCGATTGTCCTGTTTCTTGGTTTCGTACTGGAATTGCGACCGGAACTGCAGGTTGTCGGTGAAGGCGTGGCGCAGATCGTAGGATGCCACCTGGCGCGTATTGTGCCGATAGTCCTCCGGATTGACCCAAGCGACGGAGCGGTCGTATTCACGAAACACGCCGTCTCCCGTGGTGATGCCCTGCGGAATGCCGTTGTGCACGGGAGTTTCCCAGCTCGCCTGGCTCTCCCGCCAGTTGTAGAGGTACTCGAAGATCACCTTCGTCTTGGGACCGATCTTCCACGAGAACGTCGGAGCGAGACCATCCTCTTCGCGACGCTGTTTGAACCACGTGTAGCCGCGGTCGTAGGTGCCATTGATCCGGTACGCGAACGTCTTTCCGCCGAGGAAGGGCAGAGGGCCGGTATTGTCGAACTCGCCTCGGAACGAACTGTAGTTTGAGGCGATCACACGGGCGCTGGAGAACGGCTTCTCCCGCGGCTGCTTGGTGATGCGATTGAACGTGGCGCCATAACCACCGGAACCGTAGAGCACGGCGGCCGGACCGCGCAGGACCTCCACGCGCTCGATGTTCATCAACGGCTGCGATCCGAAGCCGCCGGTCTGGGCGAAGCCATTGAGAAAGTTGGCGCCCACGCTGGCGGAACCCCGGGCGAGGAAACCGTCATTTTCCGACGTTTTGACGGCGGAGGGTTCATAGGCGAGCAGGGCCGAGGTATCGGTCGCGATCAAGTCCTCGATGAACTGCTGATTGAACACCGTGACATTCATCGGAATGTTCTCGATCGGGGTGTTCATGCGCGTGGCTTCCGCCGCATTCGTCGACTGGTAGCCGATGTCCTGGTCGGTGGTGACCTCGAACACCGAAAGAGAGATGGCCTCGGACTTGGCCGTCTCGTCGACCGGCTTGGCCGGGGTAGCGGGTTTGGGTGCGAGTTGCGCTGCGGCCGGGGCGGCCAGCCAAACACCGGCGAGGAGGGCGATGGGGATGCGAAGGTAGGTTGGGTGCATGGTCAAGGAGGGGAGAGGAGACGACGCTCGACCCGGGGGCAGGTCGTGGCGATCGTCAGGGATTCGAAGACGAGAGGAAGGTAGGCGACCAGACCGGCTGAAACCAATGGCTTCTGGTGGCACTTTAAAGGAACCTGTCCAATCGGGACGAGGATGGAACCGGTGCCGCGGGGCGAGGTGTCTCGGGCCAAGGTTCCATGAAGGAACCACGCTCCCCGGCTTGTGCCGCGAGGGCTGGAATCGAGGATGGCGTTTCGCTTCCCCGCCCCAACCCGCCCGATGGCGGGGTTCGGCCCTTTCCCCATGAAACCTGTAGTGTTCCCCTGGTCAGGCGTTGTGTTTTGGTTGGCCGGGCTGGTCGCGGCCGGTTCGGCGGGAGGAGCGCCGGCGACGCCGCCCGGGCCCGAGCGCGCCACTCTGGACGGACGGGTCTTCGACGTGTGGCGCAATCCCGGACGCTTCACCAAGAATCCGGACATCATCGAATTGCCATCGGGTCGCCTCATGCTGGTTTACAGCGACACCGACCGGCACCTGTCGCAGGAGGACCAGCATTTGATTCTCCTGGTCAGCGATGATCAGGGCCTGACCTGGCGACGGCACCGCACGGTAGACAGCCATGATCTGCGCAAAGGGGAGGAACGTCTGGTCACCCCCCGATTGAGCCGGTTGAAGGACGGGCGCTTCGTCGTGCTGATTGACCAGGACGACTGGGGCCACTTCCACGAGGACCAGCCGCCGGGCATCATGATTTACTGGAGCCACGATCAGGGCGACACGTGGACCCGGGCCGAGACCCTCGCCGGGGTCAAGGGTTTCGAGCCCGACCGAGTGCTGGACCTGCCCGACGGCAGCCTGGCGTTTGCGGCGCATGTGATGCGGGGTGCGACGCAGGAATTTGCCGACGTGCTCTATGCCAGCACGGACGGAGGCAAGACCTGGGCCGAGCGGGGCACCATTGCCCACGATGGGTTCTTCCGTTACTGCGAAGGGGCCGTGGTCGTGCTCGACGGGGGCAAGGAACTGGCCTGCGTGCTGCGGGAGAACCACTCGGCGGGCAATCCGAGCTTCGTGACCTTTTCGCAGGATAACGGACGGACCTGGTCGCCTACGAAGATGCTGCCGTTTTCTTTTCACCGACCCTATGCCAAACAACTGGCGGATGGGCGCGTCCTCGTGACCGGCCGCAATGTCCTCGGCGGGCTCGGGACCTATGCCTGGGCCGGTGATTTGCGCCGGGAATCCGGACGCTACGAACCCGGTGGACCGGCGGCTCCCTCGACCGCCAGCCTGACCCCCGACGCCCTAGTCATCGAAAACACTCCGGGAACGGCGACCCGGTACACCCTGCTGCCGCCGGAGTCGTCGCGGAGTGAGATCATCTTCAGTGCGCGACTGAAAGTCGAAGGCCCGCCCGGCGTGCCCGTGGCCTTTTTGTCCCTCGCCCGCGTGCTGGCGTTTCGCGGCCCCGTGGTGCTCTCGATTGCGTCGGATGGCCTCGGGCTCTCCGAGACGCTCCTCGATGAGCGCAAAGCCATGGACATGACCCGCTATCGCGAGGTGGCAATCCGTTTGCGGCGCGGCCTGCTTCAGGTCTACGTCGATGAGGAGATTGCCTTCAGTTCCTGCGTTTTTTGGGAGTCGCTCCCGCTCAAGGACTTTTTCAGCGAGGATCCCTCGAAGCGAACCCAGTTTGGACAAGTCGGAGAACGTGGCCGGAGCACGTGGCAGCGCGTGACATACCGCGTCTTCAATCCCCAGCAACCCCTGTTTACGTGGCAATGGACGGCGCAAAGCCAGGTCTGGCCCGACCAGTACCAGCGTGACCGCCTGTTGCAGGTGCATGCGAATCCGATCCTGCCCAAGCACCGGCCCGACCATGGGTACTCCTCGTGGCTCCCGTTGAAGGATGGGCGTATCCTGCTCGTCGACTACACGAACCGGGGGGATGCCCCGGGCAAGAGCCACCTGGTGGGTGTTCATTTTCGACCGGAGGACGTACCGTCGAAACCGGTCGCCACCCAGCCGGTGCTCAGGAGCCAATGAACCGCATTCCCGTGATCTCCGCCCTGATTCTCCCTGTTTTGAGACGCGTACTGGCCGCGGCGGCCTGCGGCTTCGCGGTGACCTGGTCCGGCGCGGCGCCGGCGGCACCATTTTTTGACCGCACGGATTTGTTTGAAGTGCCGCAGGAAGGGTACCTGTCCTATCGCATCCCCTGCATCGTTGTTTCCCGCACCGGCACGGTGCTTGCGTTCACGTCGGCGCGACGGGCGGTTTCCGATTGGGCGGATATCGATCTGATGCTGCGTCGCAGCCTCGATGGCGGAAAGACCTGGGAGCCCCGCCGCATCGTGGCGCAGGACGGCAAGGCTACGATCGACAATCCGACGGCCATCGTCGACGAACAGACGGGGGCGATCCACTTTCTGTACCAGAAGAACTATGCCCAGGTGTTCTACCTGCGCAGCGAGGACGATGGAGCCACCTTTTCCGCCCCGGTCGACATCACGCCGGCGCTGGAGGCGTTGCGCAGCCAGTACCCGTGGAACGTCGTCGCACCCGGCCCGGGCCATGGATTGCAGCTGAAGAACGGACGCCTCGTCGTGCCCATCTGGCTCTCCACGGGAGGCAAACTGCACCGCCCTTCGGTCGCGGGGGTGATCATCAGCGATGACCATGGCCGGACGTGGCGGGCGGGCGAGCTCGTGCCGCCGTCGCTGATCTGCGCCAGCGAGACCGCCGCCGTGCAGCTGGAGGACGGCCGGGTGGCCTTGTTCATTCGCAACGAGGAGCCCGCCTACCGCTATGCCGTCTCCCATTCGCGAGATGGGGCGACCGGCTGGACCACGCCGGTCCTGCACAAGGAGTTGTATTCACCGATCAGTTTCGGCACCGCCGTGCGACTGAGCGGCGCCGGCGACGGCCGGAAGTCCCGTTTGTTGTTTGTGCATCCGGACAGCCGCGGGAAGACCGAGGTCATCCGCTGGTCCGGCGCGCGACCCCGCGACACCGTGTCCGTGCGGCTCAGCACCGATGACGGGGTGACCTGGCCTGTGTCCAAGGTCCTGGAGCCGGGTCGAAGCGCGTACGCGGATCTCGCCGTGGGCCGCGACGGCATGATCTACTGCCTCGTCGAGCGCGGCGAAATCGAAGGCAACAACCTCAACACCCGCTACCTCAGCGTCCTCCGATTCAACCTCGAGTGGCTGACCGACGGACGCGATACGCTGCACCCCTAGGACCCGGCCTGCGCCTGCCACGGACGCTCCCGGATTTTCTTGATCCGGGCACCCCGCGAGCGCCGTCGCTCCCGCCCCTTCACCTTTCGATTCATGGAAACCCAAAAGATTGCCTTTGGCGCGCTGAACTATGTGACCCTCGGCGCCTACCTGCTGGCCACCCTTGTGATGGGAGTCTGGTTCTCCCGCCGGACCAAGAGCACGGGCGACTACTTTCGCGCGGGCGGGCGCATTCCCTGGTGGGTCATGGGCATCAGCATTTCGAATGTCAGCTCCATTTCCTACATGTCGATCCCGGCCAAGGCCTATGCGGAAAACTGGGTCGTGTTCTGGGTCAACGTTCCGATCCTGCTGCTCGCACCGGTCGTGGTGTACCTGCTGCTGCCGGTCTTCAACCGGTTGCAGTCGGCCTCCGCGTATGCGTACCTCGAAGCGCGCTTTGGTCTGGCGGCCCGGCTCTATGGCGCCACCGCGTTTGTCCTGTTTCAGATCGGCCGGATGGCGCTCGTCATCTACCTGCCCGCGCTGGCCCTGGCCGCGGTGACCGACCTCAACCTCATCGTCTGCATCTTTGTCATTGGCGCTCTGAGTGCCATCTACTCGGCGCTCGGTGGGATTGAAGGCGTGATCTGGACCGACTTCGCACAGACCGTCTTTCTACTCGGCGCGGCGGTGCTGAGCTTCGTGCTCGTGGTGATGCGACTTGATGGAGGGCTGGGCACGCTGGTGGACGTCGCTTCGGCGAATAACAAATTCCACATGATCAACTGGTCCGGCGACTACACCACGAACGCGCTCTGGGTCGTGCTGATCGGGAGCATGTTCACGCAGCTTGTTCCGTACATTTCGGACCAGAGCATCATCCAGCGCTACCAGACCACCACCGATCTGGCGGCCACCCGGCGGGCGATGTGGATCAATGCGGGACTTGCGATGGTCAACACCCTCGTCTTCCTCGGCGTTGGGACCGCGATTTACGTCTACTATCAATTCAACGCCAAGGGACTGGCCGGCCTGCCCGGTACGGATGCGATTCTGCCCTTCTTCATCGCCCATGAACTCCCGGCGGGCGTGGCCGGACTCGTGGTGGCGGGGATTTTCGCGGCGGCGCAATCCGCCATTTCCACCAGCCTCAGTGCGACTTCTACTGTGCTGGTGACCGATTTCTTCCAGCGCCTGGGCCCGAAACGTAGCGATGCCCACTGGCTGCGTGTGGCGCAGCTCCTGACCGGAGCGCTCGGCGTGCTGGCCGTGGGGTTGGCCTGTCTGCTGGCGGTGACCACCGTCGACTCGGCTTTTGATCTGTTCCAACGCATCCTTGGCCTGACGGCCAGCGGTCTGGGCGGATTGTTCATCCTCGGCATCTTCACCCGGCGCACCACGGCCTTTGGCGCGATGACGGGGGCGGTGCTCAGCGCCCTTGTGCTCTACCTCCTGCAGAACCACACGCGGGTGCACGTCTACCTCTATGCCCTGGTCGGTATCACGGTGTGTGTCATCATCGGATACAGTGTGAGCCTTCTCTTTCCCTCCCGCCGGATCCTGCCGCCCGGACTCACCGTGCACCAGCCCTCGCCGGCCGAACCCGCCTCTTGAGATGTACCGATCGTTCGCCATCCTCCGCTTCGTCCTCCCGGTCCTCCTGCCCATGACGCTGACCACCCCTGTGACTCTGGCCTCGTCGCAGGTGCCGGATCGCCTGGTCTGGGACGAATTGCCGCCGGTGCCGGCGTCGCCAGGGCAGCTGCGCCAGCCCGGGCTGGCTGGTCCGTTCGTGGGGGCGCACGGTGACGTACTGCTGGTCGGGGGTGGGGCGAATTTCCCGGAGGCGCTGCCCTGGGACGGAGGTCGCAAGATCTGGTGGGACGACCTCTTTGTCCTGGAGCGGCACGCAGACGGCCGCCTGGCCTGGGTGACCGACCAGGCGTTCAAGCTCCCGCGCCGGATGGGGTACGGCTTCAGTTTCAGCACCGCGTTGGGTGTGGTTTGCGCGGGAGGCAGCGATGCCGAACAGTGTTTTGCCGAGGTGTTTCTTCTGGCCTGGGATCCGGTGACCCGCGAGGTCACCCGTTCGCCGCTGCCCTCGCTGCCCCAGCCCCTCGCCTTCATGTCCGGAGTTCAGGTCGGATCGGTGCTCTACTTGGCGGGAGGCCAGACGACGATGAAAGACGCCACCGGCTCGACAGTGTTCTGGGCGCTGGATTTGGCCCAGCGGGGACAGGGCGCCTCGTTCGCGTGGAAGGTGCTGCCGTCCTGGCCGGGAGGCGGGCGCATTCTGCCGGTCGCGGCGGGAAGGGATTCTCCGGATGCCCCGCAGGTGTTTGTTTTCAGCGGCCGGTCCCAGCCGTTGGGACGTGCCAGCACGCTGTTCGATGATGCTTATGGATACGACGTCCGGTCCGGGCAATGGCGCGTGTTGGGGTCGATTCGTCCCGATGCGGCGACGCGGGAGCCCCGCTGCATCATGGCCGGAGCGGCGGCGGTCGACCGTTCCGGACGGATCCTCGTGTTTGGCGGGGATGGTGGAGCGTTGTTCCGCGAGCTGGAGACCCACGACCTCGCGATGGCCGGCCTGCGGGCGAAGTTGAAGGAGCCGGATTCCACCGCGGCGGATCGGACCGGCTGGGAGCGTGACATGGGCGTGCACCTGGAAGCAAAACGACGCATCTATCTCAACCACCCCGGTTTTTCCCGCGATGTGCTGGAGTATGACTCCGACCGGGATCGCTGGACGGTGACGGCGACCGCCCCCTTGCCCCCGCAAGTCACCACTCAGGTCGTGCGCTGGGGGGATGATCTCATCATACCCAATGGGGAGATCCGTCCCGGCGTTCGCACCCCGACATTGATCCGGATCCGAAACGAGTAGACGGTTTCATGACTTCATGATCAACCGATGCACACCGATTTCGCAGCTGTTCCTAGATGCACTCCAAAGCGCTGATGCCTGGTTTGCCTCCGTTGGAGGTGGGGTCGCCGACCCCGCGGGGATTGGCGTCGCGGTCACGAACGGACGACCGAGGCGGGACCGTTCGGTCCCGTCGCGGCCTCAGCGAGGCCACCTCCAACGGAACGGAAGGAACTCCCAGCGTCCGATGGTTGGCGTGACGCCCCTGCGCGGCCGGGGGATCCGTGGTTGATTGTCCGTCTTTGATTCGTTCCAGGCCCTTCATGAAAATCACCGCGGTTCGTTGTCTACTGCTCAGCGCGCCGTATGCCACTCCCGGGGACCTGGAGCGCGAACTCTGTTTTGCCGAAGGGTATCGCACGATCAGCGTCATCCAGGTGGAAACCGATGAAGGCCTCACCGGCCTCGGAGAAACCTATCTCGGTGTGTTTGCCCCCGAGGCGACGCGAGAACTGGTGCGCCAATTCGAGGTGGAATTGCTGGGTTCGGACCCGGCTGATGTCTCCGGCTTGCGCGACCGCCTCCGCACCGTGTGTTACTATTGGGGACGCTTTGGCATGACACCGGCCGTGATCGGCGGCGTGGAGATGGCGCTGTGGGACCTGCGCGGCAAGGCGCTGGGCGTTCCCGTGTACCAGCTCCTGGGCGGACGGGTGCACGATCGGATTCCGGCCTATGCCAGTGGCGGCAACAACAAGCCCTTTCCCGATTTGCGGGCAGAACTGGAGGCGTTTGTGCGTGCTGGATACCGGGCGGTGAAGATCCGGATCAATTTTCTCACTCCGGAGCAGATTGTGGAAAAGGTGGCCTTTTGTCGGGAGGTGCTGGGAGCGACGGTCGACCTGGCGGTCGATGCTGTGCAGGGGGTGGCCCGCAAACCCTGGACCTTGCAGGAGTCGCTGGCGGTGGTGCGCAGCCTCGAGCCGTACCGCGTCCTTTGGGTGGAGGAACCCTGCGAAGTGACCGACTATGCTGGATTTGCCGAGGTGCGACGGCAGACGGAACTGCCCATCGCCGGAGGCGAAACCGTCACCAGCCTGACCGAGGCCGAGGCCTACCTGAAGGCGGGTGCCCTTGACCTCTTCCAACCCGACGCCGCCATGCTGGGAGGCCTCGGGCTGTTTCGCGAGGTGGCGCAGAGGTGTGAGCGGGAAGGTGTGAACATCGCGGTGCACACCTGGGCCGGAGGGGTGGGCATCATGGGCAACTACCACGCCGCCTTTGCATCGAAGGCCTGCGTCATTCTCGAGCTCCCGAACAACCCTTATCCCCTGCGGGAGGAGTTCCTGGTGGAGCCCCTCGATGTTTCAGACGGCACGGTGCATGCGCCCACAGCGCCTGGCCTCGGCGTGAAGCTGCCGGACGACGCCGAGCGCCGGTACCCCTACCGCCCCGGGTCGTTTTATCGCGTCTTGGGGCACCCCGGACGCCGCGCTCCTTGATCGATTCGACCCGGATTCCCTCATTCCCCGACTACTCATGATTCCACTCACCGCCGAACGCCTGCGCGGCAATTGGGCCACCCTGCTGCTCCCCGTCCAGAGCGATGACCGCATCGACTTTGCCCTGCTCGCGGACGAGCTGGAGCAGTTTGTGACAGCGCGCGTGAGCGGTGTGTATTCCAATGGAAGTGCCGGCGAGTTCTACACCCAGTCGGAAGAGGAGTTTGACCGCATCCAAGCCCTGGTCGCGGAGCGTTGTGAACGAGCGGGCGTGCCCTTTCAGATTGGCTTGAGCCACACCAGCGCGCAGGGAGCGCTCGACCGGTTGCGCCGCACCCGGGCGCTGGCGCCCGCGGCCTATCAGGTGACCTTGCCGGATTGGTTTCCCCCTACGTTCCCCGAGGTGGTGGCGTTTTTTGACCGCATGGCCTTTGAAGCGGGGACCATCCCGCTGGTGGTGTACAATCCCCCCCATGCGAAGCGCCGCCTGACTCCGCCGGAGTGGATTGAGCTCATGGCGCGGGTTCCGGGTATCATTGGCGCCAAGGTGGCGGGTGGGGATGACGCCTGGTACGAGGCGATGCGGCCGGTGCTGGCCAGCCGGTCCATTTTCATTCCGGGGCACCGCCTGGCGGATGGATTGCAGCGCGGGGCACGGGGAGCCTATTCCAATGTCGCCTGCCTCAGTCCCGCGGGGGCGCAACGCTGGTATGAGCAGTGCTTGCAGGCTCCGGACGAGGGGCGCGCGCTTGGCCGGAGGATCCTGGCCTTTTGGGAGTCGGCGGTCGCTCCCGTCATCACGGTCGATGGCTTGAGCAACATGGCGGCCGACAAGGCGGCGGCCGTGGCCGGAGGGTGGCTCCCCGGACTCACCCCGCGACTGCGCTGGCCCTACCGCTGGGCCTCGCCGGAGCGCGTGCAGTCGATTGCAGAACGGGCCCGACGCGAGGTGCCGGAACTGTTCGGGTAGCGGATTGCCCCCGCGTGGGGCGATTACTTTGCGGCTGGATTTTGCCGGTGGACCGCCAAGAGTGACGGCGTGCCTGTGCATGCTCTACCCCAGAGGCAATCCCTCGTTGCCCAGACCATTGCCTACCTGTCCAACCAGATCGCGACCGGCGAGTGGCGCGACTGGCTGCCGAGTGAGCGTTCGCTCTGCCAGACGCTGCAGGTCAGCCGCAACACCCTGCGCGCGGCGCTCCAGCAGATGGCGGACGAGTCGCGCATCGAGCGTATCCATGGGACAGGGAACAAGATCCTCGCCCGGCCGGCCGGCCCGCCGACCGAGGCCCGGGCCGGGCATGTGGCGCTGCTTTCCCCTGCGCCGATCGAGCGGTTGCGCCCGATGCAGAGCTTGTGGATCGATGAAATGCGGGCCCTCTTGAGTGAACGCGGGCTCAAGCTCCGGGTCTTTCATGGCCGGCACTATTTTGTGGGGAAACCGGAACCGGCGCTGGAGCGTCTGGTCAACCGCAACCCCCATGCCTGCTGGATCCTCATGCTGGCGGACGAGAACGTGCAGCGCTGGTTTGCGGATCATCGGGTGCCCTGCGTGGTGGCGGGATCGACCCACGCGGGCGTGGACCTGCCGTCGCGCGACCTCGACCACCGCGCCATGTGCCGGCATGCCGCGGGCGTGCTGCTCGGCCTCGGGCACCGGCGGATCGCGATGCTTACCCACAAGTCGCGTCGCGCGGGCGACCTTGAGAGCGAGGCGGGGTTTGTTGAGGGCGTGAAGCAGTCGCGACACCCGGACGCCGAGGCCGTGGTGCTCTACCACGATGATACGGTCGCCGGGGTGGGCGTGGTGGTGCGGCGGCTGCTCAAACTGCGGCAGGCTCCGACCGCGTTGTTTGTCCTGCAGCCGCACAACTACCTCGCGGTGGCGACCCGGTTGATGCAGTCCGGCGTGAAAGTGCCCGATGACATCTCGCTCATTTCCCGGGATGACGATCCGTTTCTCTCGTTCGTGGTTCCGCTGCCGACCCGGTACGAAGTCAACCCGCACCTGATGGCGCAGTCCCTGTTGCGCCCGGTTCTGGAGGTGGTGGAAGGGCAGGTTGTCTCGCAGCACACGGCGCGCATCATCCCGAAATTCCTGCGCGGCGAGTCAATCGCGGCGCCGCGCGTCAGCCTGGCGGTCCCCTGAGCCCGGAGTCTGCGGGCATCCGGGTCGAGGGGCGCGGGAGGTTCAGCCGTGAGACCACCGGTCGAGCGTCGCTTCAGCCGGGGCGGACGGAAAGATCGGGCCGAGCCGACGCTCCTGGTCGGTCCGCCCCATGACATCCTCGCAACTTCGTTCCGCCCTGCGGGCCGGGCGTCGCGTGTACGGCACCCTCGTGGTGTCGGACTCCCCGCGCTGGCCCGCCCAGATTGCCCAACTCGGCCTGGATTTTGTCTTCATCGACACCGAACACGTGGCCCTCGACCGGCAGTCCCTCGCGTGGATGTGCCAGGGGTATGCCGCCCTCGGACTGGCCCCGGTGGTGCGGATACCCTCGCCTGATCCCCATGCCGCCACCATGGCGCTCGACGCCGGCGCCGCGGGCATCATCGCTCCCTATGTGGAAACCGTGGACCAGGTGCGGGCGCTGCGTGGCGCGGTGAAGCTCCGACCGATCAAAGGTGAACGCCTGCAAGCCGTGCTCGAAGGACGGGCCACGTTTTCTCCGGAGTTGGCGGCCTACCAGGCGGAACGCCATCGCGATTCCCTTCTCATCATCAATATCGAGTCCCAGCCGGCGATCGACCGCCTGGATGCCCTGCTCGCGGTGGAAGACCTCGACGCCGTACTCGTCGGTCCGCATGACCTCTCCAGCAGCCTCGGCATCCCCGAGCGGTACGACCTGCCGGCGTTCGAGGCTGCCGTGCGCGAAATCGGCGCCCGCGCCCGGGCCCGCGGCATTGCCGCGGGCATCCACAGCTGGATGGGGGTTGAGCGCGAGATCGCGTGGGCGAACGCTGGATACACCTTCTTCATCCACAGCGCGGATATCATCGCCATGCGCACCACCCTGACCGCGGAGATCCGTGCGCTGCGGACCGCCCTCGGCGATCTGCCGGCGACCCCCGGCGGCGCTGACATTGCGATCTGACGACCGCGGCGTCGACGGAGCGACGCCCTCCACCGGAGCCCCATTGCATTCCAACCGGCGCGCGTGTCGCCCGTTGGAACCAAGCGGCCTCAGCGAGGCCGCCTACAACCGGTTACCCGCAGGGTTCTCAGCTGGAGGGCGCCGCTCCGTCGGCGCCGTTTGCGCCTCGCGCTCGCGGAAAGACTCCAGGGCCCGACGCGGACAGCATCGTGCCTGATCTTGCTCCTACCATTCGCCGTGACGCCCGAACTGGGCGCGGGCGCGTTTCTGGAACTCGGCGCCCGCGGCATTGATGTCGTCGCAGATCCGGCGGAGCGGTTTGCCCGCGCCTCCGCGGGCGGCGGGAATGAGGGTCAGACATTCATTCTGATCCATGAAGCGAGCCGCTTCGAGCAACCGGGCCTCGTCGCCCGGGGGCACGGCGAGGAAGCCGTGTTTGTCGGCGTGGATCAGCTGGCCTGGGGAGACTTTGCGGCCGAACACCTCGACCTCTCCGCCCCAGCGGACCGGACAGGAGAAGGCGTGACCGACGCACAGGCGCCGGGCCAGGGCTTTGAAGCCGGCGTTGTTCATCTCGTCCAGATCGCGGATCGCGCCGTCGACAATCGTGCCCACGCAGCCCAGGGCCCGGTGAATGTTGCTGTTCACCTCACCCCAAAAGGCTCCGACGACGCGAGGTTTGTCGAGGTCCTGCACCACGACGATTTTTGGCCCGGGAATGGAGGCGATGTAGCGCCGATAGTCGCCCCAAGCCTTGGGATTGGCCTTGGGGTGGGCGGCATTGCTCGGTTCGATCACCACCGTGACCGCATAGCCCACCATCGGTCCCATGTGTGGCATGAAGTCCCTCGTTTCCTCGAGGTTGAACCCCTCCTTGGAGGCATCGTGCTTCGTGATCTGCTCCCACCCATTGTAGACGGTGGGCGTGTTCCAGCGCTTGAGTTCCAGCAACGTACTGTGTGGCAGGGCAGGGGCGGGGTGCTTCATGACCCGCGGAAGCATGGAGGAAGCAGGGGCGCTGCAAAGCTGTACTGAGTGGTGCCTTGGACAAACCACTCGGACCAGCGGCCGACCAGCGGTGGATGTAGAACAAATTGGTGGAGGTGCCGGGAGTTGAACCCGGGTGCCTCTGGCCTTCACGATCCGCCTCTACCGGTGTAGTGCCGAGTTAACTTCGCCAACGACATGTGACGGCACGCGCTCGTCGTCGGCTAGACCCTGGATGAAGATACGGCCCGCTCGTCAGGGACGACCACGCGGACTATTCCTGCTGTCGACGTACGTTCCGGCCAGCAGGAGTCGCCGGACATACGAGGCTGCCTAATTAGGCGGCCAGGGGCATTTCTTCGGTGTTGCCGTTTATTTGTTTTCGCAGGGGTTTTTACGAGAGACCCACGACTCTCGACAGGCAGCGGAGCGCTCCAACCAAAGGTAGAATCCAGAACACCCCCAAAAGTGAGATTGAGGACCGTGGATCGACCGTAGTCGCGAACGGATCAAAGAACAGGAAGTTCAGGTTACCCGATCCTTCTCCCAATGCAAGGCCGGTTGGCCGGGTCGCGGGACCGCTCCTCAGATTCCGGGAAGGTGCGCGCGGCGCGCCCGGTAGGAAGCCACCACCGGCAGGTCCGCCGGAGCGAGGGTATGGCGGTCGAGTTCGTCCAGCGTAACCCATTTGATGGCAAGGTGCTCGATCGGCTGGGGCTCCGCGGAGTCCTTCGCAAGCACGGCGACAAATGGCAGGAGATCGATCACCATGGTCGGGTAAACGTGCCTCGAAGGTGGCAGGGCTTCGAGCACCTGAATTTTGCACCGCAGTTCCTCCGCCATTTCCCGACGCAGCGCCTGTTCGGAGGATTCACCGTCTTCCTTCTTTCCACCGGGGAATTCCCAGCAGAGCCCAAGGTGTTTGTGGGCAGGCCGTTGCGCGATCAGAATCCGACCTTCGCGCTCGATGAGGGCGCAAACGACGGAGAGAGCGGCGGTGGGAGAGAGGGACACTGCCGTCCCTGATGGCGAACGGTGGCGGGGGAAGCAAGCGCCGGAGAGCGGAAGTCACCGTGCAACTTTCGACCGCGTCGCGGGTTTTGTAGGTATGAGAACCTTTGTTAAACTCCTTCTGATCGCGGCCGTTGCGCTGTTGGTGATCAAGCTGTGGCCGCTCGTCATTTTCCTGCTCGGGGCGATGGGTCTGGTCCTCGCCTTTGCCGGCGGTCTGCTCAGTCTGGTCCTGGGTGGACTGCTGACCGTGGCCACGGCCGGGCTTTCGGTCCTGCTCGTCCTCGCGGTGGTCCTGGCTCCGCTTTGGATCACGGTGCTGGCGGTCATGGGCATTGTCGCCCTGGCGCGTGGGTCCACCCCGCGCACCCCGTAAACGGATTCCCCTCCGGGCGCAGGCCGCTGGTGGCCTGCAGCCCGGGCTTGCGAGGGGAATCGCGCTCCCCCTTGCTGCGGAGGTTTATGGGAACCGACCAATCCGCCTCCGCATTGTCCGGCGTGGCCTTGACCGGCCGCACCGAAGGAGCGGTCAAGAGCCTGAGTGGATTCCGCAAGGATCGGCACAGTGTGCCGGATGCGGTGAATGGCGCAACCCAGGCGTTCCTCGGCAAATTGTGTGAGGGTGAACTGAAGGAAGAAGCGGAGGCGCTTTTTCAGCGCGCGCGGACGGCGATGGATTACAAGCGGAAAGACCTCTCGCTCGATCTGGCACCCGCCCAAGCGGTGCTCACGACCCGGGACTTCACCCTCGAATGGGCGTACTCGCTCAAGCCCGATCACCCGGCGACCTATGAGCTCGTCCGCACGCTGCACACCTTGCGCTCGGCCGAGGTGGTGCAGCTCGACGCGTTCGACCAGCTTCTGTCGGGCTGGTTTCAGGCGGTGGTGTTCACCCTCTCCCGCGGCGTCGCGGTGGAAGCGGTGATCGATGCGGTGGAGGGATTGCCTCCTGGATCGCCGTCGGAATTAAACGTGACCTATCCCTCCGACTATCACGAGTGTCTCCTCACGGTCGAAGGCGTCGACGCCTGCGTCCGCTGCACGGGGGTCACGCTTTCCGTTGAATTTCCCCGGTCCAGCTCGCCCCGCGAGTTGCTGACCGCATTTGCGGACGTTCGTCGGGCGTTTGCTCTCTCGAAGGACGCCGTGCTCGCCGGATTGTTGTAAACGGCGGAACGCGGCGTCCGACGACCGCTAGGTGTTGCGGTAGAAATCGATGATGATGCCCTCGGGCCCCTGCACCCAGACGGACTCGGTGCCCCAGGCCGTGTGGATGGGCCCCTTGATCACGGTGGTGCCGTAGGACTCGGCACGCCAGGCGGCGGCGGCGATGTTTTCTTCCTCGAAGTGAAGAATGATCCCGGCGGCAGTGGGTACATCGTCGGTGGGCGCCGCATTGAGCATGATGCGGATTTTTCGACCCTCCAATTCGGCGAACGAATCAAATTGCTGCAGGACTTGCAGCCCCGTGACCTGCTGAAAGAATGCCACGGCTTTGGCGACATCGCGAACGATCAGGCTGGTGCTGCGAAGTGAGCTCATGACGGGCTGCGGTCGGTACGCGACAGGTCCGGTCGAAGCGCGCGGCGTCGGTTCGCGCCTCTCGTCGGTCGAGATTTTGACGGCGTGCGGAAAGAGGGGGAGCTTGCTGAAGTTCAGCATGGAATGAGAGAATTGAGGGTCGCCGAGCGGAGGGAAGGTGTCGGATCGAATGCGATGCAGTCGCGGAAACGGACGATGGGAAGCGGTGGTCCTGCGATGAAAGGGTCTAGAGGAAAAAGTATTGCGGATCGGCGGTGAGGAATGCGCGGCTCGGTGGCTCGAAGAGCACCCGCCAGACGTTCGCGTATCCACTCCAAGGACCCTCGACCGGACCATCGAAGACCGTCCGGCGGACCGGGGGCCGGCTGGCGGGACGAAGCGCAGCCCTCATTTGAAAGCACTCATAGCCCTCGGCGGAGCTGAAGAAGAGACTCCGGCGTTCCAACAGATCCATGCCCGCCGGAGGCGTGGACGGAGAGCCCACCCGGGCCAGCCGGTAAGCACGGGAGACGTACTCGCGACGGGCCAGTTCAATCACCGCATGACGGCAGGCGGACTCGAAGGTGGGTGCCGCTGAACGGCCGTACACGTGAAATCCCGCTTCGCAGGCCTTGTGCAAGATGACCGCGACTTCGCCGGGTTGGTCCCAGATTACCCAGGCGGTGATCCCCGGCCACGGAGTCGGACGGGCCACGCCCCCGATGTGTCCCTCCCACCAGGCCAGCACACTGTGACGCTCCACCGCCTCGAAGTAGGCGCTCACCCGCGCCTGACGGGCGAAGAGCCCGGGAAATGCGGCCAGACCGGTGGACGTCGGATCGACGTCAAATCCGTACTGGGAACGACCCTCGCCCGCATGGCAGGCGTAGTAGGCCCAGCGCTCAATCGCCTCGGAGACGGCCTTGTGTCGAGCTACCAAGGGAGAGTCGGCCGTGCCGGTCCCGTCGGCGTCACCGAAGAGCATCGGTTTTCTCCGAGCTGGAATCTGATCTAACCGGAGAAAGGCATTGGCTTGGAACATCCGTCGACCCTCGACCAGAAAATCGCTCGTCTCGATTTTCGCGATGGGGCCGCCGTGTTGCTCAAACACATTGCGGTAGCGGAAGTTTGCCAAATTGAGCATCGGTCCTCCGGATTCGTCCGACAATAGAGGTCAGCCTGGAGGCCAGACGCATTCGCCCCCTCCTCCGCAATCCCCGGCGGGATGGGAGCTCGCGACGGACACAGGGACCTCATGGTCCAGATTACCAATGACTTCGGCGGCCCGAATCATGCCAGCAGAGAGCAGAAGGCTCGAGGTGAGCCCGATGATAGCGCGGAGTGCGGTTTTCATGCGAACGAGTGTGAGGAACGGCGTTTCCGCTTCGATATTTCAAATCGCCTGATTTAAGGCGGTGACGTATCCGAACTGAGGGGACTTTCCCCATGGGATGGGGGGAGGGGGCACCTTGAATTAGGTGGTGCCGCGCCGAATCTAGGTGTTGCCGTGCGAGTCATCTTCGCAACGCTCGGCGCGTCCTACTTCATTGTGCGTGTCATCGGTCTGACTGTTCTTGTCTGGCTCCTTGGGGCCGTGCGAGTTCTGGGAGCGCCAGCGCCCGGCGGGGCCGCGCCGTCGACCGACGCAGGCCTGCCGCTGATCGAAGTCTACTCGCCGCAGGAGACGGGCCTGCATGGACCGAAGTGGTCGGTGGCGGAGGATGGGCAGGGGCGCATCCTGATCGGCACCACCGGACTGCTGGTGTTTGATGGCAAGCGCTGGACGCTGAGCCCGATGCCGGGAGTGTCGCGGTTGCGCGCGCTGGCGTCCGACGGCAAGGGGCGTGTGTGGGCGGGAGGCAGCGACGAGGTGGGCTACTTCGATTTGTATCCGGATGGTGTTTACCGCTACACGTCGCTACGGGACCGGCTTTCGGCGCGGGCCGCGTCGATCCGGGAGGTCTGGCGGATTTTGATCCGGGGCGACGACGTCTATTTTGTGGCGGACGAGTGCGTGTTGCGGTGGACGGGCTCGACCATGGAAACGATTGAGGTGCCGAATAAGCGGCGCCTTTCGGGCAGTGTCTCGGGCGGGCGCGTTTTCATCGGGCCGAACGAGCGCGGAGTTCTCGAAATCAAGGGCAATGAAGTGGTGCCCCTCCTTTCCATGGACCAGTTGGGCGGGGCCAATCTGTTTTCGATCGAATGCGAGCCGGACGGTGGCTATTTTGTCGCGACGTCGAGTGGGTTGGTGCGCTGGAAGGATGGCCGGCTGACGACGTTGGGCGCGGAGTCGAACGCATATATCGCCAAGCACATCATCAACGATCTGGCCCGGTTTCCCGATGGCACGCTGGCGGTGGGCACCCATATGGGCGGGGTGGTGCTGGTGGCTCCTGACTTTACCTCCTTTCGGGTACTGAGCACCGGACAGGGATTGCCGAGCGATTCGGTTTCCCGTGTGCTCGTGGATCGCCGGGGCTCGCTCTGGGTGATCTCCGACAGCCTGATCAGCCGGGTTCAGGTTTCGCCCGCCGTGAGCTATTTTGGTCCGGAGAATGGCTTGCGCGGACGCACGAGAGGTCTGGTGCCCGAGGCCGGCGGCATGCTGGCGGCTACCTCGGAAGGTCTCTTTTCCCTCGTCCAGGGGGTGGACGGTTTGAACCGATTTGAGCGGCGCAGCGGTGGGGCCCAGCAGTATGACCGATTGAAACAGATCGGCGACCAGGTGTTGGGAGGACGATTCGGCGGCGTCGATGCCATCCATCCGGGTGAACCGCGCATGCTGGCCAAGACCGACCGGTGGGTGCACGCCATCGCCGTGAGCCCGACCAAGCCTGGCCGGATCTGGGTCGCGGACGGCCCGAAGGTGTCGAGCGTCGATCTGGCCGGCCCGCCCGGCCAGCGGGCGGCCCCGGTGGTGGTGGTGCCCGATAGCGTGATCTCTCTGCACGAGACTCGTGATGGCGTCTTGTGGGCGGGCACCGACGTACGCGGGGTGTATCAAATTTCCTCTGACGGTGGGGAGTCAGTCCGGGTCGAGCCGATCGGGCCGGAGCGGGGGCTGCCAGCCAAGGGCGGCCAGTCCTGGCTACGCGGATTTCGCGACACCGTGGTGGTCTTTACCTCGCACGCCGCCTTCCGCCTTCGTCCCGGGACGTCTCAATTTGAGCCCATCTCCGCGCTCCCGGCGTCCACCGTGCTGGATGCCGTGGTCAGCGACACCGGGATTCTGGTCGGGATTCATCGTGCGGCCAACGATTCGGGGGATCATCCTGGGTTGGGCTTTTTGGAGGCGCTCGACACCGACCATCCCACGTGGCGGGAGCTTCCGCTGGCCGGCTTGAACAAGATTGGCTCGATTCATTCGCTGGCCCTGCAATCGCGGCCCTCCGGAGACGTGGTTTGGGTGGGAGGCAACCAGGGTGCCCTGCGGATTGAACCACGGTTTCTGACCCTGCCTGGACTTCCCATACGACCGGTCATCATGCTGTCCGAAAGCCAGTCTCGGGCGAACCGGCCGGGGTCGGGCCCGTGGGATCTGGTGTTCGCCAATGAAAACAACCGGTTCGTGTTCACCTACTCCTGCCCGGACTATCCGAGCCAGGGGTTGATCCGGTTCCAGACGCGACTGCTTGGCCAGAGCGACGTCTGGTCCGAGCCGACCAAAGTGACGTCACGGGAATTCACCTACTTGTGGGAGGGAGGATACCGCTTCCAGGTCCGCTCGGTCTATGATGACGGCCAGGTCAGTGCGCCCGCCGAGCTGGAGTTCCGGGTTTTGCCGCCGTGGTATCGCACGCTGTGGGCCTACCTCGTCTATGCCCTGCTGGTCGCGGCGGTGCTGTGCTTGCTCGCGCGGATTCGCAATCGAGCGATCATCGCCAAGAACCGGCAGCTTTCCGGTCTGGTGCGGGAGCGCACCCGTGAGCTGGAGCGGGCCAATGCGGCCAAGGATGAATTCGTAGCCTCGATGAGCCATGAAATCCGCAATCCGATGAGCGGTGTCATCGGCCTCGCGACCGCTTTGGATGGCACCAAACTCGATCCGCATCAGCGGCAGTTGCTGGTCATGATGCGCGAGTGCGCCGACCACCTCGCGGGGCTGGTCGAGGACGTGCTCGATTTCGAACGGATCAAGGCGGGGGCGATCACCTTCGAGCGTGCGCCGTTCCAGGTGCGGGAGCTGGTGGACTCGATCCGCCTCATGACCCGGGAGCAGGCGAGGAAGGCGGGCATGGAGATCGTGATCGACGTCGGTTCGACCGTGCCGGAGCTGCTGATCGGGGACCGGTTGCGCATCCGGCAGATTCTGCTCAATTACGTGACCAACGCGGTGAAGTACGCGCAACGCGGCCGGATCACCCTCTCGGCCGATGCGATCCGGCATGACCGCACCCGGCACACGGTGATCTTTGCCGTGAACGACGAAGGCCCTGGCATCTCCCAGGTGGAACAGGCCCGGCTGTTCTCCAAATTCGCCCGGGGCAAGGCGGCGAAGTCGGGCAAAGTCAGCGGGGCGGGTCTGGGGCTCGCGGTTTGCCGGAATCTGGCCGAGAAAATGGGGGGCAGCGCCACGGTGGAGAGCGACGAAGGTGCGGGCGCGACCTTCTACCTCCGGCTGCCGCTGGAGGAGAGCGCCGCCCTGGCCCCCGATCCGTTGGACGTCGACGTGGTGGCCGGAGAGGTGCCTCCGGCCTCGGCGCTGGTGGTCGAGGACCAGGAGTTCAACCGTATCGGTCTCGTCGCCACGCTGAGAAAGATGGCGGTGGAGGCGGAGGCGGTGGGCAGCGCAGAAGAGGCGCTCGATCGCCTGGGGGACCGCAGCTACGACCTGATCCTGGTCGACTGGGAACTGCCCGGCATGTCAGGCCTGGAGCTTGTCGCCGAGATTCGCCGCCGCGAAGGACCGGCCCGGCGCGCCTTCATCGTGGCGGTCACCGCGCATGCGACCGAGGAACGAGTGGCCCAGTGCATGGCCGCGGGAATGGACAGCTTTGTCGGCAAACCCATCACCGTGGACCGCCTCCGCCGGGCCCTGCTCAATCCGCCGGGCGCCCGTCGGGCCAGCGCGCCCGTCGTGCTGGCGGAGAGTGCCTACAACCTGGAGATGCTCACCTACCTGTCCGGCGGGGAGCCGGGCGCGTTTCGCCGGCGGGTCCAGCAGTACCTGGTCGAGCTCGATACGTTTTTGTCGGCGCTCCACCTCGGTGCCATCGGAGAGGACTTCGAATCCGTGCGCAAGCAGGCCCACAAACTGAGCGGCCACGCCTCGGTCGTGCAGGACGGCGTGATGATGGCGATCGCCGCGCAGCTCGAGGAGGCGGCGGTCAACCGCGACGCCGCGGCGCTGCCGGCCCTGGTGGAGGCGCTTTCGCGCCGAGCGACGCGCCTGAGGCAATATCTGGATCGTTCGGTCGAAAGTTCTCGGTCCTCGTAAACCCGTTCATGATCGCGAAGCGGATCAGCTTCGGCGTGGTGTGGATGTCGAGCTTCGACATGATGTCGCGCCGCCGGCTCTGGATGGTCGATGCGGTGACCCCGAGTTGCGCGGCGATCTCCGCATCGGACAACGCTTCCCCGATCAGCGACAGCACCCGCTGTTCGTAATCGGAGAGGATGCGATTGAAGGCGTTGGCATCGCGTCGGATCGACGCGGCCGCGTCGTTCACCACCTGAGTGAAGAACCCGTGGCCGCGACTGACGAGCCGGATGGCGTCGGCGAGCACCTCGCGATTCTGATCCCGCTTGTCGACAAAGCCATGCACCCCGGACTCGCGCACGCGAAGAAGCGCCACCGGATCTCGGAGCGACGACAGCACCAGCACGCGGGTCTGGGGCAGTTCCTGGAGCACGACCTTGGCCACCTCGAGGCCGTCGACATCCGGCAGGGACAGGTCGAGCAGGAGCAGGTCCGGTTTGAGTTCACGCAGCTTGGGCAGCGCCCGCAGCCCGTGCGTTTCGATCAGCACGACCTCGTACTTCAGCTCTCGCGTGCACAGCGCGACGAGCAGATCCGCGATGAGAGAGTGGTCTTCGACGATGGCGATTTTCACGAAGGAGGGCCGAACCGGGTGGAAGGCGGAAAGGCGGCAAGCCCCTCCGCGACTTACCCGGCAGACGGCAGGATGTTGCCGCCCGAAACGGGGGCAACCGCGAAACGCGCCGGATCTGTTTCCGTCAAAAAGTGCCGCTGGGCCAGCAGGTCCAGGATGGGTGGAAGCCGGGAGCCGAAGAAATCAGTCCATTGGGCGTCGGTTTCCACCACCTGGCCTCCGGTGTCGGGCACCTGGAAGACTCCGTCGCGCCGGCGTTGGACCAGGGCGGCGGTGACCGCCGCCCGATCGCGTTGGCCGTCGAGCAGTTCGATCACCTGACGGGAGAACCCGTCGACCGGTACGCACAGGTGGCGCAGGTTGGTGACATGCCGCGGGTGGTGACGAGCCTGATGGCGCATGAGCGCGGTGGTGCACGGGCGGTCGGCGTCAGCGGAGCCGCAGCGAACCGGAGCCTCGGCGAGGACCTCCACCAGATTGCCGCCGTAGAGCACCAGGGCCTGCTGGCAGATGGCCTCCTCCTCGCGGTCGCGGCCGGTGACGGCCTCGAGCGACGTGCCTTCCGGGCTGAGACGAGAGCGCACCTGTTGCTGGAGCTGATCGTACGTCAGACCATTGGGGCGGGCCTCGTGCAGCACGCACAGCATGGCCTTGAACAAGGCGCTTTCGGAGGAGAACGAGGTGCCGTTGGCCAGCCGGAAAAACTCGCGCACACCCGGCCGGGGATCGGGCGCAGACGACTCCGGCCGCGCGGCGGCCCCGAACCAGCAGGAACGAAGCGAGCGCGGATCGAGTCCCCGCACCAGCTTAAGTCCCTCGCGTACCAGGAGCGTCATGCGGAAGGAACGATTGCGCAGGAAGTCCATGTACTGCTCCAGGGCGATGAGATCGCGCGCGAACGAGGCCAGGGTTGCCTGGACGGCCGGCGAGAGGTTTCCGGCCAGCATCGAGCTGAGGTCCGGCTCGGACAGGTACTGCAGACCGTGCCGCCGGGCGCCGGCGATGAAGTCGTGAAAATAGAACGCACGATTCTCGTCTTCCAACAGATCATGGCGCAAGTATCCATCCTGCCACTGCTCCATGGCGGCGAGTTCCGCCTGCAGAAACTGTCCGTAGGCGTTGTTGGCGGTGGGAACCGAATCCGCCAGAAACCGGACCAGGGCCCGCGACTGCGCCACCCGCTCGGCGGTGCCGTCGAACTGCGAGGCGTGATAGAGTGTCATATGCCGGATCATGCCCCGCATATGCCAGCCCGGCAGGGTGTTGTAGCTGACGTAGGCCACCCCTTGGGGCGTGAGGGCCCGTTGACACAGGGAGAGGATGCGTTCCCGGACCGCGTCGGGCACCCAGCTGTAGAGGCCGTGGGCGATGATGTAGTCGAATTGATCCGCGCCCGGGTCGTAGGCGAGCAGATCGACCTGCTCCAGACGCACATTGGTCAGGCCGGCCTGACGAATCGTTTCGCGACCCGACTCGATCTGTCGGAGGGACAGGTCGAGACCGAGAAATGAGCTGTCGGGATAGGCCTCGGCGAGGGGGAGGAGATTGGCCCCGTCGGCGCAGCCCAATTCCAGCACGCGGCAGCGGGAGGGGCTGGCCGGGTTGAGTCCGAACAGCCGGGCCATGGTGACCAGCCGGAGCGGGTGCGTTTGCGGAAAGGACGCGCTCGGGTAGGGGACCTCGTCGTAGGTGTTGACCGCCATGGCGGACGGTAGTGGTTCCGGCGGGCAGATGCCTAGCGAATTCGGGTCGCGGCCCGGAGTGGAGATGAAGACGGGCTTGCCGCGGGCGACCCGGCGCTGTCAAATCGGTGGCTACATGATTTTACCGGGCAGTACCTTGGGCGTGTTGGGCGGAGGGCAACTGGGGCGTATGTTCGCGCAGGCGGCCCAGTCGCTGGGGTATCGCGTGCACGTCTTCGAGCCCGCGCCCGATTGTCCCGCGAGCGCCGTGGCGAACCGCACCTTCACAGCCGACTACCGCAATGAGGCGGAACTGGCGGCGTTTGCCCGCAGTTGCGCGGCGGTCACCTATGAATTCGAAAACGTGCCGGTGGAGCCCCTCTGGAAGATCGAGCCGCTGACCCGGCTGCTGCCGCACTCCAGCGTGCTGGAAACCTGCCAGAACCGCCTGCGGGAGAAGATGTGGCTGAAGAAGCAGGGTTTTCCCCATGTGACGTTTGCCGAGGTGGAGGTGAATGGCGACCTGGCGGCGGCGGTCCGGCGGGTCGGGCTGCCCTGCGTGGTGAAGACCGCGGACTTTGGTTATGACGGCAAAGGCCAGCGCAAGGTCAGCGACGAGGCCACGTTGCAGGCCGCGGCGGTGGCGTTTGCGGGCACCCGCGCGGTGGTGGAGCGGTATGTGGATTTCAAGTGCGAACTCTCGGTCATCGTGGCGCGGACCGAAGCGGGAGAAGCGCGGTGCTTTCCGGTGGCGGAGAACATCCACACCAAGCACATTCTCGACTTCAGCATTGTGCCGGCGCGGGTTCCGGCGGCCGTGGCCAAGGAGGCGGAGGACCTTGCCCTCGCGATTGCCGACCGGCTTCAGGTGGTCGGACTGCTCGCAGTCGAACTGTTTCTCTCGGATCGCGGCGAGTTGATGGTCAATGAACTGGCACCCCGCCCGCACAACAGTGGGCACTGGTCCCTCGATGGGGCGCGGACGAGCCAGTTCGAGCAACATGTTCGGGCCGTCTGCGGACTGCCTCTGGGGGATGCGACGGTGCGGGAGCCTGCCGTGATGGTGAACATCCTCGGCGACGCGTGGAAACCGACCTCGGCGGGACCCACGGTGGTGCCCAACTGGTCCGCAGTTTTGGGAACGGCGGACGCCAAGCTCCATTTGTATGGCAAGGGGGAGCCGCGGATCGGGCGCAAGATGGGACACTTCACGGTCCTGGCCCGCACGCCGGATGCGGCGTTGGAGGCCGCTCGTGCCTTGAAGGCACGTCTCTAGGCGATCACGGCGCGGGGGGCCGACGCAGCCGCGACGGCCGGTTCATGGCCGCGTCAGGCCAGCGCCTGCTCGAGGTCCGCGATCAAGTCGCCGGTGTCCTCCAGGCCGACCGACATCCGGAGCAGGTCGGGGGGAGTGGTGCTTTGGGGACCTTCGACGCTCGCGCGGTGTTCGACGAGGCTCTCCACGCCGCCGAGCGAGGTGGCCCGTTTCCAGAGGCGCAGACGGCCGAGCGCCGCGAGCGCGCCCTCGGCTCCGCCCCGGACTCGCAGCGAGAGCATGCCGCCAAACCCGCCGTGCATCTGTCGCACCGCGATTTCGTGTCCCGGAAAGGAGGGAAGTCCTGGATACAACGCGGCCACGATGGCCGGGTGTCGCTCGAAGTGCGCGGCCACGGCGAGGGCGGAACGGCACTGGGCGGGCACGCGCACGTGGAGCGTGCGCATCCCGCGCAGGAGCAGCCACGCCTCGAACGGCCCGAGCACGGAACCGGCCTGCACCCGGACGCGCAGGATGCGCTGCCAGGCTTCATCGACGACGCGGGTGGTGAGGGCGCCGGCGATCACGTCGGAGTGACCGTTGAGGTACTTGGTCGCCGAGTGCATGACGAGATCGGCGTGGAGGGCCAGCGGCCGGGTCAGCAGGGGCGTCGCGAAGGTCGAGTCGACCGCCAGCCGCGCCCCGTGGTCGTGGGCGAGCGCTGCCAGCGCGGCGATGTCACTCACCGTGAGCGTGGGATTGGCCGGGGTTTCAACCCACACCAGCCGGGTCTGTCCCGGGCGGAGGGCGGCGCGGACGCGCGCCAGGTCGGTCATGTCGACCGACTCCACCCGCAAGCCCCAGTCGGTCGCCCAGCCGACCAGCCAGTTGCGCAGGGCCCAGTAGATCACTTGCGGCACGAGCACATGGTCTCCGGGCCGCAGGGCCTGGAAAACCGCGGTGGCCGCAGCCATGCCTGAACTGAAGACGGCGGAGGCGGCTCCCCCCTCCAGATGCGAGAGCAGCGCCTCGACTCCGTCGTAGTTGGGATTGTCGGCCCGCGAATAGAGTCGTCCCGAGAGCAGTCGGTTGTCAGGCCCCCGTTCATACGTGGTCGAAGGCTGGATCGGAGGTACGACCGCACCCGTGGTCGGGTCGAGGTACCCGAGGGCCTGCGCCAGGGCGGTGGCGGGTTGGAGGGAGGAAGGCAGCGACATGATACTGGACTATCAGGGACTTCGGGTCGGGAAGCAATGCACCGAGTGGGTTCGACTTTCGTCGCCGGCTTGTTAGCACTCGCCGTCTTCGACGTCCATGAGCGAGCCTCCCCTTCAGATCATCTATCGTGTGCAGGTGCCCGCGGGCGAGATCGCGTCGCGTGCCGAGGCCCTGCTGCTCGAGCAGACGGTGGAATTGTCCCGGCGTGTCCTGCCCGGTGCGAGTCTGGAGGGCCTGACGGTCGGCCAGGTTGTCGCGATCGAGCCGGTGGCGGAGGGCGAGTTTCGGGTCACGGTGGCCCAACCGCGGGCGGCGACGGCGGACGATCCGGCGCAGCTGCTCAATGTCCTGTTCGGCAATTCCTCCCTGCAGCCCGATGTGGTGCTGGAATGCGTCACCGTGCCGGATGCGCAGGCCCTGCTCCTGGGTGGCCCCCGGTTTGGTCTGGCGGGATTGCGTCGGCTGGTCGGCGCGGAAGAGCGGGCGATGACCATGACGGCGTTGAAGCCGATGGGGTTGTCGGTGGCGAAACTTGCCTCCCTCTGTCACGCGTTCGCCACGGCCGGCCTGGACTTCGTCAAGGATGATCACGGCCTGGCGGACCATGCGTTCTGTCCCTTTGCGGAACGGGTGCGAGCCTGTCTGGAAGCAACGCTGCGGGCGGCGCAGGTGACGGGGCGGCGGACGCGTTACGTGCCGAACCTGATCGGATCGCCGGAGACGGTGTTGCGGCAGGCGCGCATTGCGCGGGAGTTGGGTGTCGAGGCGGTCATGATTTCTCCCATGCTGGTGGGGCTGCCGGTCCTGCATGAACTGGTGCGGCGGCATTTGGACGTGCCGGTCTTGGCGCACCCGGCCTTTGGCGGGGCATTGCGGATTCAACCGCGCGCCCTGCTGGGCCAGCTGTTTCCGCTTTTTGGTGCCGATGCGGTCATCTATCCGAACGTCGGCGGTCGATTCAGCTACGACCGCGCCACCTGCGAGGCGATTGCGCGCACGCTTCGACGTCCCCATGTACCGATTGCGCCCGCGCTGCCCGTCCCGGCGGGGGGCATCCAGGTCGACCGCGTTACGGAGGTGCTGCAGTTTTACGGACCGGAAACGCTGTTGTTGATCGGTGGCAGCCTGCTCGAGGCCCCGGATGAAGCGACGTTGATCCAGCGCAGCCGCCGCTTTGTCGAGGCCGTGCAGCAATACGAGTACGGCGACTGAACCACGCCGCGTCCGGCCAGACCGGCATTGCGCCGGCGGGGGCGCGTGATCAAGGTGGCCATCTCCCCATGTCGTCCACGCCGGAACGCACTCACGTTCGCCAAACCGCACCCTTCCGCTGGGAAGACGTTTCATTGCTGGCTTACAAGGAGGACGAAGGCACCCACTTTAAGGGCGTCACCCGGCAGGTGTTGTTTCCCGGTGACTCGCAGCTTCCGGTGCAATGGCGCTACTTTGAGGTGGCGGAGGGCGGACACTCCACCCTTGAGAGTCACGACCATGTGCACGCCGTCATGATCGTGCGGGGTGAAGGTGCGGTGCTGGTGGGGACACGCATCCACCGACTGGCGACGGGCGACCTGGTTTACGTCCCGGCCCGCACCTGGCACCAATTTCGCGCCCCGGCGCAAGGCCCCCTCGGTTTTCTTTGCCTCGTGGCGTTGGAACGCGACAAACCGCGACGGCCGACCGCGGAGGAACTGGCGCGGCTGCGGGAGGATCCGGCGGTGGCGTCGTTTATCCGCGTCTGACCCGATCTGGGGGCGTAGTGCCGACCCCCGCGTTCACTGCTTCCGGCCGGCGCCCCCGCCAAAGAGTCCGTGCAGACCCGCCGCGGAGGCGGCGCAGACGCCCCGCTCGGTGATCAAGGCGGTGACCAGCCGGGCCGGAGTGACGTCGAAGGCGGGGTTGGCCGAGGGTGTCGTGGCCGGAGTGATACGCACCTCCCGCCAGGTGCCCTCGGCGTCGAGACCGCGCAGGTGGGTGACTTCGCGCGCGGAACGCTCCTCCACCGGAATCTCCCGCACGCCGTCGCGGAGCGTCCAGTCGATGGTGGGCGAGGGCAGCGCCACGTAGAAGGGCACGCCATTGTCGCGGGCGGCCAGCGCCTTCAGATAGGTGCCGATTTTATTGGCGACATCGCCGTCGGCGGTGACCCGGTCGGTGCCGACGATCACGGCGTCGACCTGCCCGTGCTGCATCAAGTGTCCACCCGCGTTGTCGGCGATCACCGTGTGCGGAATCCCGTGGCTGGCGAGTTCCCAGGCGGTCAGGGCGGCGCCCTGGTTGCGTGGACGCGTTTCGTCGACCCAGACATGCAGCGGCAGCCCGGAGTCATGGGCGAGGAAGAGCGGGGCGAGGGCCGTGCCCCAATCGACGGTGGCGAGCCAGCCCGCATTGCAGTGGGTGAGCACGTTCAGCCGTTCGCCCGGCTTTTTGCGAGCGAGCGCGGCGCGGAAGAGGGGCAGACCGTGTTCGCCGATGGCACGGTTGATGGCCACGTCCTCCTCGGCCAACTCCGCCGCCAGTTCGTAGGCGCGAGCGGCGCGTTCCGCGGGCGGGAGCGAGACGACTCCGGCCTGGACGCGCTCCACCGCCCAACGCAGGTTCGCGCCGGTCGGACGCGTGGCGATCAGGAGCCGGGCCGCGGAGGCCAGACCGGCGTCGCCCGGATCTTGACGCAAGGCGAGGGCCAGTCCGTAGGCGCCCGCGATGCCGATCAAGGGGGCTCCGCGGACCTGCATGGTGGTGATGGCCCGGGCGATGTCCTCGACCGTGCGGGCGCGGGCGACGACGAAGGCGTGCGGCAGGAGCGTCTGGTCAATCAGGCAGACGGTCCAGCCATCCGTGTCCAACCAGAGGGTGCGAAAAGGGACTCCGTTGACCTTCATTGGGGAAAGGCCGGCACCCTGATTCCACCCCCGGCCCGTGTCAAAGGATGTCGAGCAGACCGTGGGGCGGACAAAAAAAGAACGCCGCCCGGAGAAGGCGGCGTTCTGAAAAACGAGGGCGAATCGTCGCGCTGACTTACTGCGTGAGCAGGTTGGCGCGCGAATGCTTGATGGTGCGGGTGACCGCGCGCTGGTGCTTCGCAGAGAAGCCCGTGTACTTGCGCGGGAGGATCTTGCCCGTGTCGGTGACGTAGCGGACCATCATCTGCGGAGTGGTGAAGGGAATCTCCGGAGGAGTGAGGCTGCGCTGGGTCTGTTCGTTGGTGCTCATGGAAAAGAGGTGCGAACGAAAAGCATCCCTCCGGCCATGTCAACGGGCGAATTGGGCTCTTTCGTCGTGACGCAGTTCATTCGCGAAGAGTGTGGCGGGCCTATTTCGCCCGCTCCGGCCGGGTCAAAATTCATCCGGCGACACCTGCGGTGCAAAATGTGGCTTGCGCCCAAGCCCCCGGACCAATTGGTAGCGCGACACACCTCGTTTCGACCTCTCCATGGCCAACGCCTACACAGAAGCCAGCATCAAGACCCTCTCCCCGCTCGAGCACATCCGCCTCCGTCCGGGCATGTACATCGGACGCCTTGGGAGCGGAACTCACGCCGAAGACGGTATTTACGTGCTTCTCAAGGAGACGATCGACAACTCCATCGACGAGTTTACGATGGGTTTCGGCAAGAAGATTGAAGTAGAGCTGACGGACCGGACCATCCGGGTGCGCGACTACGGTCGCGGCATCCCCCTCGGCAAGCTGATCGACTGCGTTTCGATCATCAACACCGGCGCCAAGTATGACAGTGAGACCTTCCAAAAGGCGGTGGGTTTGAACGGAGTGGGGCAGAAGGCGGTCAATGCGCTCTCCTTCAGCTATCGGGCGCAGGCGGTCCGGGAGGGCGAGTCCAAGGTGGTCGAGTTCGTCCAGGGCAAGCTGAAGAAAGAGCATCGGGTGGCCAAGACCGACGAGCGCAACGGCACGATCGTGGATTTTACGCCGGACGAGGCGCTGTTCGGCAAGGACTTCAAGTTTCGTCCCGAGTTCATCGAGGACATGCTGTGGAACTACGCCTTCCTCAACCGCGGCCTCACGTTGACCTTCAACGGCAAGGCCTTCCGGTCGGAGAACGGCCTCAAGGACCTGCTCGGGCGCAAGCTGACGGGGGAGACGCTGTATCCGATCATCCACATCGAGGCGGAGGACATCGAGGTCGCGATGACCCATGGAGGCCACTATGGCGAGGAGTACTATTCCTTCGTCAACGGCCAGCACACCACGATGGGGGGCACGCACCTGGCGGCGTTTCGGGAAGGCCTGGTCCAGACCATCCGCAACTTCTACAAGAAGGACTACGATGCCGCCGACATCCGGCAGTCGATCGTCGCGGCGGTCAGCGTGCGCGTGATCGAACCCGTGTTTGAGTCGCAGACCAAGACCAAGCTCGGCTCGAATGACATCGGTCCAAAGGGTCCCTCCATCCGCCAGTTTGTCGGCAATTTTCTCCAGCAGCACCTCGACAACTGGCTGCACCGCAACCCCGAGGCGGCGGAGGCGCTGAAGCGCAAGATCGAGGACAGCGAACGTGAGCGCAAGGAGCTCTCCGGTATCCGCAACCTCGCCCGCGAACGGGCGAAGAAGGCGTCGCTGCACAACCGCAAGCTGCGCGATTGCCGCGTGCATCTGGATACGAAGGACAAACGCGCCGAGGACAGCACCCTGTTCATTGTCGAGGGCGACAGTGCCGCAGGTTCGCTGACCGCCTGCCGCGATGTGCAGACCCAGGCGGTGTTCGCCCTGAAGGGCAAACCGTTGAACACCTTTGGACTGACGAAGAAGGTGATCTACGAAAACGAGGAGTTCCACCTCCTGCAGAGCGCGCTCAACATTGAGGAGGGGCTTGACGGCCTGCGCTACAACAAGGTGGTGGTGGCGACCGATGCCGATGTCGACGGCATGCACATCCGCCTGCTGCTGCTGTCGTTCTTCCTCCAGTTCTTTCCCGAGCTGATCACTCAGGGGCATCTCTTCATCCTCGAGACGCCCCTCTTCCGGGTGCGCAACAAGAAGCAGACGATCTACTGCTACTCCGAAGCGGAAAAACAGTCGGCCCTGCACAAACTCGGCCAGTCGGCGGAGATCACGCGATTCAAGGGCCTCGGTGAGGTTTCACCCGGCGAGTTCAAGGACTTCATCGGTGAAGGCATGCGGGCCGAGCCCGTCAGCCTCGCCCACCTGCACAACAGCAACCAGCTGCTCAGCTTTTTCATGGGGAAGAACACGCCGGAACGGCAGGACTTCATCATCGAGAACCTCAAGGTCGAGAAGGACCTGGTCGAGGCCTGAGCCGGATCCCGCTCCTCTTTTCTTTCGGCATGTCACCACGCAAGACCCCCAAGGACGATCAACCGGAACTTCCGTTGAGCACGGCGGCGCCCGAGACGACCGCCGCCGCGGTTCCAGCCCCACCGGCGGCGCCGCCACCACCACCGCCGGCTTCGGAGGCGCCCGCGGGTTCGCCACCCCCGGACGGGCCCGAGGCGCCGCTGGCGCAGTCCTACCGGAAGTGGTTTCTCGACTACGCGAGCTACGTGATCCTCGACCGGGCCGTGCCCCACATCGACGACGGGCTCAAGCCGGTGCAGCGACGCATCCTTCATACGTTCTGGGAGCAGGATGACGGTCGCTTCCACAAGGTTGCCAACATTGTCGGCGCCTGCATGCGGTTTCATCCGCACGGCGACGCCTCCATCGGCGCCGCGCTCGTCGGCATGGGGCAGCGCGGCTTCCTCGTCGAGCCCCAGGGCAATTTCGGCAACATGCTGACCGGCGACGAGGCCGCGGCCCCGCGTTACATCGAGGCGCGGCTGACGGCCTTTGCGCGCGAGGTGGTCTTCAATCCCAAGACCACGGTCTGGCAGCTCAGCTACGACGGACGGGCGAAGGAGCCGGTGACGCTGCCAGCCAAGTTTCCCCTGGTGCTGCTCGATGGCGCCGAGGGCATTGCGGTCGGGCTTTCGACCCGCATCCTGCCGCACAACTTCAATGACTTGTGTCGCGCGGCGATCAATCACCTGCAGGGAAAGCGCTTCCGGATCGTGCCGGACTTTCCGACCGGTGGCATCGCCGACTTTTCGGAGTACAACGACGGCGAGCGCGGCGGACGGATCAAGGTGCGGGCCAAGATCGAGGTGCGCTCCAAGTACCTGCTCGCCATCACGGAACTGCCCTACGGCCGCACCACGGAAGCGCTGATCGAGTCGATCCTCGCGGCGAACGCCAAGGGCAAACTCAAGGTCAAGCACGTCGACGACAACACCTCCGAAAGCGTCGAAATCCTCGTGCACTTGCCGCAGGGCTCGGACACGGACCAGGTCATCCGCCAACTTTACGTCTTTTCCGACTGTGAGGTTTCGATCGCCCCGGCCGCCTGCGTGATCGACCGGGACAAGCCGCTGTTCCTCGGGGTCTCGGAGATTTTGCGTCGCTCGGTCGACAAGACCGTGCAGCTGCTCAAGCGCGAGTTGGAGATCCGACTGGAGGAGCTGGAGCAGCAGTGGCACTGGGATTCCCTGGAACGCATTTTCATCGAAGAACGGATCTACCGTCGCATCGAGAAGTCGCAGACCTGGGAAAGCGTGCTGGAAGAGATCCGCATCGGCCTGAAGCCCTTCCTGAAGAGCCTGCGCCGCGAAGTCACGACCGAGGACATCACCCGGCTGACCGAGATCCGGATCAAACGCATCTCGGCCTACAACCGGTTCCAGGCCGACGAGGCGATCAAGAAGATCGAGGCGGAGATCAAGGAGACTAAACATCACCTCAAGCACCTCACGCCGTACGCAATCGCCTGGTTTGAGCGGCTGCAGGAGAAGTACGGCAAAGGACACAAGCGCCGCACGACCTACGACGAGATTGAACAGATCAGCGCCGCCGAGGTGGTTTCGGCCAACCAGCGCCTCTACGTCAACCGGGAGGAGGGCTTCATTGGCCTGAACTGGCGGCAGCATGAATTTGTGACCGAGTGCACGATTCTCGACGACGTCATCTGCTTCATGGCGGACGGCACGATGAAGGTCGCCCGGGTGGCGGACAAGGTCTTCATGGGGCGGGAGATCCTCCATGTGGCGGTGCTGCCGAAGGAAGGTGACCAGGCCTTCTACACCATGATCTACCAGGATAAGGAGAGCGGGAAGGCGTTCGCGAAGAAGTTCCAGGTCGGCGGTGTGACACGCGACAAGCTCTACTCCCTCGTGCCGAGCGAGGGGTCGCGCGTGGTGTTCCTTGATGTGGCAAAGGTGGAGTCGTCCACCACCCGCAAGGTGAACGTCACGCTGAGCGGTCGCTGCGCGGCGCGCATCAAGGAGTTCGAGTACGACCTATCCCCGCTGACCATCGGTCAGCGCGGTGCGAAGGGCGTGACGGTCACCCAGTGGCCGATCCGACAGGTGAAGCGAGCCTGAACGGACGGACCACCATGAAACACCTGCGGCCGGACAAGCGCACCCATCGCGAGGGACGGACGCAGGTTCGAGCCCTGGCGGGATTACTCGCCGGACTCTGGCTGGCCGGGTGCGCGTCCGCTCCGGCCGTCCGGGAACCGGTCAACCTGTCCGAGGCGAAGCAGGCGGCGCTGGCGTATGTGGATTCTGGTGACTATGAGCGCGCGTTAGGGAAGGTGGCGGACGAGGCGCGGACCTGGATCCGGACGCGAGCGGGCCAGGCCAAGCCCAACGAACGCCTGGTGGTGGTTTTCGACATCGATGAGACGGTGCTGTCGAACCTGCCGCACATGCGGGAGATGGACTTCGGCTATGTGGCCGACCGGTGGAACGAGTGGGTGGCGCGGGGCGAGGCGCCCGCGTTGACGGCGATGCGTGCAGTCTACGACGAGGCGGTGGCCCGGTCGGTTGCGGTCGTGTTCATCACTGGGCGACTCGATCCCCGGGACAGAGCCGGCACGGAGCGCAATTTGCAGGCGCAAGGCATGGGTGGCTACCAGCAGCTGGTGCTCGCTCTGCCGTCGGAAAAAGGAGTTCCGACCGCCGAACGCAAGCGCCGCGCCCGAGAGGCGGTGGCGGCCGGCGGATTCGTCATCATCGCCAGCATCGGCGACCAGTGGAGCGACCTCGAAGGCGGACACGCGGAACGCGTATTCAAGGTGCCCAATCCCTTCTATCTCATCCCCTGAAGGCAGGCGCAAAAAAAGGGAGCCTGTGACCAGGCTCCCTTGAGAAGGACGGGGATGTGTGCTGCCTCAGCCCGCGGGGGCGGGAGCCGGAGCGGGAACCGGAGCCGGAGGCGTCTCGACCGGGGCGGCGGCGGGCTTGGACTTCTTCCAGAAGTAGTGACCGCGTTGCGAGTGGTCGTAACGGACCCAGATGGCGGCGACGGCCAGCAGCACCAGCATAATGTAGATGCGGGTACGGCGGCTGGCGGCTTCCTTGTCCTCGTACGGATCGTCCAGGGAGCGCTGCGCGCCGGTGGGCAGGGTGGCGCGCTGGGTCAGACGGGTGCCGAAGGGGATGTTGATCTTGACGCGACCATTGATCGCCCAGCCATTGCCTTCGAGGATCGGCCCCAGCGTGCGTTGCCGCAGCTTCAGCCACGCGATCAACATCGACGGACCCGAGATCAGCAGAATGATGCCGAGGAAGGCCAGCGGGTACTGCCAGACCTTCATACCGAAGATGTAGCCGAGGATCAGGGTCACCACACTGACCGCGCCCGTGACCGCGACGCCGATGGCGGCGACCGCGCCCACATCGACTTTCTTGGGGGCCTCAGCCGGTTTGGCCTTGTCCGCGTTGGCCGTCTTGTCGGCGGCGGCGGCGAGTTTCGCGTTGGCTTCCGCATCGGCGGCGGCGGCGCGTTTGGCCACCTGCTCCTCGATCATGCGGAGGAACTTCTTGTACGGGGAGAAGAACGCCTGCCGGATGCTGATCGGGTTGTCGACGATGCTCGTGATGGTGGCATCCCAGTCCCGGCCCTTGCGGTCGTAGAAGATACCATTGCGACCAGCGAACAGGTAATCGCTGTCACCCTGCGTGAAGCAGGCGGCGATCTTCATCGACTCGCCGCCTGGACGCTTGAGATCGCAATAGGCGATGTAGGCCTTGCTCATGGCGGCAAGGGCGTTGGGACCATCGACGCGGATACAGAACTCTGTGCTGCGGCTGTCGAGGTAGAGCGTGCCGGCCTGGAAGACGGCCCAGCGCTCGGGAGAGTAGAAGTCCGTGAAGTTGACGAAGTTCGAAAGGATGACGCGGAAGTCGCGCACGTACCGGAGCAGGCGCTCCACATTGGCCACGGCGGCGAACTCGTCGGCGAGGTCGAGATCCTGCACCACCAGAGCGCTGAGGGCGGCTTTTTGGTTGGCGGCGAGCAGCGCCTTGACCCGGTCGAGGCCGAGTTTTTCAACCGAAGCACCGGCCTTGGAGCTCACGTGCGCGTCGAAGGCGGCAACCTTGGCCTTGAGCTGGGTCCACTCCGTCTCGTTCAGGCTCGTTTTGGCGGAACCGTAGAGCGGTGCGACTGCGTCCTTGTGCAGGGCGGCGAGAGCGCCGGCCCAGGCAGGATTGACGCCGTCGAAGAGCGGCAGGGCCCGTCCCGCTTCGATCCGCGCCAGCGGGAAACCGGACACTTCGTTGGCGGTGATGGAGAGGTCCTTGGCCGCGAGGGCGAGGTATTCGGTTTCTGAACGATTCAGGGCCGCGAGCGCGCGGGCGTCGAAGGACGCGAGCCGCGTGCGGGCGAAGAAGTCGTCCACCTTCGTCTGGACCGCCTTGATCGCAGCGCTGGCGGCGGCGGTGCCGGCACCGAGGCCGAGCACTTCGGGCGCGCTGGCCTTTTCGCTCCAGGCCGCGAATCCGGCGAGGTCGGCGTAAAAGGTGTCGATGCGCGCCTGGTCGACTCCGGCGGCGCCGGACCGATCAGCCGTGCCGCCCACCGTGGCGAGAATGTCGGCGATGACCGCCTTCAGGGCGGGTTCCTTCGCGGTATCCGGAACGATCACACCATCACCGTTCAGGGTCGTCGCGGCATAGACCTTGGCCGTGCTCAACGCCTGATCGAGGGTGATCTCGGCGGCGGCACCCTGGCCGAGGCCGCCCAGCAGTTCCTTGGCCGAGGCGAGCAAGGCTTTGCCGAGCGCGGTTCCTTCGTTGAGGGACGAGAGCGGCAGCGAATCGGTGCCACGCAGCAGGTCCACCGGATTCCGCAGGGCTTCGGCGGCCCAGTCGATTGCGGCCAGCAGTTCCGGCACCCGGATCCGTCCGTCCTTGTCGGCGTCGATCAGCCCCAGGGTTTTTTCATCCAGTTCCAGTCCTTTGACCGGGCAGCTGAGCGCCACCCACAGTTTCTGGTCCAGATGTTTGAGGTTGAGGAGGTCGTCGGCAGTTTCGATTGCAACTTGGTCGAGACCGCCGATACGGAAGAATTTCCAGACGTGCGAGGAGGTGGCCATAGCGTAGAGGTGTGGGTGGACGGATGTGGGATGAACACCCTAGGTAGGCCCTCGGAATCTTGGCAACCGCCAAAAACGAAAAGGCACTCATTTGCACGGCTTTAGGGACCGTGCAGAGGCAGACAGGCAGCACCGGGAGACGACCGGTGGATTCCCGATTGTTCCGGGGTGGAGATCCCCGAGGTCAGGAGAAGGTGACCCCTCGCATGTCCCCCGTGCGCATGTAATGCTGATGGAAGGCGAAGGCTTCTCCGAGGGTCTGGGGCGTCTGGCCGTCCTTGGTCCGTTCCACGTAGGCGTGGAGGGCGTCCCGGAAGTCAGGATGCGCGCAGCGCTCGGTGATGAGCTCGGCGCGTTCGTGGGGGGATTTACCGCGCAGGTCCGCGATCCCCTGGTCCGTGATGATCACCTGGACCGAGTGTTCGCTGTGGTCGGCGTGCGAGACGAGCGGCACGATCGTCGAGATGCGGCCGTTTTTCTGCAGGGACGGGCAAACGAAGATGGAAATGAAGGCGTTGCGCGTGAAGTCCCCGGAACCACCGATGCCATTCATCAGGCTCTTGCCGAGCACATGGGTGGAGTTGATGTTGCCAAAAAGGTCCGCCTCGATCGCGGCATTGATCGAGATGATACCGAGGCGGCGCACCACCTCCGGGTGATTGGAGATTTCCTGCGGCCGCATGACGATGCGGGACCGGTAGAAGTCGAGATTGCGGGTGAATTCGGCGTTCATCTCCGGACTGACCGTGACCGCGGTGGTGCTGGCGAACGTCAGTTTTCCGGACTGCAGGAGCTTGAAGACGGCATCCTGCAGCACCTCGGAGTACATCTGGAACGGCGGGATGCCCGGGTGCTCTCCCATGGCGCCCAGCACGGCGTTGGCGATGTCGCCCACCCCTGACTGGATGGGCAGGAAGCTGGACGGAATGGTGCCCCGCTTGCGCTCACTGGCCAGAAATTCGGCCACATTGTGACCGATTCGCAGCACCGCTTCGTTGGGCAGCTCGAAACTGCCACACTCGTCGGCCTGATTGGTTTCGACAATGCCGACGATCCGCGAGGGATCGATCTTCACCACCGGTGAACCGATACGGTCGCGCACATCGAACAAGGGGATTTCCCGGCGACGCGGCGGGTCGAAGGGTTCGTAGATGTCGTGCAGCCCGCGCAGCGCGGGCGAGTGGTGACGATTGAGCTCGATGATCACCTTTTCCGCCGTGCCGCAGAACGTCGGCGAGGCGCCGACCGAGGTGGTCAGGACAATTTCCCCACCCGGATAGACCTCGCAGGCCTCCACCACGGCCCATTTCATCTTGCCGAGAAAACCGTAGCGCACCGCTTGCGGCAGCATCGACAAGTGCATGTCGAAAAACTGGACCTCGCCCTTGTTGATCCGCTTCCGCAGTTCCGGGTCCGCCTGATACGGCGTGCGGAACAGCACGGCCTCCGCCTTGGCCAGCTCGCCGTCCAGTGACGGGCCGGTCGATGCACCGGTGATCACGCCGACCTTGAACGGCCGGCCGGCTTCATGTTCCGCCCGGGCGCGGGCGGCCAGCGCGCGTGGGATCGACTTGGCGGCGCCAGCGGGAGTGAACCCGCTGAATCCAATGATATCTCGGTCCTGAATCAGCGCGGCGGCCTCGTCAGCGGTGAGGAGTGGAAAGGGCAAGGACATAGGTGGCGTACGAACGCTCCCTCAACCATAGCGGGATCTGTCCCAAAGAAACACGCACGCCTTGGCGAAGCCTGCGCACGGCTTGCGTCGAGGTGAAGTCATTTTGCAACGACACGCCCGATTCACCGATTCCGCTCAGGCGGAGTAGACGCCACCATTGATGTCGAGGGTCGCTCCCGAGATGAAACCGTCGAATTCGCCCGCCAGAAAGACGACCGCCCGCGCGACATCCTCCGGGGTGCCCGCCCGCCGGATGGGAATGCCCGCGATCGTGGCCTGCGCGGATTCCGGGGTGGTGTGCGTGGTATGAAACGACGTTCCCAGAATGAGACCGGGAGCGACGGCATTGACCCGCACGCCCTGTGGACCCAGCTCCTGAGCCAAGGCTCGGGTGAAGGTCAGCACCGCGCCCTTGGCGGTGGAATAGGCGAGGGAGCCTCCGTGCCCCCCCTTGCGTCCGGCGAGGGAAGCGAGGTTGACCACGCTCGCGCCGCCCGCCTGCGCGGCGGAGGCAATCAAATGAGGGGCGGCAGCCCGTGTGACCCGCCGCAGCGTCGACAGGTTAAGCGCCATGACCTCCTCCCAAAACGCTTCGTCGCCTTCGGCCAACGTGCGCCGCGCCACGAGCGACCCCGCGTTGTTGATCAACACGTCCAATCCCCCGAGCGTTGCGACCGACTCCGCCACCATGCGTTCACTTTCGCCCGGCACCGTCAGATCCGCCGCGCCAGCCACACACGCGATCCCGAGGGTTCGACCGGCTGCGATCAACGCCTCCGCCTCCGTCCGGCTGGAGCGGTAGTGCACATACACCGCGCACCCGGCCTCGAGCAGCGCCCGGGTGATCGCTGCACCGATGCCTTGCGCGCCGGCCGTGACCAACGCGCGTTTCCCACGAAGCCGAGACACAGGGGTGGAGTTCATGGAGGAGTTTATGATTATTAAATGCGAGCTACGGCAAGCCGGTTTGACAACGGATTTTCGGCGTTGGGGTGGAAGTAGGACCTAGTTCAAGTGCCAGATTGCCGTGTTCAGCGCCGTGGCGAACGAGACCCACAGCACATAGGGGATCCAGAGCATGCCGGCGACACGGTCGAGCCGCCAGAATGCGACCTGAAGCCAGAGCAGCACGCCGAGCAGCGCCACAATGTCGATCAGGGCCCAGGCCGGGTTCCTCAGGCCAAAAAAGAGAATCGACCACGCCGAGTTCAGCACCAGCTGGACGCCATACACCCACAAGACGGTTTTGGCACCGGGACGGTCCCGCCGACACCAGATTCGCCATGCGGCCACGGCCATCAGTGCGTAAAGGAGGGTCCACACCGGAGCGAACACGGCGCTTGGCGGGTTCCATGTCGGTTTGATCAACGTGGGGAACCACGTTTTGACACTGCCCGCGGTGACCCCTCCACCGATGGCGCTGACCGCGACGGAAAGAAGCAGGAATCCGAGCAGGGCCAGCCAAGGGCGGGAGGTAGGAGGGGTCATGAGAGGTGGGACGGAGCGAAACCGAGCACGCGGACGAACGTCACCCGCTCACCGATCGATTTTCTGGATGCGTGCCAGGTGCCGGCCGCCCTCGAACTCGGTGGCGAGCCAAACCCGGACAATTTTAAGGGCGTCCTCTTCGGAAATCGTGCGTTCACCCAGGGAAAGACAGTTACCGTCGTTGTGGGTTCTGTTCCAAATCGCCACCTGTTCATTCCAGCACAAGCCGCACCGCACGCCCCGAACACGGTTGGCGACGATGGCCTCGCCGTTGCCGGAGCCGCCGAGCACAATGCCCCGCTCGAACTGGCCGGCGGCCACGGCTTCGGCCACGGGCCGGATGAAATCCGGGTAGTCGCAGCTCGCATCCGAGTAGGTGCCGAAGTCGCGCACGGTGTGTCCGTCCGCGAGAAGCATGGCCGTGATGGCTTCCTTGTAGCGGAAGCCGGCGTGGTCGGAACCAATGGCGATCGTAAAGGTTTTCATGATGGATAGGTGGGGGCCGGTTGACGTCGGCGGACAGACGGTCGAAGGTGAGGCAGCGCCGGCGGAAGGCCTGGCGACCATCGTCTCAACCTACCGTGTGTGCGCAAAGCCAAATCGGCGTGAAGTCACGCCTCGTTCTTGTCTCCCTCCTCCTCGGACTGTCCGTGGCCGGATGCTCCACGGTGAACTCGCGCGTGGCGGCTGCGCCGACCGTGATGCAGGAATCCCCTGAAGAGGTGCGGCGCCTGATCCGGGCCGGGGAGGTGGCGGTCGGATTTACGCGTGATCAGGTCCGGCTGGCGCTGGGTGATCCCAATGGCGTCACGCGCCGGGTCGGGGCCCGCGGTGACGAGGAGGTTTGGAGTTACTACCGCCGAGGGCCGTGGCTCGGCCTCGGCGTAGGGGTGGGCGTGATGAGTGGCTCTCGGTCCGGCGGAGCCGGCGTCGGGGTGGGGGTCGGCGGGCGGGAGGAAGAGCCGCGGATCCGGGTAACCTTGGTCGACGGCGTGGTCTCGGCCGTCGAGCGGGCGCGAAAATCTTGAAAGACAGCGCGGAGGCGGGACCGGAGGGTCCCGTCGCGGCCTCAGCGAGGCCGCCTACAACGGGGACAAAGACGGCGGGTCCGGGGCGGTCAGGCGCGGGGGTCGACAATGCCCCAGAAGGCCTCGGCGTCGGCCAGGTCGGTCAGCATGCCATCGGGTTGATGGGAGCGCAGCACCTCGGGTTCGCAGTGGCCGGTGGCGACCGCCAGGGTCCGGGCCCCGATGGCGCGGCCGCAGGCGATGTCGTGCGGCGTGTCGCCGATGATCCAGGTCCGGTGCGGGCTGAAGCTGTATCCACGATGCTCCTGCGCCCGGCGCAGCGCGTGCGGACCGAGTTCGTTGCGGATCTCGTGATCATCGGCAAAGGCGCCGAACGGAAAATGGCCCCACAGACCGTGGTGCTCCAGTTTGACCCGCGCGCCCTGCCGTTGGTTCCCGGTCAGCAGTCCTTGGGTCACGTGTGGGCGCGCCGCGGCCTCGGCCAGACGCTCCCGCACCCCGGGCAGCACCCGGGCGGTGCCCTGTTGCATTTCTCCCGGCAGGAAGCCGAGATAGGCATCAAAATAACGCCGGTACGTGACCTCGTTCAGCGGAAGGTCGAATTTCTGAAAGATCTGCCGGATGATCCAGGGATCCGTCCGCCCCGCGAATTCGATGCCGTCGAGCGAACCGCTGATGGAGAACGTGCTCTGCAAGGCGGAGCGCAAGGCCCGCAGTCCCGCTCCGCTGGAGGAGAGCAGCGTACCATCGATATCCCAGAGCAGAAGCAGAGGAAGAGAAGGGGACACAGGCGACAAATCTCCCGCGACGAGGGCACACGTGGCGAGCCAAAGTGTCAGAATTTCAACAACACGCCATGAAAGCTCCTCTCCTTATCCTCCTTTCGCTGGCCTGCGCGGCCGGCTTTGTCCTGACCGGTTGTTCCACCCCGGAGGCGCGCATCCGCCGCAATCCGGAGGCCTTCGCCCGTCTGTCCGCGCCCCAACAGCAGTTGATCCGTCGCGGCGAGGTCGGCCTCGCCTTCGACAAGGAGATGGTCCAGCTCGCCCTCGGTGAGCCGGACCGCCTGCTCACCCGCACCGATGAGAACGGCACGAGCGAAGTCTGGAGCTACACCACGTATGAAGGGCCGAACGGGGTCTATCTGTACCGCGGGTGGTACCACCGGTATTATGCCTACCGGGATCCGTTCTATCCCTACTACCTCGATATCGCGGCCCGCCGCGAGCGCGAACGCTTCCGCGTCGTCTTCCGGGACGACAAGGTGGTCGAGATCCAGCAGGAGCATTCCTGATCCGCAGATCTTGTCATTATCGCTTAATTGCTTGATGGTGAATTACTTGTTCTAAATCGGACCGCTGTTAACGATCAACCTTCCGAGCCTCGCCCGACGATCGGGGACATGATTGAAACGGTGTTCTCATGCGCCCGATCAATCGATTCCTTGTTGAGAACCACCTCCGTATTGCGGCCAACCCCTGCATCAGCCCCGATTTCTGTCTGGACTGGCCGGCCCTGCTGGCGCGGCTCCGGACCGGCGACCGGTCGGTGCAGCCCTGCGAGCGCAGCGCCTTCCGCACTGCGGCGGGACAATGGACGCTGCTGGAGGACCGTTCCAATGGCGATTGCGCGTGGCGGCTCGAACGCGCCGCCGGGGCGACGGGCGACGGAGGACTGACCGACGGGTCGGACGCGGGCGGCTTCCGAGTGTATCCGGCGACCTGGGACAACCTGATTGCGCTGAAGAATCAGGTGCAGTCCTTTGCCCCCGGCTCGACGATTTTCCCCACGGCGGCGGAGCGCCTCGGACAGAGCACGCTCGGCATCGGCGCCCGCTTCACCACGCTGCACTGGCCGGCGGTCGAGTGGGCGATGAGCGCGCTCGGCATCGGGGTGACGGCGAACCAGAATTCCATCCCGCGCGAACTGGTCTATGATGTCGACGCCATGCTCGCGGGCCGCCTCGACACCGTGCCGTTTCCCTTCATCGGCACGAACGTGCCCGAGGGACACCAGGGCCAGAGCGTGGAGGGCATGAGCCATGGCTGCGTGCTGTCCAAGCTGCGCAATGGGTTCCATCACCTCGGCATTCCGTGGAGTTTCAACGCCGACCACCAGCCGATCGGCGGCAAGTTTGACGTCCGGGAGGACGTGTTGGTGTCGGGTTGCGTGCTCGCGAGCTACATCACCTTCGACCTGTCCCCGGAGCTGGCCCTGAATCAGCCGGCGGACGTGGGCACCATCGATCCGGCCCTGATCTCCACGGTGCGCGCCCGGGTGGCGGCGGCGGGCATTACCCTCGATGACCAGGCGTTTGCCCGGCTCCTGGCCACGGTCTGGACTCCGTTGCAGAAGATGAAGCGTCGCGACGAAAAGTATGCGGCGGCGCGGGCGCGTCTGTTCACCACGCCTGTCGGCCGGGCCTACCTGCGCGAGCTCTCCATCGACGAGCTGCCGGGTCTGACCACTCCGGAGACCACCGCCATCATGCTCGCGCTCTGCGAAGCGCTGGGCATGAAGATCCATTTTGTCGCTCCGGCCTTCGGCTTCCAGAAGAACATGCCGTATCCGGACAACGCCGCGCTTCGCGTGCTCATTGAAAAGCAGTGGGCGGTGTGCCGGAAGTTCGATGCGAGCATTGGTTTCCACTCCGGCTCCGGCAAATCGGCGGAGAACTACCGCGTGATGGGCGAGGTCACGGGCCAGCGGCTCGAGATCAAGACCAGCGGCCGCTACACCTACGAAATGGGGCGGGCGCTGCACGCCTCGAGTGACGCGACCGACCAGGCGCTCTGGCGCGACTGGTACCGCTTCACGCTCGAACTCGCGCTGAAAGGCGCCTTCAGTGCGGATGCGACGGAGCGCAAGATGGCGCGCACGTTCATCACCGATGCGCTGGTCAAGACCGGCGCCAAGCAGACGGAACCCTACGCCACGGAGTCCGAAACCCGGGCAGCCCTGGAGGCGCTCACGCCCAGCCCCGAGCACATGTTTTGGTTCGAGTACAACTTTCTCTATGTGCTGGCGGCGGGCGGCAAGGCCGAGAAATCGGCCCTCGGCGACCACTCACCGGCGGGCTACCAGCAGCGTGCTCGGTTCTATGCGATCAGCGAACAGGGACGGCTCAACTACGCCCGCAATGTGGCGTCGTACATCGTCTTCCTCGCCGAATCCACCGGAGTGGCACCCGCGGAGCGGTGTGCAGCGGCCCGGACGCTGCTGTCGCGCTACGCGACCATGAATGCGTTCCTCGCGGACATCGGACGGTGACCGCCGCCGCGCAGCGCGGCGGCGGAATGACGAATGACGAATGACGAATGACGAATGACGGTGCCAGCCCGGGGGGCTGGAAGTTCGAAGGGCGAAACGAGCGGTCGGACGAATGACCCGGGCACTGGGGCCCGGGCATTTTTTTGGGCTAGAGGGCGTGGAGGGCGCTCTTTGCGACGGCGAGGCCGGCTTCCTTGACGGCTTCGCTCACGGTGGGGTGGGCGTGGATGGTGCGGCCGAGGTCTTCGGCGCTGCCGCCGTAGACCATGTGGGTTACGACCTCGGAAATGAGTTCGCCGGCGTTGTGGCCGAGGATCTGGGCGCCGAGGATGCGATCCGTCTTGGCATCGGCGATGATCTTCACGAACCCATCGGTGGCAGCGGCGGAGATGGCCCGGCCGTTGGCGGCAAAGTTGAATTTGCCGACCGCCACCGCCAGACCCTGGGCCTTGGCGGCATCCTCACCCAAACCAACCGAAGCGACTTCGGGTGAGGTGTAAACGACGCCGGGCACGAGATTCCAATCCACATGGCCGGCCTTGCCGGCGATCCACTCGGCGACGGCGACCCCATCCTCTTCGGCCTTGTGGGCCAGCATCGGCCCGGCCACTACATCTCCGATCGCCCAGATGCCGGGCACGGTGGTCCGCAGGTGGTCGTCCACCTTGACTCGCTTCTTGTCATCGAGGGCCACGCCGGCCTTGTCGAGACCGAGACCATCGGTGTACGGCCGCCGGCCCACCGCCACGAGAACCTTGTCCGCGGGGAACTCCAATTTCTGTCCTTCGCGCTCCGCCGTCAGCACGCCCTGGGCGAAACCGGTGACCTTGGCGCCGACTTCGATTTTGAGACCCTGTTTTTGCAGCAGCCGGGTGAAGGCGCGGATGACGTCGTCGTCGTAGGTGGCAATGATCTTGGGCAAGAACTCGACCACGGTGACCTCGCTCCCAAGACGCGACCAGACTGAACCCAGTTCCAAACCGATGGCGCCGCCACCGACGACCACCAGCCGCTTGGGCACTTCGCTGAAGCCAATGGCATCGTCGCTCGACACGACCGTCCGGCCGTCGAACTTCATGAAGGGGAGTTCGACCGGGGCGGAGCCCGTGGCGATGACAACGTGGCGGGCCGAGACCTGCGTCGCGGCGCCGTCGGCGCCGGTCACCGCCAGCGTCGTGGCGTTGATGAATGTCGCCGTGCCCGTCAGCACCGTGACCTTCCGACCCTTGGCGAGCGCGGCCACGCCGCCGACCAGCTTGGAGACCACCGCGTCCTTGCGTTTCATCAAGGCGGCCAGATCCAGTTCGACCCCCGCCAGCTTGACGCCGTGTTCCGCCGCGTGACTCCGGGCGAAGACAAACTGCTCGCTCGAATGCAGCAGGGCCTTGCTCGGGATGCACCCGACATTCAGACAGGTGCCGCCCAGCGTGCCCCGCTTGTCGACCAGCGCGACCTTGAGCCCGAGCTGGGCGGCGCGAAAGGCGCACACATAGCCGCCGGGACCGGCGCCGATGACGATGAGATCAAACGTATCCATGGGAATCGGCCGATGGGCCGGAAGTGCGAAGAGTGAAGAGTGAGGACGGAATTCAGAATTCAGGAGCCGGAAGGGGGAATGGACAAGAGGGAGCGTTGGTAGAGAACGGTCGCCCAAGTTGGGCATTTGAGAATCTCAGTTCCCAGATTCAGCTACTGACTTCTGGATCCTGGACTCTGAATTCCGAATTCCCCATTCACCCTTCCCGGCTCCTGCTAGATCGCCAACAGGAGTCGTGCCGGATCCTCGATGGCCTGCTTGACCTTGACGAGGAAGGTGACCGCCTCGCGGCCGTCGACCAGGCGGTGATCGTAGCTCAAGGCAAGGTACATCATCGGACGGATGACGACCTGGCCGTTGACCGCGACCGGCCGCTCGGTGATGGCGTGCAGGCCGAGGATGGCGCTCTGCGGAGCGTTCAGGATCGGCGTGGAGAGCATCGAACCGAAGATGCCCCCGTTGGTGATGGTGAAGACACCGCCCTCCAGGTCGGCGAGGGTGATCTTGCCGTCGCGGGCGCGCTTGGCCGCGTCGCCGATGGCCTTCTCAATGTCGGCCATGCCGAGCTTGTCGGCGTTGCGAATGACGGGGACCATCAGGCCCTTCTCCGTCGAGACGGCGACCCCGATGTCGAAGTAGTGGTTCTGGATGATCTCATCGCCCGCAAACTGGGCGTTGATCGCGGGAATCTCCTTCAAGGCGTTGACGACCGCCTTGGTGAAGAAGGACATGAAGCCCAGCTTCAGACCGTTCTTCTTGACGAAGTCGTCCTGGTACTTGGCGCGCAGGGCCATGACCGCGGACATGTCGACCTCGTTGAACGTCGTGAGCATGGCGGCCTCGTGCTGGGCCTGGACCAGGCGCTCGGCGATGCGCTTGCGCAGCGGAGAGAGTTTCCGGCGGGTCTGCCGGGTGCCGGCGGGTGCGGCAGGGGCGGATACGACCGGAGCCGCCGCGGGGACCGCGACCGGAGCGGCGGCGGGCGCCGCCGCCTTTTCGGCCGCCTTGGGGGCGGCTTCAACCGCGGCGAGCACATCGCCCTTGGTCAGCCGACCACCCTTGCCCGAGCCGGCCAGCGTTGTGGCGTCGATCCCGGTTTCCTCGACGATTCGGCGCACGGCCGGAGAGGCCGGCGGTGCGGACGTTGAAGGTGCGGCCGCCGCGACCTTGGCGCTCGTGCCCTCGACGACAGACGGCGCGGCGGGAGCCGACCCTGTGTCGACGGTTTCGAGCGTCGCCACCACCTGGCCGATTTTCACCTCGGTCCCCGGCGCCACCTTCAAGCTGATGCGACCGGCCACCTCGGCGGTGCCTTCCGAGGTGATTTTGTCGGTTTCGAGTTCGAAGAGCGGCTGGTCTTTTTTGACCGTCGCGCCATCGGCCACGTGCCATTTGGCGAGGATGCCGGTGCTGATCGATTCGCCCAGCGGCGGGATTTTGACGTCAAGGGAGGCCATGGAGAGAAGAAGGGTGGGAGGGAGCGTGGAGTGGAATCAGAGCGTGAAGGCGGCCTTGAGCAGGTCCGCGAGTTCGATCCGGTGGAGGGCAAGGGCACCGACGGCGGGCGAAGCGGCGGAGTCGCGTCCGGCGTAGGCGGCTTTCCGACCAAAGATCTCCTCGAGAGACGGGGCGATGTAGGACCAGGCACCCATGTTTTGCGGTTCCTCCTGGACCCAGACCAGCCGGCTGCCGGCGTGTTGCCGGGCCAGTTCGGACAGCCGCTCGGCGTGCAGCGGGTAAAGCTGCTCGACCCGGACGATCGCGGTGTCGGTGATGCCGTGTTTTTCGCGGTAGTCGGCCAGATCATAGTAGACCTTGCCCGAACAGAGCAGCAGACGCGCGGCCTGCTTCGGACCCTGAGGATCATCCAGGATTTCTTGGAACGAACCGCTGGTGAACTCGTCGAGCCGCGAGACCGCCCCCGGATGACGCAGCAGGGATTTGGGGGACATGATGACGAGCGGCTTCAGGAAATCGCGCTTCATCTGCCGGCGAAGCACATGGAACAGGTTGGCCGGCGTGGTGATGTTCGCGACCTGGATGTTGTTTTCGGCGCAGAGCTGCAGGAACCGCTCCAGACGGGCCGACGAGTGTTCCGGCCCCTGGCCCTCGTAGCCGTGCGGCAGGAGGAGGACGATGCCGGAGGTCCGCTGCCACTTGGATTCACCGCTGACAATGAACTGGTCGATGACCACCTGCGCACCGTTGGCGAAGTCGCCGAACTGGGCTTCCCACATGATCAGCATCTGCGGGTAGTCGAGCGAGTAGCCGTAATCGAAGCCGAGCACGGCGGCCTCGGAGAGCAGGGAATTGTAGACGCAGAAACGCGCCTGACGACCCTCGTCGAGGTGGTTGAGCGGAGTGAAGCGCTCGCGCGTCTCGTAGTCGTGCAGCACCGCGTGCCGATGACTGAACGTGCCGCGTTCGCAGTCCTGCCCGCTCAGACGCACCGGAACCCCCTCCAGCAGCAGAGTGGCGTGGGCCAGTGCCTCGCCGAGCGACCAGTCGACCGGTCCGCCGTCCTTGAGGGCCTGCGACCGGGAGTCGAGCAGGCGCTTGATCTTCGGATTGACCTTGAAGCCGGCGGGCAAGGTGGTGAGCCCGCGGATCGCCTTGGCGATCAGTTCGCTAGATACACCAGTCGGCACGGCGGCGTGGCTGTAGGCCGGCTGGAAGACGGCGGTGGAGCCGGCGAATCGCGCCTGCAGGTTGGCGGCGGCCGCGGCAGCCTTGGCCTTCCGTTTGGCGGTCTTCTCGGCTTCGCGCTGCTTGGCCTTCTCCAGGTTGGCCTCCAGGGCGGCCATGTACTCCGCCTTGATCGCGTCGCACTCGGCCACCGTGTGGCTCCCTTCGTTGATCAGCTTGCCGGTGTAGAGGCTGGAGACCAGCGGGTGGGCTGCGATCGTGCGGTAGAGCGTCGGCTGGGTGAAGGCGGGCTCATCCGCCTCATTGTGCCCGTGGCGACGGAAGCAGTACATGTCGATGACGACATCCCGCTGGAACTTGACGCGGAACTCGAGGGCCAGACGCGCGACCATGCAGACCGCCTCCGGATCGTCGCCGTTCACGTGAAAAATGGGCGCCTCGATCATCTTGGCCACGTCGCTGCAGTAGCGCGTCGAACGGGCGTCGCTCGGCAGCGTGGTGAAGCCGATCTGGTTGTTGATGACGATGTGCAGGGTGCCGCCCGTGCGGTAGCCGGGCAGCTGGGAGAAGTTCAGCGTTTCGGCAACCACGCCCTGGCCGGCGAAGGCGGCGTCGCCGTGCACCAGCAACGGCATGACCCGGCGGCGTTCGGAGTCGCCCCGGATGCGCTGGCGCGCGCGGGCCTTGCCCTCGACGACCGGATTGACGATTTCCAGGTGGGACGGATTGGCGGCGAGGCGGACCTCGACCTTCCGGCCCGAGGCGGTGTCGAGCAGCGACTCGTATCCGAGATGATACTTCACGTCGCCGTCGCCGGCGACCGTCTCCGGGATGTAGTTTTCCGAAAACTGCTCGAACAGGACCTCGAACGGCTTGCGCAGGATCGAGGTGAGCACATTGAGACGGCCGCGGTGGGCCATGCCCATGACGATCTCCTCGACGCCCACGTCGGGAGAGTGCTCGACCACCGTGTCGAGGGCCGCGATGAACGTTTCACCGCCCTCGAGGGAGAACCGCTTCTGGCCGACGTATTTGGTGTGGAGAAACTTTTCGAACAGTTCCGCCTTGTGCAGACGCCGCAGGATGCGGGTCTTCTGTTCTTTGGTGAAGCTGGGCTGGTTGCGCGACGGCTCCATCCGCTCCTGCAGCCAGCGCCGGATTTCCGTGTCCTGAATATGGATGTATTCGACCCCGATCCGACCGCAGTAGGTCTGACGCAGGCTTTCGATCATATCCCGAAGCTTCATCTTCCGGATGTTCAGGTAGTGGCCGACATCGTAGACCTTGTCCAAGTCCTCCTCCGTCAGGCCAAACTCCGAGAGGGCCAGCCGCGGGGACGGGCCCGGCGGCTCGGAAAGCGGATCGAGGTGGGCCTGGGTGTGGCCGATGGCCCGGTAGTGGTAGATGAGACTGTGGACCTGGGACTGCTTCAGGCTGTCGATCTCGCTCACTCCTGAGGCCGCAGAGGGCGCGGCGCCCGGGGCGCGTGGGGCCGAGCCGGCGCCGCTGGTTCCGAGGGTGAAGCCTTGGAAAAAGGCGTGCCACGTCGGATCGACGGAATTGGGATTCTGGAGCCACGCGGAATAGGCCGCGTCGATGACGTCGGCATTGGCCCGGGTTGGCAACGTGAGGGAGTTCATGGATTGAGATTAGAAAACGAACCCAGCGAACACAGGCGATGCACCTGGATCCGCTGGGTAGGTTACAAGCAGAGCTTCTCTTACGCTTGCCTGACTTGCCGGTGCAGGCAAGTCCGGCGCACCGTTGGACCGATGGATTGAAACCTCGCTTACTTCGGGGAGATGCACCATTAGAACCGGGTCAATCCCACCTATTTTCATGGAGCAAGAGATCAAAGCCACCCTCGTTGACTTGCTGGATCAGATCCGACGCGCCGACGGACCGGGTATCGGTTCCAGCTTGGGCAAGCTGGATGAACTGCTGGTACGCGGCCGGGGTCAACTACATCCGCAATTGGTTCACTACTTGGAGGGCCGCAGCTACGCGAAGGCCGTGGCGTGGCTCGGCGGCGAGGGAGGAATCCCCGCAGGTTCTTGTCGTGGAGGGAGTAAGTGACATGTCGACGTCGAAAAAGCTCACCACGGACGGCGGTGCGCCCCTAGCTCACAATCCCTTCCATGCGCTACCCGGTGGAGGGAGCGAAGCGACGGTTCCGGCGGCTCCCACCCCTGCGCGGGCGGCCCCCGCCAAACCGTCACTCCCGGCACCAGAGGAGAAGAATCGGGGTCGGGTGGACGTGCTTCGCTCCACGGCCGGTCGAGGTGGAAAGACGGTGACCGTGGTGCAGGGTTTTGTCGGAATCGGCCTGCCCGAGAAGGAACAACTGGCCAAGGCGATGCAAAAGCGCTGCGGCAGCGGGGGTACGGTCAAGGAAGGTCGCATTGAGATCCAGGGAGACCAACGGGAAGCGGTGGTCGCAGTGTTGCGGGCGGCGGGGTTCCGCCCCGTCTTGGCTGGAGGGTAGATCGCGTCTCGTCGCGGATTCCTGGCATGCACCCATCGGCCGGCTCTGATTTACTGCCGCGGGTCACCGTCCTTTGCGGTTTCCTTGGGGCGGGCAAGACGACCTTGCTCAACCACCTGCTGACGCAGGCCGAGGGGTCGCGCTGGGCGCTGGTCGTCAATGACGTGGGTTCGATCAACATCGATGCCAACCGGGTGGGCGCCGCGGCTGCCTCCCTGGCCCAGCGCTCCGGAAGCGAGGCGCAACCCGTGGTGGAATTGGGAAACGGCTGTGTGTGTTGCTCGATCAAGGACGAACTGGGTGAGGCGTTGGCGCGACTGGCGATGGTCGGCCGGCCCGGGGGGGAGCCGGGCGTGGCGTTCGATCACCTGCTGGTCGAGACCACCGGCGTGGCGGAACCCAAGGGCATCGCGGCGTTGTTCACCCGGAAGAATCCATTCGGGCGGTCGCTCTCGGATTTTGCCCGGCTGAGCAGCCTGGTCACCGTCGTCGACGCCGCCCACTTTCTCGCCCTGTGGCGAAGCCAGGCGGTTCTGACTCCGGGTGCGGTGCGCACCCAAGTCACGGTTGGACCCCAGCCGCTGATCGAATTGCTGATCGAGCAAATCGAAGTGGCGGACTTGGTCGTGCTGAACAAGTGCGACCGGGTGACGCCCGACGAGGTGGAGCAACTCGGTCAGGTGATCGTCGGACTGAATGCCCGGGCGGAAGTCCTCCGGGTCGAGTTTGGCCAGGCGCCGCGCGAGAGTGTGGTGGACCGGGTCCGTTTTGATCCCAAGGCGACCCTTGGATCAGCCCAGTGGATACGGGCCCTGAATGCCCTGGCGCCGGGGGCGGCGCGGCCTCTCGTGACCAACCCCGTGGTGACACGCGTCACGCCCGAGGTGCCCTCGTACGAGCGCCGGTTCGGATTGCGCACGTTCACCTTTCAGGCGCGGCGTCCCTTTCTCCGTGAACCCTGGGAGCACCTTGTCCGGGCCGGATTGCCGGGCGTGGTACGGGCCAAGGGGTTTTTCTGGCTGGCGGAACAGCCGGACGAGATGGGATTTCTCTCCGTGGCCGGTGACCAGATCCGTCTCGAAACGCTCAACTACTGGTGGGCGGCCCTGGTCGAGAACGGCCGGGCCGGGTTGGATGATCGCCCGTCCACCATCCGCGCCCTCTGGGTCGAGCCCCACGGGGACCGGCGGCAGGAATTGGTCTTCATCGGCGTGGGTCTCGATGAACCCGCGTTGCGCCGTGCGCTGGAGGCTTGCCTCGCTCCGCCGGGATCGCCGCCGGCGCGCCCGTCGGATTGATCGCGGAGCGCATGGCCCTGGCCAAATCGCTGGCGAGGATTTCGATGGCGGCGGCATCGGTGATCGACGTCACCGTCTGCGTCCACGCCGTGCGTCCATCGGACGTGGCGATCAGGCGGAGCGTCAGGTCCGTGGAACCCCCTTGGGAGCCCGAAGTTGCTCGCAGGACAAAACGCAGACCACGCTCCCGGGCGAGCAGCACCAGTTCCGGGTCCGTTCGGCCGGCTTCGGCGGGGGAAAGCTCGCTCGGGGCGATACGGGTCGGCACCCCGGTTTCCGACGCCGGCGCCTTCGCCAGCTCGGCCAGCAAGGCGGTGCGGAGCCGGCGGCCAAAGTCGTGCCCCGGCCCCTCTCCACCGTCGGACGCAAAGGCGGCCACCGCGACCTGGACCGGTGTGCCCGGAGCGTCGGGAATTCCCTTGGCCACTCCGGCGGCGATTTCCGCTCCGATGCGGGTGAGATTGGCGGCGAGTGAGCTGCCGGGCGCCTGGGCCGACTCCTTGCGCAGTTCGTTCGCGGTGGCCTGCAGGGCCGTCTTGATCTCCTGGGCGCCATCCGGTTTTTCCAGCGCGGCATCCGGTTTGGCGGGGGAGCCCGGGGTGTTTTCTGAGCGGATACGAGTGGCCGGAGGCGACGGAGTGTTGTCCCCGTCGCAGCGACTGAACAGGGTGATGACAAACCAGACCCCGAGGAAGATCCGGAGCCACCGGGGAAGACGGCGCACAATCAGCCAAACGGCGGTGACCGCCCACCAGATCACCTCGGCGAGAAATCGAAACAGGTGCAGGTCTCCCTGCTTCGGCGGGTGCGGAAAGGGCGGCATGGCCGGCGGCGCCGAGTCTTCCGCGTCGGCCGAGGGCGGGAGCTCCGGGGGCGGGGCGGACGAAGCGACTGGTGTGCGGGGGCCCGCATGGGCGCGTGCCGCCCGGGGCCGCGTGGGTTCAGGCGCCGCTCGCGCGACCAGCAACCGCCGGGTCACCGCTTCGAGTGCGGCATTCGCGCCGCCCCCGGGTACGCGGACCCACTGCACGGCGAGGAACTTCTCCGGGACGCGGGCGCCCTCCTCGTGCGTCTCATCGATGACGATGGGAACGAGGAACAGCACGTCGTCGGCCATGTCCAGCGTGCGCTCCACGGCCAGCCTCCATTCGCGCCGGAAGTAGCCCTCGCTCCGCTGGTCGGTCGTGGCAGAGATGACCGCGACGAAGTACGTGCACTCGCGAATCTGGCGCCGGATCTTCTGGTCCCAGGCATCACCGCCGCCCAATTCGTTTTCGTCATACCAGACATCCAGTCCGGCCTGGTCCAGGGCGTCGCGCAACCGCCGCGCGGCCGGCCGGTCCTCCGAAGCGTAGCTCAGGAAGACGGAAGGTTTTTCCTTGGCGTGGGCTTCGGACGAGGGACCCGCGGTGGACATGGCGGTGGCACGTTCGTGAACCGGCGAAACTGCGTCAAGTTATGTCTGCCCGCGCCGCTCCGGCGCGGACGCCAGCACCTGCTGCACGATCAGGCGGCTGATGGCGGCCCGCGCCCGGGTGAAGCGCCAGATCCGGGCGCCGGCCCGCCCCTCAAGCACCATCACCTGGGTCTCGACCAGCGGGCAGCCGGGATCGACGCAGGCGATTTCGCGCACCGACACCACCGCCTCGGCGTCAAGTCCGAGGCATTCCACGGTCCAGCGGCGGATGGCCTCAGTATGAGAGGGATCGATACCAGGGACGGTGGCATCGTCCGGCGGAATGAACCGATGCATGGTGGAGACGGAGCGGCGACCGCGGGCCCCGGGAGGGCGGTCAGTCTTCGCAGCGCAGCACGTAGACTGCGCCCTTGGCGCTGCCGACACCGAGGAGCCGGTCATCGGGCGACCAGACGAGCCGGGTGGCCGGGGAGGGCATCCGGACCGTGGCGCGCAGCGGCCGGGGACGCTCGGGACTCCAGATCATGACCGTGCCGTCGTCGCTCGCGGTGGCGAGCAGGCCGTGCGCGTGTTGGTAAGCGACGGCGCAGACCTTGCCCTCGTGGGCGAGCATGACCGGTTCCCGTCCCTCGGGTCCGCGGCCCTGGCAATCCCAGATGCAAGCCTCGTGCCCGCCGCCGGTCGCTAGCCAGCGGCTGGTGCGGTCGAAGGTCAGTTCCTTCACCTTGCTCTCGTAGCCGCTCATGTGGAACTCCTCGTCCTGTTCCGGGAGCCAGAGGTGCACGCTTGGGTCCTGATTGCCGGAGACGAGCCAGCGGCCGTCCGGAGACCAGACGAGCGCATGGATGCCGTTGGCATAGGCGTAGGTTCGCTGGGCGACGAAATCGTCGGCGTCCCAGAGGACCACCCCGCCGAAATAGGCCACGGCCACTGCGCCCCCGCGGGGCTCCCAGACGAGGGCGGTGATGGTCTTGGGGGCGGGTGCGAAGGCGTGGTGAACGGCCCCGTCGGCGGCCAGCAGCGTCAGTCCCTTGCCCGCGGCCGCCGCCAGCAGGGCCGAGGGTCGCGGCGAAGCGGCCCCGCTCTTCCCGGGACGCCACGCGAGGTGGTCGACCCAGGCCGGTCCGAGTGGCGCCGTGGCAGTGTGTTGCCCCGCCCGGGGATCCCAGAACTTGACGGCGCCATCCTGTCCGCCGGTGGCGAGCACCAGCGCCTCCGGATGCCACGCCAGCGTGTTGGTGCCATCGTCGTGTCCGGGGAGCGCGTGCTGCAGGGTGCCATCCACGGCGGCAAAAAGCGAAACGGGACCGGCGGAAGAGGCGGCAGCGAGCAAGGTGCCATCGGGCGACCAGCCCAGGTCGATCACATAGTCGTCGAGGGCCGCGGCCCAGTGTTTGGTCAACTGCATGGTGGTTGGACAGGCTGTAGGCGGACGCGTCCGGACGGAAGTGCGAAAAAGGGAGAACTGCAGATCGTGGGTCGAGCGCCCCGTTCCATCGACCGGCGCCGGGAGGGGGACCGAAGGGTGGGCGGCGATTGCAGTTGCGACGTCGGAAAAGCGGCGGCGGCATGGGCCGCGCAAGACCCGACCATGTTGTCCACACTCCAGGTGATCATCCCCGCGCTCAATGAAGAGGCGACCATTGGTGCGGTGGTGCGCGACCTGCGGGCGTGCGGATGCACCCGTATCCGGGTGATTGACAATGGCAGCTCCGATGGAACGGCGGCCGCGGCGGCGGCGGCGGGCGCCGAGGTTTGCCCAGAACCGCATCGCGGATACGGTCAGGCCTGTTGGACCGGAGCCCAGGGGCTCGATCCTGCGGTCGCGTGGCTGGCGTTTTTTGCGGCGGATGGTAGCGATCGGCCGGACGACCTGGTGGTCCTCGCCACCCGGGCGCGGGAGGGCGTGGACCTGGTGCTCGGCGACCGGACGGCGCGGTCCGGATCACGTGCCACCCTCACGCGGCTGCAGAGGGCGGGAAACACGCTGGCGACCCGCTTGATCCGTTGGGGGTGGGGACACCGATTCCAGGACCTCGGACCCTTGCGTGTGATTCGCCGCGACCTGTTTGCGCGACTCGAACTCCGGGACCGGGGTTACGGCTGGACCCTCGAGATGCAGGTGCGTGCGATCGAGCTCGGAGCCCGCGTCGTCGAGTTGCCCGTGGAGGCCCGAATGCGCCGCGGTGGACAATCCAAGATAAGCGGCACCCTGGTGGGCAGTCTGCGGGCAGGGACCGTCATCCTTTCGACCCTGCTACGCCTGCGACTTCGCCGCTGATCCGGCGGATCAGCGCACGGTGCGCAATTGGATGCTGTCGATCAGGCGATTCGATGAGAGGATGTCCGTGGCGATCACGAGTTTGTCGCCGGCCTGCAACTTGCCGTCGCGCACCAGGTAGCCGATGGCGCGGTTGATGGTATTGTCCGGATCGGAATCAAACGGCAGCAGGATCGGCTCCACCGCGCGCATCAGCCGCATCTGCCGGAACGTCTCCGGCAGTGGAGTGAAGGCAAAGATGGGCGCGACGAGCGGTCGCATCGCGGCCAGCCCGCCCGCCATGAACCCCTGCCGCGTGAACGTCAGGATGGTGCTGCCGGGAATCTCATTGGCCATCTTCACGGCGGAGAGCAGCAGCTTGATCTTGTCCCCCGCCAAGTGCCGGGGTTCGGGCATCAACAACGGGGTTTCCTGTTCGATCCGGGCCGCGATCTTCTTGAGAATGTCGACACACTCCAGCGGGTAGCGGCCGATGGTGGTTTCGCCGGAGAGCATGACACAATCCGCCCGTTCAAAGACGGCGTTGGCGACGTCCGTGATCTCCGCCCGGGTGGGCATGGGCGACGTGATCATCGACTCCAGCATATGCGTCGCGATGATCACCGGCCGGCCGTAGTCGTAGCAGGTTTGCACCGCCCGGCGCTGGATGATGGGAAGCTCCTCAAACGGGCACTCGATGCCCAGATCGCCGCGTGCCACCATCAGGGCGTCGCAGGCACGTACAATTTCGTCGAGATTCGTGATCGCGGACTGATCCTCGATTTTGGCGATGATCCGCGCCCGCGAATCGTGCGTGCGGAGAAACTCACGCAAGGTTTCGATGTCCTGGGCCTCGCGGACGAAGGAGAGCGCCACGTAATCAATGCCTTCCTCGAGGCCGACCAGCGTATCGGCGCGGTCCTTTTCCGTGAAGGCGGGCAGGTTGACCTTTACCCCGGGGAGATTGATGTGCCGGCGCGATTTGAGTTCGCCGGGGATGAGGACTCGGCAGCGGATGCGGGCGTTGTCCTTCTCCAGGACTTCCAGCCGGATCAACCCATTATCCACCAGGACCGTATCGCTGACTCGAATGTCGTTGATGAGATCCTTGTAATTGACGTCAACCGAGCGGATCTCCTCCGCGTTGTCGCGGTCGGGCCCGCCGCCGGGCTTCACGGTGAAGTCAAAAATCTCGCCCGGGCGCAGCTCGATCGGTGTTTCCAAGTCACCCGTGCGGATCTCCGGGCCCTTGATGTCCATCATGATCGCGATATCCCGACCCAGCCGCTGCGAAACCGTGCGGATGCGGCGGATGATCATCCGGGTCCAATCGTGTTTGGCGTGGGCCATGTTGAGTCGGGCGACGTCGGCCCCGGCCCCGATCAAGGCCTCCAGCATGGCTTCACTTTCGGTGGAAGGTCCCAGCGTGAAGACGATCTTGGTCCGTCGGAATTGAGCGAGAGGATGCAGTGCGGTCATGCACGGTCAGCGTCTGCTGGATTCATGCCGAATCGCAACGCTCGAAGCATGCAGAGGGCAAGTGACCGTCAACAGGCCGTTGCTCCGCTCGGAGACCTCCGCATCAATCGAGGGTATGGAAGGGCGTGCCGGTGCCCGGCGCGACCACACAAAACTGACAGGACAATTGCGGACGCAGCGTCGCCAGCATGCGGTCGACCGCTTCCAAACTGTTGCAGTCACGCGATAAGTGCGTCAGAAACACATGCCGCCAACGCGGGCTGGCGATGGTGGCGAGCAGTTCCCGCGCGGCCTCGTTGGAAAGGTGCCCGTGGCGGCCGCTGATGCGTTGTTTGGTTGACCACGGGCGCTTGATGTCTGCCTTCAGCAAATCCGGGCAATGGTTCGATTCCACGACGACCATATCACAGTCCCGGAGGCGTTCCCGCACGGCTTGCGGCACGTGTCCGAGATCGGTCAACCAGGCGAGCGATCGGCGGGGAGCGAACAGGTCGCCTTCGAACCCGTGGGAAAACCGGAATCCGACGGGATCATGCGCGTCGTGGGGCACGGAAAAGCTGTCGATTTCGAGGTCGCGAAAAACAAAGCGCGATCCGGTCTCGAAGAGTTGCCAGTCGGGTTTGTGCTCCAAGCCCTGCTGGACGGCGCGGGCGGTCGCAGGATTGGCGAATATTTTGATACGGGGCCACTTATGCAGGCCCGCCACCCCGGCGGTATGATCGCCGTGCTCGTGGGTGAGAAAAAGGCCGTCGATCTGGTCCAGGGTCACCCCGGCCTCGGCCAGCAACTCCCGCATCTTGCGAACGGAAAATCCCGCGTCGATCAACACACAGGCCTGCTCGGTCTGCAGCAGTGCGCAGTTGCCCGAACTGCCACTGCCAAGAATTCTAAACCGCATGGCCATCGCCGCCGGTTCAACGGCGCGCGCGGTCCGGTCGCAAGTGTGAAGCGGATGACTTCCCGAATTATCGTGGAGATAGGCGGTTGCGTGTCATCCGCGGCACCCCCGAAGCGAGGAGGGGCGGCGGCTGCCACCGGAGTCGGAGTGCGGCGGGAGGTTGACCGCGCCGGGTTTTGGGGTATCTACTGACCCTTCATGCCTCGTACACGCCGTGCCTCCGCCGCTTCTTCGAAGTCCGTGCGCCCGCTTCAGGGCACGGTCTTTGTGACGCGGCAGGTGCACTTCAATGCGGCGCATCGGTTGCACAATCCGACCAAGTCGGCTAAGTGGAATCGAGACATGTACGGGCTTTGCAACAATGACGCCGGGCATGGTCACAATTATGTGCTGGAGGTGACCGTGCGGGGTCAGCCGGACCCGGTGACGGGTTACCTGATCGATCTGGGCGTCTTGAAGGACATCCTGGAGCGCACCGTGGTCCAGCCCTGCGACCACCGGAATCTGAACCATCAGGTGCCGTTTCTGAAAGGTGTCATTCCCTCGACGGAAAACCTCGTGATTGCCTTTTGGCAGCAGATCGAACCGCACATCACAAACGGGCGGCTCGATTGTGTCCGCCTTTACGAAACCCCACGCAACTTTGCCGAATACCGCGGGCCCGACGCCCGCTGAGCACCCCGCGCCTTTCGCGGGGCCGGCGTCTGGTTGTTATCGTCACCAACCAGCGCTGCGACGTCCCACCAAGAAAAAACGAACATGAAGAAGACCCAACCCAAGAAGATGTACCTGCATCGCGGACCCGGGGGCACCAAGCCCTCGATTGTCCGTTCCTACGATGCCGGGTTCAAACTCACGCCGGCCTACCAGGATTCGCTGCCCGACATGATGGAGGCGCAGGATGCAGTCCAGGGGGCGCCGGTGCCGATCCAGCAGGTCGGCGTCTCCAATTTCCGGTTACCGCTGCGTTATCGCACGAAGTCCGGCGAGGTGCTCGTGCTGGAAACCGCGGTCACCGGCACGGTGTCGCTCGAGGCTGCGCTCAAGGGCATCAACATGAGCCGCATCGTGCGCTCCTTCTACGAACACGGGACGGAGGTGTTTACGCTGGAGACGCTGCGCCGCATCCTTGCGAAGTACCGTCGCAAGGTCGGGGCGATGCAGGCACGGGTCCGGCTGTCGTTTTCCTACCCGATGCTCCAGCCGTCGCTGCGAAGCGGGTTGGAGGGGTATCAGTATTACGCGGTTACGCTCGAGGGCACGATGGACGCGGCGGGGCGGTTCCGGAAGTTCATCGAGTTTGATTTTGTCTACTCCAGTGCGTGTCCCTGCAGCGCCGAGCTGTCGGAGCACGCCCGGGATCTGCGCGGAGCCTACGCGATCCCGCACAACCAGCGTTCCAAGGCCCGGGTCAAGGTCGAGGTCTCGGCGGGGGCCCGGCTGCGGATCGAGGACCTGCAGGCGCACTGCCTGGCCGCGCTCAAAACGGAGACGCAGGTCATGGTCAAGCGGGAGGATGAGCAGGCGTTCGCCGAACTCAATGGAGCCCACATCAAGTTTGTCGAGGACGCGGCCCGGCTGCTCTACGCCGCCCTGGCGGGCGACCGGCGCATCGCGGACTTCCAGGCGGCCTGTTCGCATCTGGAGTCGCTGCATTCCCACGACGCCGTCAGTGTGATCTGCAAGGGCGTCAAGGGCGGCTTCACCGCGGACTTCACCGACTTCCGTTCCCTCGTTTGCTGAGCCCGTTTGTTCCCGCTGCATGAAAACGCCCGCTGCCACCCCCCGCGCCCGGGCGACCCGGCGCGCCTCGACCGCGCCCGTGGTGTTGATCACCGGAGCTTCCCAAGGCATTGGTGAAGCCATCGCCCTGACGTTTGCGCGCGAGCTGGCCGGGGTCCGGCTTGCCTTGGTGGCGAGGCAGGTTGACCAGCTTCGCCGCGTGGCGAAAGCCTGCCGTAAACTGGGGGCGGAGGCCCGGGTGTTTCCAGCGGATGTGGGGGACGCCGCGTCCGTCGACGCGCTGGCGGCGTCCGTGCTTCGCGTGTGGAGCGGAGTGGACGTGCTGATCAACAATGCGGGACGTTTTGTTCCGGGGACGTTTCTTGAAACAACGGTGGCGGATTTTGACGCCAACGTCGTCGCGAACCTGCGCAGTGTCTTTCTGGTGTCCCGCGCCTTTGTGCCGGGCATGATCAGTCGCGGGCGGGGCGATGTGTTCAACATGAGCTCGATCGCCGGTTTGCAGGCTTACGCATCAAGCGCCGGCTATACGGCGGCGAAGTTTGGGGTCACCGGGTTGTCCAAAGTCATGCGCGCCGATCTTCGGTCCAAGGGCGTGCGCGTCTGCACCGTGTACCCCGGCGCCACCGTCTCACCGGCATGGGCGGGCAGTGGGGTGCCGGCCGAGCGCATGATGCCGGCGGAGGACGTGGCCCGGGCCTTCCTCGATGTCTATCGTCTGACCCGCCGTACGGTGGTGGAGGAGATCGTGCTCCGACCCCAGGCGGGCGACGTCTAGGCCAGGCGGCAGGACTTCCCCGGCGCGGCTGGGCCCGCACCTTGCAAGAACCGCCGGGCGCGCGGCTTGCGAATTGCACGGGAAGAGGATTGCCAGGAAAAGCGATAGAATCTGAAGTCCCTCGTAAAAAAGGGGTTAATTATGGTCCAGCCGGCGTGGCACGGGTCTCGCATGAGCAGGAGCATGAATCTCCACAATGCACTCGGTTTTGGGCTGGTCGGAGGGGCGATGAAGGTGCTGCCGTTGCTCTTTCCTTCTTTGATCGAGGCGGGCGGTCCGGAAGGGACCCGGGCCCTCTGGCTGTTGGTGATGAGTTGGGTGATGTGGGCGCTGATGTCGTGGGGGGTGGTGGCGGTGGTCCTCGCGTCGGGAGCGCATCGTGTCCTCGGCGTGTGGGTGTTCGGGACCGAGGCGTCGCGCTTGGAACGTCGCCGGGAAGTGTCGGCAGCGGGAGCCCGCGCGGCGCGCGTCGCGGGTGGACTGCACGGGTGAGGCGGGGATGGGCGGGTGGTCACGAAAGATTGCCAGCGATGATCGCAGCCGCAGAGTCAGGCCGCGATGTCCACCTGCCTCGGCCTTGATATCGGTTCCTCCTCCGTCATCGCAGGAATTCTGCGTGGCACTCGCGTTCTGGCCGAGGCCCCGCGGGTTTTCTTCAAGTCGAAGCACGTGGGACCCTCGGTGGAAGTGGATCCCGAGGAGCTGCTGGCGGCGGTGGCGAAGGCGATCGCGGGTTTGGGCGGCAAAGCCCGCGAGGTGGACCATATTGCCCTGGCCGCGATGTGCCCGGCGTGGGTGGCGATGGACCGGAACGGCAAGGCGCTGACCCCGATCGTGACCCATCAGGATCGACGCAGCGTGGAGGAAGCCCGGGCGATTGAAGGACGCATCGGAAAGGAACGCCACCTGGCGCTCTGCGGCTGCCGACCCTTTCCCGGCGGCATCAGTTCGACCACCTGGGCTTGGTACAAGGCGCATCGACCCGGCGCCTTGCGTGGAGCGGACCTCGTGGGGCACTTGCCAACGTTCCTGCACCGGCAGATGACGGGCGCGCGCGTCGTCGATCCGTCCCATGCCTCGTTCACCGGGCTCTTTCACACCCTCGATGCGCAGGGCTGGAGCGAGGAACTGTGCGAGAACATCGGCGTCAGTCCAGCGCTCCTGCCCGAGGTGCACGAGGCGGACGTCGTGGGAGGCACGCTGACCCCGGCGGCCGCACGGCGCTTTGGATTGCGCGAAGGCACCCCCATGCTGGTGGGATTGATGGATGGCAGCGCCGGCATGCTTCTCGCCGGCGCCAAGGTGGGGCAGCTCTTCAATGTCGTTGGCTCGACGGACGTGCTGGCGCTGTGCACCGACCGTCCGCGGCCGCATGAACGCCTGCTGACGCGGGCGCTGGGAGTGCAGGGAAAATGGCTCCAGGTGAGCACCCTGGCCGCCATGGCTTCATCCATCTATTGGGCCCGGGCCCAGTTTTTTCCTGAAATGCCGATCGAAGCATTTCAGAAAGAGTTCCGGCGGCTGAGTCGCCAGGGACGCCGGCCGGGCAACACCGTTCGTTTCGAGCCCTATATGGCAGGCGAGCGTACCAGCCTGGAGCAACGCCAAGGGGCCTTTGTCGGGTTGACCCTGGCCACCACGCGGGAGGACTTGCTCTCTGCGATCATCGAAGGGTTGACCCAGGCCAGCGCAGATCGCCTCCCGCTGCTGCAGTCCACCGGCACGCGGTTGCGGCGGGACGTGGCGGTCTCCGGGGGATCTGATCGTCTCGATGTACTGATGCATCGGGACTGGCCGGGAGCCTGGCGCTACCGGTCGGTGGTGGACGCCACGATGCGCGGTTTGGGTCTGCTCAAGCCCCGCTCGCGGTGAGTGGCGGGGCCCGGAAACGGGCGGCATTTCCCGATTGCCAGGGGGCGCAGTCGCGACTGCCCTCGGTCGCATGGATTCACTGATTGGGACAAGGCAGGGGACGGTGCCCACCGCCCCGGGGAGCGGGCATCGTGGCCTGCGGACGATGGGTCTCCTTTTGCTGACCGCTCTCGTCACCGCCTGCGCGCATGCGCCCAAGAAAGACGTGGCCAAACCCGACGGCGCGGAGGTGGAATACGAGTACGTGACCACCCTGGGCTCGAATATCCCGGTCAAGGTGCCCAAGGGCAGCCGTCCAGCAGGCACCACGACCTCTCCCACGTCCACGCTCAGCACGGACGAGTCCCAACGAGCCCTCCTCCGTACGCGAGCCGCGCCTCCACGGCCTGCCGGGGCGCCCTGACCGGGGTACGAACCGACCGGGTCGGAACGGGCGGGGAATGTGATTAACCTGTGAACCGTTGCTGAGTTGATGAACCAGCGGTCAGGTCGACCTGAAATAAGTGAGTTCACAATGTGTTTATCGGAATAAGGTTAAGGGAAGCGAAAAGGCGGGGAAGCCGGACGGAGAGCAGCGGAGCGTTCCCGGTGGCGACTGTGAGTAAGTCCCCTAGGTTTGTGGAAGAAATTGGAAGGATTCTGGCAAAATCTATCACGCGTGCCCGTTTTTGAGGCCGCTCGACCGGCTTGGGAAACCTCGCCTTCAGACCGGATTTGATCGGCTGGCGACGACTCCGCGGTGTGGGACCCGCGGAGGAGGGTTTCAGTTAAGATAATATATGATAGTAGTTTATGTGGAAGTCGATCCCGGTGCGCCGGTCCGGACGCGGGAATTCGACGCCCGGGCTGACGGTCGAGGAAGTCGGGCACGGAAGTTTTCCGGGTTCGCGCGTCTTTGGCGTTGATTTTGCCACAATTCTCGCAAAATCTCTCAAAAGCTTTCAAACGACCGGATGTCTGGCTGCTTCCCCTGTGGCCGTGCCGGTGGTTTTCCGATGTCATGATTGCCCCGCCCACCCCTCATCGAGCTGAAATAGAGCACCTGGTGCGCCGCAGCCTTTACGAGCGGCTGGGTCGATCCGTCCCCCGGCAGGCGCAGGGGCCGAATCCGTTGGTCGTGAACGTGAGTGCCCGGCATTGTCACCTCACGCCGGCGGCCGTGGAGACGCTGTTTGGCAAAGGGAGGACGTTGACGCCGATGAAGTGGCTCTACCAGAAGGGCCAGTTTGCGGCGGAGGAGTCGGTGACGCTGATCGGACCGCGCAGCCGGATCATTTCCAATCTGCGGATTCTTGGTCCGTGTCGCGACCTCAATCAGGTGGAGCTCGCGTTGACGGATGCGATTGCGCTGGGTTTTGACATTCCGGTCCGTCAATCGGGCAACATCAAGGGAACCCCGGGCTGCATGCTGATGGGGCCCGCGGGATTTCTGGAACTTGACGAGGGCGTGATTCGCGCCGCCCCGCATGTGCACATGAGTCCGGACGACGCGGCTTTCTTCGGGGTGAAACCGGGCGAGTTCATGCGCCTGCGGGTCGGAGGTCCATGCGGGCTATCATTCGAGCGCATGCTGGTCCGGGTCCACGAAGACTTTCGCCTCGAAGTGCACATCGACACCGACGAAGGCAATGCCTGTGTGCTCCGGCCCGATTGCACCGTCGAGCTTTTGAAGTAGCCGCGCGGCCCGTCCGCCCTGAACCTTTCCCTCTCATCCCAACAAACAGTTCCCTTCCCTTATGAGCGATTCCATCGGCATGGTAGAAACTCGCGGTTACATTGGCTCGGTTGAAGCCAGCGACGCGATGGTCAAGGCCGCGAGTGTCACACTCGTGCGTCAGATTCAGATCGGCGGCGGTCTCGTCACCGTCGTGGTTAAAGGCGACGTCGGTTCGGTCAAGGCGGCCGTCGACGCCGGCACCGCCGCCGCCAAGGCGGTCGGCGAGCTGATCAGCTCGCATGTCATTCCCCGGCCGCATCCCGACCTGTTGAAGCAGGTTGGACTCGCCTGAGTCCTGCGCCCTCCACTTTTTCATCACGTTCAACCTCCTTCCTTCCATGGCTCAGCTTGCTCTCGGCATCATTGAAACCAAGGGTTTTTGCACCCTGCTCGAAGCCGCCGATGCGGCTCTCAAATCCGCCAACGTCACGATGACCGGCTACGAGGCCATCGGCAGCGGCTACGTCTCCGCCTTCTTCCGCGGCGATGTCGCGGCGGTCAAGGCTGCGGTCGAAGCCGGCGCCGAAGCCGGCAAACGCATTGGCGAAATCGTCAGCGTGCAGGTCATTCCGCGCCCGCACGACGATCTGGTCGGTCTGGGCAAGTGGCTGGTTTCCCCGGCCTGAGACAATTGCCCGCCCCGGGGTGGACCGGCCGGCGTCGGGCCGGCGGATTCGCCGCTCCGGTCTGTCTGGTCACTGTCCGCCGCACGTCCGCCGGTCTCCGGTCTTCCTCCGCACCATGAACATCCTCGTCGCCAACCTCGGTTCCACGTCCTTCAAGTATCGGCTTTTCCGATTCGAAGGAACGGGGGAGACATTGCTGGCCAAGGGTGGCTACGAACGGGTGACCGATTATGGCGAGGCGATCGACAGCTGTCTCGAATCGCTCCGGTCGGCCGGACACCTGAAAACGGCCGACGATCTGCAGGGAGTCGGTTTCAAGACGGTGCTGGGCGACGGGATCACGGGCTGTGTCGATGCCGACGAACGGGTGGAGGAGGCGCTGCTGCGCTGCGCCGATCTCGCCCCGGCCCATAATCCACCGTATGCCCGGGGCATCCGGCGGTTTCGTGAGCGACTGCCGCGCGTTCCGCGGGTCGCACTCTTCGAAACGGCCTTTTACCAGTGGGTGCCCGAGTACGCGAACCGGTACGCCGTGCCGGACTCGTGGTACGAGGCCGGCGTGCGTCGGCATGGCTTTCACGGCGCGAGCCACAAGTACATCGCCGAGCGCTCCGCGGAACTGTTGGGACGCGACGACATCGCCGGTCTGGCCCGCCGTCTCTATCAGGATGGTCCCCGCACCATGCCGGGCGCTCCGTTGCGGGTGATCTCGTGTCACCTCGGAGGCTCCAGCTCCGTCACCGGCATCTGCGACGGCGTGGCCATCGGCACCAGCATGGGACTCAGTCCGCAGTCGGGCCTCCCGCAGAACAACCGGGTCGGCGACCTTGATTCAGCGGCCATTCCCTTTGTGCAGAAACACCTCGGCCTGAGCGCCGAGGACGTGGAGCGTCAGCTGACGCGCGAGAGCGGCCTGCAGGCCCTGTCCGGCGTGAGCAATGATCTGCGCGACATCCGCGCCGCCTGCCTCGCGGGCAACCGGCGGGCGGAAGTGGCGATCGACCATTATATCCACGCGATCCGGCACTGGGTCGGTGCATTCTGGATCGAAATGGGTGGGTGCGACGGCCTGGTCTTTACCGGCGGCATCGGCGAAAATAATCCCTGGTTGCGCGAAGGCGTCTGCGCCGGTCTGGGCGAACTGGGACTGGAGATCGACACGGACCGCAACACGGCCGGCTGTCTCGATGAAGACCTCGCGGCCGACGACTCGCGGAGTCATGTCTTTGCCATCGCGGCGAACGAAGAGCTGGTCGTCGCCCGCGAGACCCACCGTCACCTGCTTGCCCGTTCCTGACACTTTTCCGCTCCGCATTTTCCCAACCTCAACTCCTCGATTTATGTCACAAGCCCTCGGCCTCCTCGAAACGCGCGGCCTCACCGCGCTCGTCACCGGCACCGATGCCATGCTCAAGTCCGCCAATGTCACGTTGGCGGGACCGATGAAACAGGTCGGCAACGCCCTCGTCACCGCCGTTGTGGTCGGTGATGTCGCCGCGGTGAAAGCCGCGACCGACGCCGGCGCCCAGGCGGCGCGCGCCGTGGGTGAAGTGGTCTCCGTGCAGGTCATCGCCCGGCCGCACGATGATGTCGCCCTCATTCTGCCCAAGCCGGCCGCGGCCGCGCCCAAGAAGTAACCGCCGACCGGCCGCACCCCCACGCTCATGTTCATCGCCCGCGTCATTGGTTCGGTCGTGGCGACCAAGAAGGATCCGGCGATGGTGGGCCGGAAACTGCTCCTCGTCCGGCCGATGCTGGTCGACGAGGCCCAGCCGGACCGGCTGCGCCCGGGGTCGAACACGCTGGTGGTGGCCGACAGTCTCGGCGCCGGGGTCGACGAGCTGGTGCTGCTCTGCCAGGGCAGCTCCGCCCGGCAGGCGGCCGGCATGAAGACGCTGCCGGTGGATGCGGTCATTATTGGAATCATTGATACGGTGGATGTGTTGAGTCGGAAAATTTATCCCGCGACATGAGTGCTCCCCTGCAGGTGGATGAGGCGACCTTGCGCGCCGTGATCAGCGATGTGCTGCTCGGGCTGAACCGGGCGGCCGGCGCCGGAGCGCCGGCCCCGGCTCCCGCTCCGGCCGCGAGAACCGCCCCCGCGGTGGTTTCGCCGCGGGCCGACGGGCGCTGGGGTGTCTTCTCCGACATGGCGGCCGCGTGCGAGGCGGCCCACGGCGCATTTGTCCGGCTGCAGAAGCACGGACTCGAGGGTCGCGCCAAAGTGATCGAGATCATCAAGGGCCTCTGCACCGCCAAGGCGGAGGAGTGGGGGCCGCTGGAATTCGCGGAGACGAAGATCGGACGTCTCGCGCACAAGATCGAGAAGCTGCAGATCGTGAAGCTGGTGCCGGGGTTGGAGTGGCTTCGCCCCTACGCGCTGAGCGGCGATCACGGCATCACGCTGGAAGAGTACACCCCCTTTGGCGTCATTGGAGCGATCACCCCCGTGACCCACTCCGTGCCGACGCTGGCCGGCAACGTGGTGTCGATGGTGGCGGCTGGCAACGCGGTGGTCTTCAATCCCCATCCGGGCGGCGCCCGCTGCGCCGCCGTCGCTGTGCGCGCCTTCAACGAGGCGATCCATGCCGCGCTCGGGATTGAGCACCTCGTCTGCACGGTGGTTGAGCCCAGCCTCCAGACGTTTGACCAGATGTGCCGCAGTGATGCGGTGCGGCTCCTGTGCGTGACGGGCGGCCCGGGTGTCGTCCAGGCGGCGATGAAGTCGGGCAAGCGCGCGATTTGCGCCGGCCCGGGCAATCCTCCCGTCGTGGTCGACGGCACGGGCAACCTCGCCAAGGCGGCCGCGGACATCATCAAGGGCGGCTCCTACGACAACAATCTTCTCTGTATCGGCGAGAAGCAGATCTTCGTCCTCGAGGCGTACGCCGAGCGTTTCATGAACGAACTCGCCGCGGCCGGAGCGGCCAAGCTGACCCCGCCCCAGCTGGAGCGCCTGACCGGCGTGGCCTTCACGACGGCGCGCGATGCCGGTGGCTGTTCGCACCCGGTGCTCAACCGCAAGCTCGTCGGCGCCGACGCTTCCGTGCTCGCCGACCATGCCGGTGCCCGTGTGGGGGCCGACGTGCCGATGCTGTTTGCCGAGACCGATGCCGAGCATCCCTTCGTCATGGAGGAGCAGATGATGCCGATGGTGCCGGTGGTTCGGGTGAAGACGTTTGACGACGCAGTCGCCGCCGCGGTCCGCAGCGAACACGGCTACCGCCACTCTGCCATCCTGCACTCGCTCAATGTCGATCACATGACCCAGATGGCGCGGGCGGTCGACACCACGCTCTTCGTCAAGAACGGGGCCAGCGTCGCCGGCCTCGGCCTCGGCGGCGAAGGCTACCTCAACTACTCCATCGCCACGACCACCGGGGAAGGCATCGCCACCCCCCGCACGTTCACCCGCACCCGCCGGTGCGTGATGGTCGACAACCTTCGCATTTACTGAGGTTCCTGCATGCAGCTCGCGCGCATTGACGGTGTCATTGTCTCGACCGTGTGCCACCCGAGCATGCGGGGACATCGCAGCGTCATCTGCCAGCCGCTCGATCCCGAGGGACGGGACGAGGGCACGCCGATCCTCGCGATCGACTCGCTCGGCGCCGGACTGCACCAGACGGTGATGATCACCACCGACGGCTCCGCCACCCGCACCCTCGTGGGCGACGAACGTTCCCCGCTCCGCAACTCCGTGCTGGCCATTGTCGATCCGACCGTGGAGCGCCCCTGACGCCGATGCGACTTGGATTTGTCATTGGCCGCCTGACGCTCACCCTCGCCGACCCGGCTCTGACCGGCGGCCGATTCCTCCTCGTGCAGCCGCTCAACCGCGCCCAGTTCGGCGGCGCCCCGATGATGCCGCTGGCGAAAGGCTCGACCCTGGTGGTCTATGATGAGTTGGGCGCCGGTGAAGGCCACCTGGTGGGGTTCACCGAGGGCGCGGAGGCGGCGATGCCGTTCACCGTGCCCACGCCGGTGGACGCCTACGTCGCCACGCTGGTCGACCGTATCCAGTACACACCTCCAGACTCCTGATCGAATCCCGACTTTTCCCATGCCCAAGGTAATCACCGTCCAAGACCTCGAAACCCTGCTGCGCTCGGGCGCACCGGTGCCGGAAGATGCGCTGCTCACGCCGTCGGCGCGCGACCTCCTGCGCTCGCGGGCGTCCCTCCTGCCGCGGAACCCGGCGAAAGCGGCGGCCGCCGCCCCGGCGGCGCCGATCGTGCCGGACTTTGAATTCAAATGGACCCCGGGCTCCGATCCGAAGTCCCCGGGCGACATCGAGGCCTTCTTCCGTTCGCCGGCGATCGAGGAACTCAAGCGCAGGATGTGCGACATCGGCCGCCGGATCTGGGAGAAGGACTACGTCGACGGCAACGGCGGCAACATCACCGTGCGCGTGGGTGACAACCTGGTGCTCTGCACGCCGACGCTGATTTCCAAGGGCTTCATGCGTCCGGAGGAGCTGTGCCTGATCGACCTCGACGGACGTCAGCTGGCCGGCACGCGCAAACGCACCAGCGAGGCGCTGACCCATTTGGGCATCATGAAGCGCCAGCCCGCAGCCAAGGCCTGCGTGCACGCGCATCCGCCGCACGCGACTGCGTTTGCCGTCGCCGGGGTGCGTCCCCCCGCCTGCCTCATTCCTGAAGCCGAGGTGTTTTTGGGCGAGATTGGCTATGCCCGGTATCAGACGCCCGGCACCACGGAGAATGCCGACGAAGTCGGCAAGGAGGGCGTCGACCACCAGTGCGTCATCATGGAAAACCATGGTGTCATCGTCTGGGGCAAGGATGTCGAGGACGCCTACTGGAAGATGGAAAACGTGGATTCCTACTGCAAGACGGTTTGGATCGCGTCCCAGCTGCGCGGGGGCCTGCACCAGATCAGCAACGACAAGGTGCGCGACTTGATCGCGCTGCGGAAGAAGCTCGGCATGCCCGACAACCGCGACGGACTCAAGGAATGCGAGTTGTGCGACAACAGTGAATTTCAACCCGGAGTGGTCTGCCGCCCGCCGACCGCCGCGCCGGACTCTGGAGCGGCGCCCGATCCGCAGATCGAAGCCCTGGTGGCCCAGATCACCCAGCAGATCATGGCCAAGCTCAAGCCGGCCGGCTGACCCCGCGCGACTCAGGAGATTCGATCCATGAAAGTCACCATCATCGGAGGAGGCGGACGTGTGGGCTCCAATGCCGCGTTCGCCCTGCAATGTGCCGGCATCGTGTCGGAGATCCAGATCCTGGACGCCAATGTCGATCTGGCGGAGGGCGAGGCCCTCGATCTGCTCCACGGTTCATCCTGCGTTGGAGGACAACGCATCTACGCCGGCGACTACGTGCGCGCGAAGGACAGCGACGTGGTGGTCATCACCGCCGGTCTGCGTCGCAAACCCGACGAGTCGCGGCTCGACCTCATCAACCGCAATGTCGCCCTGTTTTCGCAGATCCTCGCCGATCTGAAAAAGGTCGGCCTGCGCAGCGAAACTCATGTGTTCGTGGTCTCCAATCCGGTCGACATTCTCACCCAGCTCGCGGCGGAGCGGCTCGGCCTGCCTGCGGCGCAGGTGTACGGACTTGGCACCATGCTGGATACCGCGCGTTTCCGGTCCCTGATTGCGCGCGACCTCGCCCTGGCACCGACGCAGGTCGAGGCCCTCATTCTCGGTGAACATGGCGACACCATGGTTCCGATTTGGTCGTCCGCCGCCTACGCCGGGCTTCCTCTGGCCAAGGTCGCGGGCTGCACCCCGGCCTTTCAGACCCAGATCTTCGAGAAGACCAAAGGCAGCGGGGCCGAGGTCATTCGTCGCAAAGGCGGCGCGGGCTGGGCGGTCGGCCTGACCATCGCCGAAGTCGTGCACGCGGTGGCGCTCGACCGCAAAACCGTCCTGCCCATCTCCAGCATGCAGCAAGGTGCCTATGGACTGAAGCATGTCGCCCTCAGCGTGCCCACGGTGGTGGGTCGCCGCGGCGTGCTCGGTCACCTCGACCTTGAGCTTTGGCCCAAGGAGTTGCAGGCGCTGCAGACCTCCGCCAAGGCGCTTCAAGACACCTACAAGAAGATTTCCGCCGCCTGAGCGGTGAACGAGGGGTGGGCTACTAGGAAATAAGTTGCTGTTAGTAATAACGATAGAAGATCTGTAGGGGGAGATTCGGCGACGATGGCACCCTCGATCCGGAGGTGCGTCCCGGCAGGGCTCCAGACCGGCCAATCTGACAGAAAGTGATCGAAATCTTCCAATATCTACCATTGGATGGTGTACGACGGCCGTTTGTTTGCCTGACCGCGCCTGGTGGATTTGCTGGGCGAGGGTGAGCAAGGGCCCCTTTTCCCACATGAAATCGTATTCTTTCGTCAATTCCCTCTGGGACGACGCCCGCGCGGCGACGCTCGATCCGGTGGCGCGTCTCGTCTACCGGTCGAACCTGCTCGGCAGCGACCAGCGCATCACCAACACGGGAGGCGGCAATACCTCGTCCAAACTCACCGAGCGCGATCCGCTGACGGGCAAACCCGTGGAGGTTTTGTGGGTGAAGGGCTCGGGCGGAGACCTGCGCACCAGCACACGGGAGAACTTTTCGTCGCTTTACCAGGACAAGCTGGTCGGCCTGCAGCCCCTCTATGCCGCGCGCACGGATCGCGGCCTGAAGTCGCCGGCGGAGGATGAAATGGTGGCCATGTACACGCATGCCACCTTCAATCTGAATCCGCGCGCCTCATCGATTGACACGCCGCTGCACTCCTTTCTGCCCGGCAAGTTTGTCGATCACATGCACCCCAATGCGATCATCGCGATCGCAGCCTCGGCGCGGTGCGAGGAGCTGACGAAGGAGATCTTCGGTGGTGCAATGGCCTATGTGCCGTGGATGCGGCCGGGCTTCGAGCTCGGGCTCGCCATGCAGGAAATCTCGCGCCGGCAGCCGGACGTCCGCGCCATCATGATGGGTCAGCATGGCTTCATTTCCTGGGCGGATGACGAAAAGGCCTGTTACACGCTGACGCTCGATCTGATCGAACAGGCGGCGGCGTATATCGAGAAGCACTACGAGGCGAAGGGCGGCCATGCCACCGCGTTCGGCGGGGCCCGCTATCTCACGCTGCCGGAGGAGCAGCGTAATGCCACCCTCTCGGCCATCCTGCCGTGGCTGCGCGGCCAGGTCTCCCGCGAGAAGCGGTTCATCGGCACCGTGCACGCCGACGAGTCCATCCTGCGTTTCGTCAATTCAAAGGATGCCGCCCGCCTGGCGGAACTGGGGACCTCATGTCCCGACCATTTCCTGCGCACCAAGATCAAGCCGCTTTACGTGGACTGGAATCCGCAGACCGACGACCTCGCGGCCCTGAAGGGCAAGCTGGCGAACGGCCTGGTGCAGTATCGCAAGGATTACGCCGCCTATTACGCGAAGTGCCGTCATGCGAATTCGCCGGCGATGCGCGATCCCAATCCGACGGTGGTGCTGATCCCGGGCCTGGGCATGATCGCCTGGGGCAAGGACAAGTCCGAGTCGCGTGTCACCGCGGAATTCTACGCCTGCGCGGTGGAGGTCATGCGCGGGGCGGAGGCCATCGACCGTTACATCGCGCTGCCGTTGCAGGAGGCGTTCGACATCGAATACTGGCTGCTGGAGGAGGCGAAACTGAAGCGTATGCCGGCGGAAAAGGAGCTCGCCCGCCAGGTGGTGGTCGTGATCGGGGCTGGTTCAGGCATTGGCAAGGAGACGGCCCACCGGATGTCGCGCGAAGGTGCGCAGGTGGTGTGCGTCGACTTGAATGAGGCCGCCGCCCAGGCCACGGCCAAGGAAATCACCGACAAGCTCGGCGTGGGCATTGGCGTGTCCGGCACCGGCATCTCCCGGTGTGGTCCGGCCGTTGGCTTGGCCGCGAATATCACGGACCGGGCCAGCCTGCGCCGCATGTTCGACCAGGTGGCTCTGGCCTACGGCGGGTTCGATTCGATCTGCGTCACCGCCGGGATCTTCGTCCCGACGGACACCACCGGTCACATTCCGGACGACAAGTGGGCGCTGACGTTCGGCATCAATGTCACGGGCAGCTACCTGGTGGGCGATGAGGCGGCGAAAACGTGGAAGGAGCAGGGCCTGACCGGCAGCCTCGTGCTGACGACCTCCGCCAATGCGGTCGTGGCCAAAAAGGGCTCGGTGGCGTACGACACGTCGAAGGCTGCGGCGAACCATCTCGTGCGTGAGCTGGCGATGGAGCTCTCGCCGCTTGTGCGCGTCAATGGCGTGGCTCCCGCCACCGTCGTGCACGGTTCGGCCATGTTCCCGCGGGAGCGAGTCATTGGCTCGCTGGCCAAGTACCACATCCCGTTCACCGAGGACGAGGCGACCGACAGCCTCGTGCGCAAGCTCGCGCAATTCTACGCGGATCGGACGCTGACCAAGGCGCCGATCACCCCGGCCGACCAGGCCGAGGCTTACTTCCTCCTGGTCAGCACGCGTCTTTCCAAGACGACCGGTCAGGTCATCACGGTCGACGGCGGCCTGCACGAGGCGTTCCTGCGCTGAGCGAGTCAGGGTGATATGGACGGATCAACCGGGATCGTTTCGATCCCGGTTGAGATTTGAAATTTGAGATTTGAGATTTGAAATTTGAACCATGCGGGGGGGTGGGTTCAGCCTGGTGTTTGGAAAGTGACGACTTGGGATGATGGATCGCGGACCAGGTCGCCGAGCAGGAGGTCTGCGATGGCTTCCTCGTGCACGGCGCGGCTCGCGAGAATCATCTTTCGAGCCAGTTCCTGTGTCGGCGGACCAGGGTGAAGGTGGTGGCGGTGTCCCCGTCGGGCGTGAGCAGCGGACGCTGAAACAGAATCCAGCGGTTCGGAGTACCTCGGCCACGAGTGGCTCGGCTGACTCGCGCAGACGCGCCAGGCAGGCCCGGTGGCTTTTGGAACGGTGCGCCGGAGTCGGGTGGAATTCCGAGATATGAGCGTTCAAATGTGAGGTGTGGCGGGCTCGATCTTGCGCGCCGGATGGCCGGGCGGCAGGTGCTGCGCAAGGAGCTGCTGGAAGGCGACCGCACCCTGTTCGCGGGCCTTGCGCTTCTGGAAATCGGAACGCGTTTGGTCATTGAGGTGTCGTTGACCGGCGATATCCGAATTTTGGAGCGAATCCGCCCAGGCGCGAAGTTGACGGGAGCAGCTCTCGGCAACGGATTTCAAATTCGAAATTTGAGATTTGAATGCCTGCAGAGCGGGCCGACGCTCGAAGAAGCACAGCATGGAGCGGACTTCGCCCGCGGAACCACGTGCGATATAGAGGAAAGCGAGAAGTTCGTTGGTGGTGCCTCGCTCGAATCCCTCAGCGATGTTGTTCGAGACCGAGAGGGAAGCGCGATCCAGTTGGTCACGCTTGGACCAGGTGATTTGTTTTTTGGCGGCCTCGACAAAATCCTCACAACTTTCCGCGAGTCGTATCGCCTCCCGCCAGACCGGCAGGTCCTCGAAGCGCTGGAAGGTGGACATGGTTAACTGGGGGGTTGGGGGGGCTGTAATCTGAAATTTGAGATCTGAAATTTGAAATTTGAGATCGGAGATTGGCCGGATGCCGTGGCGGACATCTTGACTGGAGCAATCATGGCATAAGCGGGGGCCCTTTCAATAAAATTATCGCATTTATGATGCAATAAGCGTCACGATTCTTGCATTTTTCTTAGCGCCCGCGCGTCGCACGACGCGGATGTGCTGATCGTTGGAAGGCCGTTTGAATGTCAGCAACGTCGATGACGGAAAAGGAAGGGCTCGCGTCGCTGTCGCGAGCCCCCGGGGCCTGCCTACAGCCTGGCCAGGGCCTCCTGCGCCCGGCGTTTGGCCGGGGCGTCGTGGATCTCCTGATCGGGCAGGGTGAGGCAGCGACTGAACTCGGCGCGCGCCTCGGCCAGTCGTCCGGCGGCTTGGTATGCGAAGCCGAGCTCGACCCGGTGACCCACGGCGGCGGGGGCGATCTCGACGGCGCGTTCGAGGTGACGGATGGCGTCCTGCACGGAGGCGGGCGGAAGCCCCCCAAAAAACATGCGCACCAACAGGCGTTTGGTGCCGCCGAGTTCCGCCACCTCGTAGTGCCAGCGCCCCAACACGTGGTGCGCCCAGTCATAGTCCGGATTGAGCGCGAGCGCCTCCTCGGCGTACTTCTTGATCAGACGCGCATTTTGCACCTTGGCCTCAACTCCCCCGTAGAGCCCGAGCTTGCCGTAGCAGATGGCGAGGGAGAGGACGTTGACCGGGTTCTTCGGCTCAAGCTCGTAGGCCCGCCGGGCAAAAACGAGAGCCGATTCCGCCAGACGACGCTTTTCCTCGGGGTCGGTCGTGAGCGTGGTGGCGTCTGAATACTGCCGGGAAATGCGTTGCAGGATGAACGGATCGTTGGGGCGGAGCTCGTCGGCCGCCTGGAACCGGAGCAGGGCCTGTTTGGGTTCAAACCGCGACTCGGCGGTGAGACCCTGCTGCACAAGTTCATCCGCGCTCGGGCTCGGCATGGCCCGGCCCGTCGTCAAGGCGAACGCGAACCCCAGCGCCGCCCCCAACCACCCGCGCCAGGCCACGAGGCGCGGCGAGTGAGGCTCCGAGGCAGGTGACTGGCGGTGCGTTACCCGGGAGGTCATGTAGTCTGTACGCTTCAGACCGACCCTTGGATGTCGAGGGGGATCGGAGGGCCGGCCTCAGGTAGCCTTCGATTGGAAGAGGTAGTGGCTGACGAGCCACTCCTCCCCCCGGCGGTAGCCCCACAATTCGGCGCAGGCCATGTAGAAGACGCGCCAGTACACCCACCACTTGGTCGCGGCGTCCGGGCCGTAGGTCGAGGCGAAGAGCGGGAGTATCTTTTCGCGGTTGCGGTCCATCGCCTGCAGCCAGTGTTCGGCGGTCTGCTGGTAATGGCGCCCGTTGACCTTCCAGTCCTGCAGCAGGGTGAGGTCGTCCTGGAAGGCGGCCAGCAGGTCGTGCGCGGGCATCTGTCCGCCGGTGAAGAAGTAACGGGACATCCAGTCCGTCTGGTCGCGGGCCACGAAATGATAGCTGAATCGATGATGCGTGAAGATGTGCACGAAGAGGAGCCCGCCCGGCTTGAGCCAGCGCGCGATGTTCTTCAGCAGGCGCTCGTAGTTTTTCATGTGTTCGAACATTTCCACCGAGACCACCCGGTCGAACTGACCGGGTGCGATGTCGAACTCGTTCATGTCGGCCGTCAGGATGCGCAGGTTGGTGAAGCCCCGCCGGCGCGCCTCGCCATCGATGTACTCCTTTTGCGTCCGTGAGTTGGAGACCCCGGTGATGCGGGAGCCCGGGAACTTCTCCGCGAGGTAAAGGGAGAGCGAGCCCCAGCCGCAGCCGAGTTCAAGCACGGACTGCCCGTCTTTGAGCCGGGCCCTCTCCACATACAGGGCGAGCATGTGCTCCTCCGCCTCGTCGAGCGTCTCGTGTCCCTGCGGGTAGAGGCAGCCCGAGTACTTCAATCTCCGGCCGAGACAGGCCTGGTAGAACGAGGTCGGGACCTCATAGTGCTGCGTATTGGCATCGGCCGTGTTTTCGGCGATCGGCCGCCGACGCAGATCCGCCACGTAACGATCGCGATCATACACCGCGTTCTCGTCGCGGATCCGGCGGGCCAGCAGGCGCCGGATGCCGATGCGAATCAGCCAGTCAGGCAGAAGGTTCTTCTCAAGCAACGTGTCGATCATGGAAGAGCCGCGCGGTGCGCGGAATGACGAATGACGAATGACCTAGGACGAATGAAAGTTGGGGGCGGGAGGTACGAGGGGAGAAGTACTTTCCCTTATCGGCCCTCCATTTTGCGATCAATGGCCTCCGACCGCTGATCGCGCCGGTTTCTTTGGGAACCAAGGGATGAAGGCGCTGGTGGTGGCCTGGTAGGCGCGGTAGGCATCACCACGGCTGCGCACGCTCTGTTCCTCGGTCATGGGGATGCCGGTCACGCGCAGCAGAAGGTAGAGCATGATCGCGGGGCAGATGACCGAGATCCAGCCCCAGGGCGAGGCGCAGGCGAAGACAAAGTAGGCGACCCAGACCAGCCACTCGAAGAAGTAGTTGGGATGGCGACTGTAGTGCCAGAGTCCGACGCTGCAGACCTTGCCGCGATTCTCAGGATTGCGTTTGAAGGCGGCGAGCTGGGCGTCGGCGAGCGTTTCACCGCAGAGCGCAATGAACCACAGCGTGGCGCCGGCCAGTTCAAAGGGATGCAGCCCCGGGTTCGGGTTGATGCAGACGAGCGCGAACGGGAGCGACAGCACGACCAGGGACAGCGCCTGGAACTGATAAAACTTGAACATCTCCCAGTTGAAATTCGCCGCCCACCGCACGCGCATCTCCCGATAACGTGCGTCTTCCTCGGGGTGGTGTCCCATGACCCGCTGATACAGGTGCGTGCCGAGCCGGATGCTCCACAGGCCGACCAGGGTGGGAAGCAGGATGCGTCGCAATGGCCAGCCATTGGCCAGCGCGCCATAGAGGGCTCCGAGGCCGAGGAAGGCATAGGACCAGGCGATGTCGACGATGCCGTAGTTGTTGATCCGCCGGGCGAGCAGGTAGATCAGGGCGAACGCCACGATGCAGGCTCCGGTGGCAACGAGGAGAAGTGCGGGAAGACTCATGGGTGGGCGGAACGGCGCGCGGCCAGGGTGCGGGCGGCGCGCCGTAGGATGGGCCGCGCGAGGGCGCGCAGGCCGATGACGAGGAAGGGGAGAGTCACCGCCCAGGCGGTGAAGGCATGGATACCGGCCCAGCCGAACCGCTGCAGAAATTCCAGAAACGTCTGCTCGCGAAACGACTGCAGCAGCACGGGCACCGACAGCGGAAGGGGCGGATCGCGCCAGATCCATTCACCCAGCCGTACGTACACCAGAATCATGGCGAGGTGGACGGGGCTGAGCACGTAGTTCAGGGTCTGAAGCAGAGGCTGATTGAGTCGCAGCCACACGCCGACCACAGCATTGAGCAGCGTGGTGAAACCGAAAAACGGGAAGAGTGACAGACCGGTTCCGAGCGCGAAGGTGAACGCCATCGTATCCGGCGTCACGCCCTGCGTCAGCAGGCTCAGCACCGGATCCTTGAACCGACGCTGCCAGAAGGACCGGGGCGAAGGCACCGGAAGCGCGGCGGAGGACGAGGGCAGGGTGGGGGGAGGGTTCACGCGACGGGACGCCGGAGCAGCACCTCGGAGAGCGGGGCATCGGACCGCACGCGAAAGAGCTGGATCAGGCAGTACACGGACATGGCGATGTTTCCGAGGAGGAGAATGCCCACCAACCAGAGCGCCCGGGCCAGTCCGCTCCGTTCCTTGTAGGCGACCCAGACGTAGAACGTCAGGAAGCCCCAGTAGGCGTCAAAAAGCGTGGCGATGAACCAGCGATCCCCCGACACCGGTCCCCGGATGAAGTCGGGCAGGGATTGGCCGAGCGAGGCCCAGGTGGTGACCCAGAGCATCGAGGCGAGAATGAGGAGAAAAAAGGCGCGCAGGAAGAGGATCATGGCAGGAGAGGATGGGGTGGAGACGGGTGTTTGACCCGCAACCAGGGAACCGCGGTGGGTGCCCCACGCGGGGGATGCGGTGCGCCCGGGTGCGGGAGGGAGGCGGTGAGTCCGCCCGCCCGCAGACAAGTCAACGGAGCGAAGAGCCAGGCTCAGAAACTGAGATTGTTGGCGCGGGTGTGCAGTGTCTGAACGACCGAGATGTTTCGCATCGCGAAGGCGGCTTCGCAGTAGCAAAGGTAGTACGTCCATTTCCGGATGAACGGATCGTCGAAGCCCAGCCCGCGCACCTCGTCCAGGCGGTTGAGGAACCGTTCGCGCCAGACCTTGAGCGTCCGGGCATAGTCGTGACCCAGGTCGTCGATCTGGTGCAGACCGAACCCGCCGATTCGGGACAGAAGGTCGTTCACCCGGTTGAGCGAGAGCAGCAGCGAACCCGGGAAGATGTGTTTCTGGATGAAGTCGACCCCCCGGCGCAGCTCGGCGTAGCGGGAGTCCGGACAGGTGATGAACTGGAGGGCGAGCAGCCCGTCCGGTTTGAGCAATCGGTGGAGGGCCTGGCAGAAGGCGGGCAGGTAGGCATGCCCGATCGCCTCCATCATCTCGATCGAGACGATCTTGTCGAAACGGCCCTCGATGTCGCGGTAATCCTGCAGCCGCACCTCGATGCGATCCGCCAGGCCGGCCGCGGCCACGCGCGCGCGGGCGAGCTCGAGCTGCTGCTGGGAAAGGGTGACCGTGGTGACCCGGCAGCCGGTGGTGGAGGCGGCGTGGATCGCCCAGCCGCCCCAGCCGGACCCGATTTCGAGCACATGGTCGCCCGCCCCGAGCCGGAGGCTCCGGCAAAGCGCTTCGTTTTTCGCGCGCTGCGCCTCCTCAAGGGACTGGTCGGGCGATGTGTACTTGGCCGAGGAATACATCATCGTCGGATCAAGAAAGAGGGCGAAGAACTCGTTCGAGAGATCGTAGTGGCGCGCGATGTTGCTGCGCGCGTTGCGACGGGAGTTGGGCTGGAGCAGGTGTTCGATCCGATGGACGAATCGCAGCAGATTGAGGGTCCACGACCGCGCCCGGCCGCGGGAAGAACCGGAAAGGGTCGGGGCCTGATCGACGTTGAGGATGAACCAGGCGATGACCGACGTCAGGTCGGGGGTCTCCCAGTCTCCGGCGATGTAGGACTCCGCAAACCCGATGTCGCCCCCGAGCACGCAGCGCTGGAAAAAGGCCTCGCGGCGCACCCGGATCGTGGCGTGGGACGACAGCTCGAGCGGGAGCGCGGCGGCGCCACCGTGGGAGCCCTCGCCGAAATCCACCTGGCCGCCGTCCGGCAATTCGATGCGCAGGCGGCCGCTCCGCATGCCACGGAAGGCTCCGATGACGGCCCGCCGGTAGAACGAGGGCGAGGTCGCCGGGGCGAAAACCGAGGAGGCGGGGGAAACGGAGGAGGAAGAGGACGGGGAACTCATACGTCGGACGGCTTGGGCTGAAGAAGGGAGGCGTGGGGCCGGTAAAGCCCGCGCTGATCACCGGGTCGGTCGGCTTTGCGGAACCATGGCACCGACTTGAGATAGAGTCGGAACGCCTGCCAGTGGATCAGGAAGATGATCTTCAGAGTGATGAAAGGATAGGCCAGACTAAGCCAGGCCAGCCGGCCGTCGGTCAGCGGCCGTTGCCGCCCGGACAGGGTGCTGGTCAGGGTTCTCTCGCCCCCCACATAATCATCGATCTGAATGGAAAGCCGGTCCGTCGGGAGTCGCAGTTGAAAGTCGAAGGCCACATCGACATCCGAGAACGGTGACACGTAAAAGTGTTTGGGTACCCGCAGATGAAAACTCCCGTCGGGCTGGAGCGTCTGCGGACCCAGCAAGAACGGCTTCATCTCCTTGAACGTATTGGTCACTTCCGGCATGGCCGCGACCGGCGTGCCGTCGGCCGACAGGCAAAAGTAGAATGAAACCGGATTGAAGAGGTAACCCGCCACCCGGGGAAGGGTGACGAGTAGCACCCGCATGCCAGCGGTGGCGATCCCGGCCTTCGCCATGTGGTCGAGCACCCGTTGTTTCAAAGCGGCGCCGGCTGCGGCTTCCGTGGGAAGATAGTCGCGATCCCGAAACGAGTACAGATTGCGACGCTCCACGGAAAACAGCCGCAACCGCTGGTCGATGTCGGAAAGTTCGTCCAAATCGATCGCAAACAGGAAAATCCGGTAGACGAAACGATGCGCCCGGGGTGCAAACCGGGCGTGCATAACGTGGCATTCGTACAGGCAGGACTTCATGCGCAACGATTTAGGAGAAACAAGGTAGGCGGAAGGGGTGAGGGCGCAATGCGGGTTAAGTGAATTGTCCGCAGGTGGTACGGCCAATCCCATCAGGTGGATGCAGGTTTCATGCTCTCCCGGACCATGCTGGCGGAAACACGCTGCTTTGGAATCAAGAAGGCAAACTACGTTCGCAAGGACGGCCGTCCACCTCGGAAACGGAGGTGATCGGGGGGCCCGTTCAATTGGGTTTGGACCTTGGGGCGTGGCTTGCCCCGGCGTTCCGTATGGTCTTTGTTGGGCCTCCTCCGGGCCCGACGCCATGGAACCGATCTCATGAAGCGTGGGCCTGCGACCGTGCCGGTGAAACCCCTCTCCCTGTTCCTTCTTTTTGCCTTCGGGTTGCTTTTTATGCCCCTGCTGGTCGTGGTGCACGAGCTGGGACACGCCGCAGTCGGCATGTATTTAGGTTTTCCTGTCCACCTTTCGTACGCGGCGGTCCGGTACCAGACCGCGGGCCGGGTCATGACCGATGCGGACGAAGCGTGGATCACACTGGGCGGGCCGATGGTGGAATTCACCGTCTGTGCGGCGGGGCTGGCCTGGCTCGTGCGGCGACGGTGGGGAAAAAAGTCGGTCCCGGTGAGCCGGGCCGACTGGCTGGCGACCGCCGCCTGTGTGCTCGGTGCGGTGCGCTGGCTACGGGTGGTGACCGGCACGCCGGCCTTGCCCCAGCCCGCGGATGAAGCCCTCTTGTCCGGCGCGCTGGGCCTGCCGGTATGGGTCCTGCCCTATGGTTTGGCGCCGCTGGCGCTGGCGGTCATGGTCCTGGCCCTACGCCTGCATCCGCCGGGGCGACGTCTGGCGCCTTTCGCCGGGCTCTTCTGCGGCGCGGGGGCCGGTTTGTTCCTCTGGTTTCGCTGGGTCGGACCCTGGCTCCTGCCCCCGGCTTGAGCCCCGGGATTGAGGGAAAAGGGGGGGAAGACGGAAACGCAAAAAGCCGCGGCCTGTTGGCCGCGGCTTTTGCCGAAGAGTTAACCGAAACAAGATTACACAGAACGCTTCTGACGGCGCTTGGCCCAAGCCAGACCGGCCAGAGCGGAACCGAACAGCAGGCCTGAGGCGCCGGCATCCGGCACAGACGCAGCGTCAGCCCGGGTCGTGGCGGAGAACGAGAAGTTCCCCTCGCCGATACCCCGGCCCTGACTGGTGAAGAACCAGCTGCCGGGAGTGGAGTCGTATCCATTACCGGTCAGCACTCCAGTGCCCTTGATTGAGAGGAAATCGACATCCTGGAAGATAACGGTGGACGTTCCGAGGTCGAAGGTGAAGCCACCCACGGTCCAGAGGTTTGCCGTTCCAGCGCCGAAGGTCCAGGCATTGGTCATGGAGACCGAGTCGCCGGGATTGATGGTCGTGTCGAGGGCTGACCCGACAGTGACGCCGAGAGGCGTCACGTTGACCGAGGTCCATGAGAGCACCTTGGTCGCGTCATCAAGGGTCGTGCCATCGAATTTGGCTCCACCGGAAAAGTCCAAGGAACCCGTGATGGGCAGGGCGAAACTCATGCTCGTGGCCATCAAGGCCGCGGTGAGGGTCCCGACGAGCGGGAGGAGTGATTTATTCATGCTGTATAGTGGCCATTTCGAGTTCGAGGAATACGAACCCGCATCCCTCAAGGTATCAGGGGCCGCGGACTGCAACGATGGGGTCTGTTCCTACCTCGACTGGTTTTGCCCCGTTTCTGCTCGTCTTGCGCAACCCTCCGGTGCCGTGGTTCTTCGACGTCCACGCGGCCCGGGTGGGTCGGCGGCGCCCTCACCGAGGAGCCCAGACCCGCAAAAAAAGGGCGCCCCGCGTCAGCGGGGCGCCCTGGGAGGAGGGAGGAGGCGCGGGGGGCGGAGCAATCCGCCCGACGCGGGATTCCGGCGCGATTAGAACTCGATCCGGGCGCCGAGCTGGATGCGCCAGCGCGACATGCCATTGTCGATGCCGAAATCGCCCGGCGTGGCGGTATAGGTCGGTCGGATACGACCGTCCGTGCCGTAGCTCGCGGCGGAAAGGAACCGGCGGCGGAACACATCGTTGGAGATGCCGGGGGCCACTTCGGTGAAGCTGAACAGCTCATCGTCGATGAAGGAACCGAAGTTGATGAAATCGAAGAAGAGGGAGAGCCTGACCGAGCTGTAGACCGGGATCTGCTGCACAAACTTCAGGTCGAGGCGGTTGAACCACGGCTCGGTGAAGCCGTTCTTCGGCGCAATGCCACCGGCATAGCGACCCAGGCCGCTGGACTGGATGAAGGCGAACATGGCGTCGCGCTGCGCGGTCGTCATGCCCGAGAAGTCGAAGCGGGCGTCGTCCACACCCGACGGCACCGCCACCAGGTCGTTGTCCGTGCGGCCGTCGCCGTTCAGATCGCCGGACGCGGCGCCCACGCTGCCGTAGACCCAGGAGAACGGATTGCCCGTGCGTCCTTCGTAGTAGACGCTGACGATGGTCTTCCAGTTCTTGTAAACCTCGATCTGACGCGAGTAGGAGACCTGGATCCGGTCGCGGACTTCGAAGTCCGAGATGCCCTTTTCAACGGCGCTTTGGTTGAAGACCACATTGCGCTGCCACTGTCCGCTGGCGGTGGTCTGTCCGATCGCCTGGGCTTCGACCGAGCGTCCGCGTGAATAGGAGACGTTGGCGGCCCACTTGTTCTTGAACGGACGATCCCACGTCGCGGTGTAATAGGTGGACTCACCGACATCGACGTTCTTCACCCGGAACAGATCCGTGTAACCCGCGAAGCGAGCGTTGGCCGCGGTGCCCGGATTGCCCGAGAAACGCTGACGACCATCGGCCGACGGCAGGGTGGAGGGACGCAGGTTCTCATTGACGATGAACAGCGCCTGATCGACCGACGAGTGCACCATTTCAAAGGTGAGGGTCGAGTCGAGCACGGGCAGTTTGAAGTCGACCGCGAGGTTGCCGCGCCAGACTTGGGGCAGCTCAATGTCCCCATCGGCCCAGTCGACTTCGCGCCGCAGGTTCGGATTGTCGGTGCCGGTCGCGATGGGATTCGCCGGGTCAAACTCCGTGCGCAGGTAGGTGGTGAGGGACGTCGGCAAGGGGTTGACGGCATCCGCGCTCGAGCGGGAGAAGGTGCCTACACCCGTCGCACCGAAGGAATTGGAGAAGAACACCCACGGAGCGCGACCGAGGAAGTGGCCGGCCCCGCCCCGGATCTGGATCGTGCGTTTGTCATCAACCGCGAAGTTGAAACCGACGCGCGGCGAAATGGCGCTGGAACCATCGAGCGTGCCGTCGTTCCGGAAACCGGTGGCGGTGAGGAAATCGCGATTCAGTTCCGGCTTCAGATCGGTTTCGCCAAACTCGTAGCGCAATCCCGCGTTCACCGTCAGGCGCGGCGAGACATCCCACTTCGCTTGCGCGTAGATGCCGGTCGTGGTGAAGTCGGAGATGTCCGCCACGGGACGTTTTGCGGGATCGTAATAGTTGCGCTGGATGACCGCATTGGTGTCGGCGAGGAAGTCCGCGTATGTCCGGTAGCTGACGAGGCCGTAGGAGCCTTGGCGGAACAGATTGTAGAAATCGTTCTGCTCACGTTCGACGCCGCCGGAGAAGACGAAGTTGCGCCAGAAATAGTCGCCCGAAGCGCTGAACTGGTCCGTGTCGACCGCGATGGCGTTGCCCTGGCGGAATTGTTCGGTGCCGGCGATGTAGACGCCGTTCGTGACCGCGGCGCCGTTGAGCAGATCGGTGCCGGTCAGGCCGAAGATGTAGGTCATCGGCGCGGTGCTGTTGACCGGCGTGGCCTGGTCCTGCGTGGTGTTCGAGTACTTGACCTCGGTCTTGAAGTCCGGCGTCCACTGACTCAGCAGCTGCGCGGCGATGGATTTTTCTTCCCGCGTCTGCGAGTAGAAGTGACCGTCGGACGACGTGTTGATGCCGCCCGTCACCCCGGCGTTGTTCGAGGTGGCTCCGGCAAAGTTACCGAACTGTGGCACTTCGCCTTCGGTGGTCGAATAGCGGACCGACAGGCGATGGTCGGCGTTGATGGCCCAGTCGACCTTCGCAAGAATCTTCTTTTCCTCGGACACGTTCGAGGTGCGCGACGTCACGGGATTGCCCCAAGCGATCGTCTTGCCCGCCGCGCTGCTGATCTGGCCGAGCCGCGTCAGGATGGCTGATTCGTTCGGCGTGGAGAAACGCGGGTCGCGTCCGGCGCCGGCGCTTTCGAGTTCCTCGTAGTTAAGAAAGAAGAACAGACGGTTCTTGATGATGGGACCTCCGAACGTCGCTCCCATCGTCGTGCGTTCCAGGGGCGGGACGATCTTGTTCGCCCCGTTGAGGAAGCGCTCGCGTTCGTTTTCACCCTGCAGCTGGACGCCGGCGAGTTCGTCGCCGCGGAAGTAGTAGTAGAGGCTGCCCTTGAACTTGTTGGTGCCGGACTTGGTGACCGCGTTGATGGCGGCGCCGGTGAAGCTGGCGAGTTTGACATCGTACGGAGAGACGTCGGTCGCGATCTGTTCGATCGTGTCGAGCGAGAGCGGGTTGAAGAAGGAGGCAAGCCCGGTGCCGTTGAGTCCGAACTGGTCGTTGATGCGGGCGCCATCGATCAGGACCGAGTTGTAGCGGTTATTTTGTCCCACGGCGGTGATCTGTGACTCCTCGCGGTCGCCAAAGGTCGACCGCAGGGTGATCAACGGGGTCGCGCTGACCATGTCGGCCAGTGAACGCTCGGACGTGGGCTTGGCGGCCAGCCGTTCCGCGGTGAGCACGGAGCCGGCGCCGATCGCACCGCCGTCCAGGTCATTGGCGTCTTCCTTCACGGTGAACGCCTCCATGGCCACCACGTCGGAGGGGGTGAGGGTGAAACCGAGATCGAGATCCGCGCCGAGGGACGTCGTCACATCGGTGCGCTGGGTCGGCGTGAAGCCGTCTTTTTTCACGACCACGGTGTAGGGTCCGCCGGGAATAAGACCGCGGAAATTGTAGCGCCCGGTCGAGCCACTCGTGGCGGTGTAAACCGACCCCGTCGGCACATGGGTCGCGGTGACCACGGCGTCGGTGATGGGTGCGGATTTGGCGTCGCGGATCAAGCCGCTCAAACCCGAGGACACGACTTGGGCCAGGGCCGAACTGGCCAGAATCACGGAAAGCGCGGCCAGAAAGCCGCGGAAAAGGGCCGAACAGGTTCGGCCCGGAACGGTGGTTTGGATCATGGTGAAGGGTGTAGGATCAAGACGGCTTGAGCTCTGAGAGGCAGTCCTCGGAAAGAGCAGCGAAGCACAATTTAAGGAAACGACCGCAGCAAGTACGGTGCCGTGGAGTCGATCGAAGAAAATTCCCGCTGGAAGAGCCGAGGGTCGAGAGCTGTATCAGTTATGCTAATGGTGACGTGAAGACGGCGGTGAAAAGGTGGGCGGTCGACGGTCACGGTGCGAGATACACAGCGACAATCAACCTCAAGTGCAGTGACAATTCCGTCACGGTGGAATGGCGGCCCGGATCGACGCTTGACGGGTCAAATGCGCCAGAGTTCGGTATGAGAGAGGTTGATAGGTCCCTAGGTTCGTCCGCTTGGAGTCCATACCACACCCTGCAAACCACCCATGAATATGCGTTCACGAATGAGAAGTCTCTGCGCCCTCGCTGCGGCGTTCCTGCTGGCTTGGCTGCCGGCAGCTCCTGGTCAAGTCATCACCACGGCCTCCCTGACCGGTACCGTCACCACCGCCGGAGACAAAGCGTTGTCCGGTGCGACGGTGGTTGCGACCTATCTGCCAACCGGTGCGGTCTATCAAGGAGTGACTAAGGCCGATGGCAATTTTGCCTTCCGCGGCTTGCGGCCGGGCGGTCCCTATTCGGTCAAGGTCGTATCGCCGGGCATGGCTGACTATGTGGTCGGCGATCTCTACCTCGAGATCGACCGCGGAGCCAACGTTTCGGTTTTGATGTCGCCCGAGAGCGTGACGCAGATGGAGAAGTTCGATGTCACCGCCGGAGCATTGGATGCCTTGTTCGATCCGAAGCAGACGGGCTCCGGTTCTTCGCTCACGAGTGAAGACATTCGCAATCTTCCCGCGGGCGATCGTTCGATCAACAGCCTTGCCAAACTCGATCCGCGCATCAGTTCGAATCGGGATCCCAACGATCGCGCGATTTCGGTCAGCGGTTTGAGCAATCGCTACAACAGCATCCAGGTGGACGGCGTGAGCGCGTCCGACCCCTTCGGCCTCAATGCGAACAATACCGCGGCTGAACGTAACGTTGTGCCGCTGAATTCTTTGGAAGCTCTATCCATCAACACCTCGCCCTATTTTTCGCGAAATGCGGGCTTTGTTGGCGCCCAGATCAATGCGGTGACCAAGAGTGGCGGCAATGATTTCAAGGGATCCGCCTACTACACCTACCGGGGCCGGTCAGTCCTTGGCGGCTACGACACGGTGGGCATCAAGATGGGTGGGATCGACTACCCGCTGACCAACTTCCAGGAGCAGACGTTCGGAGCCGACCTCGGTGGGCCGATCATTCCGCGCAAGCTGTTCTTCTATCTCTCTTACGAGAAGGTCGACGAGGACCGTGTGGCGCCGTCGCCGGCCCGTTTCCTCGATCAGTCGGTAATCAGCCAGATCACCACGGCGGCGACTGCGCTCGGCTTCAAGCCCGGCGCGTCCACGCCCCCCTCGGCGAACAAACTGAAGGACGACAATATCATCGCAAAAATGGATTGGGAAATTAACGCCAATCACCGCGCGACGTTCCGCTACAACAATTCCGAGTCGAGTCGCCCGACGTTCCCCGGTTTCGGCACGGGCATCGCGGAAAACAACTTCTCCTTCGACTCGCTCTGGTATCAGCAGATCATTAACAACAAGAGCTACATCGGTCAGCTCATCAGTCGTTGGTCCGATCGCCTGAACACGGAGCTCTCGGTCTCGCGCAGCGAATACCATTCGGAACCCAAGAACAACAGCCGCCAGCCGGCGGTGCAAATCCGCAATATTCCGGTGCCCGGATCCTCCAACACGGCCTTTGTCACGTTTGGTACGGAGAACAGCCGCCACGCCAACGTGCTGGACGTCAAGTCGACGACCGCCGAGCTCTTCGCTTCGTTTGAGCTGAGCCCCAAGCACACCTTGCAGGCCGGTATCCAGTATGACGTGGGTGATGTGTACAACCTGTTCGTCCAGAATGCCTATGGCTCTTACGACTTCAACAGCCTGCAGGACTTCCTGAATGTCGCGAGCAACAACAATGGCACCGCGTTCAACTACCGCACCTACATCTACAATCAGATTGTCCCAGGTGTGGAGCCGGCGGCGGTGTTCAGTGAAGGCAACGCGGGCCTCTTCATCAACGACTCGTGGCGGGCGCTGCCGAATCTGACGTTCGACCTCGGCGCCCGAATCGACATGGCGATGATTCCGGACGACGTGCCCTACAACGCCACGTTCGCCTCGACCTTCGGCATCGCCAACAATGCCACCTACGACGGGAAGAAGATCATTCAGCCCCGCGTCGGCTTCAACTGGCAGCCGGAAGGCAAGTACCGCACCACGGTGCGCGGTGGCATGGGGTTGTTCTACGGCCGCATGCCTCGCGTGTGGTTCTCGAACAGCTACTCGAACACCGGCTTGAACTTCCGCACGTTCTCGTCCGGCACGACCCCTTCGGTCGGCACCGGATCGCAGGCACCTCGCGTTTCCGCCAATCCGGACCAGCAGTCCACCCAGGGCAATTCCCCGGCCATGACGGTCGCCTTCATGGACCCGAACTTTCAGCTGCCGTCGCGGTGGAAGGCCAACCTCGCCTTCGAGCGCGAAGTGGGCTTCTGGGACCTGAAGGCCTCGGCTGAAATCGAGGTCACGGTCGTGGAAAGGGATGTGTTTTACCAGAACATCAATCTGGTCAACACCCGCACGGGTCCGGATGGCCGCAAGCTCTACTTCAACAACTATACCGCGGCTTCGAACGGCACCCGCCTGTTCAGCACCGCCTTCACCAACCGGACGATGCGTCTGGGCAATACCGACAAGGGCGATACGCGCGCCATCACGTTCTCGGTCGAGCGCCCGCGCAAGAAGGATGGTTGGTACTGGAAAGCCTCCTACGTGAACACCGAGGCCAACGAGGTGCTCTTCGGCACGTCGTCGGTCGCCGCCTCCAACTGGAACAACCGTTCGATCTTCAATACGAACGACGAGGAGGAGCACACCGCCGAACTCGAGGTCAAGGATCGCGTCATCATCAATGTGACGAAGGATTTCGAACTTCTCAAGGGTCACAAGACCACGCTGTCGCTGCTCTATGAAGGCCGCAGTGGCTATCCCTTCAGCCTCGTCTACACGTCCGACGCGAATGGTGACAGCCAGACCCAGAACGACCTGATCTACGTCCCGCTGCGCAGTGGCGATCCGCTCGTGCGTTTTGCCACGACGACCGACCGCGATCGGTTCTTCCAGATTGTCGATCGTTTCGGTCTGGTGGAAGGCAAGCCGGTCAGCGGCGGGTCCGAGCGTTATCCCTGGGTCAACCAGTTCGACTTCGGCATCAAGCAGGAGATCAAGCTCCCGGGCTGGCGTCATCGTCTGGTCCTTGGGGCGGACATCCTCAATGTCGGCAACCTGCTGAACGACAAGTGGGGTCTGATCCGGGGCTCCAACCAGTTCTTCGTCAAGCGCGAGGGCGTGGGTTCCGCCTCCTTCGACGGGGTGGCCAATCAGTACGTCTACAGCAACATCAGTGCGAACCTGGCCAACGGGGTTGATTTCAACCCGTCGCTCGGTCGAGGCGAGCCGGCCGCCACGCGCTGGTCCGTCCTGCTCAGCGCCCGCTACGAGTTCTAAGCCGCGTCCACGGTCGGATCACCCGGCCGCATCCGCTTTGCCGCGGCCCCCGAAAACGGGGGCCGCTTTTTTTTGCCCGCGAAGCCCGCGTCGCCGTCAGGGCGCGGACAACTCCAGCCAGCCGGGGTGAGCTTCCGCGTGGTCGGCGATCTCGCGGAGAATCGCCTCCGTCGAGGTGGCGGGCCGCCAGGACCAGACCGTCTCCGCTCGGCGTGCATCCAGCACGACCCAGGGCAGGTCGAAGGGCCGCGGCGCGGGATCGGAGGCGACCGGGTGCTCGCCGAAGCGGGCGGCGCACCAGGCGCTGAGTTGCCGGAGCGACCGGGCGGAGGTGGCGCCGCCGGCGATGTTGAGGACGCGATCCCCGACCGGCAGGGCGGGGGCCTCGAACTGCCGGCGCAACAGGGGCGCAAGGTCGCGCGGGTGCAGGCAGTCGCGCACCTGGTGGCCGTGGCCCCCGAAGCCGATGTAGCGCAGCGGGCGCCGGCGCAAGTAACTGTTGATCCAATACGCAAAGATCCCCTGGTCGGCGCGGCCGAACTGGCCGGCTCCGGCCAGCACGCCGCAGCGGTTGACGAAGACGGGCAGTCCGAAGGTCTGGCCGTACTCCAGCGCCAGCGCCTCGCTCGCCAGTTTGGTTGCACCGTAAAGGGAGACCGGCGCGGCGGTGGAAAAGGATTCCGCGATGCCCTGATCGGACACCCCGGCCGGCCGGGGTGGCGACGTCGGCCCGGCCTCCAGGACGAAGGCGTCGTCCCGGGCCACGACCGGCAGGCTCGCCAGGGCGGGAATGGAATAAACCCGGCTCGTGCTGAGCAGGATGAAGCCGGCCCGATGCTGCTTGCAGAACTCCAGCATGGTCACCGTGCCGCCCAGGTTGTGTTCAACGAGCTGGCGGGAGCTGGTCCGGCCATCGACTCCGGCCAGCACGCTGGGGTTGGCCGCGGCGTCGATCACCCAATCGACGGCGGGCACGGGTTCGAGGTCGCTCGCCTGGCGGAGATCGCCATGCCAGAGCGTCACCCCGAGGTGCTTCAGCGCTTCACGGTTGGTGGCGCTGCCCGGGCGGATGAAGTTGTCGATGCCATACAGCTCGAGGGGCGCGGGCATCTGTTCCTTGAGCGCGCGCGCCAGCGTGCTGCCGACAAATCCACAGATGCCGGTGATGAGAATCCGCATCCCGCCACCTTAAGAGTGGCGGGCAGGGGGATGAAAGCCCGGAGTTCCCGGGTGGCGGCCGGATCAGGCCGATTGGGCAATGTGCTCCACCGTCTCGGGGGCGACGACGCGGTCGATGTCGAGCAGCGTCTTCACCTGTCCCTTAACCTTGGCCATGCCGAGAATGTAGCCGGTGTCGATGCGCGCACCGAAGTCGGGCGTCGGCTCGATTTCGCTGCCGGAGAGGTTCACGACCTCTTCCACGCTGTCGACAATCAATCCCATTTGCACCAGCTGACCGGTCGGCAGTTTAACCTGGACCACCACGATGCAGGTGCGGTCGGCGAACTCTGCCTTGAGGCCGAACTTGACCCGCAGGTCGACCACCGGAATGACACGACCGCGCAGGTTGAGGACGCCGCGTACAAATTCAGGCATTTGCGGTACGGGCGTAATCTTCTGCATTCGAATGATTTCGCGGACTTTCAATACGGCGATGCCGTAGGACTCGTTCTCAAGCGAGACGGTCAGGTACTTACCAGCGGATTGGGTCGTGGCGCCCGCGGGGGCTTGCAGGATGGTGCTCATGTAAAGGGAACAGCGAGTTGGAACCTTGGATGGGTTGTCGTCTTGGATCGTATTTCGTCGCAGCGGCGGGCTGCTTGAGATCATTTAAACGGAGGAAAGTCCTCATAAGGAATTGACTGAGAGCCTTAACCCGAGGGCCAAACGGGTCGAAGTACGTGGCAACCACTGTCCACCCATTTTGCGGTCATGCCTATTCCTACGTCCTCGTTCGCGGCCATTGAAGACACGCTCAACCGTTTGGCGGGAGAGTCGATTCTCGCCCAGGTAGGTCGTGATGATGGTCTGATCCCCTCGTACAGCTTGCTCAGCGAGTTGATCGAGTCGACCGCGGGTGACCCGGTCCTCCAGCAGGAAGTCACACGCGTGCGTGGTTTGCTCGATGTCCTGTTGGACACCGCCAAGCCTTTCAGCGAAAGCGCCCTGGCCGGACTCAAACGTTTCGTGGAGTGGCTGCCGGGCGCTCTGGCGGCCGCCCAGTCCGGCGCCGCGGTTGTTCTCCCCGGCCAGTCCTCGGGCGCCGCCGCGCCCGCGGCCGCCTCCCCGGCCGCCGGATCAGGCGTGAGCGAGCCCGTCTCCGAGGGGCCTCGTTTCGACCAGGTCATGGACCTCAACCTCGACGAAAATCGGGAGCTCCTTCTGGAGTTTCACGCCGAGGCGCTCGATCACCTGGCCCACATCGAATCGTCGCTGCTCATTCTCGATGGAGAGCCGGAAAATCGCGACGCGCTGAACCAGATCTTCCGTTCCTTCCACACGATCAAGGGCGTCTCGGGCTTTCTGCACCTGACGCCGATGCACACGCTCACGCACGAGGTCGAGTCGTTGCTCGACCTGGCGCGCAATGGCAAACTCCGGCTCAACCCGACGATCATCACCGCCGTGCTGCAAAGCCGCGACGCGGTGCAGGTCATGGTGGGCCAGATCACGCTGGCGCTCGAACAAGGCCAGCTGCCGAGCACCATCGTGCCGGTCGACCATCTGATCCGGACCGTCAAACTGCTGGCGGTCAATCCGCAGGCGGAGAAGGTGCCGGAACCCTCCCCTTCTCCCGCCGCGCCGGAGCCCGTGGCGGCTCCCGTGCCCGAGTCCGTCGTGGTGCCGCTGCCCGTGGCAGCCGTGCCGCCGCCGACTGCGGCCGCGGCCGCGCCCGTCGAGGTGCCGGCCAATGTGATCCCCTTCGAAAGCGGCGCCAACGCCAAGCCCGCCGAAAAGGCCGCGGAAAAGAAAGCCGCCGCCTCCAGCGAACTCAAGGGTTCCGGGTCGTCCAGTACGGTCCGCGTCAATACCGATAAACTGGACGCGATGATGGATGTGGTGGGCGAGCTGGTGATTGTGCAGAGCCAGATCGCGGAGTCGGCCCGGCTGATGGGCGACGACAATTCCCATCTGGCGCGCAACATTGCGCAGTTGGGTCGCATCACGAAGGAACTGCAGCACAATGCGATGTCGGTTCGCCTGGTTCCGATCAAACCGACGTTCCAGAAAATGGAACGCCTGGTGCGCGACCTCGCCCGCGACTGCGAGAAGAAGGTCAACTTTCATACCAGCGGCGAAGACACGGAAATCGACCGCACGGTCATCGAGGAGATCGCCGATCCCCTGGTGCACATGGTGCGCAACTCCATGGACCATGGTCTGGAGAAACCCGCGGTGCGCCTGGCCAATGGCAAACCTGAGCATGGCAATGTGACGCTCAAGGCGTTCCATCAGGGCTCCAACATTCATATCGAGCTGAGCGACGACGGCCGTGGCATCGACCGCGAGCGGATCTACGCCAAGGCGGTGGAAAAGGGAGTCATCCCGGCAGGCGCCCAGATGTCGCGGGACGAAGTTCTCGCGCTCATCTTTGCGCCTGGTTTTTCGACCGCGGAAAAGGTCACGTCGGTCTCGGGACGCGGCGTCGGCATGGACGTCGTGCGCCGGAACATCGAGAAGCTGCGCGGCAAGGTCGAGATCGACACCGAGGTCGGCAAAGGCACGATTTTCCGGATCAAGCTGCCGCTGACGATGGCGATCATCGACGGCCTGGTGGTGCGCGTGGGTTCGGATCGATTCATCCTTCCCAGCACCAGTGTGCAAATGGCCCTTCGTCCAGCCGCCGGTGCGATTACCACCGTGCACGGTCGGGGCGAGGTGCTGGACCACCGCGGTCGCATCCTGCCGATCCATCGCCTGAACCGCCGCTTCCAGATTCCGGGTGCAATCGAGGATCCCTTGGAAGGCATCATCGTTTTGGTGGAGACCTCCGGCCGTCTCACGGCGCTGCTGGTCGACGAGATGGTGAGCAAGCAGGAGGTGGTGATCAAGAACCTCGGTGGTTTGCTTTCCAATTTGCCCGGCATCGCGGGAGGCGCCATTCTCGGTGATGGCAACATCGCCCTGATTCTGGATCCGACATCGCTTTTCGCCGCCTGACCGACTGACCCTGTCCTATGATTACCCTTGCTGAGGTTTGTGAGAAGGCCCTGCGCCTGCCCTGTTCCCCCGTTCTGCTGCCGCGCATCATTGAAGTCATCGCGCGCGAGGACGTGTCGGTGACGGAACTGGAAAAGGTCATCTGTCTCGACCCGGTGCTGGCCAGTTCCACGCTGCGTCTGGCCAATTCCGCCTATTTTTCGTCCGCCGACAATCGTGTGGAACGTCTGGAGGAGGCCATCCAACGCCTCGGCCTGCGGGAAATTTACCGGCTGGCGGCGCTTTCGCTCGCCGGCCGCTGGATGAGCGCCCAGGGCGACGGTTACCGCTGGGAAGCGGGCGATTTCTGCCGCATGGCGCTCGTCACGGCGGTCGCATCGGAGTACCTGGCGGAGCAGATGAATCTTGTGGATCCGCGTGTGGCCTACACCGCCGGGTTGGTGCACGAGATCGGCAAGCTGGCGGTCGCGTATTCCTGTGGTGAACACTTTGGAGCCATTCGTGAGCATCAGCGCTCCACGGGTGGCATCTGGCTGGCCTCGGAAAAGGCGGTCCTCGGATTCAACTATGCCGAGGCGGGATCGGAATTGCTTCGCCGCTGGAATTTCCCCGCCACCCTGGTGGCGGTGGCCACCTACAATCCCCCGACGACCTCGGCTCCGGCCGAGGTGATGCCTCTGCTTGTCCATGTGCACGCCGCCAAGTACCTGGCCACGTCGATGGGCGCGGGCGTGGCGGAGGATGGATTTCTCTTCGAGCTGAATGCGCCGTTGCTGATGGAGTGGGGGTTCACCACCACCATCCTCGAGTCCGCGCTGCCCGAAGTCCTCTCCCGGGCCGGACGCCTCCTCCAGGAGAACCTCCTGCACGGCAAGGTCCGTCTCTAAAGACAGACGGCGCAGTGATTTGCCCGAGGGTGTTTGCCTCCCTCGGGCCTTTTTATGGACCGGGGCAGGCCCCGGGGCGAGGTTCGGGAGCATTCCCGGTGTGGAGGGAACGGGCGGAGATTCAAGTTTGCGCCGGGATGTGACGATAAGAGGAGTAGCCTTGCAGGATACTCCGGTTCAGGACCCGGATCGATCCCCCCAAGGTGTGTTTCATAGTGTGTGTTTGTGTGGCCAACCGGCCGGGCAGAATAATGCTCGGCCGGTTTTGGCTTTCCAGGCCCCGCGACGTCGACCGTGAGCAGGAACAACCGGTCCCCGCGCCGTCGACCACGGGTGCGGTCCCCCGGGCCGTGCGCCCCAAGGGACTTTGACGCTGTTGTAGGCGGCCTCGATGAGGCCGCGACGTCGCTCCGCGACGCCCTCTCTCCCGGGATCCGCTTGCAGTCCGGGCACGTCCCCGACCTGTCCCTCAGGTCAGGTGATCGGCGGGTCGCCCTGACGTGTGGCGCTCGACGGTCTGCACGATTTCCTCAATCCGCAGCGGTTTGCGCAGCACTTCCGCCACACCGAGGAGATGCAGTTCGTCGTAGATCGCGGACGTGAGGTGTCCGCTGAGCACCACGACCGGCACGGAGATGTGGTCCCGTTGCAGGGCGACGAGGAAGTCACGTCCGCCCAGATTTGGCATGTTCAGATCCGTGATGACCAAGTCGTAGGCCGTGGGCTCCAAGCGCACCAGAGCGAGTGCCGCCGCTCCGTCCGTCGAGCAGGTGATCCGGTGGCCCGACCGCCGCAGGGCGATGGTCATGGCGCGGGTGATCAATTCGTCGTCCTCGGCGAGCAATACGGATTTGCTGCCGGGCATCCTCGGCGCGTTGTCAACCGTATCCAGAGACGGCTGGGCTTTGGTCACCGGGGCCTCGGGACTGGGCAGGTAGACGTGAAACGTCGCCCCTTCGCCCGGTCTGTTTTCGACCTCGATCCGGCCTCCCATGGCGTTCACGGCCTTCCAGGTGATGGCGAGCCCGAATCCGGTTTTCCGATTGCTGTCGGGCCGGCTGGCGTAGGCCTCAAACAGGTGTTCGCGCGTGTGCTCATCCAACCCACCGCCGGTGTCGCTGATGGAAATGCATTGGAAAGACTCCGAAGGTGAGGGGAGGGCGCCCGGGGAAGAGAGACGCGACGCGGACGTGACCCGGGAGGTGGTGACCTTGATCACCGGTTTCCACTCGGGATGCGGTGCGCCATCGGCGATCAACCCCAGCATGGCATTGCGCGCGTTGGTCAGAAGATTCACGAGCACGTCGGACAGGAGATTAGTGGCGAAGGGCAGCGGCGGCAGGTCGCCGCCGAGCAGCACGAGCAATCGAATCCGCGGGTCGAGGGAGCGGCGGAAGAGCTCCACGGTGTCCTGCACCGTCGGGTTCAGCGGCTGCCAGTCTCCATGGACGAGGTCGTCGTTGCGACCGAGGGCGAGCAATCGTTCGCTCAACTCCAGCGTATGGGAAAATGCATGACGGACAGGCCGGATGTGTTCGTCCAACCCGCCCAGTCGCAACGCGGCCTGTTCAAGGTGGCCAAGATGGAGCATGGCGGGAGTGAAGGAAGCCTGCAGCTCCTCCGCCACCCCGCCGGCCAGTCGACCCATGGAGTCCAGCCGCTGCTTTTGCCCGGTCACGCGCTGACTTTCCCAGCGGGCGGTCAGGTCGTGCACGATCGACGCCATGCCAATCGCCACACCCGAGGCGTCGAGCAGCGGGGTGTGAGTCCAGGCGCAGAACCGCGTGGAGCCGTCGGCCAGCGTGTGCTGATGGTCGGACGAACGGTTGCCCCCGCCTCGCAACAGGGAGTACCACGCGAGTTCCAGGTCCGCGCGTTCGTGAGCGGCGAAGAGCAGAGGAATGCCGCGCTTCCCGATCGCGTCCCCGGCGGCGAGACCGAAAAGGGCCGCGGCGGCGGGATTCCAGCCTGTGATGACGAATTGGGTGTTCCATTCCACGATCGCCACCGTGGTCTGGCGCAGATGCAGTGCGAGTTTGTCCTGGGCGTGCCGCCGGGCTTCGACCGACTGGACCTGGGCGGTGATGTCCAGCTGGGTGCCGATGACACCGACCGTTTGCTCGCCGTCGCGCATCGGGCCGATCATGCTGTGCACCGTGCGCGGCCCGTTCTCGCCGTTCGCGACGTCCTGCGTGTCGATGCTTTCCCCCCGGAGCGCGCGCTGCAGCCGGTCCATCCAAATGGCCGCCTGCTCCGGGGCGATTCCATGACCGGGGTTGCGCAACGACTTTCCGGTGAGATCGCAGCCCCACTCCTGGCGGGCGCGCTGGTTGAAAAGGGTGAAGACCTCGCGCGTATCCACGGCCCAACACGGGAAAGGCAGGCTGTCGAGGTAGGACTTGAGCGTCTCGGTGTTTGAGAGCAGGGCCTCCTGCCGCAAGGTCAGGGTGTGGTTGGAAAAGGCGACCCAGGCACCGGCTCCGATCAGCACGATCAATCCGAGCAACGCGATCCAGTAGGCCCGGGCGTGGGACAGACTGTGCAGCCAGGTGTGGGCGTCGAAATCCAGTCCGAGCACGGCGGAAACCCGTCCGGCGGGATCCAGGATGGGCGTGTAGGCGGTGATCCACGTACCCCAGCGGTCGGAATAAACATCGGTATCGACCACCGTTTCCCCCGCGAAAGCGCGCTCCAACGCAGGCACCAGGCGCGAATAGGGTTCACCCACCACGGTGCGTTCCTCGCGGGCGCCTTCGAAGCGGCCGTTGCGATCGTAGTCGGTTTCCGAATCCACGAGCAGCACACCCTGGCCGGAGGCGTCGTGTCCCAGCGTATAAATGTCAGAAACCAGCGGATTGAGCGCCAGCCAGCGCTTCTGGGTCTCGATCAACTGCAGGTAGACGGCATCGTCGACCTGGGTTTCGGCCGTGATCTGATTATGTCCGAGACGCTGCATTTCCGCGGCGTAGGTCGGGCCCCAGGCTCGCAGTTGTTCGGTCAGCCGTTCCTTTTCGCGCAGTTCCGCCAGGTGCACGGCAAACGAGCCTCCGACCAGCAGGGCGGCCAGGGCGATCCAGACGGGAACCGGGACCCCCAGACCCTCGTGCCGGCGCAGCCAGAAGTGGAGGCCACCAAAGGCGGCAACACTGGCCAGGCAGAAGAGTTGAAAGTCGAGAGAGACCATGGGCAGAGCCCGTCAGGTCAGTGAATACTGTTCCGTGCGGTCCGGCATCTTCAACGTGAGGGCGGCGGTGGAGAGTTCCAGGTGGACGGTGCGATTGACCGTTCCGCCCAGATCTTCGCCGCAGATGGGGATCTTGTAGACACCGAGAATTTTCTTCACGGAAGCCGCATTGCGCTCGCCGATTTTGAAAGGGTCCGTGCCGTTGAGCACGCTGGCGCCGCCGGCGAGGAACACCCGCATGCGTGACCGCTCCACCTTCACCCCGACCAGCGCCCGGAAAAAGAAGGGCAGGCCCGTGTCGGCAAACATCGCGGGTTGTTTGGCCGCCTTGTCGGGGGAAATGAGCGAGTCGGGCAGCATGATGTGGAGGATGCCTCCAGACCGGCTGACCGGATCAAACGCGATGATCCCCACGCAGGAACCCAGCGCGTAGGTGCTGAGGGTGACTTGGGTATTGTTCGAGACCGCCATGTCACCGACTCCGATGACCACGCGCTGCGCGAACAGGGCTGAAACTGAGGGTGCACCGGCCATGGATCAGGAGCGTTTTCCGTGAGATCCACGGGTTTCAACGAAGAACAAAAAAGGGGCAGGCAGCATAGACGAGCCGAGCGCGGCAATAGAGGTTACCTTCGGACTCCCTCCAGCGAACTTGAGGCGCGTTCGCCATTCTGCGCAAAAATTAGGATAAGTGCAATTTAGGCGATTTATTCTCTACGCCAAATGCTTAGAAAACGGGCCAGTTTGTCCTCGCTTGTATACATGTCCGAGGCGCGACAGGCGCCGGCCGGGGCGGTGGGACCGGGGGCAGATCTCCACCGGGTCGAACCGTCGGCGGGCAGCCGTGCTGTTGGAGGTGGGGTCGCCGACCCCGCGGGGAATGGCGCGTCAACGAATGAAAGGATGGCTCGGGCGGGACCGGGGTCCCGTCGCGGCCTCTGCGAGGCCACCTCCAACGGAGGGTGAACGTTCCGCTGGGATTGGGGTCGCTGACCCTGCTCGAACCCCTGCGCCCAACGCGTGGGCGCACCCCTTTCCCTCGCTCAGGAATAAACCAACAACCGCTGACTGATCGGATTGATCAGGTTGTGGTTCCGGATCTTTGAAATGGTGGCTTGGCTGAGCATCTGACCTTCGCCCACCAGCAACAATCCATGCGGACTGTACAGTCCATTGGCCAGGATCATGCCCGCCTCCAATTCGTCCAGCAGCACTTCTCTGACCTGCCGCGGCAGCTGGAGTAGGTGAGTGACCTTGAGGAAGAGCCGGACCGCTTCGGGATCGAGGGCGACCCCGGATTGGGCGAGGACCGACTCAATGGCTTGGTCCTTGGGCAGACCGCACTCCACGAACCAAACCGCCACCGCCAGACAACGTGCGGTCCAGGGGATGGATTGGCCGGAGAGGCCGTCGGGGAAGCCCTTGCCATCAAAGCGTTCGTGATGAGCCCGGATCGTTTCTCCCACCTCCGGATGACTGTCGACGAAGGACGCAAGCGTCTGGCTGTAGATGGGGTGGCTGTTAATCGTCAGCCGGTCCGGATCGCTCAACCGTTCGGGATTGGTGCGGAACAGACGCAGCAAGTCGCGCGGGATGCCAATCAAACCGAGGTCACAGAGCCAGGCGCTGGCCTTGAGCGCGTGGCGTTCCGCGGGCGTGAAATGCTCGGTATCCGACATCTTCCGGGCTATCTCGACCATGGCCTTGGTTTGCCCGGCGAGGTAGGGATCGTAGGTGCTGAGGATGCGGCTGCAAAGATCGAGGGAGTGCTCGTAGCTGGTCGCGAGTTCGCGATTGGCGGCGTCGAGCGCGGTCTTCTGCGACTCCAAATCCTTCACCTGGGCGGCCAGGGTGGAATTCACGGCGCTGAGCTGCTGGTTGAGCCGCTGCGTTTCGGCCGTCAGGCGCTCGTTCTCGGCCACCAGCTGGTAGCGCGAAATGGCGTTCTTGACCGTCGCCGTGAGTTCTTCGCGCAACCATGGTTTGGCGACGAACCGGAAAATCTCCCCCTTGTTGATCGCGTCGACAATCGTCGGCAGCGACAGCACCGCGGTGATGAGAATGCGGGAGGCGAGGGGATTGAGTTTCTTGGACTCGATGAGGAAATCCAACCCCATCATTTCCGGCATACGCTGGTCGGAAATGATGACCGCAAACTCCTGCGTCCGGAGTATCTCGAGCGCTTTGAGCGGATTCGTGGTCGCGACGACGTGGTACTTCTCCCGCTCGAGGGTCTCCTTCAGCGCTGCGAGGACGATGGGTTCATCGTCGACAATCAGGAGCGAGGGAGCGGCAGAAGAAGTGACGGGCGTCATGGGAGACGAAGCAGTTTCGCGAGTGCATCTGCTGCGTCAGACTCATTGAGGCCGGTCGGAAGGAAGAGGTCAACCTGTGCGCGCAGTCCTCCGGCAGTATTGTCGGTGGAATCCGTAAGATTGAGCGCCACGCGCAGCCCCGGATGATCGCGGCGCAGCTCCGCCAGGAAGACCCGCAGGGCGGTGTCGGCCTCGGATTGCCGGATGAATACGAAGTCCAGGCGGGCCCCCTCCTCACGGAGATGACGCCGGGCGTGCTCGAGGGTGGCGATGGTGCGGACCGACCACTCGCGCGCGCGCAGGGCGTCAACCAGCGGTCCCTCATCCGTCATATCCCGCTCGAAGTACAGACCCCGAATGGTCCGGGGAATGACGGCCTCGCCCGGGGCGGGCGGGCGGTTGCGGTCGAGGTCGGCCAACGGCAGCACCAGCACAATGTCGGTGCCCCGTCCCTGGGTGCTGCGGGCGGCGATGCTGCCGCCGCAACTCTCGGCGAAGAGACGGGCGTGGTAGAGGCCAAGGCCGGACCCGCGCGAGGCGTCCTTGGTGGTGAAGAAGGGGTCGAAAATCCGGGCCAGATGTGGCGGGGCAATGCCCACGCCATCGTCCGAGAAGGTCAGCTCGCCCGCCAAGGTGTTCAAGGCGGGGAGCACGGGAAGCGTGCCCGGGCCACCGGCTTCACCAGGTGGGAGCACGCGCAGGCCGATGCGGATGTCGCCGGGGCCGCGCAGGGCGTCGCGGGCGTTCATGGCGAGATTGACGATGGTCTGCCGGAAGGCGGTTTCGTCGACGAAGACCGGCCATTCCCCATCCTCGGCCGGGCCGGTGAGCTGTGTGCCGCGGGGAAGGATGACCTTGATCAGATCCATCTGTTCGCGCACGAGCCGACCCAGGTTGAGATAGGTTTTTTCTCCGGAGGTTTCGCGGTTGAGATCGAGGATTTTCCGCACCAGCCGCTGGGCCTGACCGGCGTTCTCCTTGATCAGCCCGAGACCGTCGCGCAACGGATGCCGCATCGGCAGCGTGTTGTGATACAGTTCACTCAGCGAGAAGATGCCGGTCATGACATTGCTGAAGTCATGCAACAGGCCGCTGGTCAGGGTGGAGAGGGATTCCTTCCAGGCGCGGCTGCTCAGGCGGTGCTCGGCGATTTTCTGGCGTGTGATGTCGAGCCAGATCCCCTCGTGACCGAGGACGAGACCTCCGGGCGTGCGCACGACCGTGCGGATGTCGAGGAGGTACAGATACGTGCCGTTTTGCGGGTTGAGCACGCGATAGACATTGGAGAAGGGACGCGTGGCGCTCGCGTTGCGTTCCAGCTCGGCGTGGAACATGCGCTCGTCGTTCTCGTGGATAAGTCGGAGGAAGGGTTGGCCGTTCTTGGCCAGCGGCTGCGGCGGCAGGCCGACGAGGCTCTCGAAACCGGGGCCGATGAAAGCGAATGAGAAGTCCGACCGCTGGTGAAAGACCACCCCGGGCAGGAGCGTGAGGGTTTGTTCCAGCCGGGCTTCCACCGTGCGCAGTCGGAGAAACAGTTTGGCGAACGTCGAAGCGTCAGGCGTGAAGTCGGCCAGGCCCGACCGGCGCAGCTGGGCGGTGGGCGCGAGCTCGGGCACGAGGGTGACGCTCATGGTCTCCTGAAACCGGAGCCGGTGGAGTCCAAGTCCGAGCCCCGGGGCACCGGGCGTCAGCTCGGGGAGAAAGAGGGAGTGCTCGGCTTCAAACAGGCTGGCCGGCAGTTCGCGCGACCAAGCGGGGGTCAGATCCGCCAACAGCTGGCGCAGGGATTGTCCGTTGATTTCTCCCGCGCGGGCAAAGTGCAGGTCGCTGGCCGCGATGCGGTGCGAGAGGATCCGGTCCTGCGCATCGATCATGAACTGGGCGCACTGCGTCGGACCGCGAGGGGCTCCGCGCTCCGCGTCGACCGGCCACGGACTTCCAGGCGCCGTGCGGTTGCGCGCGGGCGGGGTGGCGGGCGGATCTTCGGCAAGGGTGGCCACCGAGGTTTCAGCTAGGGACATGCGCGGAAAAGGTTGGTGAGGTGGAACTGCTGGAAACGGAGAGCAACGACGAGGGCGGGGGAGGCGTATCGGCGAGGGCGATCAGGTGGTGGGCCGCGTCCTCCAGGGAGACCTGCTTCTGCGAACCACCCTGCTCCCAGGCGGCCTTGGGCATGCCATAGACGACGGAGCTTTCCTCATCCTGCGAGAAGGTGAGCGCGCCCTTTGCCCGAAGCTTGGCCAGGCCCTCGGCGCCGTCCTTGCCCATGCCGGTGAACACCCCCGCGATCGCATACGAACCGGCGCAATCGACGGCGGACTTGAAAAGCAGATCGACCGCCGGGCGCTGGTGCCACACCTGCGGGCCCGAAATCACGCGGGCCCGGTAGCAGTCACCCGCCCACGTCACGAGAAGATGAAAGTTGCCCGGTGCAATCAGGGCGAGTCCGGGAACGAGCTTGTCGCCGTCGACCGCCTCCCGAACCTCGATATTGCATTGCGCATCAAGTCGTTGTGCGAAAGCGTGCGAGAATACAGCCGGGATGTGCTGCACCACCGCGATCGGAGGCATGTCGCCGGGCAGCTGGGTCAGGACTTCGCGCAAGGCTTCGGTGCCGCCGGTCGATGCCCCGAGCAGCACCAGTCGGCGCGGGTGGTGGCGTCGCGTGGGTGCAAGCGCGCGCAGACCGGACGAGATGCCTCCCGGGGCCTGCGATCCGGCCGGAGCGTGGGTGGCATGGGGATGGGCGGTTGCCACGGGCGTGACCGCCGCAGTCGGCTTGATCTGGGGGCGTTCGGGCCGGGGGGTGCCGCGGATCCGGGCCACGGCCGCTGCCTTGATCCGTTCGCGCAATTGCGGGCCGAGATCCCCAAACGAATAGGAGCCGCTCGGTTTGCCCAGCACGTCCACCGCACCGAGGCGCAGGGCCTCGAGGGCGTGGTGCGAGCCTGCCTGAGTCAGCGAGCTCATGATGATGACCGGCATGGGCCGTTCCGACATGATGATGCGCAGGAACGTCAGCCCGTCCATGCGCGGCATCTCGATGTCGAGCGTGAGCACATCGGGCTTCAGGGAAACGATCTTGTCGCGCGCCAGGTACGGATCGATCGCGGTGCCGACGACCTCGATCTCGGGATCGGAAGCCAGCGCCTCCGTCACGAGTTTCCGGACGACGGCGGAGTCGTCCACGATGAGAACGCGGATTTTGCGATTGAGCATGGCGGGACGGCGGGTCAGCTCAGGCCGGACGCCGGTAGATGGCGGTCGAAATCAGTTCGAGACCGTGCTGGATACCGCTCAGGCTCTCGGCGTGGCCGACAAACAGGTAGCCGCCGGGAACCAGCAAACGACCGAGTTTGCGCACCAGCTCTTCCTGGGTGGGACGATCGAAGTAGATCATCACATTGCGGCAAAAGATGACGTGGAAAGGGTCGCGGAACGGCGGGGCGCCCTCGAGCAGATTGAGCTGCCGGAAGGTGACCGTTTCCTGCAGTGCCGACTTGATCCGATAGTTGCCCTCCTGCGGACCGAAACCCTTTTGGAAACAGGTGCGCTGCAGCGCGGGTGGCACGTGGCGGATCGCCTCCTCCTTGTACACTCCGACCCGGGCGCGTTGCAGGACCCGGTGGGAGATGTCGGTCGCCTCGATCCGCCAGTTCCACGGCGGACGGGCCGCGGCGAGGGACTGCGAGAGGTTGATCGCGATCGAGTAGGGTTCCTCGCCACTGGAACAGGCGGCGCTCCAAACATTGAAGGTCGACCAGCGTTCCTTGCTGCGACGCTCGATCATTTCCGGCACCGCTCGCTGCGTCAGGAAATCGAAGTGCGCCGACTCGCGGAAGAAGAAGGTATGGTTGGTGGAGATCGCATCGATCAGATGAGAGAGCTCCTCCGCGCTTTTCTCGTCTTGGAGAAAGCGACAATAGTCCCCAATGGACGTCAGGTTGGTCGCTCGCAGCCGCTTGCCGAGGCGGGCGGAGACCAGCTCCTTTTTATCGGGGCCGAGGTTGATGCGACTGTGGTTGTACACCAGTTCGCGAATGAATTCATAGTCGCGGTCGAGCATGCTGAGTCAGTTGCGCTTATCGGCGCTTTCTCGTCTGAATGAAGGAGCCGGTGTAAAAACAGGGGATAGCCTCAGACCAGTCCCGGGCGGCAAGTTTTGCCGCGGTGCGGCTCCCTGGAGATCCGGGCTGGCCTGGACCGGGTTGGTAGATTTTGCCGCAATGTTTTATCTCAATGGTTAATATAGGGATGTGACGCTCAGGGTGGGTCTGGCACAAGCATTGCAGAGGGGGAGGTCGCATGGTCGATCCGATCTTTCAATCCTCCAACTACCAGCTCGCGCGGAAGCTGCTGGACGCGTCCGTCCTCCGGCAGAACGCGATCGCTTCGAACATCGCCAACGCGGAGACACCCGGGTACCGACGCCTCGATCTGGCGCCCAATTTTGCGAGTGAACTCCGTGCGCGGCTCACGTCGGGCATGCCCGGGGAGTCGATCACCGAGCTCAAGCCCACCCTGGTGGAAGACAGTCGTGCGCGGAGTGTCCGCCCCGACGGCAACTCGGTTGAGATGGAGAACGAGCTGCTGGAAATGAACCGCAACTCGGTCAACTACGACTTTCTGACCGAGCTGGTCAGCCGGAACATCAAACAACTGCGCCTGGCCATCACCGGCCGCGCCGGCTGATCCCGGTTTCCTGTTTTCTCCTCGTTTTTCTTCTTCGCCCCTGACCTATGAACCTCATCAGCGGAATCGACGTTTCGGCCGGCGCCCTCAATGCGCAACGGACGCGACTGGACATTGTGGCGCAGAATATTGCGAACGCCCAGACCACCCGGGGCGCCGACGGTCAGCCGTACCAGCGGCGGGTCGTTTCGTTTGAAAGTGAGCTGCTGAAGAAACAGGGCGTGCCGGGTGCCTCCCTTCAGTCGGTGAAGGTGGCGCAGATCATGCCGGACAAGACACCGGGCCAGCGGGTGTACGATCCCCAGCATCCGGACGCCGGCGCGGATGGCATGGTGCAGCTTCCGAACGTCAATCTTGCCTATGAGATGGTCGACTTGATCACGGCGACACGCGCCTACGAAGCCAATCTCTCGGTGGTCAAAAACGGCCGTCAAATGGCCATGAAGGCCCTCGAAATCGGCAAATGATGCCGCTGCACCGTTCGTGAACGTCCTCTTCCGGTAGCCCCTTTTTCCTCTTTTCGCCATGTCCATCATTTCTTCCATCGGAGGTCTGCAGAGTTCTCTGCTGAACCGCCTGCCCGGCGCCGGCCGTCTGGATGCACCCGCTTCCCCGATGTTGCCGCGGCTGGATGGACCGGCTTCCCCCACCGGGACGACCCCCGCCAGCTTCAGCTCCGTGTTTGAACAGATGGTCTCGGCGGTGGACGCCAAGCAGACCGAAGCCCAGGACATCACCCGTCAGGTGCTCATGGGACAGAACGATCAATTGCACCAAAGCGTCATCGCGATGCAGGAGGCGGGCGTGGCGTTTCAGCTGATGGTCGAGGTCCGCAATAAACTGGTCGACTCGTATCAGGAACTGATGCGCATGCCCGTCTGAGCCCCTAGTCGATGAAATCGTTCGCCTCCTCTCTGCTTTCGCTCTGGAAACAACTCGGTCTCAACCAGCGGGTCTCGCTGGTGGTCGCTGCCGTCGCTGTCGCGGGCGCACTCGCCGCGGTGGTGCTCTGGTCGCGCCAGCCCGACTTCCAACTGCTCTATGGCCGGCTCTCCGAAAAGGACGCGGCCCAAATCATCAGCTCGCTGCAGGCGCAGAATATCCCGCACAAGATCGCCAATGGCGGGGCGACGGTCTACGTGCCGGCGGACCAGGTCTACCGGCTGCGCATGGAACTGGCGAGCAAGGGCGTGCCCAACGGCGATGGCGTGGGGTTTGAAATTTTCGACAAGGGGCAGTTTGGTCTCTCCGACTTCGTCCAGCGCACGAACTACCTGCGCGCACTTCAGGGCGAACTGGGTCGGACGATCGGGCAACTCGACGGTGTGCGCAGCGCGCGGGTCATGATTGTCCAGCCGGAAAACCGGCTGCTGCTGACGGAACAGGGTGTCAAACCCACCGCTTCCGTCTTTGTGGAACTGGCCGGCGGGCGTTTGGAAACCGAGGCGGTCAATAGTATCCGACATCTGGTGGCCAATGCCGTGCAGGGGCTCCAGCCCGACCAGGTCGCCGTTGTCGACCAAAAGGGACGCGTGCTCTCCGAAGACCTTCGTCAGGATCCCATGCTGAGCACCGCCTCGTCCCAGATGCGCTACCGCCAGCAGATTGAGAATTACCTCGCCCACAAGGTGGAGACGATGCTCACGCCGGTGGTCGGTCTCGGCAACGCCGTCGTGCGGGTCTCCGCCGAGATCGAGACGGAAGCCACCACCATGACGCAGGAAAAGTACGACCCGGATGGCCAGGTGGTGCGCTCCCAGACGTCAACCGACGACATTTCCAATTCCTCCGAGTCGCGCTCGGGCGGCGTGGTCGGAGTCACCGCCAATACGCCCGACAAGCCCGGCGCCGCGAGTTCTGAGGGCGGCCGGCCGGCGAATGTTACGGAGACCAATCGGAAGAATCGCACGACCACCTACGAGATCAACCGGTCGATCACCAATGTCACCCGCCAGCCGGGGTCACTCAAGAATGTCACGGCCTCGGTGTTTGTGGCCATGCGCGCCGCCGCCCCGGCTGCTCCCGCCACGCCCCCCGCCGAAGGTGCTGCTCCGGCCGCTCCGGTGCCGCAGCCTCGCACGCCGGAGGAACTGCAGGCGCTCCGCCAGATTGTGGTGAATGCCCTCGGCCTGAGGCCCGCTCCGGGCCAGGCGCTGGACACCCTGGTCAGCCTGCAGGAAGTCGCATTCCAGGTCGAACCGATCGCGGAGAAGATTGGCAAGATCGAGTCCGCCACCCGCGTGCAGAGCTGGATCGATGGCGCGAGCCGCTACTTCGCGGTCGCCGTCGCCCTCGGTGTGCTCTTCGTCTTCTGGCGCATGCTCGGCAAGCAGAAGCCCGAGTCCGTGCCGGTCGAACTCCTCACGGCCTCGCCTCGCGATGCGCAGCGACAGCTGCAGAGCAATGGCACGCTGACCCCCGAATTGCTCAATGAACTGATCCGGCAGAAGCCGGTCAACATCGGCACGGCGCTCAAGGACTGGGTCGCCGTGAAGAAATCCTGAAGCCTCCCTCTCACCCTTTCCGTCCTCGTTCCGACCTGAGCCATGGCCTCCACTCCCGCCGAAGCACCGACCACGACCGCCGCGGTGGCGATCGACTACAGCAAGCTCTCGCGCATGCAAAAGCTGGCGCTCTTCCTCATTGTCGTCGGCCCGGATGCCGCCGCCGAGGTCATGCGCACCTTCGACGACGCCCAGATTGAAATGCTCTGCCGCGAAATGGGACAGTTTCCCATGGTTCCCGACGGGGTGCGCACTCAGGTGCTCGAGGAACTCACGCCGATCATCGGCGAGAGTGTGGCCTCCACACTCGGCGGTCTCGACTACGCCCGTGTGACGGTGGGCCGGGCCCGCGGTGACTACAAAGCCAATACGATTCTCGGTCGCGTCGGTCTCTCGCCCGGCGGCACCTCGCTCGATGTCGTTCAGGACATCGCCGAGATGGAAGGCCGGCAGATCTTCAACCTGATCAAGAACGAGCAGCCGCAGACCATTTCGTTCGTGCTCTCCTACCTTTCCGGTCCGAAGTCGGCGGAGATCTTTTTCCTCCTCAGCCCCGAGCTGCGCGAGGAAGTGATCGAGCGGCTCGGCACCATCGACAGCACGTCGCTCGAGCTCGTCGGCAAAATTGTCCGCAGCCTCGGCAAACACTTTGACACCAAGGTCCGGCCGACCTTCCACAACAGTGGTGGCGTGCGGGCGGTGGCCGACCTGTTGAACGGTCTCGACAAGGAAACCTCCAAGGGCTTGCTCGCCCGGTTGGAAGAGCGCAACAGCTCGCTTGGCGCCGCCATCCGCAAGAAGATGTTCAGCTTCGAGGATCTCAACCGCCTGCAACCGGCCGATCTGCAGCGCGTGTTGCGCGAAGTCGACTCGGCGAACCTCGCGGTGTCGATGAAGTCGGCCAGCGAGCCGCTCAAGGAAAAGCTCTACGGTTCCATCTCCAAGCGCGCGGCGGAAAGCCTGCGCGACGAAATCTCGATGCTCGGGCCGGTGCGGCTCAAGGACGTCGAGACGGCCCAGGACGCCATCATCCAGGTGGTGCGCCGCCTGGAAGAAGAAGGCGCCATTTCCCTCGATGGCGGCGATGGCGCGGTGGTCGCCTGATCACGACGGACGTTCTCCTCGCCATGGCTCTGCACCACACCCTGGTCGTTTTTGACCGACCGCTCTCCGGCGCCACGATTCCCGGTCGTTCGTCCCGCTACTTCAGCGAGAGCGAGGTCGCCGCGGTGCGTGTCGAGGCCTACCAGAAGGGCGCCGATTCGGCGCGCCACTTTGCGGATCAGCAGATGGTCGACTTTCGCGCCGAGGTGCAGGCTCTGCAGGACGGTCTCTTCGCCAAGCTGGCCTCCGCCGAGTCCCTGGTCATCAGCCAGCTCCAGGATTCGCTTCCCGGCCTGGTCATGGAAATCGCCCGCCGTCTGCTCGGGGGGTATGAACCGCCGCCCGACGCGGTGGCGCGACTCTGCGGGGAAACGCTCGAACAGCTCTACCCCGAAACCGACAATCTCGAACTGCTGGTTTCGCCGCGCGACGCCGCCGCACTCGAGCAACTCTCTCCGTCCTGGAAGGACCGTTACGTGGGATTGCGCATCACCGCTTCTCCCGCCCTCAGCTCGGGTGACTGCCAGGTGCGCAGTCGCTTCGGTCTGACCGACGCCCGTCTCTCGTCCAAACTGGCCACGCTTGAACGCGAGCTGGCCACGCCTTGAACCCACGCCTTTGTCCCTTCCCCGCCGTCCCGCCGTGTCTCCCGGAATTCCCCAACTGATCGAAGAACTTCGCGCCCAGGTGCGCGCGGTGCCGGCCGTGCGCCGGCTGGGACGTGTCACGGGCGTGACCGGTCTCATCATCGAGAGCGAGGGCCCGAACGTGGGTCTGGGAGAGTTGTGCAAACTGCGCTCCGACCGCGGCGAATTTGACTGTCTGGCCGAGGTGGTGGGATTTCGCGGGCAGCACGTGCTGCTCATGCCGCTCGGTGAGATGACCGGCCTGCACGCTGGCGCCGAAGTGATGGCCTGCGATTTGCCCCCGCTGCCCGTGCCCGGACCGCATTTGCTGGGACGCGTGCTCGATGCCCTGGGGCGTCCGCTCGACGGCCTTGGGGCGCTGCCGACCCAGCGGGGTGACGTGACGGCCTCCAAGCCGCCGCATCCGCTGCGCCGTCGTCGCATCAAGGAAACCTTTGTCACCGGCGTGCGCGCCATCGATGCCTTTGTTCCGCTCGGCCGCGGCCAGCGCGTGGGGCTGTTCGCCGGATCCGGCGTCGGCAAGTCGACCCTGCTCTCTATGATCGCCCGCGGAGCCGAGGCGGACGTGGTGGTCGTGGGGCTGGTCGGTGAACGCGGCCGAGAATTGCGTGAATTTCTGGAGAAGGACCTGGGTGACGAGGGACTCGCCCGCTCGGTCATTGTCTGCTCGACCAGCGACACGCCTGCACCATTGCGCATGCGCGCCGCCTACACCGCCACCGCGATCGCCGAAGCCTACCGGGACACCGGTGCGAATGTGTTGCTGCTCATGGACAGCGTCACCCGCTTTGCCATGGCCCAGCGCGAGATCGGCCTCGCCGTGGGTGAGCCCCCGGCCACGCGTGGATACACTCCCAGTGTGTTTGCGCTGCTGCCCCGCCTGCTGGAGCGCGCGGGCTCGGGAGAGCAGGGGACGATCACCGCGCTGTACACCGTGCTGGTCGAGGGTGACGACATGAACGAGCCGGTCGCCGATGCCGTCCGTGGTATTCTCGATGGACACATCGTGCTTTCACGGGCGTTGGCGCACGCCAATCACTATCCCGCGATCGATGTGCTGGAGAGTGTCTCCCGGCTTGTGCGCGACATCTGCCTCCCGGAGGAAGTCGTGACCTCGGGCCGGGCCCGCGAGCATCTCGCCAGCTATCGCAAGAACGAGGATCTGATCACGATCGGCGCCTACCAAAAAGGAACGAATGCCGCGCTCGACCAGGCGGTCGCCCTGCACGAGCCGCTGCGCAGTTTCCTGCGGCAAGGCGTGGATGAGCGCTTCGAGCGGGCCAAAAGTTTCGCCCTGCTGAAACAGATTGTCGGCTGACCCTGAGCATCCATGAAAAAATTCCGCTTTCCCTTGAAGTCGGTGGCCATTGTGCGCGAAGCGCGCGAATTGCGGTTGCGCGAGGCGTTCAGCGTGGCGTTGCAGGCGGTGGCGGTGGCTGAGGACATGCTCGACCAGGTGCGCCGTCGGAAGACCGAGCTGGAGCATGTGCTGGTGGCCGAGCGGCGGCGCTCTTTCCGTCCGGCCGAACAAATCGCCTTTCTGCAAGCGCATCAGCGGGTGGTCGAGGAGGAGTCGAACGCCGTGTCGGACCTGCAAAAGGCCGTCGCCGTGCGGGAGACCCGCCGGGCCGAATGGCTGGAATCACGCCGCGACCTGCGACTGATCGAGAAACTGGAACAGACGGCGCGCCAGGAGCACCGCCGGGATGAGGAGCGCGAGGCGCAGCGCACCCTGGACGACCGTCCGCATGGCCCGAACGGCCGCGGACTGACCGCCGCCGCCTGAGGCTTTTGGTACCATGAAACTCCTCGGCAATCCAGTGGTGTTGATTGTGCTCGGCCTGATCATGGGAGTGGGCACGAGCGTGGGCGTGGTCTGGACGGCGGCGAAACCGCTGGTGCAGGAAGCCGCGAGCAAACGCGAAAAGAAGGCCAAGCCGGAAAAGCCGGAGGAGCCTTGGGATTTTTGGACGATCGAAATCGAGGGTCTGGCCTCCGAACTCAAGGAACAGAAGGCTGCCTTGAAGCAGCGCGAAGACACGGTGGCACTCCGCGAGACCCGGCTCGCCGCCGAGCAAAAAGAGCTGAGCAAAACGCGTCAGCAGATCGAGGCGCTGCGGAACGAAATCGGCGAAAAGATGATCGAGGTCAAAGCCGACGAGGCCAAGAACCTGAAAACCCTCTCCAGCACCTTTAAGAATCTCTCACCCAAGGCGGCCGTCAGCATCCTCAGCGAAATGGACCAGATGACGGTCGTGAAGGTCCTCTCGTTGATGAAGACCGACGATGTGAGCGCTCTGTTCGAAGAGATGGGCAAGTCGCCCGATCCCACGATCGTCAAACGCGCCGCCACCCTGACTGAACGTATGCGCCTGCTCCGGGCGGCCCGAACCGCCGCCACTCCCTGATTTCTCCACGCTTCACCGACGCGCCAAGGATGGCGCGTGTCGCACCCATGGACGGAGTGCTCTCATGTCGATCTCCGCTCCTACTCTGCCTTTTGATCTCGCCTGCAAAGGCGCCTTCGTCGACGCCGCAGGCGTCACTTCCGACTCACCGTCCGCCTTGGGCGGCGACGTTTCCCTGAGTTTTGCCACGGTACTGGCGGGAGCGGTCCCGACCTCGGTCGCGGTCACGGCGCAGGCCCCAGCCGTCCCACTGACACCCGCGTCGCCGATCCATGCGTCGATGCTGCCGCTGCCGGGCGCGATGGAGCCTGGTCTGCCGGTTGAACAGGCGGCTGCGCCGGAGACGAACGCCACTGCCACGCGAGAGTCGTCCCCGGTCGAGATGGAGAACGCTTCCGATCCGCTCGGCGTGTCCGGACCTGCGGTTCCGTTTTTTACCCGCCATGCCCGGTCTCCTCACCGGCCCCAGGCGAACCCGGCTGCGCCGGGGCTGCGTTTGGGTCAGGAAGTGCAGCGACGTCCGGTCGACGGCGGAATGCCGACGGACGTGGCGGCCAAGGTGGCTGACCTCCAGACCGGGGAGGCGCGGCCCAAAGTCGGTGCGCGGTCCGGGGAGAGCGACGGGATGGCGGAGCGTTCGGAGACCGAAGCGTCCGTGCCCGCCGACTGCCAGCCAGTGGTGATCGCACCGACTGGGGTTCCCGCTGCGATCGCACCCGTCGTGCCCGCGATGGTGTCGCCCGTTTTCTCTGACACCCGATGCGGTGGGGAAGGCGATGCCCTGGAGACGCCGTCCGATGTACTCCCGGAGTCTGACGACAGCTCGCAGCCGGCCGCCGTAGTCCCTTCCGAGGTCAGTTCCTCCCCACGGAGCGAAGTGCGCAGGCCGGAGACGGCGCGTGACCTCAATGCGGAGCCGGTCCGTTTTTCCCCTTCCGCCGCATCCGAACGTCCTGTCCCAGGTTCCGCGGAGCCGACCACGCACCGTGCGGAGTCAACCCGGACCGAGCCGTCCGAGACCGCGCGGCCTGATCTGCCCGGAGCCCTGCAGAAGGGTGAACGGGTGCCCGTCAGCCAAAACGCGTCAACCGAGCCCCAGGGCAAGGGAATCGCCGTGGCGCGGACCTCCCGGGCCTCCGCGCGGGCGCAGGAAGTTGCGGCGACCAAGACTGAGGAGCACACTGAGCCCTTGTCCCCCGCGTCCGCCGCGACCAAAGCCTCCAAAGCGGCACCGGCAGAACGGTCCCTCTCCCCCGATAAGCCGGCCAAGTCCGGGCTGCCGGCCCCGGTGCGGACCGAAACCGAGACCGTATCCGTCGGACGGCCTCCCGTGGAGACGCCCGGGATGACGGTACCGCGTCCTTTTGATCCGGGCTTCAGTGCGCCGGTGGCGCCCGTGGCGAGTCCCGCTTCCGACCCGATGGTCCCCTCCGAGCGTGTCCTCGCCCGGTCCACTCGTTTTGCCGCTCCTTCGCCTCGGAGCCCGCTCGATCATGCGCCTGCGACCTCGACCGGATCCTCGCCGTCAACCAGCGGACAGGCCTTTACCCTGACGGATGCGCCCGAGGGGCTGGACCGTGCTCAACCGGCAGCGACCGACAGTGCGCACCCGGTGGCGAATGGCCTCGATGGCGAATCCGCCTGGCGGCGTCTGCCCTTGGCCGTGCAGGAACGAGTGACGTTGGTCGCAAACGTCCCGGTCTCCTCCACGCCGAGCTGGAGCCAGCTTCGGACCGTTCCGGCACCGGTGCTCCCTGCGCCCGACGCCGAGTCCTTGCTGTCGCTGGAACAGGCCGCACTCGATCTGGTGAGCGAAGTGACCGCGGATGGCCTGCCGATGACCCGCACGGGCGAATCTGACGCTGCCTCACCCCTGCGTCGCCCGGTCGTTCCGGAGTCGATGGAAAAAATTGCCGCAACCCTCGGCGACGCCTTCCGCGATCGGGTCAAGGGTCGGGCTCACGGTGAGTCGGAGCCGAAAAGAAACTTGTTAAATGCTGATCAGAAGGAAGTTGTGATCAGCAAATTCGCCCTTGGCACCGAAGCTGCAGATCGGAGGGCTCTCATGCATCCAGATGCCAGTTCGTATCGGAGTCCCAAGGCCCGGGAGGAATCTTTTTCCATCTCGTCCGGCCTGAGCGCGTTGACTCCGGGCGTGCTGACCGAATTGACCGCCGAACCGGTGGATGCGACGCTTTCCTCGTCCGCGGCGCACAGTGTGCGGCAGATTGTGGATGCGGCCGACAAGCTGTGGGCCACGGAACGGCCGAGCACCCACCTCAAGCTCAAGCTCGATGACGTGGGCGTGGCAGTTCGGGTCGAGTATCGGGATGGTGAAGTCACCGCCACGTTCCAGACGGACTCACCTGAATTGCGCGAACGGCTGGCCGCGGCCTGGCAGGCGCAGGTGGTGACCCTGTCCGATCACAAGCCCTACCGTCTGGCGGAACCCGTTTTCCACTCACCTTCGTCGTCACCCTTTTCCGGGGGCGCCGCCGGCCAGGAGTTCTCCTCCGGGGGCGACAATGCCCGCCAGTTTGCCCAGTCCCGCCAGTCCGAGACGCCGGTGATGTATCCCAATCTCTCCTCGTCCCGGTCCGAAGCCGCCGCGACGGCGCCTGTCGATGTCCGCCCGGCGACGCCTGCGACCACCTCCGCCCGTCTTCACGCCTTCGCCTGAGCCATGCAAATCTCCTCCGCCGCCACCCAGTCCTACTCGTCGGTCCAACCGGACGCCGTTCAGGCGCGCATTCCGAAGCAGACGCTCGGGCAGGACGATTTTCTCAAGCTCATCACCGTGCAGCTGGCCCATCAGGATCCGCTGAAGCCCATGGAGGACACCGCGTTCATCGCCCAGATGGCGCAGTTCACCAGCCTTGAGCAGACGACGCAGTTGTCCAAGGAGTTCGCCTCCCTGCGCGCCAACAGCGAGCTGAGCGCCGCCGGCGGTTTGCTCGGACGCCAGGTCACCGTTTCGGATGCCAAGGGCAATGTGGTGACCGGTGTCGTCTCCGCGGTCGACAGCACGACCACGACGCCCCGCCTGCTCATCGACGGCGCCCTGTATCCCTACGCCTCCGTCACGAAAGTGGAGCTGCCTCCCGTCGTCGAACCGGTGCCCGCCGCGGGCACCTGATCCCTTTTCGATCAACCTCCCTCTCAACCAACCAACGCTCGTCAACCCACCGTCCGCTTATGTCACTCATCGGTACTCTCACCTCCGGCGTCAGCGCCCTCCGCAGCTTCACCAAGGGGCTCGAAGTCATCGGCAACAATATCGCCAACGTCAATACGGTCGGCTACAAGGGCTCCCGCGCGACCTTTGCCGACAGTTTCAGCAACATGCTTCGCGCCTCCGCGCCGTCCACGGCGACGACCTCGAACACCTCCGCGACCCAGGTGGGCACGGGCGTCAAGCTCGGCGGCATCACCGCGCGCTATGCTCAGGGGGCCCTGAACACCACTGGTGTGACGACGGATCTGGGCATTTCCGGCAACGGCTTTTTCCGGGTGATCAACCCGGCTGACACCCAGGAGTATGTCACCCGCGCGGGCAATCTGCGGCTCGATGACAACGGCTTCCTGGTGACCGCACAGGGTTACCGCGTGCAGGGCCTGACCGGCGGCACCAACCTCGCGCCTCCGGCCACCGTCGGCGACATCCAGCTCGGCACTCCCCCGGCCGGCACCCAACTCCAGTCCATCACGGTCGACCGCGCCGGCAATCTGATCGAGTTCTACTCGGATGGTTCCGCCACCACGACCAATCGCGTGTTGCTCCAGAATTTCTCCGATCCGACTGCGCTGACCAAGGCGGGTGACAATCTGTTCACCGGCATGCTCACCGCCGGCCCGATCGGTGGCGATCCGCTCACCGCCGCCAATAACGCTCCTGGCACCAATGGCCTCGGCGCCATCGAGTCGGGCACGCTGGAACTCTCGAACGTCGATCTGACGGAGGAGTTCGCGAACATGATCACGATGCAGCGTTCATTCCAGGCCAGCTCCCGTCTGGTCACGGTCTCGGACAGCGTGCTCGAGGACATTGTGAACCTGAAGCGCTAAGCGTTTTTTCCTTAACTCCCCTCTGACCATGGCCGCCAAACCTGAAGCGCCTCCGGCCGCCGCCGCGGCCGCACCCGCCGACGCCGCTGCTGCGCCGAAAAAGTCCGGCGGCATGATGGGCACCCTCATTCCGGTGGTGGTGGTCATCGTGCTCGCCCCTGCCATCTCCTGGGCGGTCGCCCAATTCGTCATCGTGCCCCAGCTACGCAAGGGACTCGCCGCGCCCGCCCCGGAAGGGGAACACGCCGCCGCGGCCGAAGGCGAGCACGGCGCCGCTCCCGCTGAACATGCCCCCGCCAAGGCGGAAAAGGGTGGTCACGGAAAGAAGGGCGAGGGTCCGGCCGGCGCCGGCAATACCTACGCTTTCGAAAACATCGTGGTCAACCTGGCCGGAACCATGGGCACGCGCTACCTCAAGGCCTCATTCCTTGTCACCGGTGCGGATCCGACACTGCGCGGGCAGTTCGAGGCGAACAAACCGCGTATGCTCGACGTGACGCTGAATGTGCTCTCTTCGCTGACGCTCTCCGACCTGGAGGAAGCCGGTGCGAAGAACATCATCCGGGAGAAACTCGGCGCGGCCTACAATCAGGCTCTCGGTCGCAAAGTGGCGGAGCAGATCTACTTTTCCGACTTCGTGGTGCAGTGACGCTGCGTCACCGAAATGGCCGCCGACAATTCCAGCATGAGTTCCGAGGTTCTCGACCAAAGTGAGATCGACCGGCTGCTCGCGCAGGCGATCGAACCGCCGAAGCAGCACGTCTACCGTGCTGACGGTCGGAAGATGGACGCCGCCGCGGCGCCGAAGATCGAAGTCTACGACTTTCGCAATCCGGTCTTCCTGACCGAGGTGGAACTGCGGCGGCTGCGCCTGCTGCATGAGGACTTCATTCGCTACCTGTCGGCGCGGCTCTCCCTCTTTCTTCGGATGGAGTTTACGCTCAAGATGTCGAAGCTGACCACCTTGGCGTACGCTAAGTTCACCGAGTCACTGCCCAGTCCCACGCACCTCTGTCTGTTCAAGACCGAGCCACTGATGGGCGTCGGTATCCTCGATCTCAATCCACGGCTCGCGCTCACTTTGGTCGACCGCATGCTCGGCGGCCATGGCCACTCGGTCAAACTGGAGCGTTATCTGACCGAAATCGAGGTGGCCCTGCTTGAGGACGTGATCCGCATCGTTCTGGAGGAGTGGTGCGGTCAGTGGAAAGGCCAGCGGGAGCTGCATCCCGCCGTGATCGGCCATGAGAACAACGGCCGCTTCCTGCAAACCTCGCCGAAGGACGCCGTCATGCTCGCCCTGACCATGGAAGTGGGGTTTGGCGACTGCTCCGAGCAAATGCAGATTGGGATCCCGTACTACACGATCGAACCGCTGGTGAAGTCGATGCAGGCGAGCCGGGACAAAGACACCACGCCCGACGCCAAACCGGCCAAGGCAGAGTGGAAACCGATTTACGAGCACATCTCGATGCCGGTGCGCGCGGAGTGGGACGCTTTCGAGCTGTCCCTGCGCGAACTGACACAACTGCGGGTGGGGGACGTGATCGAAATGCCTCCCGAGATCGTCGACCAGACCCAGATCACCCTCAACGGAACTCCCAAATTTGTCGGCACCGTCGGACTCGATAGCGACCGCGTGGTCGTGAAGCTGGTGAAGAAGATCGCCGAAAATCCATCCTCAAAGAAGCAAAGCCATGGAAGATAAGACTCTCGAACTCGTGTTGGACGTCAAAGTCAAGGTCACGGTCCAACTTGGATCCTGCCACCTTCCCATGCGCGAAGTGCTGGAGCTGTCCCCGGGGACGGTCATCCAGCTCAACCAGCAGGCCAGTGATCCCGTGGGTCTCTACGTGAATGACAAGCTGGTGGCCTACGGTGAGGTGGTGGTGGTGGAAGACAGCTTCGGCATCAAAATCACGGAGCTCGTGGGGACTCGCGACACCTAAGCAATCCTTTCCTCGTCTCTCCGCTTTCCTGGCACGGCCGATCCTCAAGGATCGGCTTTTTTTGCGTCGCGAACGGGCTGCCAGCCGGAGATCGCGACGGGAGGTAAATCTTGCCGGGTGCCTCCGAGGCCGCCCCAGCGGTGATGGGGCAGGGGTAATGGTGAGGAATTGTGCATTTTAACTCATTGTATGAAGGCAGTTTAAATGGTATAGAATGCTGATGGCATGAAAGTGGCTTAGACTGGGGTTCTGTCCTTGATGAGGCTCTTCCTCCCATCCTTTACCAGCGTCACCCGCTGGCTGCTAGTGGTAGTCGGCTGCGCCGTTTTGGAGACGGCGCAGCCGATGAGTGCGGCGAGTGCGGAAACGCCCGCCTCCCGGGAACCGGGAACGTTGATTTATCCGCAGGGGTCGCCGGATCGGCCGACCCAGCCCGCTGCGTCGGGCAAGGGCAGTGGGCAATCGTGGACGCTGCTGGCGGCCGCGCTTTTGCTGGCCGGGGCCGGTGTGTGGGTCGTGTTGAAGCGGCGGGGACCCGCCGGATTGCTTCCCACCCGCGCTGATCGCAAGATCGTGATCGAAGAAAGTCGCTCGCTCGGCAATCGCCAGTACCTGGTGGTGGCGGGATATGAGGATCGCAAATTTCTGATTGGTGTCACCCCGGGTCAAATCCAGCTGCTCGCGCGGTTGGATGCATCACAGGAGGACTTGTGACCGCGCCCGCCCGCCCCGGTGTTCGTGGGCTTGCCGGGTGGCTTGGCGCGTGGCGCTGGGTGATCCTGATGCTGGCTCTCGGAGCAGGGGAGATGCGGGCGCAACCCGCACCCGCGATCCCGGCCGGACCGGATCCGGTCACCCCCGCTGGCCCGACGGTCATTGCCCCGGCGGCCAATCCCGCACCTGGCACGACCGGATCCACGGCCACGCCGGCTGTCCTGCCGGGGGGAACCACGTCCAACCCGCTGCGTTTGAACATCGGGATCGAAGGTTCCGGACGTCCTGGAGATGTGAGCGTCGCGATCCAGCTGGTCGTGATCATGACGCTGCTCACGTTGGCGCCGTCGCTCGTCATTCTCATGACGAGTTTTACGCGCATCGTCATTGTGCTCGGGTTTGTACGCACCGCGATTGGCGTGCCGTCGGCGCCGTCCAACCAGATCATCGTCGGACTGTCGCTCTTTCTGACCTTTTTCCTCATGGGGCCCGTCTTTGATCGGGTGAACGCCGAGGCCATGCAGCCTTACCTGTCGGGACAACTCAACTCGGGCCAGGCGCTCGACAAGGCGGCGGTGCCCGTGCGCGAGTTCATGCTCAAACAGACGCGCACCCGGGATCTCGAGTTCTTCCTGCAACTCGGGCGATTCCCGCCGACGCGCGTGGAGGACCTGCCCATGCGGGTGGTGATCCCGGCCTTTGTCATCAGCGAACTGCAGACCGCATTCCAGATGGGGTTCATGCTCTTTCTTCCCTTTCTGGTCGTCGACTTCCTCGTTTCCTCGGTGCTCATGGCCCTCGGCATGATGATGATGCCCCCGGCGATTGTGTCGCTGCCCTTCAAGCTGCTGCTCTTTGTGCTCGTCGACGGCTGGCACCTCGTGGTCAAGAGCCTCGTCGACAGTTTCCGCGTGTAGGCGATCTCCTCGTCCCAGCCCCGCCTTTCCTCCCGCCATGAGTCCTGAACTCGCGATCGATATCTTCAAGGGCGTGATCATTTTCTCGCTCTACATCGTGGCTCCCTTTCTCGGGGTCATGCTCGTCATTGGATTCATCACCAGCCTCTTCCAATCGGTGACCAGCATCCAGGAGCAGACCCTCACCTTCGCCCCCAAGCTGCTTGCGCTGGCAGGCCTTCTCATCGCACTGGCCCCGTGGCTGCTGCGCTCCATCACGGAGTTCGCGACCACCATGATCACGCGGATTGGTACGCTGGGACAGTGAACCCCGGGTTGCGACCATGCCGCTGGACCTCGGATATGCCTGGCTGATGGTGTTTCTGCGCGGGCTGGGGGTCATCCTGCTTTTCCCCACGCTCGCCGGACGTTCACTGCCGGCGATGGTACGAGTGGCCTTGTCGGCCTGCCTGGCCTCCCTCTTTTACGGCATCGTACCGCATGTCGGCGTGCCGGAGAGCCACGGAGAGATGATCACCGCTGCCGCCGGCGAGATCATCCTCGGACTCGTCTTTGGATTTGTCGGCCGGCTCGCGTTCGCGGCGGTCGAAATGGGCGGCCGTCTGATCGCCAATGAAATCGGTCTGACCGCGGCGCCCGGATTTGATGTGCCGATTCCGTCGCAGGAACCTCTGGCCGCACTGCTGTCGATGTTCGCCGGGGTGCTCTTTTTCCTCTTCGGGGCCCACTTTGGCGTCCTGACCGCCTTTTCGAGGAGCTTCGACTTTTCCCCCGCCGGCCTGCCCAACCTGGGGGAGGGCTCGATGCTCGTCATGCTTCAGTCCACCGGCCACGTGATCGAGCTGGGGTTCCGGATCGCGGCCCCGTTCATCGGACTGAACTTCCTCATCAACCTGGCGTTTTCGGTCCTGGGTCGGGCCGTCCCCCGTATGAACGTCTTTGTGCTCAGCTATTCGCTGCGTCTGATGGCGGGGTTTGCCCTGCTCTCCGGGGCCGGGGCGTTGGTGGCGCGGTACCTGTGGGCGGAGTTTGATGTGCTGCCGTTCAAGCTGCTCGAACTGCTGCCCCCTCCGGTCTAGGCCCCGCCGACTGCAGAATTTGCCGCCTGTGTTTTCGGGATCGTTTTTGATACTATAAGTCTTTGTTTGATAGGTGTTAAAGAAGCAGTTGCGCCCGCTGGCACCCGGCCTGCATACCTCACCCGGCGCTCATGCAAGATCACGACGACGACTCAAAAACCGAACTGCCGACCGACAAACGGTTGACGGAGGCGTTTGAGCGCGGGCAATTCGCCAAATCGCCCGAACTGCAAGTGGTCGCCATGATTGCGGGCGCTCTCGGCGTCTTCAGTATGACGGTGTCCTCCAGCGCGCGGGACATTGCGTCCTTGGCGACCTTGATTTGGAGCGACCTCGGCGCGGCGCGGATCGAGATTGTCACCGTACCCCAGCAACTGGGTGAAATCGGGCTCCTGCTGTTCCGCGTCCTGCTTCCGGTTCTCGTCACCGCGCTGCTTTGCTCCCTGATCGTGGGCGGACTGCAGACGGGCTTCCGTCTTTCGCCGAAAGCGATGGGATTCAAGTTCGAGAAGCTCGATGCCATGGCGGGGTTGCAGCGGATTTTTTCCAAGTCGAGCGCCGTGCACGGGCTGGTCGATTTTCTGAAGATGCTCGGCATTGGCTTTGTGCTGTGGGTCTCCGCCAAGAACCTCCTGGCTGATCCCATGTTCACCGCGCCGGTGGAAGCGGCCTATCTCGGCATGTTCCTGCACCGGGCGACGCTCGAGTTCTTTGGCAAACTGGTCATCGCGCTCGGTCTGATCGCGGGCCTCAGTTATGCGTACGAGCGATTCAAGAACTTCCAGGAGATGAAGATGACGCGGCAGGAAGTGAAGGATGAGCACAAGCAGTCGGAAGGCGATGGACACACCAAGAGCGCAATGCGGCGCATGGCCCGGAGGCTTTCGCAGAAGCAGATGTTGGACGCGGTGGCCACGGCCGATGTCGTGGTGACCAATCCGACCCACTATGCCGTCGCGTTGAAGTACGAACGCGGCAAGGACGGCGCCCCGGTGGTGCTGGCCAAGGGAGAGAACCGGTTTGCCCTGCGCATCAAGGCGCTGGCGGCGGAGCACGGCGTGCCCGTGGTCGAAAACAAACCGGTCGCCCGCATGCTTTACAGCATTGGCGAAGTCGGTGAAGCGATCCCCAACACCCTCTACCAGGCCGTCGCCGAGATTCTGGCGTTCGTCTACCGCACGCATCGCCTGTACTTCCACGAACTGAAAATGCGCCGCGCCGCGGCCGAGGGCGCCGCCGCGCGCACCGTGGCCTGAGTCCTTCGTTTCTGTCGCCCTCCCGTACCTGACTTTCCATGGCCACCGCCACCGCCGCCGTCACTCCCGCCTCCACCTCCGCTGTCGCCACGGGGGGCATCGATTTGCTGAAACGGGCCGATCTGATCTTCACCGGTGCCCTGTTCGCCACGGTGCTGATGCTCTTGATTCCGGTTCCCGCGATGGTGCTGGACCTGATGTTGGCGCTGCAGATCGGTCTGTCGCTGCTGGTGCTGCTGATCGTGGTTTACGTCAAGGACCCTCCCGAATTCTCGGGTTTCCCGACCTTGCTGCTGGGTCTGACGCTGTTCCGGCTGGCGCTCAACATCTGCTCCACCCGGCTGATTCTGACCAAGGGGACCGGCGGCAATGTGATCGAGTCGTTCGGTCACTTTGTCATCCAGGGCAACTACATCGTCGGCTTTGTGGTGTTCATCATCCTGATCGTCATCAACTTTGTGGTCATCACGAAGGGCGCCGGGCGCATCGCCGAAGTGAGCGCGCGGTTCACGCTGGATGCCTTGCCCGGCAAGCAGATGGCAATCGATGCGGAACTGAACGCCGGCATCATCGACGAACAGACGGCCACCGCCCGTCGCGTGAAGATTCAGAAGGAAGCCGACTTTTACGGCGCGATGGACGGTGCGTCCAAATTCGTCCGCGGTGACGCGGTCGCAGGCATTCTCATTACGTTGGTCAACATCATCGGCGGTTTCGCCATCGGCGTTCTCCAGATGGGGATGTCGCTGGGCGAGGCCGCGGCCAAGTTCACGTTGCTGTCGATCGGTGACGGCCTGGTCTCGCAGATCCCTGCGCTGATCGTCTCGGTCGGTGCTGGTATCCTCGTCACCCGCGCGGCGGGCACGGGCAATCTTGGACACCAAATCGGCTCTCAAATCGTCAAGTACCCCCGGGCGATCGGCATCTCCGCCGGCATGCTGGGGGTGTTCGCGCTGATGCCGGGCATGCCGACCCTACCGTTTCTGGTGCTTGCGTGTTCGGCCGGATATGTCGCCCGCCTGCTCAAGCAGCAGCAGGAGGTCGATGCGGCCAGTGCGGAAATCGCCGCCGCCACCGCCAAGGCCGCGACCGGCAAGGCCGGGGGGACCTCCGCCGCCGGAGGCAAGGACGGCGCCGCCGCGCCGGGAGCTGGGCGGGCCGCGATTTCCGAGGACATCCGCAAACTCATCGATCTCGACGTGTTCGCGATTGAGATCGGTTATGGCCTGCTGCCGCTGGCGGACGCCAAACAGGGGGGCGACCTGCTCTCCCGGGTGACTGGTGTGCGCAAGACGCTGGCGCGCGAAAAGGGACTGCTCGTGCCGCCGGTTTCGGTGCGAGACAATCTCGAGTTGGAGCCCAACGAGTACCGTTTCCTCCTGCGTGGCAAAGCGGTCGCGAAAGGACTGGTGCAGCCGGGTCGGAGCATGGCCATGAATGTTTCCGGCAGCAAGGTGGCCCTGCGTGGGCTGCCGACGCGCGAGCCTGTGTTTGGGCTCGAGGCAGTCTGGATCGACGAAGGCGAACGCAAGACCGCCGAGTTGAACGGTTACACCGTGGTCGATCCTTCGTCCGTCATGATCACCCACGTCTCGGAAACCCTCAAGGGATGTGCGCATCTGTTGCTGGGCCGCCAGGACGTGCAAGTGCTGATCGATCACCTCAAGGAGACCAATCCGGCGCTGGTGGCGGAGTTGCTGCCTGACCTCGTCAATCTGGGCATCATCCAGCGCGTGCTGCAGAACCTTCTGCGCGAGAACCTTTCAATTCTCAATCTGCCGCTCATTCTCGAGTGCATTGGTGACTTTGCGGCAGTGTCCAAGAATCCGGACGACCTGAGCGAGCTGACCCGGCGCCGCCTCGGCATGTACTTTGTGCCCGAGCTCGAATACCAGCCGGGCCTGATCAAGGCCATGACGCTGGATCCGCGACTGGAACAGGCGCTCGCCGGCAAGGTGCACCGGACCCCGAGTGAAGTCGGCCTCGCGCTCGATCCGGGCCTGGGTCGCCACCTGCTCAATGAAATCAACACCCGCGTGGCCGAGTTCGTCCAAGCGGGACTGAACCCGGTGCTCGTGGTCAGCACGGAACTGCGGCTGCCGCTCAAGCGTTTCTTTGAACCCTCGTTCCCGCGGTTGGTGGTGCTGGCTTATCAGGAGCTGCCCTCGGCCACCGAGATCGAAAACACGGGCATCGTCCCGCTGCCCGCCCACCTCGCCCGGGCGGAAGCCGCGGCCCTCCGCGCCGCCTGAGTGGCGACGGCGACGGAGAATCGCGATCTCCCAATGCTCCTTTCTCCGATGGAGGCGGGGTCGCTGACCCATCGACGTTAAGATTAGCAGCCCGTGGAGCCCTTAGGCCGACTGACGATACGCCGGTTTGGCTCGGGTGGAGGGCGTCGCTCCGTCGACGCCGGGGGACGAACCCCGCAACCCTGCGACCGTACGCTCTCGGTGAACGCAACGCGCAACCGGCGTCGACGGAGCGACGCCCTCCATCTATCCATCCTACGATCATCGAAGGGGTCGTTACCTCGTTGTTTTTCAAACGGAACGCGTATGAGTTGCCGACCCCGGCGGTTCGGCGGCTTTGCGTGCAAACCGGGGTTTGTCGATGCGAAACCGCCCCGAAAAGGCGGTTTCCGACGTTTCTAAGACTTTTTTAGCGAGTGGGATAGGCCCTGGATCGTACCGTGTGTGACAATTCCGATTCAGTGCGCTCGGACCCGTCCGATTGACTCCTTATCGCGAAGGAAAGGGGAAACGGCATCCCGGTGGGATTTGCCGACCTTTCGGCAATTTCTGCCGCGAAAACGATCGCCGGGTGGAGTGATCGTAAAAATGCAGAGGCTTCGGCAAAATTGATGACGGAATTAGCTGTAATTCAATAGTTAATAGATCTGTCGGAATTCTTGGCACAAATGAAGCAATAGGGGAGGTGACCATGTCGACCCTGGCTTCCTCCTCCCTCTCCACCGGCAGTTCCTCCCCCGCGATTTACAAGCTGGTGGTGCGTTCGGCCGAGGAAGCGGTGGAGACGATTCGCACTCAGTTGGGCGAAAATGCCAAAGTCCTTTCTGTCCGTCAGTTACCCGGTCAGGGCCTCGCGGGATTGTTTCGCCGTCCGCGCCTTGAAGTCATCGCGCAGATTGGCGGAGACGCGCCCGTTCCGGAGATGACCTCCTCGCGGTCAACGGTTCTGGGAACCTCCACGGAAGAAGCGTCCCCCCGAGAAGTGGCGGCTCCGGTTACGTTGGAGCGCGCACCGGCCACTGATCGAGCCTATGGGGTGGCCTCGAATGAAGCCCGGACGGGCTCGCGAACCTCGAACGCTCGCGTGGAGTCGTCTTCGCGCCTGCCCGACCTGCTTCGGCGCTCGGGCTTTTCGGAGACCATGCTGGCCCGTCTTCAGGCCACGCCGAGTTTTTCTTCCCCCGTCGATCTGCCCCTGCACCGCGCGCTCGCGGACTTCAGCCAGGCGCTCCGCACGACCACGGCCGCACATCCGGCGCGACGCCTCCCCTCGCGGGTGGCCTTCCTCGGACCCGCGGGTTCTGGACGCACCACCGCGCTGTGCAAGTGGCTCGCCCGAAGTGTGTTCACCCGGTCCCTCACCGGTCGTGTGATCAAGGCAGAGTTTGACCGACCCAATCCGGCCGAGGGGCTCGCGGTGTTCTGCGAAGCGCTGGGTCTCACCCTCGAGCACTACCTTCCCGGTGATGGTTCCGCCCCGGCCATCGGCATGGGTGACGCCTCCCGGTTTGTTTATGTCGACCTGCCGGGACTTTCTCTGCGCAAGCCGACGGACAACGACGCGCTCACGCGATTCCTGGCAACCGAGAAGATCGACGGTCGCGTGCTCGTGCTCAACGCCGTGTACGATCTGCCGACGCTGCGGGCTGCGTATTCAGCGGGACGTGACATGGGGGCCACGCATCTGGTCTTCACCCATCTCGATGAACTCAATCACTGGGGCAAGCTCTGGGACTTTCTCATCGATGGTGAGCTGACGCCGCTCTTTCTCGCGACCGGTCCGAGCCTGACGGGCGATCTGGAGGAAGACGCGCTGGGTGCGGTGCTGCGCAAGACGCTTCCGGGTTCCTGAACCGAATTGATCCCATGAAATTCGCCTTTCTTGTCGGAGGATTCACCGGGTTCGCCCTCGTCACCGTCGCCGGCTTCACCGCCGGTCGCGCCGCCGACCTCGTTTTGCGTGATGCCGCCCTTGGCTGCCTGGCGGGCGCGCTGCTCTTTCGCTGGTTCTGGTCCGTGGTGATCCGCGCCTTCACCGAGACCATGACCCTGAAGCGGGTCGCCGCTGAAGCCGAGGAGGAGGCCCAGGCCGCGGCCAAGGCCATTCCAGTCGGCCCCGCCGCCACCCCCGCCGCCGCCGTCCCGGCGGGCCGCTCCCGTTGATTTTTAATCCGTCCTGACCGCTCCACACACACTCGTCCTCAACGTACGCCACCATGAAACAACACGCAGCCGTCGCCTATGCCCAGCCTGCCGCCGCCGCCAACGCCTGGCGCGCCTATCAGACCTCCAGTGGGGCCGTCGATGAAAAGGAACTGATCGAGCGTTACCTTCCCCTCGTCCGCAATGTGGTGGATCGCATCAAGATCAACCTGCCGGCGCATGTGGATGTGGATGACCTTTACAGTGTGGGAGTGACCGGACTGATCGCCGCCGTGCGGAAATACGATCCCGAGCAGGGCCACACGTTTGCGGGCTACGCGAGCATGCGTATCCGCGGAGCCGTACTCGATGAATTGCGCCGCCTCGACTGGTGTCCGCGCCGGGCCCGGGCCAAGGCGAAGAAGTTGAAGGAGTCGATCAATGAACTGGAGCAGAAGCTGGGTCGGGCGGCGAGCGAGGAGGAAGTGCGCGCCCATCTCGGTCTGACTCCAAAAGAGTACGCCAAGTGGATGGAGGAGGCCCGTCCGGTCTGCTTTGTCGCCATCGATCAGACGACGGAGAACGAGGACAGCGATGGCACGTCGTTGCACGAATTGATCGCGGACGAAGGTGATGTCTCGGTGCGAGACCGCATGGAGAAGGACGAACTTATGCAGCTCATGGCCCAACGAATTTCCGAATTGCCCGAGATTCCGAAGAAGATTCTCGCGATGTACTACCATCAGAACATGCGCCTGGCCGAAATCGCCGCCGTCTTCAATTTGACCGAGTCCCGGATCTGCCAGATCCACGCCCAGACGGTGCTCGGCCTTCGCGCCTACCTGAAGCGGGTGCGCGAGAAGTGAGCGGATCACACGTCCGCCCAGCCCGGAAGCGTCCGAGCCCGACCCCAACCCTTTTCTTGAATCTACCGCGATTCGCGGCTGCGTTCCGGCCGGTATCGGCCCTGGAAGCCCCGTTGCACGGATCCGAACCTGTCGGGTCCGGCCTGCTCCGCTGTGGGTGCGCCGACCGGGTAGATCTCCCCGGCCCGCGGTTCGAGCCGGGACCGTCGTCCTCGACCGGTAGCGCTAAAGAGTATCCCCCAGCGGGCCGTTAGTCCTCCTCAGAGATATGTTCATCCTCATCGGAGCTTTTATCGTCATCGCGTCCACGCTTGGCGGTTTCATGATCGCCGGCGGCAATCCGGTCCTCCTGCTGCACGTCTCCGAATTCGTGGTCATTCTCGGTGTGGCGCTCGGGGTGCTGGTCATCGCCAGCCCGCCCCACATGATGAAGGAGATCATCCACAAGACCCAGCTTGCCGCGTTCGGCAAAGGGGTGGGCAAAGCGGAGTACTTTGATCTGCTGAAGATGCTTTACGAAATCTTCATGGTCGGTCGGCGCAATGGCCTGATCGCCCTCGAAGAACACGTCATGAATCCGGGCCAAAGTTCCATTTTTAACAAATACCCGGGCTTCACCGCGCACAAGGAGCGCATGGAATTCTTGATCAACGGCATGAAGCCGGTGATCGACGGGAAGATCAAACCCGACCAGCTGGAAGAGCTGATGTCCGCCGAACTGCACGCCAAGTCGGAGGAAAACGATCATCCGGTGCACCTGCTGGGACTGGTGGGTGACTCGCTCCCCGCCATCGGCATTGTCGCGGCGGTGCTCGGCATCATCAATACCATGAGCGCCATCGCCGAGGGTCCCGAGGCGGTGGGTGAGAAGGTGGCTGCCGCCCTCACCGGCACGCTGCTCGGCATCTTCGTCGCCTACGGCTTTGTCAACCCACTGGCCAATCGTATCAAGTTGATGAATCAAACCGACGCCCAGTACTTGAAGTGCGTACTGATCGCGGTCGCCAGTTTCGCGAAGGGCCTGGCGCCCCTGACCTCGGTCGAAATCGCCCGCCGCTCACTCGACAGCTCGGTGCAGCCGGGCGGCGAGGAACTCGAAACCGCCTTGAAGGGCATGCCCGCCGGACGTTAGTCCGTCTGCACCCGCACCCCCGCCACCATGTCCAAAGGAGGAGGAGCCTGGAAGGTCGCCTACGCGGACTTTGTCACCGCGATGATGGCGCTGTTCATGGTGCTGTGGATCTCGTCCCAGGACAAGGAGGTCCTCATCGCCACCTCCCGCTACTTCCAGCAGCCGTTCAACTCTCCGCTGAACGCGAGCGCCGGCATTCTCAATCTGGACGGGAAACAGATCTCAGAGTCTTCGTCGCGACCCAAGAGTCGGGATGAAAAGGGCGAGGGGGGTCGTCCCACCTCCGACGCCAAGGAAATCGACCTTCAGTTCCTCAACTCGATTGCCAAGGACTTTTACCGGCTGTTGCACATGGACGAGGATCTGGAGGACCGGCCGATCGACATTCAGGTGACGAGCGACGGCATGCGGATCACCTTGTTCGACCGGCCGAAGCAGCCGCTCTTCGAGGGCAACACGGCTGAATTCACGGAATGGGGACGTTTCATCGTGCAAAGTCTGGCTTGGATGATCGACCGCAACCGGTTTCAGGTCGTGATTGAAGGGCACACGCGCTCGGGACTTGAAATGCCCGATGAAGCCTATTCGACCTGGGAATTGTCGACCGACCGGGCGAATGCCGCGCGTCGCGCACTCACACACTATGCCGTGGATCCCAAGCTGATCAACCGGGTCACGGGTTACTCGGACACGCGGACCCTGCCTTTGGAGCCTCCGGAATCGGATTCGAACCAGCGGGTCACCCTCAGTCTTTCCTTGGTGCAACGAGGTGCCGACCGCAAATCGTCGGCTCCGCCCCCGACACCGGCGTCGAAACCGCCGCCGGCGGGTCTGGCGCCGGCTCCGGTCGCCACCGTCGCTCCCAAACACTAGCATGAAGCCTTTCCTTGCCGGCCGTCCCTCACTGCAGGGTGCCTCGCTCAAGTCCTCCGCCACCGCGTTGGACTCCGCCTCCGCCCTGCCTCAGGTGGGCGGAAGCGGGCACGCCCACGGTCACGGGCGCGGGGCGGGTCCGTCGGTCGAATGTATCAAGCAGGGCGATAAAGTGGTCCGGTTGGTCATCACCTGCACCTGCGGCGAGAAGATCGAGCTGGAGTGTCTCTACCCGGCCGGGGGGTGATCCTTCCGAGGTTTGTCGCACGTCCAGGCTGCGGCTTTGCTTCGGTGGAGGGCGCCGCTCCGTCGGCGCCGGTTGCGCGGAGCGTTTCCTCAAACGATCGGGCGTGGTGGTTCGGCATCCGTCCTCCGGCGTCGACGGAGCGACGCCCTCCACCTGAATCGGATCCAATCTGTCCGTACCTCTGCGTCCCTCCTAGTGACACGCGGGCGCAGCTCAAAGGACCCTCCCTTCGGTCAGGCCGGCGTCGGATCGCCAGCGGCAATTCCTGCCGCGGACCGTTTCAGCAAAACTTGCCGGTACGGGTGGTGTATATGTAAGTATCTGTTCTGTTGCTAGTTCTGAAGCTGGCATCGCCATTGCTTAGGAGAGGGACTCGCGATGAACATTGGACTATACCAGAGCGCTGCATCCCTCTCCGCCTTGGAGCGCTGGCAGGATGCGGTCACCCAAAACATCACCTCGAGCCAGGTTTCCGGCTACAAGAAGCGCACGGTCAATTTTGCCGTTGCGACCAAGGGCGAGCTGCAGACGGACCCGAATGCGAAGATCGGGCAGGGGGGCGGCGAGGCCATGTATTTTCCCAAAGTGGGGTATGGGATCAGTTTCCAGCAGGGCGAAACCCAGCCCACGCGTCGCGATCTCGATGTGGCGCTGCAGGGTGACGGCTTTTTTGAAGTGCAGCTGGAGGATGGTCGCCGGGCCTACACGCGTGCGGGAGAGTTGCGGTTGCGGGCGGACCGTACCCTGGTGACATCGCACGACACCAAGATTCTGACCGAGGCGGGAGATCCGATCCAGCTGCTGCCCGGCAATGCGGCCATCGTCATCAATCCGGATGGCCGGGTCATTCAAGGCGGCACGACGGTGGGCAAACTGAGCGTCGTCAAGTTCGAGAACAACGCCCAGCTGGTGCCGCTGTCCGCCGGCGCCTTCATCAACAATGGTCCGGCGCCGACCCAGGTCGAGCGTCCCGAGGTGCTGCAGGGCTACCTGGAATCGAGCAACATCACGCCGCTCCGCGAGATGGTCGACCTCGTTAACATCGCCCGCGCCTACGAAGCCAACCAGAAGCTGATCCAGACCCGCGACCAGTCGCTGGGCAAGACGCTGGAAATGCTGGGCTGAACCCGGCCGTCACCGACTTTTCAAGACAACCTCCGCGCTTCTCCTTCCCAGGAATCCTAACTCATGAACCTCTCGCTCTACAGCGCCGCCACCGGCATGGAGGCCCAGCAGCTGAACCTCAACACGATCGCGAACAACCTGGCGAACGTGAACACGCCCGGCTTCAAGCGGAGCAAAATCGAGTTCCAGGATCTTCTCTATCAGCGTCCCCGTGGCGCCGGCGCCGAGAGCGGTGGCGGCAACCTCGTGCCGACGGGCGTCGAAGTGGGCAACGGTTCCCGCGTGGCCGCCACGTCCAAGGTGTTCACGCAGGGCCAGGTCAATGCCACGGGCGAAAAACTCGACGTCGCCATCCAGGGCGACGGTTTCTTCGAGGTGCAGCGGCCGGATGGGACGATCGGATACACCCGCGACGGCTCGTTCAAACTTTCCCCGACCGGCACGGTGACGAACAATGACGGCATGCCGCTGCTGAGCGGATTCCAGCCGATCCCGCCGGGCGCCACGTCCGTGAACATTGCCGACAACGGTGAAGTCACGGTCCAGAGCGCGACGGGCAATCAGACGTTCCGTCTGACGCTGACGCGTTTTGCCAATCCCTCCGGTCTGCGGAGCCTCGGTGGCAATCTCTATGAGGAAACCGCCGCCAGCGGCACGCCTGAACAGGGGCAGCCCGGTGAGCAGGGGTTTGGCAATACCCTTCAGGGCTACATCGAGACCTCCAACGTCAATATTGTTGAAGAGATGGTGAACCTGATCGTCGCCCAACGCGCCTATGAGGTGAACAGCAAGTCCATCCAGACCTCCGACGAAATGCTGCAGAGTGTCGCGCAAATGAAGCGCTGAGTCCTCCTTCGTCTCTCTCCTCCGTCCGTCCTTTTCCGCCATGTCCGCCCGACCGCTCACCCCCTTCCTCATCTCCTTCGCGCTGCTTCTGCTGGTGCTGGCCACCCCGGTCGCCGCGCAGTCCGAAAACGTCGCCGCCCGCGGAGGCGAGGACGAAATCCGTTCGCGGCTGCTCGCGGCCGTTTCGCACGACTTGCTCAACCACTTCAATGTCGAGGGCGATCTCCAGTTGGAGCCCCTGCGGCCCTGGTCCCTGACCCCCGACGGTTCCGCCCCGAAGGGCTCGCCGGACGGCTGGTCCATCGCGTTGTTGGAAACTCCGGGTCAGCTGGCCTCGTCGCTGCTGCTGCGGGTTCGCATCAGCAGTCCGACCGGTGTCTCGCTCGATGCCACGCTGACCTGCCGGGCCCAGCTTTGGCGTGATGCCTGGGTGGTGCGCACGCCGTTTGAACGGGGCGCCGCCTTCGACCCCGCCGACTGCGATCTGCGCCGGATCGACGCGCTGCGTGAACGCGATGTCATTTCCACCTCTCTCGTCCGCACCCAGGAATGGACCTTCTTGCGTCCGGTGCCGGCGGGTCGTCTCGTGACGTGGCGCGACCTCAGTCGTCGCGCCCTCGTGCGCAAAGGTTCGGTCATCGAGGTCGCCGCGGTCGATGGTGCTCTCCAGATCACCCTCAAGGCGGTCGCGATGCAGGATGGTGGCCAGGGTGAAACCGTGCGCGTGCGCAATCTGGAGTCGAAACGCGAGTTCGCCGCGCTGGTCGTGGCCGAGAATCGCGCCCAGGTCCGTTTCTAATCCCGCCCGCTTTACGTTCCATGCACCTCTCCCCGCTTCGCGTCCTCCTTCTGCTGGCCTCTTCACTGCCGGTCGCCGCCGAGTCTCTTTGGACTGCGCCGGGCAGCGCCGAGCGCTCCATGTACGCCGATCGCAAAGCCAGCCGGATTGGCGACATTCTCACGGTCGTGGTCCAGGAAACCGCCGCCACGCAGTCGTCGCAGACCAAGAAGACCAACTCCGCGGCCAATGTGGACGCCGGGGTTGAGCAGTTTCTGTTTCCCGTCGACGTGAGCCGGCTCGGTACCCACAAGGGCGCGCTGCCGTCGATCAAGCTGGGCGGCAGCAATGACTTCAACGGTGGCGGCGAGGTCAACAACACGCAGAGTCTCAACGCCCGCGCCGCGGTCCTCGTCACCGATGTGCTGCCCAACGGCAATCTCGTCATCGAGGGGGTTCGCCGGGTGGTCTCCTCCGGCGAGACGCAGCACGTGATCCTGCACGGCCTGGTCCGCGCGGACGATGTGTCGAGCGTGAATACGGTTTTCTCCAGCAACATCGCCGACGCCCGGGTTGAGTTCATCAACGAGGGTAGTCTGACCGACGCCCAAAAGAAGGGCTGGCTGACCAAATTGTACGAGAAACTGCGGCCTTATTGATCCGTCGCACCTCCCTTTCTGCTCTTTCTGTTTCCATGAGTCTTTTCCTCTCTTCCTCCTCCCGCCCAGCCTTCCGGTGTCTTCGCCGGATGGGCGCGGTCTGGATGCTCCAGGTGCTGGGGTTTTCGTCGCTCTTGCAGGCCTCTCGTGTGAAGGATCTGACGTTGGTCAGCGGTGGCCGCGAGAATCAGCTGGTCGGCTACGGCCTGGTTATTGGTCTGGCGGGCGACGGCGATTCCAACGCCCAGGGCACGCTGCGCTCGGTCGCGAATACGCTGCAGCGCTTCGGCATCACGATCGATCCGACGCAGATCAAGGCCAAGAACGTGGCCGCCGTCATGGTGACGACGGACATCGGTCCCTTTTTGCGCAACGGCGCCCGGATTGACGTCACCGTAGCCTCGATGAGCGATGCCAAGACGTTGCAGGGCGGCGTGCTCCTGCAGACTCCGATGCTGGGTGCAGACGGCCGCGTGTACGCGGTCGCGCAGGGTCCCATCGCGGTCGGCGGTTTTCTTGGTGGAGCGGGTGGGGCGGGCGGGGCGACGGTGCAGAAGAATCACCCGACCGTCGGCGTCATCAGCAGCGGCGCGATCATCGAGCGGGAAATTCCGGCCCGGTTCATCAACGACGGTCTGTTGACGCTGCAGATGCACAATCCTGATTTTACCTCGGCAGCGCGCATGGCCACCGCGATCAACGTCGCCTTCCCGGGTTCGGCGCTCGCCCGCGACGCCGCCTCCATCGAGGTGAAGTTGCCCGAAGACTACCGGGGTCGCGAAGTCGCGTTTCTGGCCGATCTCGGGCAGATCGAGGTCACTCCGGACACCCTCGCCCGTATCGTCATCAACGAACGCACCGGCACGATTGTCGCCACCTCGACGGTCCGGCTCTCGCAGGTGGCGATCAGCCTGGGCTCCCTGACGATCACGGTCACCTCGAATGTCGGCGTTTCGCAGCCCAATTCCTTCAACAACTCGGGGGAGACGGTGGCGGTGCCGAGCACCCAGACCAATGTCGACGAGGTCAAGGGCGGCTTCACCATTGTGAATGACGCCCCTTCGATCGAGCGATTGGCCGCGGCGCTCAACGCCCTCGGCGTCTCGACCCGCGAGATGATGGCGATTTTCCAGACCCTGAAGCGTTCCGGCGCCCTCCAGGCGGAACTGCTGATCAACTGATCCGTTTCCCTCTTCGCCCATGAGTGTATCCGCCATCTCTGCATCAAGCGCCCAGCCCGCCTGGGCCAAGGCGCTTGATGCCCCCCTGGGTCTGTCGTCGGCCACCCGTACCGTGGCCGGGCGTACCTCCACCCCTGCCGAGGTGAAAAAAGCGGCCGCCCAGTTCGAGGCCATCATCCTCCGCCAGCTGCTCACCCCGACCATCGAGCCGATCATGAGCGGCGGATTGGGCGGCGCCGGCGGCACCGGCGGCGGCGTTTACGGCTACATGCTGACCGACGTCCTCGCCAATTCGCTCTCACAGGGCGGCGGCATGGGGCTGTCCCAGATGCTCTCCCGCCAGCTGACACCGCGAGGATCGGCCCAGCCCGCCCAGGGCGCCGACCCAGCGGCCCCCACTGAACCCTCCGCCTGATTCTCTTTTCTTTTCACCATGCCTTCCTCTTGGGAAATCATCGCCAACCATCTGCGCACGGAGCTGCAGGGTTACGGTGGTCTGCTCGCTCTCTTCGAAGAGCAGCAGAACCATCTCCTGCAACGCAATCCGGACGCGGTTCTCTCCCTCGCCCAGACCATCGAAACGCAGGCCCGCGCCACCGCGGAGCACCGGCTGCAGCGCGAACTGTTCGTGCGCGAGATCGCCGAGTTGCACGGGTATCCGAGTGACTCGCACCTGCGCCAGCTGCTCCCGCGCTTTCCTGCCGAGGTGCAGCCGCTGCTGGATGCGCTCATGGACGAGGTCAACCACCTGATCCATCGGGTTCGCCGGGGAGCCCGCCAGAATCAACAATTGCTCGCCCGCGCGGTGGAGATGCACCAGGAGATGCTCCGGACCATCCGACCCGCCGCCTTTGTCAAAACCTACTCTCCCCGCGGCCAGGTCAGCGTCTCCACCAACGACGCCGCCTGGCAGGCCGCGGGCTGACGCCTGCGCCTCCCGACCCGCCGTCCCTACTTTATGTCCGGTCTCTTTGGAAGTCTCTCCGCTGGTGTCAAGGCTCTCGCTGCGCAGTCGCGTGCGGTGGAGACGGCAGGTCGCAACCTGGCCAATGTCAATAATCCCAACTACGCGCGTCAGCGCATCGTCTTTGGCGATCGCGGCACGGTGGTCACCCCGTTGGGCGCCCAGTCCCTTGGACTCGAGGCGAAGCAGATTGAGCAGCTGCGCGACGTGCTGCTGGACCGCCAGACCGTGCGGGAGATCTCCCTGACGTCCTCCCTGGAGGCGGAGCAGGCCGCGTATGAAAAAGCGCAGGCCGGCCTCGGCCAGTCGATCAATCGCGCCCAGGATGCAGGCTCGACCAGCGCCTCGAGCGGCGGGCAGGGGATCGCGGAATCCCTGAGCGACTTCTTCAACGCCTTCCAGAGTTTCGCCACCCGGCCCACCGACGTGGGCGAGCGGCAGACGCTGATTCAGAAAGCCAGCATTCTGGTCGATCGTTTCCAGGTCACCGACGCCCGCCTGAGTCAGGTCCAGTCCGATCTGACGTCCCAGATCACCGAGGACGTGAGCGAAGTGAACCGCCTGCTGGTCACCATCGCCGATCTCAATGGCCAGATTGGCCGGCTCGAGGTCAACACGCCCGGTGGCGCGGTCGATTTGCGCGACCAGCGCCAGGCCAAGCTCGAGGAGCTCGCCACCAAGATTTCGTTTGAAACCCGCCCGGCTCCCGGGTCGGCCGGCCAGATTGACGTGCTGACGCGCGATGCGCTCGGAAATGAAATCATGCTGGTCGACCTCGCGAACGTCACCGGGCCGGTGACCTTCGCCGGATCAACGCTCACCGCCGGCGCGCCGGCCACCGCGGTCGCCCTCACCGGCGGCAGCATCAAGGGAGCCCGCGATGCCCGTGACACGGTTATTCAGGATACGCGCGATGAGATCGACGAGCTGGCCAACCAGCTCGTGGTGGCGGTGAACGACGCCTACAATCCCACCGGTGCGACGGGAGACTTCTTTCTCGGTACGGGGCTGACGGCCGCGGCCTTCAACCTGGCGCCCGGGCTGAACTATACGAGTTTGAAGGCCTCCGACGGCGGTCCTCCCGGTGAGAACACGATCGCCGTCGCCGTGGCCGCCCTCGCTTCGCAGTCCTTCTCGGTGCTGGGAGGCGACATTCTCGACGGCACCTTCAGCCAGCATTTTACCAAGACCGTGACCGACCTCGGTCAAGCGCTGTCCGGCACCAATTCCCGCCTCGAGGATCAAAAGAGCATCGAGAAGATCGTCCGCGGCCAGCGCGATGCGGTCAGCGGGGTTTCGCTGGATGAGGAAATGGCTGATTTGCTCAAATATCAGCGTTCCTTCCAGGCTTCATCACGGGTCATTCAAGTCATCGATGAGATGTTGGATACCGTCGTGAACCGGATGGGTGTCTGATCTGCTGAAACCGAACCGCCGCCCCGCCCGAATTTCGTCTCCCGACCACCACCATGCGCGTCCCAACCAACAACGCTTCCGAAAGTGTCATCGTCCAGATCCAGAAGCTGGCGACGCGTCAGGCGCAGTTGCAGCTGCAGATCGCGACCGGTCAGCGCATCTTCCTTCCGGCCGACAATCCCGCGGCGGTGGGTCGCGTGCTCACGATGGAGAACGAGCGCGCCCAGATCGACCAGTTCGAGCGCAACGCCAGCACGGCCCTCGAGATTTCGCAGGCGTCGTTCGCCGGTTTGAAGGGTCTGAAGGGCATCTCCGACCGCGCCGGCGAAATCGCCACGCTGGGATCGGGTATTGCCAGTCCGGATGCGTTCCGGGCCTATGCCTCCGAGGTCAACCAGCTGATCGAGCAGTCCCTGCAGTCGGCCAACACGCGGTTTCGCAACGACTATCTTTTTGCCGGAACCGCCATCGGCGCCCCGCCGTTCACCGCCACCCGCAGCGTCGCCACCGGGCAGATCACCGCCATTGCTTATGCAGGCAACGCGAATCAGGCTGAGATCCAGCTTTCCGAGACCGCAAGCATCGCGCCCGGCACCACCGGAGGCACGAACACCGGAGTTCGGGACTTCATCAACCAGCTCGTTGCCTTGCGCGACGCCTTGGTCGCCGGGGATACCACGGCCGTGGCCGCGACCCGGCCCCAGCTGGAGGGTTCTGAAAACCTGCTCGTCAACGCACTCAGCGAGCACGGCGCGATCGAGTTGCGCATCGAGGTGAACCAGGCGCAGCAGCTGGCGCGCGGTGACAACCTCGATCAGCTCATTTCCAACGAGGTCGATGCCGACCTGCCCGAGACCGTGGTCCGGCTCGGTCAGACGTCGACCGCCTACGAGGCGGCCCTCTCGTCCGCCAACAAGATTCTGCAAATGTCACTCCTCGACTACCTCCGGTAGTCGTGCTTGTGTTGTGTGGCCCTGGAACCAGCCGGGTCCGCGCAACCGATCAGGAACCCCCGCCCTCCCTCCGATTTCCTCTGCGATTCCATGAAAGTCAGCACCGAAACCGCCACGCTGCCCGAAGCGCCGCCCCAGATCATTCGCTTGCCCGAAGGGCTCGTGGGTTTTCCCGATCACACCGGATTTGAACTGCTCTATAGCCAGGAACAGCTGCCGTTTCGCTGGCTCCGCCTGCTCGGCGCCGAGCCGGTCGATTTTGTGGTGATCGAACCCGCCGGCATCATCGCCGACTACGAGTTGGAGCTCTTTGACGAGGATGCCGCCTTTCTGGGCATCAGCGATGCCACCGACGCACTGGTGCTCAACATTGTGACCGTCAGCCGCTCGCTGCCTCCCACCGCGACGGTCAATCTGGTGGGGCCGGTCATCATCAACCGCCGACTGGGCATCGCCAAGCAGGTCGTGCTCGCGAACCACTCCCGCTACAGCGCCCGCCACCCGCTCGTTACGTCCAGCTAACCGTCGCCTCCCATGCTTGTCCTGACTCGCAAAGTAAACGAGGCCATCGTGATTGGCGGCAACATCGAGATCCGCATCACGCGGATCGATGGTGATACGGTCAAGATCGGCATCGCTGCGCCGCGTGAGGTGCCCATTTTCCGCAAGGAAGTGCTGACCGACATCGCCGCGTCAAACAAGGCGGCCGCCGTTTCGCCGACCAACACCAGTCTGCCGAAGCTCTCCTTGCCGAAGCTGCCCCCCTTGCCCCCGTCGCCGCCCAAGCCGCCCGCCGTCTGAGTTTTCCCCCTTTCTAAATTTCTCGTTCCATGAATGCCACCTCCGTCAACAACGCCGCTTTCAACATGGTCCGTGGCCTCGATCGCAACCAGGAGTTGCTGGGGCGCTCGTTGTCCCGCCTTGGCTCTGGCAATCGCATTCTGAATCCGTCCGACGATCCGACGGGTGTGGGTCACGCCGCGAAGCTGGAGTCCCAGTCGCGTCGCAATCAAGCCGCCTCCATCAACGTTCAGAACGCCATCTCCCATCTTCAGGCGAGTGATGGCATGCTGGAGACGATGGCCAGTGCGGTCACCCGGTTGTCTGAGATCGCCACCCGGGCGCTCGATCCGAATCTCAACACCGAGGAGCGCGCTTTGTATCAGCAGGAGTTTTCGATCCTGCAGCAGCAGCTGCGCGACACGGTGGGCGGCTCCACCGCTGAAATCGGCGGCCCGAGCGACGTGACCGATCCGATCGGCCGTTTCAATGGTCGGGATCTTTTCGGCGCGGGCAGCGGCTTGCAGGTCAATTTGGGCATTTTCGCCGAACAATCCCTCAACCTGCTGCCGACCAACCTGCGAACGGGCGGTTTCGCTTCCCTCATCGCCCAGGATGCGTCCGGTGCGTTTTTGCTCTCCATCGATGATGCCGCCGCCGTCGCGACCACCGGGGCCGCTCTCGAGCAGCTGGGTGACCATCGGGCCTCTCTCGGCGCCGTCCAGTCCCGTCTGGAATTTGTGGCGGAAGCGCTGACCGTGGAGAGTGAGAACCTAGGTTCCGCGCTCTCGCGCATCAGTGACGCTGACGTGGCTTCGGAGACGACGCAGCTGACCCGCTACAACCTGATCGCTGACTCCAGCAATTCCATGATCGCCCAGGCCAATCAGGCCCCGGCATCGGTCATCCGCCTCCTCCAGAGCTAAGGCCCGCCAGACATCCGGCCCGCGGCCAGAGCGGATGCGCCCGCGCTGGCACCGCTATGCGCGGTGAACGAGACGGACCCCAGAGGAAATCCGTTCTGCGGTTGCAACCTTGGTTTTGTCTCGGTGGAGGGCGCCGCTCCGTCGGCGCCGCGGGGACGTGCGCCGCGATACAACGCCGGGTCGTGGTCAACCCTCGCCGCGGGATCCCACCTTTGGGCCCATCGGCTTCGCCCCGCGCAAACCGGCGCCGACGGAGCGGCGCCCTCCACCCGACCCCAATTCCATCAAAACGGAACCTGTGTGGTCCCTGGTGTGGGCGGGGTCAGACGTGATCGCGCACCGCGGCGTCACCTCCCGAGGAGGTGGGCGAGGCCGTGCTGGAGCCCGCGGAGTTCGGCGAGTCCGCGGAGTCGGCCGATCAGGGGATACCCGGGACAGGTGGGGTCGGGCCGGCGAAAATCGTCGAGCATGCGGTGCCCGTGGTCCGGACGGAACGCAAAGGTGGCATCCGCACGGCCCGCGGCGCGGCGCGACTGCTGTTCCTGCAGCAGGGCGTGAACGACCGCGGCCATGTTGGTGCTGCCTCCGAGGTGCGCTGCTTCGAAAAAGACGCCATTGGGCTCGCGCTGCACATTTCTGAGATGGGCGGCATGGATACGGGAGCCGAGACGGTGGACGATGCCGGGCAGGTCATTGTCACCCCTCGCTCCGAGCGAACCGGTGCAGTAGCAGATCCCGTTGGCGGGCGAAGGATCAAGGTCGAGCACGGCCCGCAGATCCGACTCGGTCGAGACTATGCGCGGCAGACCGAGCACGGGAAAAGGCGGATCATCCGGATGGATGGCCAATCTGACTCCGGAGGCTTGGGCGACGGGCGCAATGGCCTGCAGAAAGTGTCCCAGGTGTTCGCGCAGCTGCGCCGCGCTGATCGTCCCGTACCGTGCGAGCATGGCGCGCAGGTCATCGAGGCTGACATTGAGCTTCACGCCGGGAAACAGATCGAGGGTCTGGCGGGTGAAGGCCTGCTGGCCGGCCACACCCAAGTCCGCCCAGTAGCGGGCGGCCGCGGCGCGGACCGGTGGCGGGAAATCGGCCTCCGCTCCTTTGCGGCCGAGGGCGAAGAGATCGAAGGCGGCGAATTTGACCGGATCGTAGAGCAGGGCCTCCGCCCCATCGGCGAGGCGGTAATGCAGATCGGTGCGCACCCAGTCGAGCACCGGCATGAAGTTGTAGATCACCGTCTGCAGACCGGCCGCTCCGAGACGGCGCAGGGTCTCCTGATACGCGGCGATGGCCTCGGAGCAGCCTTCGGTCCGCGTCTTGATCGACTCGTGTACGGGAACCGATTCGACGGCCGTCCAGCGCAGGCCGGCCGCTTCAATCTGCGCGCGGCGCTGGAGAATCGACTCCATCGGCCACACCTGGCCGTAGGGCACTTCGTGCAGCGCGGAGAACACGGCGGTGGCGCCGGTCTGCCGGATTTCTTCGAGCGTGACGGTATCGGCCGGACCGAACCACCGCATCGCTTCTTCCATCAAGGGGGCAGGCATCAACGGAGGGCTCAAACGCCGGTGAAACAGGAGAAACCGCCGTCCACGGCGAGCACGGTGCCCGTGATGAAGGCCGAGGCGTCGCTGAGCAGGAAGTGCAGGGCGCCGTGCAACTCGTGCGCCTCGCCAAACCGTTTGAAGGGCGTTTTGGTGAGCACCGCCTGGCCGCGGGCGGTGGGCGTTCCGTCTTCGTTGAGCAGCAGTCGGCGGTTTTGGTCGGCGACAAAAAATCCGGGGGCGATGGCATTGACCCGGACTCGCGGTCCGACCTTGTTCGCCATTTCAACCGCCAGCCACTTGGTCAGGTTGTCGACCGCCGCCTTGGCGTTGGAATAGCCCAGCACGCGTGTGACCGCCTGCGCGGCGGCCATCGAGGAAAAGTTCACAATGATGCCGTGTTTCTGCTCCGCGAACGTCCGCGAGAACACGAGCGACGGTACCACCGACCCCTCCAGATTGAGGCCGAGGACCTGGCGGTACGCATTCAAGTCGAGGTCGAGAAAGGTCTGCGTCGGCAGAATCACGGCCCCGGGCTGGTTCCCGCCGGCGGCGTTGATCAGGGCATCGATCCGGCCGTGCTGCGCCAGCACGGCAAGCCGCACTTTTTCGAGGCCCTCCCGGTCGAGCACATCACAGGAATAGCCGGAGGTGATCCCGGGAAGTCCTTTCGTATCCGCAAGGGCACGGTCGAGTCGCGTCTGGTCGCGACCGAGGAAGACCACGTGCGCTCCCTGCGCCGCGAGGTAGCGGCCGGCCGAGCCGGCGAGCACACCGGTGGCTCCGGTGACAACGACCACACGGCCGGTCAAATCAAACAGCGGGGAAGGGCGAGGGGAGTTGGACATAAAAAAGTGCGGGTCCATCACCCCCGTCGTCTGCATGCGGGTTGTCAAATCTGCGCTCACTCGTCTCGTCCGAATTCAACTGAAAACGTCGTGAACGAAGGCGGGATGCCGGTGGATGCCCCGCTCCGGAGCGTGCTCTAGGGTGTAGTCACTAGATCCTGAAAAATAGATCTTTAGGTAATTTTCGGAGTGCTTGATTTGTCGCGACTAACGTAACGGGGATCGTCGGAAAACAACGGCTTTGACCGGTTTTTTACCTGCGCGCGGGGAACCTCTTCGCCGATGTATTGCGTGAGTTTTTCACGTTTTGGACCGCTCACCATGAAATTGCGTACCTGCTCCACCCTGCTCTCGTTGCTTCTGGCTACCGCTGCTTTCCTGCCGTCCCTCGGGGCGCAGGATGCCAATGGCGTTTATTCGAAGGTCGATGAACCGCCGGTTCCGATCAAGACGCCGCCGCCCAAGTACCCCGACTCGCTGCGGCGCGAGGGTGTCTCCGGCGTGGTGTCGGTGACGGTGATCATTGACGAAAAGGGCGTGGTGACGGATGCGACGGTGTCGAAGTCGACGCACGCTGATTTCGAGCGGCCGTCGATCGAGGCCATGCGCAGCTGGAAGTTCAAACCGGCCAAGGTCGGTGGTGAACCGGTCAAGGTGCGGGTGACCGTACCCATGCGCTTCAACGTGCAGGACTGAGTTTCTTCCCGTTTCGCCCCCCCCCACTCTTCGTCCCGTTCCTTGTTCCACCTGTGAATCTCTCGTCCCTCACCATCGGCAAAAAAATCACCGCGGGTTTCACGCTGGTGTTCGCGCTCTTTGCGGCAGTGTCGGGTCTCTCCTACTTCTCGCTCCAGCGGGCGGGGAGCGGCATGGCGACCTACTCCGCGGGCACGTTGGAGGCGAACGCCGCGACCAATCTGGAGACGGCCATGTACGCGCTCTGCCTCGGGGCGAACCAGTTCCTGGCGTCCGGGCGACTGTCGGACATCGAAGTGTATCAGAAAGCGGACAAGAGTTTGGATGAAGCCGTGGCGGTGGCGGAGCGCACGATCCTGAATCCCGCGCGAGCCAAGGAGATCAGCGAAGCCAAGGGACTGATCGCCGACTATGACGCGGCGCTGACGAAGATCGTCGAGTTGCTCAAGCAACGCGACGCGGTGCTGGCCAATGAACTGGCCTCGTTGTCGGGAGAGATCGACAAGGGCCTCAAGGGGCTGTTGGTCGCGGCCCGGCAAAGCGGGGACCAGAACGCCTCGTTCAAGACGTCGACGGCCTTGCAGAACTACTTTGAAGGCCTCGCCTCCGCCAACTCCTACTACAGTTCGCGTCAGGAGGGCGACGCCGTCAAGGTTCGCGCCGCCTTCGCATCGATGGAGAAACAGATTCAGTCGATGGTGAAGGATCAGAAAGAGGCCGAGGCGCTGGACGCCAGCCTGGCCGACGCGGCGAAGCTCAAGCTGCTCGGGTCCCTGCATGAGTCCGGGACCGGTTATCTGGCGAATTTCGAGAAGATCGTGGGCATGAGCGAATCACACAAGAAGCTGGTCGCGGGCGAACTGGAACGGCTCGCGCCGTTGTTCACGCAGAAGGTGGCGAATGTGCGGGCCGCGCTGCTCAAGCATCAGGAGGTGCTGGGCGGGGAAACGCAGTCGGCCCAGGCTCGTAATGAATTTTTGGTGATGGTCTTTGCCGGCCTGGGGATCGTGGTTGGCCTGGTCGGTGCGGTCATCATCATCCGCAGTGTGAATGGCCCGATCGCCCGGATCACCACCCGCTTGATTGAGGGTGCGCAGCAGACCGGCAACGCCTCCTCGCAGGTCACTTCGGCCAGCCAATCCATGGCGGAAGGTTCTTCCCGTCAGGCCGCCGCACTGGAGGAGAGCAGTGCTTCGCTGGAGGAGATGGCGAGCATGACCCGGCGCAACGCCGAGAATGCGGTGACGGCCAAACAGCTGGCCAACCAAACCCGCCAGGCCGCCGATGTCGGTGCGGAGGACATGAAGGAGATGAAGTCGGCGATGAGCGCCATCCAGTCGTCGAGCGGCGAGATCTCCAAGATCATCAAGACCATCGACGAAATTGCCTTTCAAACCAACCTGCTGGCCCTCAACGCCGCGGTGGAAGCGGCCCGCGCCGGTGACGCCGGCCTCGGCTTCGCGGTTGTCGCCGACGAGGTGCGCTCGCTGGCCCAGCGCTCCGTGCAGGCCGCGCGGGAGACCGCCCAGAAGATCTCTGATGCCACCTCCAAGAGCGAACAGGGTGCGCGCATCAGCGAGAAGGTGGCCCGCAGTCTGGACGAAATCACAGACAAGGCCCGCCGCGTGGACGCATTGATCGCGGAGATCGCGACCGCGTCCCAGGAGCAGAGTCAGGGAATCGATCAGGTCACACGTGCGGTCACCGACATGGACCGGGTCACCCAGGCCAACGCCGCCACGGCCCAGCAGACGTCCGCCGCCGCCTCCGAGCTCGACTCCCAGACCGGCCGTCTCAAGACGGTCATTGCGGAGTTGACTGCGATGGTGGGGCATACGTCGACCGCCTCGGGGCCGACGGATTCCGTTCAGGCCCTCCCTCCGGCCCCGCCGGCCCGGACGGTCGGCGAAAAGAACGCCGCCGCGTCCGTGCGTTCGGGATCGACCTCGACAGATCGTATCAGGGCTTCTCGTACGACCTCAACCGCCATGCGCCGCGACACCAATGGAAACAAGGTCGTGCCGGCCAAGCTGGTGCGCACCCACGTTCCCGCAGGTGCGGCCGCGGCGCAGTCCGGCGCCCAAGAGGATTCGCCGGAGTCTGAAGACAAGTTCTTCAAGGACGTCTGACCCCGGCCGAAGTGTCATCCGCGGGATGACACTTCCGCCCATGCGAATGCGTGTTCACCCCCTGTAGGGTTGCCCCTCGCGGGCATGCCTTGCCTTGTGGTTGAAACAGGGCGTCCGGTGTTCCACGCCAGGCGCGGCCGCAAAGGCCGGCCCTACCAGGGCGGAGGACGCTGAAGGTTTAGTTCCTGAACGGAAGCGCCACGACCTCTTAGAAGGTGGCGGTTACTTCGTGGTGGTGTCCGGGCTCCAGCTCCACGGTACCGACGGTGGTGCATTCCACCTGATCGTTCTTGTAGAGCTTGATCGCCACAGGAGTGCTGGAGGCGGGGGTGTCCCAACGCCACTTGCCAATCGAGACAAACTGCAAGGGCACTCCCTTGTCCCAGCTCAGGCCGGGCCCGGAACCGCGCACGTAGAGTTTATTGCCGATGCCAATGTAGGCGGTGACCACCAGGCGCGTGGCACCATCGGCTGAGGGCGTCGGGGCGGCGGGTGGGCCGGCCGGTTGGCGGGAGCGGGCTCCGGCCGGTCGGACGGTCGGAGGAGGCAGGTCGAGATCGAGTTCGGCAAACGACGGAACCGGCGCGGGTTTGGCCTTGGTTTTGGGGGCAGGCGCGGCGGCAAACGGATCCTCATCGTCCGCCGGTTCGACCAAGGTCTTGTCGTCCGCCGTGGTCTCGTCTGCCTCGTCGTCGTCGTCCTCGTGATCGTCGTCGTCGTCGCTTTCTTTGTCGGTTGTGAGCGCGGTCGGGGCGGCGGCGGGAGCGGAAATCGGCGGGGGGATCAGCGGAGCCGCGCGCACGGGGGTCGGATTAGGAACAGAGCTCGCGGGTGCGGGCGCAGGCGTAGGCGCAGGCGTTGCGAGGGAGGCGACGGGAGTCGCTATCGTCGCCTCCGCGACGCGCGCCGGCTGTGCGGGCGTCTCCGCGACGATCGGCTTCGCCGAGGGGCGAATGGTGTCGACCGACGCCGGTGTCACCCGGTTGGCCTGCTCGACCTGCCGGGCGGCGGTTTCCGTCAAGGCGATCAGTCGGCGGCTGAAGGCCTCCAGACGCTGATCGATGTCCCCCAGGGCCTGGCTCACCCGGCCGTTCCACGTGGCGATGGACTGGCTTTGGGCGGCGGCGATGTCGGCCTGCAACTGGGACCGGAGGTGGGCGAACGCGGTTTCCAGCTCTGTGCGGGCGGCGGCGGTGGCGTTTTTGACCTGGTGGTCCAGCTGTGCCCCCGCCTCGGCCGCAAGCCGGTTCAAGGTCGCTGCGCTCTCCTGGGCGGATGCGGCATGGGTGCGCACCAGCGCTTCCAGTCGACCCAGATCCTTGGCCGCACCGGCCAGTTCATCGACGGTGGACTGCAACCGGTCGGTTTCGGCGGTGCGCAGGGTCTGCAGCTCCTCCTCCAGCGCCACGTTTTCCGTCGCATTCACTTCATTCAACTGCGCTTTGAACTCCGCGATCTTCTCCTGCAGCTTCAGGGGCAGCGTTTCCAACGTTTTGGCCGTACGGGCCGAGACCTCGGCGATCGACTGGAGGCCGACGGCCGCAATGCTGACCTGCTCGGCCGACGCCGCGGTGGTCTGGGCCAGCGCCGCAATCTGGTCCTGCCGGTCGCTCAGCAGTGCGTCCGTTTTGCGTCCATAGTTGACGACGAACGGCACCGCCAGGAGGAGAGCTCCTACCGTGCCGCAGCACGTCATGGCGATCAGGGCGCCTCCGGCGAATGGATTGGGCGCTTTCCACGCGATGAGACCGACGATGGAAAACAAAGCCACGTCACCGATGATGAAGGGCAGTTTGGAAAGCTTCGGAACCTCGGCGGGTAGGTGCATGGGCGGACGCGCGGACGATGAGAATTTATGGGTGCGCGACCGCGGAAATCGCAAGCGCGGAAGCGGGTGGGAGGAAGGGGAATGACCAATGACGAATGACCAATGACGAATGACGAGTGACAAAGGGCGGGTGAAGGATGGGTGACGGCGGTGGATCTGGCTTTTCGTGGGTGGGATCTTGGTCATGGTGACGTGTCCTGCCGTTTCCCATGAACCCTCCCCGTCCTTTGTCTGAAACCACGATCAGCCGGCGCTCGGCGTTGGGACTTTTGCTGGCCGCGGGGCTTTGGCCGGGGTGTGTGCGGGTGCCGTCGGCGCAGCGGTCCGCAGGTGCGCCGTTCACGTTCGCGGCGCTCAATGATCTGCACCATGCGCAGTCGGAGTGCGATCCGTGGTTTGAGGCGGTGTTCGCTCAAGTCGCGCAGTACCGGCCGGCGTTCATCCTGTTGCTGGGCGACTTGGCGGACCGCGGCGATCCGGCCAGTTTCGCGACCGTCCGGCGGCTTTCCGAGCGCGTCGGGGTGCCCTGTTATGCGGTGCCCGGAAATCACGACAACGATGTGGAGAAGACCCCGGCCTTGTTTGCGGCGGCGTTTTCCGGGGTGCTCAATTCCCGGTTTCAACACGAGGGATGGCAATTCGTCGGTTTGGACAGTTCGGACGAGAACAAGTGGCGCGACACTCGGGTCTCGGACGCCTCGCTCGCGTGGCTGGACCGCGAACTCGCAGCGCTCGACCCCGAACGACCGACCGTGCTGTTCACCCACTTTCCCTTGGCCCCCGACATCCGGACCCAGCAGGGCTATCTGCTCACGCCGTTGAACGCCGAGGCGGTGCTGCAACGGTTGGTGCGCTTCAATCTCCGCGCGGTGCTGTCGGGGCACTTCCACGGCATCACCGAACGCCCCTGGTCCCGCGGCCAGTTGATCACCGGAGCCTGCTGCTCCCGGGTGCGGGGCAACCACGATGGGACACCGACGAAGGGCTGGTGGTTATGTCGCGCCGAGGCCGACGGTACCCTCCAGCGCCAGCTGGTACCGCTGACAGTGGCGTGAGCCGAGTCTCGACGTGTGGCGGTGCCCGACCGCCGCCGGGCCGCGTCTCGCTCAGTGCCCTCCGAGAGTGGCGATGTAGTAGCCTGCGATCACGGCCGTACCGATGACGCCGGCCACGTTTGGCCCCATCGCGTGCATCAGCAGGTAGTTGCCGGTGTCGTATTTCTGACCTTCGACATGGGAGACCCGGGCCGCCATGGGCACGGCGGAAACCCCGGCGGATCCGATCAGCGGATTGATGCGATCATTCCGGAGAAACAGATTCAGGACCTTCGCCATCAGAATGCCACCCGCGGTGGAGATGCCGAACGCGACCACGCCCAGCCCGATGATCTTAAGCGTCTCGGCTCGCAGGAATGCCTCGCCGGTCATCGTCATACCGACGCTCGTGCCGAGGAAGATGGTGATCACATTGATGATCTCGTTCTGGGATGCCTTGACCAGACGATCGGTCACACCGCACTCACGCAGGAAATTTCCGAGCATCAGCATGGCGATGAGGGCGGAAGCTGCCGGCACCAGGAGAATGCACACCACCGTCACCAGCACGGCGAAGAGCAGCCGTTCCAGCTTGGAGACCGGCCGGAGGGACTTCATGCGAATCAGCCGCTCCTTCTTCGTCGTCAGGAGTCGCATGATCGGTGGCTGGATCAAGGGGACGAGGGACATGTAGCTGTAGGCTGCGACCGCGATGGCGGACAGCAGGTGAGGCGCCAGCTTGTTGGCCGTGAAGATGGCGGTTGGTCCGTCCGCTCCGCCGATGATTCCGATCGACGCGGCCTCCCCGCTCGAAAAGCCCAGCAAGGTGGCGCCGAGGAAGGTCATGGCGACGCCGAGCTGCGCTGCTCCACCCAGCAACAGCGTGATGGGTCGGGCGATCAAGGGACCGAAGTCCGTCAGGGCCCCCACGCCCAGGAAAATGAGCGGAGGAAACAGTTCCCAGTGAATGCCCTTTGAAAGGTAGTAGAACAGACCACCTGGTTCGTTGCTGTACACCTCGGTCAGGGGCTGTCCTTCCAGCACCACCGCGCCCACTGGAGCTACAATCGAAATCAGTTTGCCGTGCGAGCGTGCCACCAGCACCGGTTCGTCGCGCGCGTTGGGGTTGGTGGGGGCGAGGGTGGCGAGTTTCATCCCTTCCTTGACCTCGTCTCCGACCCGAACATGCCAGGCGACCACCCGCGCGTCGAACGGAGCGAGCACAGGACCCGGAGCTTGGTTGACCACGCCCTGCGTCGGCAGGTTGGCGATCAAGGCTCCGAACGCGATCGGGACCAGCAGGAGGGGCTCGAATTCCTTGAAGACAGCCAGATAGAACAGGACCAATACCACGATCCACATGACGCACATCTGCCACGTCACGAGATTGAAGGCGGTCAGCTGCAGGAAATTGACAAGGTTATCGTACATGGCGGAAAGCGCTGATCACCGGACGCGATGCGACTGGTAGATTTCCCGACGTCCCTCTTGGGACCACGCGGGCGTATGGGTCTGCTCGGGTTGAATCGAGACGAGTTGAAACCGACTCTTCAGCGTCACGTGGATCGCCGCGGAAATCGCCGCGATCAGACGCGGATCCAACCCGGAGTCGACGGGAGCCGGGGCCGGGGAGGGGCTGGCGGCGAGAGGACGGGTGACCGGGGGGTGGTCGGGTTGGCTCAAGCGCAAAACGCGCCCGAGCGCCGCCACGATCAGCCAGAGCCCGCCGAGGGCGCCGAGAACGATCATCATGCCGGCAGCCTGATAACCCACCTGGTAAAGAAAGGTGAACGAGCCGGAAGCCGCGGCCAGCGGCATCGACGCGGGATGGAGGAGGGAGAGGACGGCCATGGGCAAACAGGAGGTTGCGATCGTCGGACGGTTCCGTCGCCTGTGGCCCGCTCTCAAAAGAGCCTGCCACGGGGCGGCGGAGGAGGTGGTGAGAGTTCGATACGTGGCCCGGGTGCGAGAAGGAAAGGAGGAGCCGACTGGACGGGGACGAGAGTAGGGCATGGGACCGGGCGCAGCTCCTCGTTTTTTGCGAAAGAGTACGTCCCGTTTGTGAGGACCTCGACCGACAGGGGGAGCGGCGCCTACGTTTTTGCCCATCGGACCCGCGTGAAGATTGGAGTTTTCAATTCCGGGCTGTCGTATATCGTTCCCGGCAACCCCATGAATTTTTCCCACTTTCTGCGGATTGAACGGGATGCGGAGGGTCGTCCTTCCACCCATCATGTGGTGCATACGCACGATCCGAAGTTCTCGCTCGAGCTGCTCCCCGACGGTGAGGCTCCGAACAAGATTGGCCAGGGCGTGATCAAGCGTATCCGCGTGCCGAATTCATGGGCGGGCGATTACGGCCAGTATGCAAAGCTGATCACCGCGGCGCAGGAGTTCTTCAATCGTTCCTTCGCGGAGCCGGCCGCCAAGTCAGAGACCCGCCGGTTCAAAGCCTGAAACCAGCCCCTAGGGGGCTGGAATGACGAATGACGAATTCCGAATGACGAATGGACCCGCCCCGCGGGCGGGAAGTTCGAAGGGCGAAGAGTGAAGGGCGAAAGCTCGGAAATTCCGAATCACTTCAGCGTTAAAAGTTCGGCGTTCAGCGTTGAGCGTTTCCTCTCCCCTTCCTGTAGGGCCGTCCCTTGCGGACGTGCCTGGGATTGCAGCCTCGGCGCTCAGAGCAGCTTCCAGGCGAGGGAGAGCAGGGAGATGTGCATGCCCACCCGGATGGCTCCTTCGAGCGTCAGGGTGACGAGTACCCACTTCAAGGCGCAGCCGCGGCGGATTGCGTATCCGATCATCGATGTCACCAACATGCAGACGACCTGTCCAGTGCCGAAGCGCAGGGGCAGGAGGGTCACCATCCAGACCCAGTGCGTGAGGATACCCACACTCCAACAAAACGCCAGGCCCTCGCTCATCTCCTGGGTGCGCGGGTCGAATCCCCGCTCGATTTGTTTCACCCCGAGGTAGCGCTCGGCCAGCACGAGCTGCACCAACTCCAGCACGAGCAGGAGAGGCGACAGGAAGATCAGGATCGGAGGGGACATGGCCGGGTCGGCTCCGGGTCCGGGCGGCTCAGTAGCCGATGGCGGCGGAGTCGGGGCTGCGGAGGTCGTTTGCCCCGAGCCGGCGTCCGGTCTGCGGGTCAATCAGGATGGTCTCTCCGTCCCCCCAGCTGCGCGCCGCGGCCTCGGGGTCGTTTGGATACAGCTTGCGGTTGGTCAGACGGTGGCCCTTGGATTCCAGGAGGCGCTGGGTGTCGCGCGAGGTGAGAAACGGCTCGCAGTCGATGCTGTCGGGCATCCACTGATGGTGAAACCGGGGAGCGTCGACCGCCTGGGTCGCGCTCATGCCGTGGTCGATCACATGGGTGATGATGAGCAGGGTCGTATTGATGATGGTGGGACCGCCCGGACTGCCGGTGATGACGAAAGGCTTGTTGTCCTTGACCACAATCGTCGGGGTCATGGAGGACAGGGGGCGCTTTCCTGGGGCGATCGCGTTGGCCGGGCCCTGGAGCAGGCCGAACATGTTCTTCACGCCGACTTTGGAGGTGAAGTCGTCCATTTCGTTGTTCAGCAGGAAACCCGTACCGGTCACCGTGACGCCGTTCCCAAAAAGTCCGTTGAGGGTATAGGTGGTGCTGACGGCGTTGCCCGCGGCGTCGATGACCGAATAGTGGGTGGTTTCCGCCGATCCGGCGGGCGGGGAAGCGGGATGCCCCGTCGGGGGCGAGGTCGCAACCAAGCCGGCCGGCCGGCCTGCGGACAGGCCCTCGCTGGGCGTGGCGCGTTCGGGAGAAAACGACGTCATCAAACCGCGCGCGTAGGCGGGGTCGATCAAGCCGGCGGTGGGAACCGTGACAAAGTCGGGGTCGCCGAGGAACTCGGCCCGGTCGCGGAAGGCTCGGCGCATGACTTCGGCGAAGAGATGAATCTTGGCGGCGGAGTTGTGTCCGAGCGACGCCACATCGTGCGGCTCGAGCATGGCGAGCATCTGCAGCAGGGCGATGCCGCCGGAGCTCGGGGGAGGCATGGTCAGGATTTCGTGTCCCCGGTACGTCCCGCGCAGCACCGGCCGTTCCAGCGCCCGGTAGGCGCGCAGGTCCGCGGAGGTGATGAGACCGCCGTGTCTCGCCATGTCCTCCGCGATCAGGCGTGCCGTCTCTCCTTCGTAGAATTCCCGGGGGCCTTCCTTTTGCAGCCGGGCGAACGTCTGGCCGAGGTCGGCCTGCACCCAACGTTCGCCGACCTTCGGCAGTGCGCCATTGCGAAGGAAGACGCGTCGCGATTCTGGAAATGAGGCGAGCAAACGTTCGCTCCCGCGCAGGTCGCGCGCCAGGCCCTGGGTCATGGGGAAGCCCTCCGCGGCGAGTCGCCGGGCGGGCTCAACCACCTCGGCCCAGCTGACCTTGCCCGAACCGTGTTTTTCGAGGGCGAGGGCAAACCCGGCGATGGTGCCCGGCACCCCGGCGGCGAGGTAACCGTGGGTGGAACGTCCGGGAACGACGGTCCCCGAGGCGTCGAGGTACATGTCCGGCGTGGCCCCGGAGGGAGCCCGTTCCCGGAAGTCGATCACGATGGCCCGGCCGTCGGCGTGCCGGATGACCATGAAACCGCCGCCGCCGATGTTACCGGCGCGCGGATAGGTGACGGTGAGCGCCAGTCCCGTGGCAATGCTCGCATCGACCGCATTGCCGCCTCGGCGCAGGATCTCCAGCCCGGCTTCGGAGGCGAGTCGGCTGGCGGAGGCAACCATCGCCCCACTCGACTCGGTGGGAAGCCGTTGGGCCCGGCCTGTCAGGGGCGACATCAGGAGGGCGGGGATCACCAGCACGGCGAGGCGGAACAACCCGGCGCGACGGAATTTTGGCATGCTTGCCTTCAATGATCGACGGCCCGCCAAAGGCAACCCCGGGAACAGCACGGGCGGAAGGCGCTGTTTCCGCCATTTACCTTGGGGCCGGGGTCCTTCAGGATGGTTCTCTCCATGAACCTTTCCGTCGGGTGTACCCTTGCTTACGATGTGCTGTCACCCACTGCGAACTTCACCTTCAACCTGCTCGCCAATCGAGATCCCCACCAACACCTGGAGGAGGAGGAAATCCGGCTGAAACCCGAGATTCCCATTGGCGAGCGCACGGCGACGTCGAAGGGCAATCGGGTCTTTCGGGTCGAGGTGCCGACCGGGCCTTTCGAGGTTTCGTATCAAGCCACGGTCGAGGTGAACCGCCCGGCGGCGCCCGCGGAGGTGCGGCCCGACAATCCCGGCCGCCTGCCGCTGACGGTGCTGACGTACCTGTTGCCGAGTCGCTACTGCGAGAGTGACCGCTTTTCGCCCATTGCCTGGGATCTGTTTGGCAAGATTCCGAACCGGGCGGACCAGGTGCGAGAGATCTGTCGCTGGGTCGACGCGACGCTCACCTACGACCCTGCTGCGACGGACTCGCGGACGTCGGCGTGGGATGTGTGGCAGATCCGCAAGGGGGTCTGCCGGGACTATGCGCATCTTGCGATCGCGCTCTGCCGGGCCTTGTCGATCCCCACGCGCTATGTCGGCGGGTACGCCCTCGGACTTGATCCCATGGATTTCCATGCCTGCTTTGAGGCCTACCTCGGCGGCCAATGGTACCTCTTCGATCCCACCGATCAGCTGGCGCCGGACCACGTGGTCGTGATCGCACGCGGGCGCGATGCCGCCAATGCGGCCCTGACCACGATCTTCGGCCGGGTGACCGCCCGCGCCGTCCGAGTCACCTGCCGAGAAGTGCCGCCCACCCAGGAAGAAGCGTCCGACACGAACTCGGCCTAAGGGTTTTGGATCGAGCTCCCGGCCCCTCTCCGTCATCTGCCGAAGTACGTGCCCATTGTAGGCGGCCTCGCCGAGGCCGCGTAGGAGCGTCAACGCCGCAGAATGATCCGAAGAAGAAGCCCGTGCAGCAGTAAAAACCGCGGCTCAGGTTCGGTGGAGGGCGCCGCTCCGTCGGCGCCGGTTGGACGTCGCGGATACCAAATCGACCGGGCGTAGTGGTTCGTAGACCGGTCCCTGGCGTCGACGGAGCGACGCCCTCCAACTCAGCGCGTGCCCGTTGGAGGTGGCCTCGCCGAGGCCGCGACGGGACCACCGGTCCCGCCGCATTCGTCTCTCTTAACGAACGCCGCCGCGCCATCCCAGCGTGATGGGTAATCCATCCACTGGGACGGCGGGCGGGGTGTCAGTTGTTCTTCAGGGTGGCCTGTGAGGCGGCGTCGTCCTGCGGGTCGTCCGGGATGCGCATGCCGTAGAAGCTCCGGTAGACGAAGATGAGGCCGACGATGAAAATCGCCCCTCCGAGGAAGTGCTTGAAGGCGGCATCCTCCATCTTCACCGCGATTTCGACCGCCAGCAGGCCGAAGAGCGTGGTGAACTTGATCACCGGATTGAGGGAAACCGACGAGGTGTCCTTGAAGGGATCGCCGACCGTGTCGCCCACCACCGTCGCCGCGTGCAAGGGGGTGTGCTTCTGCTTCAGCTCCACCTCCACGATCTTCTTGGCATTGTCCCAGGCCCCGCCGGCATTGGCCATGAACAGCGCCTGAAACAGGCCGAAGAAGGCCATGCCAATCAAGTATCCGATAAAAAAGTACGGATCGAAGAAGGGCAGCGCGAGCGCGAAGCAGAAGATGACGATGAAGATGTTCACCATGCCGCGCTGCGCATACTGCGTGCAGATGCGGACGACCTCCTTCGAGGCCTCGGTCGAGGCGGTGGCGGCGTCCAGCCGCATGTTCTGCTTGATGTAGACGACGGCCCGGTAGGAGCCCGTGACGACGGCCTGGATCGATGCTCCCGTGAACCAGTAGATCACGCTGCCGCCCATGAGCAGCCCGAGCAGGGCCTCCGGGTGGACGAGTGACAGGCGCTCGATGGTGTCGGGGTAGAGCTGACGGAGCATGAGGATGATGCCGAACACCATCGTGGTGGCCCCGACCACGGCCGTGCCGATGAGCACGGGTTTGGCCGTGGCCTTGAAGGTGTTGCCGGCGCCGTCACCCTTCTCCAACTGGTACTTGGCGGTCTCGAAGTCGGGCTTGAACTTGAAGTCGCGCTCGATCTCGGACGAAATGTTCGCCCGCCCCTCGATCTGCGAGAGCTCATAGACCGACTGGGCGTTGTCCGTCACCGGGCCGAAGCTGTCGACCGCGATGGTGACGGGTCCCATGCCGAGGAAGCCGAATGCGACCAGACCAAAGGCGAAAATCGGCGCGGCGAAGCCGATTTCGGCCGGCATCATGCCGACCACGCTCGGGTGCTGGGAGAAGTAGTAGGCTCCGGCCATCAGTCCGAGGATGGTGAGGCCCTTCCAGAAGGCGGAGAAATTGCCCGCGACCAGACCGCTGAGGATGTTGAGCGACGCGCCGCCCTGGCGCGAGGACGTCACCACCTCGCGCACGTGGCGGCTCTCGGTCGAGGTGAACACCTTGGTGAACTCCGGGATGATCGCGCCGGCGAGAGTGCCGAGCGAAATGATGGTGGAGAGCACCCACCAGAGGCCGGGGTGGCCGGCGAGGTCGCCGAGGAGCAGCCAGCTCGCGGCGTAGGTCACGACGATGGAGACCACCGAGGTGACCCAGACGAGGTTGGTCAGCGGCTGCTCGAGGTTGAAGTCGCGCGAGCCGCCGTACAGCAGCTTGCTCATCGACTCGTTCATCAGGTAGCTCACGAGTGAAGTCACCACCATCAGGATACGCATGGCGAAGAGCCAGACGATGAGCGTGCCGCAGAGCACCGGGCTAGCGGCGAGGGCGAGGGCGAGGAAGGCGATGAGGGCGACCCCCGTGACGCCGTAGGTTTCGAAGCCGTCCGCCGTCGGTCCGACCGAGTCGCCGGCGTTGTCGCCCGTGCAATCGGCGATCACACCCGGGTTGCGCGGGTCGTCCTCGGGCAGGTTGAAGACGATCTTCATCAGGTCCGCGCCGATGTCGGCGATCTTGGTGAAGATGCCGCCGCAGATGCGCAGGCATGAGGCGCCCAGGGATTCGCCGATGGCGAAACCGATGAAGCACGGACCGGCGAGGGTGGCGGGCAGGAAGGCGAGAATGCCGATCATGAACATCAGCTCGATCGAGACCAGCAGCAGGCCCACGCTCATGCCGGAGCGCAGCGGGATGGCGAGAGTGGCCAGCGGATTCCCCCGCAGCGCGGAGAAGGCGGTGCGCGAATTGGCCACCGTGTTGATGCGGATGCCGAACCAGGCCACGCCGTAGCTGCCGAGAATGCCGAGCACGGAGGCGGCGAGGATGATGCCCACGTGCAGTGCGGACTCATGAACGAGCCCGCCGAAGTAGTACGCCATGCACACGGCGATCAGGCCCCAGAGTCCGACCAGGAACTTGCCCTGCTGCGCCAGGTACGTCTTGCAGGTCTCCCAGATGATTTGGGAGACCCCGCGCATGGAGTTGTGCACCGGCAGGGCCTTGGTCTGAAGGTACTGCCACCAGCCGAACAGGACGCCGACGGCACAGACCGCCAGCCCGATCATGAGGACGTGATGGCCGGAGAGGCTTCCTCCGAAGAAGGAAACCAGGCCAAGGTCCGGGATTTTGATGTCAGCTTCGCTCGCACGCGCCGCCGACCCGCCGCTTACAGCCAATGCAGCTGCAGCAGCAGTCCACTGCCAGGGTTTTTGAAACATACGGGGTTTTGAGGCTGAAAAAACGATGTTGCCGGACAGCCCCGGGGGCGAGCCAAAAGCCCCCGGGCAGGGCGCGGTCAGCCGTGGAGTTGCTGAAAATTCAGGCCCCGCGCCGGGGCGGTGCGCCCGGCGGGGATACGCGCATCGTCTCCCTCGGAGGCCTTGGGGAAACCGCGTTGAAAAATCGCAGTATCCCTTCTGTTACCACGAAGAGGTCGGATGAATTGCGCTACTTCTTGACCCGCGAACCCGGACGGTCCGCGTCCGGGGTGAGGTTGAGGGTTCGTCGCAGCACCCAGCAGAAGGCGAGGGTGTCGAGGAACGGGTAGATGGCCATGACCTTGAACGTGTAGTTTGCCACGCCCGCCACCCGCGCGCGGTGGGCGACGGGTACCTCGCGGACCCGCCATCCGCCGGAGACAGCGCAGGCGGGGATGAAGGAGTAGAGGGTGCGCAAGGGCAGGAGCGAGGCGCAGACCTCGCGTCGGAAGAGGCGCAGGGCGCAGCCGCTGTCGCTCACGCCGTCCCGGAGCAGCGTCCGGCGAACACCGTTGGCGATGCGCGACATGATCTTTCGTCCCAACGAGTCCTTCCGGCCCTGCCGGGCGCCGACGAGCATGTCGGCCTCCTCGCGGCGGGCCCAGAGTTTGGCCAGTTCGCCCGGAGGATTCTGGCCGTCGCCATCGAGGGTCGCGATCCACGGAGCCTGGGTCCGTTCCAGTCCGCGCCAGAGTGCGACGGCCTGGCCGCGATTGCGGGGAAGCCGGATCACCTGCACGGCGGGCCAGTCGCGGGCGGCGGCTTCGAGCGTGGCGAGGGTGGCGTCGGTGCTGCCGTCGTCGACGGCGAGGACCTCGGTGGTGAGCTTCAGTCCTTCCACCGTGGTGCGCAGTTCGGCGAGGAGAGGGGGGATGTTGGGGGCTTCGTTATAGAAGGGGATGACCACGCTCAGATCCGGCCGGGAGGCCGTGGACAGGCCGGCGGACGAGGAAGGGAGCAAAGGGGCAGGGCTCATCGGCGGGAGCCAGAGGGAAACGCAATCCAAGCCCGAAGTCAAAGACCGGCGGTGGGCACCGCGGGGCGGTGAAGTGCGAAGGGCGAAGAGTGAAGTTCGAAATTCAGCGTTAAAAGTTGGGCGTTCCGCGTTCAGCGTTCCCCGTTTCCATTGTAGGGCCGGCCCTCGCGGCCGCGCCTGGCGCCGAAAACGTGACGCTCAGCGCAACCGAGGCGTGCCCGCGCGGGGCAGCCCTACAATGGACGTGGTCCCGGCGCGGCCTCAACGAGGCCGCCTACAGCGGCGGTGGCTTCAGGCGGTGGCGAAGGGCCAGGGGTCGCGGTCGAGCAGCAGTCCGCTCAGGGTGACGGCGCTGAGGAAGGCGTCTTCGTGGAATCCGTAGCGATGGTAGCTTCCGGCGAAATAGGTTTCCGTCGTACCCCGGGCCGCTTGGTTGAGGCGCGGCAGCTCGGTCTGGGCCTGCACCGCACCGAGGCTGAAGAGCGGGTGGGTGTAATCGATGCGTTTCAACACCCGGGCCGGGTCGATGGACTCGGGACGTCCGATGGTGACAAAGTAGTTCTCCCGGTCGCTGACCTTCTGCAGCCGGTTCATCCAGTAGTGCGTTGCCGTGGAGATGCCTCCCTCCGGCCCCCGGGCGATTTCATAGTTCCAAGACGCCCACGCGAGGCGCGTGCGGGGCATGACCCGGGCGTCGGTGTGCAGCGTGGCTACATTTGCCTGATACTTGAACTCACCGAGGACCGCGGTTTCCTGCGGAGTCGGGTTCACCAGCAGGCGGAGGGCTTCATCCCCATGGGTGGCGAGGATGACACGGTCAAACGTCTGGGCGCTGCCAAGGTCGGTCATGACCGTGACGCCCTGGGGTGTGCGCACGATGCGCCGGGCGCGGTCGCCCAGCCGGATGCGGTCGCGCCAGGGGGCGGTCAATCGCTTCACGTACTCCCGGGAGCCACCGGTCACGGTGCGCCAGGGGTGCTGGGTGCTCAGGCCGAGGAAGCCATGGTTGTGGAAGAAGCGCAGCAACGTCGCCGCCGGGAACGACAGCATCTGATCCGGCGGCGTGCTCCAGACCGCCGAACTCATGGGAACGAGGTAAAGGTTGAAAAAGTCCTCCCCGTAACCCCGTTGCCGGACGTATTCGCCCAGGGTCAGCCGGCCGGTTTCCGGGCGATCGAGGGCGGCCACGGCCTCCCGATTGAACCGGTTGATGGAGGACAACATGCGCAGGAATCTCAGGCTGAGCAGGTTCTTGCGCTGGGCGAACAGGTGATTCAGGGACGAACCGCAGAACTCAATGTCCTCGGCCGTATGTTTGACCGCGAACGACATGTCCGTGGGCTGGGTCGGGACCTGAAGTTCGCGAAACAGCCGGGTCAGCAACGGGTAGGTCACCTCGTTGTAGACCATGAATCCCGTGTCGATGGGCACCGTCCGGGCCGTTGCGCCCAGACCGGTGCGCGGATCCACCGGCAGCGGTTCGCGGATTTCGACGGTGTTGGTATGTCCTCCGACATACCCCGCCTGTTCGAAGACCGTGACCGTATGGTGCGGATGGAGAAAGTGAGCGCAGCCGAGACCGGCGATACCGGACCCGATGATGGCGAGACTGGACATGGAAGAAACGCGGGCCGGAAAGCGCCCGACCGGGACCGGACACGGTGGCCGGACGCTGACCCGCACCAGACTTACGCGTGGGGGGCTTGATCGGACGCAGCGGAGGGCGTCTGGCGGGCGTTCAATTCGTGGGCGAGCTCCGACACATCCTTATGCACGGCAGGACCGTCTGCCTTCTTCGGCATTTGGTTGCCGGCGGCGTTGACCGTCGCCACCGCGATCGCGGCGGCGGCCGGGATGACATGCTTCAAAGCGGAGTGCGGGTGTTCGTTCCGGGCGCGGGCTGCAGTTTCGGCCGCGGCCACCGAGGCGGCGTGTTCCGCGCGGGCCCCTTCTTCCAGCACCGACTGAGGAACGTCCTTGAGTCCCCAGATGAAGCCGGTCCACGAGAGCACCTTCAGGCCATAATAGGTCGGATCGATTTCCCACCAATAGAACCCGTTGCGCGTGCTCGACTGATAGCGGTGATGATTGTTGTGCCAGCCTTCACCCAGGGTGATGATCGCGAGGATGAAACTGTTGCGGGAATCGTCCTCGGTCTTGAACCGACGACGCCCCATCAGATGCGCCATCGAGTTGATGCAGGCCGTGCCGTGGAACAGCACCGTGGTGCTGACAAAGAAGGCCCAGACCAACATCTGCCAGCCATTGGTTCCGAGCCCCGGGGCGAACGTCTCCAGACCGACCCCGACAAAGTAGATCGAGATGGCAAACAGGATCGGAACCACCAGGTCGAACCGGTTCATCCAGACCAGTTCCGGGAACTTCGCGAGGTCCTTGATCTTGGTGTAATCCGTTGGAAAATTGCGGCGGCTGGTGATCCAGCCAATGTGGGACCACAGAAAGCCGTGCACATGCGGTGAATGGGCGTCTTCCGGACCATCGGAGTGCAGATGGTGATGCCGATGGTGGTAGGCCCACCAGAGCGAGCCGCGCTGCACCGTGGTGCCAGCGAACACGGCGAGCAAAAACTGACCGAACCGCGAGGTGGAGTAGGTCTTATGCGAAAAGTAGCGATGATGGATCCCCGTCACCGCGAACATGCGGATGAAATAGAGGGCGACCGCCGACCAGACCGCGACCGGGCTCCAACCCACCCAGATCACGCCCAGACAGCCCGCATGCAAAAAGACGAAAGGCATGACCCGGATCCAATCCACCTTGTCCGGCTCGTTTCGCATCTTGTCCGCCCCTCCCGGACAGTGATCCGAATCGATCCATTGGATCAGGGCCGCAGCAACACGGCTCAACAGGGATGGGCGGGAGGAGACAACTTCAGACACAGCCATGATAGAGACGCTCAACATCGGACTCCCGGCCATCGACGCAAGCGGAGTTTTCAATTAGGCAGGGTCCGGCCGCCAGAATTTCTCGTAGAACGAAAGGCGCAGAAGGAAACACGGACCGGCACCGCCGCTGTGCGCTTGCCTCGGACACCGGGTCGCGGAAGCTGGCGGGGCATGAGTTCTCCCTCTCCGGTGCCGGTGAAGCGTAGCGAGATCTTTGGCTGGTGCTGCTTTGACTTCGCGAACTCGGCCTTCACGACCATCATTATCACGGTCGTCTACGCAGTCTACTTCAAGGAGGCGGTGGCTCAGGATCATGCTTCCGCGACCAGTTGGTGGGGAAGGGCTTTGGCGATTTCCCAGCTGGTGGTCATCCTCGTGGCGCCCTGGCTCGGCGCAGTGGCGGATTTCACCGCACGCAAGAAGCGGTTCCTCATGGTCTCGGCCACGACGTGTTCCCTGGCGACGACCGCGCTGTTTTTCACTGGGGCTGGGGACGTGGCTCTCGCGCTCAGCCTGGTGATTCTGGCCAACGTGGCCTTCTCCGTCAGCGAGAACCTCTGTGCCAGTTTTCTCCCGGAAATCAGTACCCCGGAAAATGTTGGGCGAATTTCCGGCTATGGCTGGAGTTTTGGTTACATGGGCGGACTGCTCAGCCTCGGGCTGGCCCTGGGCATCATCATGGGGCTGGAGGCGTCGGCGCGATGGACGTTTGTCATGACCGGAGCCTTCTTTCTTGTCGCCAGTCTGCCCACCCAGCTGTTGCTCCGCGAGCGCTCGGTGCCCAAGGCGCTGCCCCCGGGGCAGACGTACCTCACGGTGGGGTGGGGGGCGATCGGCAAGACGCTCCGCGAGCTGCCCCAGCATCGCACGCTGGCCCTGTTCTTTGTCGCGTTCACCTTCTTCCTCTCCGGGTTGATGGCGATCATCACCTTTGCGTCGCTCTTTGGCACGGAGGTGCTGCATCTGACTACGCAGGAAAACATCGGCCTGTTCGCGGCCCTGCAGATCACCAGTGCGCTTGGGGCGTTTGGGTTCGGCTACTTTCAGGACCGGGTGGGCGCGAAGCCTACCCTCGTCATTGCGCTGCTGCTCTGGGTGGTGGTGTGCGGTTGGGCGGCGTTCTGCCAGAGCAAGACCGAGTTCTTTCTCATTGGCGCACTGGCGGGTTTTGGCATTGGTTCGCTCCAGTCCTCCAGCCGCGCCGTGGTGGCGGCACTCACCCCGCCAGGCCGGGCCGGTGAGTTCTTTGGATTCTGGGGACTGTTCGGCAAACTCGGAGGCGTGATCGGCCCGCTCACCATGGGCGAGCTCGCCACCCACCTCGGTTACCGGTCGGCGGTCCTGATCAACGGAGGCTTTTTTGTCGTTGGCTTGCTTATTCTGCTCGGATTGTCCCTGCCGCGGGCAAAAAATGACCAGCCCGTCCCCGTTTGATCGCCCTTTTGCAGTACCAACGTACTTCGTTGGACGGATATCGGACCCTGTTGTAATAATTTGGCGAAAACGGGCCTGTTTTAGCCGTAACCGGAGTGTTACGGGACACCCGGGCATGGCACCTGCTACCGTGCAGGGGTTCGCTGCTTTCAAAGGACCCTCCCCAAGCCAGGTCAGGTTAGGTTTGGATAGGACAGGTGTTCTTTGACTGACAGGTCGGTGTGAGCGTGGGCTCGGACCGACCATAACTGACGACGCGGGTCTGCTTACCCGTTCAGTTCGAGTGCCCCCAAAACGATGCCTTTTCCCGGCGGTGGGCTCTGCCCGTCGGCGGGAAAACATCGCGCCGGCCTGCGGTCCGTTTGTGACCGGTGGTCGCGCGGTGCTCTCCCAACGAAACATAACTCTCCGCCCTGCGTGCGGAGTTTGCTACCATGAAGAAGATCAAGTCGTCAGTCGTTACGTTCGCCCTCAGCCTCGGCTTCGTCGCCGCGCCCCTGGCCCTCTCGGCCAAGAGCACGGAGCGGGCCTATGTCGAGTCCTACCGCGGTCGCACGGACATTCCCGTGCCGGTCTCGGTGGTCATGCCCGAAGTCGGTGCGCGCCATGCGGGTACCGCCGTCGAAGTTGAGTTCACCATCGGTGCGTCCGGCAAACCAGAGAACCTGGTGCTCCGCCAGACCGTGGATGGCGACCTCGCCGAGACCCTGACCGAGGCGATTGCCCAGTGGGAATTCACGCCGGCGCGCGTCGACGGAGTCGTCGTCGCCCGCAAGCTCGTCCTCCCCCTGCGCATCGTCGGTTCCGCCGAAGGTGAAGCCGTGGCGATGAAGTAACGTGTTAGATGATAGGTTATTAAGTAATAAATAAGACAGAAATCAACCGAGGCCGTCCCTTTCACCGGGGACGGCCTCGTGTATTTTTTGGGATGCGTGGTAGCTCCATTGTAGGCGGCCTCGCTGAGGCCGCATGGCCTTGAGGACGCCCGATGACTCTTTCTTTCATGAGAAGGAGGCTCGGGTAAAAAGCGTCGCGCCGCCGTCGGTGCCCCGACCCACTCTGTGCGTTCCGCGCACTCTGTGGTTCAAGGACTTACGATCGGACGATTAACCACAGAGTGCACAGATTACACAGAGTGACGAACTGGCAGCCAGGTTGAGATCCGACCACTCCGTGCATTCTGTGCAATCTGTGGTTCAACGTCTTGCGATCGGAAGGTTTGACCACGGAGTGCACAGACTACACAGAGTGGCGATACCTCGGACCTGAGGATTTCACCTAGTGCAGTGCCGAACGGCCGTGACGATGTACGGGGAGAAATCCTATGCGCGTTCGTCGTCAGTTTCTTGTTGGTTCCCTTCTGGTCGCTTCGCTGCGGCTGGCGGCATCGGATCCGGCTCATGCCCCGGTTTCGGCCCAGGCCGTCGATTCAGGCGAGGCGTTTCGTTTTCTCGTCGAGGGGAATGCCCGGTTCATGGAAGGCAAACCTTCCGGTGCGGGCCGCGATGAAGCCCGGCGGCTCGATGTGGCGAAGAACGGCCAGCATCCCTTTGCGACCGTGTTGTCGTGCTCCGATTCCCGCGTTCCGGTCGAGCTGCTCTTCGATCAAGGGATCGGCGATGTCTTTGTCGTGCGGGTGGCAGGCAACGTTTCGGATACCGACGAAATTGGAACCATTGAATATGGGGTGGGACACCTGCACACCCCCCTGCTCGTGGTCATGGGCCACACCAGTTGCGGTGCGGTCAAAGCCGTGATGGAAGGGGCGGAGGTGCACGGCAGCATCCCGGCGCTGGTCGACAATGTGGCGCCGGCGGTCCGCCTCGCGCGAGCGAAGTACGAAGGATCACCCCGACTCTTTCAGGAAGCGGTGCGCATGAACGTCTGGATGTCGATCGAGGACGTGTTCAAGCGCAGCGAGGAAGTGCGCAGCCTGGTCAAGGCGGGCAAACTGCAAGTGGTCGGAGCGCTCTATGTCTTGGAAACCGGCGCCGTTATCTGGATGGGAGAACACCCAGAGAAGACGCGTCTGATGACACCGCCGGGCGCGCGTCCTGCGGCCCCCGGTGGCGGGGCTCGCCCCGCGACCAAACCCGCCGTCGCCGCCACCAAGCCGGCGCCGGGTGGGCACTGATCTAGGTTCCCGCCGTTGCGGTTGGGCGAGGCTGCTCGGTGCGCGCGTGCCTAGACCGAAGACGGTCGGAGCGAGCGAAACTACTAGGCCCTTTCGCGACATTTGGCGTAAAAGTGCGCACCCGGCACTCGTCGCTCGACAGTGGGACGTGACCGGGGTGGAGATGAGGCAGTTAGCCCCGCCCCACCTGCAATCGTGCCCCCGTCAGATCCCGAGACTGCGCGTTGGTTTGCCGAAGAAGTCCAGCCCCACGAGTCGGAGCTGCGGGCTTACTTGCGGGCGCGTTTTTCGGCCCACCTGGACATTGATGATCTGGTTCAGGAGACGTATGCCCGGCTTTTGCAGGCCCGGGAGCAAGCGCCCCTGCGTTCCGCGAAGGCGTATCTGTTCACCACCGCACGCAACGCCGCCTTTGATGTGTTTCGCCGTCGAAAGATTGTCGCCATCGATGGCATAGCAGAATTGGAGCTGCTGCCCGTCTTGGAAGAGAGGCCCGGTGTCGCCGAGTCTGTTTGTCATGATCAGGAACTTCAACTTTTGGCCGAGGCCATCCAGGCCCTGCCCGAGCGCTGCCGCCGCGTGCTGACGTTGCGCAAACTGCATGGGTGCTCGCATCGGGAGATCGCGCAGCAACTGGGCATCGCCGAGAATACGGTCAATGCACAGGTGGCGATCGGCGTCCTGCGCATCCGCGACTACCTGCGCGCCCACGGGGTGCCCCACCGGGTTACGTAATGGCCTCTTCTTCGACACCTCCTGAACCCAATCCGTCGCCCGAACTGATCGAGGCGGCCGCTGCGGCGTGGCTGAGCTTGCGCGACCGGGGCCTGAGTCAGACGGAAACGGCGGAGTTCGTCCGCTGGCTGCAGCAGGATCCGCAGCACGCCGCGGTGTTTGCCGAACTGGATCGCGTCTGGCAGGACTGCGACCGCCTGAGCGCGGTGCCCGCTCCGGCGAACACAGACGCGGCGCCGGACGCCGATCTGCTGGCGCCGCGGGTGCGCGCGCGACGCCCCCGGCTCGCCGTCCGGTTGGGGTTCGGCCTCGCGGCCGCCGCCGCGGTCGCCCTGCTGATCGGACTGCCCTTCTGGTCGCCCGCTCCCCGGCACACGGCCGAAACCGTGGTGGGGGCATTCCAGAAACTGGACTTGCCGGATGGCTCGGTGGCCCAGCTCAACACCAACTCCGCGATCGATACCGACTTCACGGCGAACGAACGGCGCGTCGCGGTCGTGCGGGGCGAGGTGTATTTCAACGTCAGCAAGGACCCCGACCGCCCGTTCATCGTCACCAGCGGTGGGATTGCCGTCCGCGCCGTCGGCACGGCGTTCAACGTCCGGCAACGTGAACATGCACTCGAGGTGCTGGTGACCGAGGGACGCGTGCGGGTGGACGATGTGCGGGAGGGACGTTCCCTGCTCCCCACCCCCGCGGCGTCGGAGGCTCCCCCGTTGCTGGTGGCAGGGGAACGCGCGATTGTGTCCACCGCCTCTTCGCCGACCTCGCCCGCCCTGCCGCCTGCCACCGTCGAGAAGGTTGATCTCTCGGTGGCTCAGCGGGCGCTGGCCTGGCAGGAGCGCCGCCTGGAATTTGACGAGGCTCCCCTCTCCGAGGTGGTCGGCGAATTCAACCGCTACAACCGCCACCAGCTGGTCATCGCCGATCCCGCGCTCGCTTCGAAGCGCTTCAGCGGGACCTTCCGGGCCGACAGCTACGAGTCCCTCGTTCGGCTCCTCGAAACCGACTTTGGCGTGACCGCCAGCCGCTCCGACCGTGAGATCGTGCTGCACGTCCATCGATGACGGCGGCATCTCGCCGGCCGCCGCCCGCGGCGAGGAGGCACAGGTCGTCTCCTCGGAAGGCGGCCGAGTGCACGCTGGCCGGGGGCGGACTCGTCCGGCCGGAGCGTTTGTCTGGCTGAATAGTATTTGTTGTTCAGTGACAGATGAAACTCTGGAGCGGCGCGCCTGGGCGCGCCTTCTTCGCGTTCTGGTAGGTTTCTTCAAAAAGTGTCTAGCAGTTTTCTGCGCGCCGCACGTCTGCCTTGGTGACCTAGCTCCCTGGGTTGCCCCCATCGCAGACCGCATGCCCCGACTTTTCGCAGGCCCGCCCGGCCCCCTCCGCCGTACTCCCGTCCGCATACACGTTTCGCTGCGGATGCTGGCGTGCCTGGGCCTGATGCTGCCGTCGGGTGCGCAGGCTGCGGACGCGGTCCGGCGGGCGTTTGCCATCCCGGAGGGCGACGCGAAAGTCACGTTGAAGCAGTTCGCCGCCCAGTCGCGGGAGCAGGTGCTCTACTCGCCGGACGACGTCGGCGGCGTGCGGACCCAGGCGGTGCACGGCGAACTCGCACCCATTGAAGCCCTGGCGCGCATGCTTGAGCGCACCCCGCTGCGCGCGCGGCAGGATGAACGGACCAAGGCCATCTCGATCATCGCGAAGGCCCCTTCGCAGGCCCCGCCGGCGACGGCGAACGCCAGCCAAGCCCCGATCCGCGAAAAACCCTCCACCCCTCTCAGACCCATGAAACGCTCTCTTCCGGCGCGGCTTACCTCCGCCGTCGCCGCTCTCACCGCCGCCGTGGCGACCGCCCAGATCCCCCCGACGTCCATCGATAGCTCGGCCCCGGGCCAAGAAACGGTGACCCTTTCCCCCTTCAGTGTCACTTCGTCAAAGGATTTTGGTTACACGGCCGCGAACTCCCTGGCCGGCGGACGCCTGTCCTCCCCCCTGCAGGAAATGGCTAGCTCGGTCTCCGTGCTGACCCGCGAGTTCCTCGACGACATCGCCGCCACCGACCTGCTGACGGCCTCGAACTATTTTCCCAACGCCGTGCCCGGGAATCCGGCCAGCATGAACGACTATGGAGTCAGCCTGCGCGGATTTCCCTCGGGGTTTCTCTACCGGAATTTCTTCATCAGCTACGTCAACCCTGACAGCTACGTCACCGAACGTCTGGACTCCGCGCGCGGACCCAATGCTCTGGTGTTCGGCGACACCAAGGCGGGCGGAACGCTCAATCTGTCCACCAAACAGGCGAAGTTCCGCAACTTCGGTCAGATCACCTATCGCTACAACAGCGAGGGCGGATTCGGCCGCACGACCGGTGATCTCAATCTCAAGGTGACGGACACCTTGGCGGTTCGCGGCGGGCTCCTGTACCAGGATGAGAACGACTGGCGCGACTTCACCTATACGAAGCGGGAGGGTGGATTTATCACGGCCACTTGGACGCCCTTCAAGAACACCACGGTCCGGTTCGAGACGGAAACCTACACGCAGAATCAGTCCTCACCTTGGCTGGGATCCGTATTGCGGGACAGTTATGGGAGCTGGGACGGGGTCACCACCTACACCGCCATCAACCAGCCCATTGTGGCCGGCTCGGGGACCTCGCGCCTGGGCGCCAACTACAAGGTCTACATGCCCGGCACCGGGCTGAACGTGGTGGATTGGACAGGCTTCGCGCAGACGGCCGGCTCGGGTTACCAGCTCGACACCTATCGCCCTGGATACCTTCCCGCGTCCACCCCGGTGGTGCCCTATCGCGGCTACAACATTCGACTCGGGGACGACAGCGATGTCGAACTGGACTATCACACCTACGCCGCGTTCGTGGAGCACCAGGTGGGCGACCGTCTCTTCCTGGAGGTGGCGGGTAACTTCGCCCAACAGCAGCGCGAGCAGCTCCAACTGTCCACCGAAGGCGTGTTTTGGGACGTCAACCGGAACCTGCCGAACGGCTCGGTCAATCCGAACTTTGGCAAGCGCTACACGGAGACGGGACAGTTCTCCTTCACCACCCAGGAAAACACGCTTTACGAAGCGCGCGCCTCGGCGGCCTACGTGACCAAGCTGGGGTCCTGGTCGGATCATCGGATCCTGGTGGGAGCGGGGTACCGGCGCGACCAGTATCGCGACTACACGACGCAGGTCATGGTCGACGTACCGGGAGCGCGTTTCCAGAACCCCTTTGCCAATCCGAATTCCTTGCGCATGCGCGTTTACGAGGATCGCCGCGGGATCGATCAGCAGTTGCCCACGGGCGTGAAGACCGGCCTTTGGAATTTCTTCCCGGGTGAGGACAAGGACCTTTACTCGGGACAGTTTGCTGCCTCGTCCAAGTGGTTCAAGGACCGCCGCCTGGTCACGCTGGTGGGGGTGCGCCATGACAAGCTGCGCAAGAAGCGGGTGACAGCCAATGTCGACGCCGCGGATGGCCGTTTTTCGAGCTACAATGATCGGCTCCCGGGCGACGACTTCAAGCCGGTGATGTCCACCACCGCGGGCGCCGTGTATCGTCTCACCTCGTGGCTCTCGCCCTACGCGGCGTATTCAGAGGGTTACGACACATCGAACGTTGGCTTTCTGATCGATCCCGCGACCGGCATTCCCAATGTACCGCTGCCCGCCAAGGAGTCGACGGGCTTCGAGTTCGGGGCGAAGTTCTCGCTGCTCGAGGGCCGGGTGACTGGTTCGGTGGGATATTACCAGAATGAACAGACCAACGACTCCAACACCGGGGTGAGTTTCCCGCGCAATGAAATCAACGCGCTGTGGAATGTGGTCGACAATGTCGCGACCAGCCTCCGGCAGATTCCGGTGAATCCGTCCGAAGTGATCGATTACAAGGGCACCGGCGTCGAGTTCGAGGTCACGGCCAACCTGACCAAGAACTGGCGCGCGCTCTTGAATGTGTCGTTCCCGGACACGGAGCGCCAGGGCGGCTTCAACCGCACGATCGCCTACTATACAATCAACCGCGCCGAGTGGCAGCGGACGCTGGATGCGCTGGTGGCCTCCAACGACGCGCGCACGACCACGTTCCGGAACAACCTGCAGACCGTGGACAGCCGGATTGCCTCCGTGGCCAACGGACTGCCTCTTTCGGGCATGGTCGATTATACGGCGAACCTCTTCACGAATTACGAATTCACCTCCGGCGCGCTCAAGGGACTGCGCCTGGGCGGTGGGGCGAATTTCCGCGGTGACCGCTATGTCGGTTACCAGCAGCGGATCGCGAACGATCCCAAGTCGTTTGAGCGGCTGGAGACCAAGGGTTATGCCTTGTTCTCCTTCTCGGCCGGCTACCGCATGAAGCTGTTCAACCGACCCGTCAGCGTGCAGCTGAATGTGGAGAATGTCTTCGACGAACAGTTCAAGCGCTACTTCACCTACAACACCGTCACAACGCCTGAGGGTAACGTCGTCTTCAACGGCAACAGCTACGGCCTGCAGGCGCCGCGCCGCTTCATCCTCTCGACGGATCTGAGGTTCTGATTGTCGACGATTCGGTTTTGAGTTGAGCGAATGTAGGGCCGCCCCTGGCGGGCGCGCCTGGCGTTGCGGACGAAAATCCGACGCGTCCACCTGTGACCCACGTTTTCGGTTGGGTACCGTTTCGATGATGCGGTGCGGTGGTGCTTTCGACGCCCGGCGCGCCCGCGAGGGGCGGCCCTACAGCGGAACCAGGATTCAGACGGCCTGACCGTTTACCGGCAGGCCATAGTGCGCGATGATGCGCCGCGCGGAGTCCTCCGCGGAGGAATGCTGCGTGTCGATCTGCAGCCCGGGCGGCAGGGTGGGGTAGTGGAACGCCGTGCCCTGCCTGATTTCCCGGAAGAGGGCGACCGAGCGCAGCTTTTTGAACTCCGCGCGCGACGGGTTTTCCATGCGTCGCTCCAGTTCGGGCACGGGACACACCAGCTCGACGAACAGGACCTTTCCGCCGGCCGCGCCCACCGTGGTTAACGTGGCGTCGATGAAGCCCGGCGTGACTGTCGCCTCCGGCGCGAACGTGAAGATCAAGTCGGTTCCCTCCCGCGCGGCGGCGTCGAAGACCGACAACCACATCGCTTCGCGCAACCGCACAAACGGCTCGCTGCCGAACGGAAATACCGCGAGCAGGGTATCCACCACCAGATGGTTGTGAAACAGCCGGTACCCCGTCCGCGCCTGAACGGCTCGCGCCGTCGTCAACTTACCCGACGCCGCCGGACCGTGAATGAAGAGGAGGTTCATGGGTGGGGTGAAGGAAGGAATCGGATGAGAAGTACCCTTGGCGGGTGCGGCGCGGAAGTGTGATTCCTTGTCGATAGCAATCAACCGTCCGGTTTGGCGCCCGGCACAGTTCGACTACGCTCAACCCGGCGTTCACGGAACGTGCGGACCACCGGGGCGGGAGCAGGGAAGCAGGACCGAGCGGATTGATTTTGTCACGACCTCCGTCGTGTCTCCATGGTGTCCCCATGGTTCGCTTTCTTCTTAAAGCCGGGGGAATTGCCAGTTTCTTTTGCGCCTGGGCCGTTGTTGCCTCTGCTCAGATCACGGAAACCACCCGGACGGTGGATCCGAAGGGGCTGCTGATTGAGGTGGATGCGCTTTCGTTGACGGTGGATCGGGACGGGTCGGAGCGCTACACCGCCCTGGCCGCGGGTTCGACCTTGGTCTCGAAGGGGCTGACGTCGACCTGGGATGTGCAGGTGGGGTTCAATTTCTTCATCACCCAGAAGATCGAGTCGCGGAACTTCACGGATCGTAACACGGGCATCGGCGATGTGTTTTTCCGGACCAAATGGCGGTTCTTCGAAGACGAGGAGACCAATACCTCGGTGGCGGTCATTCCCTACTTCAAGGTGCCCACGAACTCGGGCGGGGTGGGCAATGACTCGGTCGAGGGCGGGGTGATCGTTCCGTGGGAGAGCGAATTGGTGGGCGGGCTCTCGTTGCGCACGATGGCGAAGCTGGATGTGCTGCGGAACGCCGACGACAATGGTTACGACACCTTTTGGTACACGTCCGCCGCGCTGGGCTGGTCGCTGACTCGGTTCCTGGGGCTCTATGGGGAAGTGGAGGTGGGGAAATCGACGGGTGACGGCGGTTGGCGCGGGACAATGGGAGCGGGAGCCACCCTGTCGATTTCGAAGGGAACCCGTTGGGACGTCGCGGTCTATCGTGGCATTTCCAGCGCCGCGGCCGATTGGAATCCCGTGGTCCGGGTCAATTTTGAGTTCTGAGTGCCTCCGGTACGCCGGTGACGGTTCCGTGAACCCCGAGATTTCCACTGGCCTCGGAGCGCACTCGGATGCAGGGTAGAGGGGTGATTTCTCCGCGTCTTCATCGGCCGGGTTCCTCCGGAGTCCTCTGTGCCCTGCTGGTCCTGGGAACCGGCTGCAGCACGGTGAAGCGCACGGCGGTGAACCAACTGGGGGATGCGCTGGCATCGGGTGGCTCCGTGTACGCCTCGGACGATGATCCTGAGCTTATCCGGGCGGCAGCACCGTTCAGCCTCAAACTGATGGAGAGCCTGCTCGCCGAGTCCCCGCAGCACCGGGGTCTGCTCCTCGCGGCCGCCTCCGGATTCACCCAGTATGGGTATGCGTTTGTGCAACAGGATGCGGATCAGTGGGAAAGCACAGATCTCGACGCCGCCGACCGCGCGCGGGACCGGGCGCGGCGGCTGTTTTTGCGCGCGCGGGACTATGGGCTGCGCGGGCTGGAGGTGTCCCAAGCCGGTTTTACCCTGGCGTTGCGCGACGCTCCGACCGCCGCGGTGCGGGCCTGCCGGGTGGAGGATGTGCCCTTTCTTTATTGGACGGCCGCTGCGTGGGCCGCGGCGATTGCGGTGAAAAAAGACCGGCCCGACCTGATCGCTCAGCTGCCGCAGGTGGAGGCGTTGCTCGACCGTGCCCTTGAACTGGACGAGACGTTTGCCCAGGGCGCGCTGCACACGCTGATGATCAGCTATGAGATGGCACGGCAGGGGGGCGCGGGGAATCCGGAGGATCGCGCGCTGCAGCATTTTAAGCGGGCGGTGGAGCTGGGGCCCAACACCGCCGCGCCGTACGTCACCCTGGCCGAGTCAGTCTGCGTGCAAAAACAGGATCGCGCCCGGTTTGAGGAGTTGCTTCGACAGGCGTTGGCGGTGGATGCTGACGCCTACCCAGAGACCCGTCTGGTCACCCTGATCCTGCAGCGTCGCGCGCGCTGGCTGCTGGAGCGGGTCGACGAGCTGTTCCTGCCCCCTGAACCCTCCTCGAAAACGACTTCATGACCCTCGATTGTTTGCTTCGTCCCGTTCGGTTGCTGGTGCTGGCCACGCTCGGTCTCGTGTTTTGGGTCCGGGTCCCGGACGCCCAGGCCGCACGGCCGGGGGAGATTGTGCTCGGCACCATTCTGCCCAGCGGAACCGAGCAGTACCGGCTCCTGCAGGAGCTTGGTCAGCGGTGGCGCAAGGAGAGCGAGGGCAAGGTCAAGTTGATCCTCCATCCCGACGGCCGTCTCGGCGGCGAGGCCGACATGGTGAAGAAAATCGGCATTGGGCAGATCAACGCCGGCATGTTCAGCGTGGTCGGGCTCTCCGAAATCAGTCCGGAGGTGGCCGGACTTCAGCTCATGCCGCTGACGTTTCAGACCTGGGACGAAGTCGACTACGTGCGCGAGAAGCTCCGGCCCATCCTGGAGCAGAAACTGCGGGCCCGCGGTTTCACCGCGCTGTGCTGGGCGGATGCCGGGTGGGTGCGGTTCTTTTCCTCGGCCCCGGCGGTGACACCGGATGATTACCGCGCGACCAAGCTGTTTGCGTGGGCGGGGGATGAGGTGCAGATCGCGATGATGAAGTCCGTCGGATTTCGTCCCATCGCGCTCGAAACCACCGATCTGCTCGTCGGTCTGCAGACCAAGATGATCAACGCCGCTCCATTGCCCCCGATGGTGGCGCTGGCGGGCCAGGTGCATGGTCCCGCGCCCTACATGCTCGACCTCAAGTGGTGTCCCATCGTCGGCGCCGCGGTCGTGCGCACCGACGTCTGGGAGAAGATTCCGGAGCCCCTGCGCGGCAAACTCGCGGCGGCCGCGGAGGAGACCGCGAAGAAACTGCGGGCGCGCGGCCGGCTCGAGGACGAGGAGGCGGTGCGGGCGATGCAGAAGCACGGGTTGAAGGTCACCCCGTTCCCCGCGACGGCGACCGCCGACTGGCAGCGGTTGAAGGATCAGGTGTATCCGAAAGTCCGGGGCGCGATCGTGCCGGAGGAAATTTTTGACGCGGTTGAAGGCCACCTGCGCGACTTCCGCGCGGCCCCGGCCGCCGTGGCGCCCGCGCGCTGAGTCACCATGGCGGCGCTGGTTCCTGCCCTGACCGCTGACGCGGTGTCGCCGCCGGCGACGCTCTGGCGTCGCCTGGAGGAGGGCTTGCTCGCGGTGGCGTTGGCGACGCTGATCGTCCTGCCGCTGCTGGAGATGGTGCTGCGGGCCGGATTTCACACGGGGGTGCCGGGCTCGTCGACGCTCGTGCAGCACCTCACGCTCGTGGTCAGCATGGCGGGCAGCCTGCTGGCGACCCGGGACAACCGGTTGATTTCCTTTTCCACCCTGCCGACCCTGTTACGCGGCCTGTGGCTGCAGCGCGTGCGGGCCATCAGTCAGACCGCGGCCGTCGTGGTCGCCGGTGCCTTGACGATCGCCGGAGCCCAGTTTGTGGCGGTCGAGCGGGAAGCAGCCCGGACCTTCCTGTTTGATCTCCCGCTCTGGATCGTGGAGCTCGTGCTGCCGGTCGGGTTTGGTGCGATGACCCTCCGCCTCGCGTATCACGGAGCGGCGAGCTGGCTCGGACGCGCGGGGGTCCTGGCGGCGGCCGGGCTGATCCTCGCGCTCTGTGCGTGGGGCGCATCCGATCCGGCGGCCTGGCTCTGGCCTCTGGTGGGGCTGCTTGTGGTGTCCGCGTTCCTCGGGGCGCCGGTCTTCGTGCTGATTGGCGGCCTTGGGCTCGTGTTCTTTTGGAGTCAGGACCTGCCGATCGCGTCCATGCCAGTCGAGCATTACCGGTTGGTCGTCAATCCCACGTTGCCGGCGATTCCGCTTTTCACCCTGGCCGGCTACTTTCTGGCTGAAGGAGGCGGGCCGCGGCGGCTGGTGGCGGTGTTCGAGGCGCTGACCGGCTGGGTGCGCGGGGGACCGGCGATTGCGGCGGCGCTGCTCTGCGCTTTTTTCACGGCCTTCACCGGCGCTTCAGGCGTCACGATCCTCGCGCTGGCCGGCCTGCTCATGCCCGTGCTGAGGGCCGCCCAGTTCTCCGAACGTGATGCGCTGGGCATGATGACCGGGGCGGGGTCGCTCGGCGTGCTCCTGCCGCCCTGCCTGCCGGTGATTTTTTATGCGATGGTGGCGAAGGTCGACATCCGCGACATGTTCCTCGGGGCATTCCTGCCCGGCCTGCTGCTCATTGCGCTGACCGCGGCCTGGGGCGTCTGGGCGGGACGCAAGGGCGGGGCGATCCTGCCCTCGTTTGATGCCGCCCGGGCCGGGCGGGCGCTATGGGTCGCCAAGTGGGACCTCGCCCTGCCGGTCGTGTCGCTCGTTCCCCTGTTCGCCGGCTGGGCGTCGTCCGTCGAGGTGGCGGCCATCACGGCGGCCTATGCGCTGTTTGTGCAGACCGTGGTTCACCGGGACCTCCACCTGTTCAAGGACGGCCCCCGGATCATGGCGGAGGCCGGCCTCCTCGTTGGCGGCATTCTGCTGATCCTGGGGGTGGCGCTGGGGCTGACCAACTACCTCGTGTATGCACAAATCCCCGACCAGCTGGCGGAGTGGAGCCTCGCCCACGGCACTTCGCGCTGGGTCTTTCTGCTCGGTTTGAATGTGGTGCTGATTTTTGTGGGCGCGTTTGTGGAGATTTATGCGGCGATCATCGTGGTGGCGCCGCTGGTGGTGCCGATCGGACAGCAGCTGGGCATCGATCCCGTGCACCTTGGCGTGATCTTCCTCGCCAACATGGAGCTCGGATTTCTGGCACCGCCCGTGGGGCTCAATCTTCTGCTGGCGTCGTCGCGACTCAACAAGCCGCTCCTCGAGGTGGCGCGCGCGGTGTTTCCGCTGCTCGTGGTGATGTTCGTTGGCGTGTTGGTGATCACCTACTGGGCCCCGTTGTCGACCTACCTGCCATCGCTGTTTGCGCGTTGAGGAGGGCCCCTCGTTGTAGGCGGCCTCGCTGAGGCCGCGACGGGACCTTCGGTCCCGCCACGGTCGTAGATCTCGGTAGGGAGTCACGCGAAGGCGCGACCGCTGCACGAACCCCGGGGGCTGCGGATTCGAGTTGGCAATTCTCAGCAAAGACAAAAACCAGCCAACAAGGCGCCTCCGCCCCCGGGGTTCGTTTCGCTGCATCTCTGGTGTGCGACGACCGGATGATCGGTCGAGGAAGGGCGGACCCAAGGGCGCTGTTAATGGGAGTTGAGCTAGAATGGAGGGCGCCGCTCCGTCGGCGCCGGTTGCGCGCGGCGATCTCTTCCCGGTTAAAGGTGTTTCTTGCGCCGAGGGGGAACGAGCACGCGCTGGAATTTGGAGCGCGTCCCCGCGGCGCCGACGGAGCGGCGCCCTCCATCACAGCAATACGGGTCGCTGCCCACCCCCAGAGTTTGGCGTCGCGAGGAAGAAACGGGCAGTTTGAGGCAGGGCGGGACCGAGGGTCCTGTCGCGGCCTAAGCGAGGTCACGGCAACGGAGCTTGTTCCGATCAAGTGAGTTGGCAGATTTTGTGGCGGGATCGCAGAGTTGTTGTCAGATTTTTTTCTTGCAATCGAACGTTTGTTTCAAACGATCGTTTGAAATGAACGACCCTGCTCCTGCTCCGATTGACGCGCCGCTGGTGCCGGCGACGCGGGAGCGCATCCTTGATGCGGCGGAGCGGCAGTTTGCGGATCTGGGCTATGACGGGGCTTCGATGCGCCAGATCACGGCCGAGGCGGGAGTCAATCTGGCGGCGGCCAATTACCACTTTGGCGACAAGGAATCGCTCTATCGGGCGGTGTTCGAGCGCCGCATCCGAGCGGTCAATGCACGCCGGATCGAGAGGCTGATCGAGGTCGAGCGTTCGGGCCAGCCTCCGACCGTGCCCGTGCTGGTGCGGGTGGTGATCGATCCGATGCGGGAGTTGTGGCTGGGTTCGGCGGATGGTCAGCCGCATCCGTTTCTGCGTTGCATGGCGCGCACGTTGCTCGATCCGCAACCGTTCATGCGTCAACTGGTGCAGGCGGAGATGGCTCCGTTTCTGCAGCGCCTTCTACCCACCTTGGGGCGGGCGCTGCCGGACCTTCCGTTGCCCGAGTTGGTGGCCCGGCTTCAGGCGATGATGGGCGCCATCCTGTTCACCGGCGCCCGACTGGCCCGACCGGGCGGGGGCGCTACGGGCGAGCTCTGGCCCGCCGCTCTGCCTCCAGAGTCCGCGCTGGAAGTGCTGATCACGTTCTGTGTCGCCGGGCTCGCCGCGCCCGCCACGTCCATCCCCCGTCCGTCCGCCTGAATCGTCCCACCATGCTCCGGCTTGCTCTCAAGATGTTGTTCGGGGATCGCGGCAAGTACATCATGCTGGTGAGCGGCATCACGTTTTCGACGCTGCTCATGACGCAGTTTCCGTCGGTGTTCTGCGGGATCATGACCTGGACCTACGCGAACATGTTCAATTCGCGGGCCGAGATTTGGGTGATGGATCCAAAGGCGGAACAATCGCTCGACAACAAGCCGCTGCGCGACACCGACGTGAACCGGGTGCGGTCCGTCGATGGTGTCGCCTGGGCCGCGCCGTACTTCCAGGGCACCTTGCAGGCGCGCATGCCGGACGGGAATTTCAAGCTCATCACCTTGGTGGGCCTCGATGCCACCACGCTCGCCGGAGCGCCGAGTCACTTGTTACAGGGCAGCCTGGAGGACCTGCGTCTGCCCAACACGGTCTTCACGGATGAATTCGGCCTGGAGCGGTTTTCCGAGGGACAGGTCCACGCGGACGGGAAACCGCGGCGTATTGGCGTCGGTGACACCATTGAAATCAACGACCGCGAGGCCCGGATTGTCGGCGTGGCCAAGGCGCGGCGGAGTTTCACGGGAGGTCCGTTCGTCTTTACCACCTATGAGCGGGCGGTGCTCTACGCCCCGCAGCAGCGCAAGATGCTGACGTTCATCCTCGCGGCCCCGCAGCCGGGCGTATCCGCGGAGGAGGCGGTGCGGCGCATCACGGCCGAAACCGGCCTGCTGGCAATGACCGAGGAGCAGTTCCGCTGGTCGACGATCTGGTGGTACGTGCGCAACACCGGCATTCCGTTTGCCGTGGGCTCGATCGTCATCATCGGCGCGTTGGTCGGCATGATCATTGCCGCTCAGACCTTCTACGCCTTTGTCCTGGAAAACCTACGCAATTTCGCCGCGCTCAAAGCCATGGGAGCCAGCAACGCCCGCGTCACCGGCATGCTCATCGTGCAGGCGCTGGCCACCGGCTTTATCGGTTACGGCCTGGGCGTCGGGGTGGCTTCGCTGGTGCTGCGGTTCTTCGTGCGGCTGGGCAAGATCGGTGTCTACACGCCATGGCAGCTGCCGGTGGCGGTCTTCGGGGTCGTGCTGCTGATCAGTTCCCTTTCCGCCCTGATGGGCATTGTCCGCGTCGCCCGGACCGAGCCGGCGGTGGTCTTTCGTTGAGCGCACCCTCCATGACTGCTTCCCATTCCTCCGCCATTTCCGTGCGCGCCCTCGACAAGTCCTTTGGCGAGGGCGACGCCCGTATCCATGTCTTGAAACAGACCGCCTTCGAGGCCCGGCAGGGCGAGATGATGTTTCTCGTGGGCCCTTCCGGCTGCGGCAAGACCACGCTGCTTTCCATCGTGGCCGGCACGTTGCAGGGCGATGGCGGCGACATCGAGGTGCTCGGGCACCCGTTGTCGCGCCTGAGCCGGGCCGCGGTGACGGCGTTCCGCGCGCAGCACATCGGTTTCATCTTCCAGCAGTTCAACCTCATCTCGACGTTGACGGTGGCCGACAATGTCAGCGTGCCGCTGCTCATTCAGGGCGTGCCGGCGCGCGAGGCGCTGCGGCGGGCCGAGGAAACGCTGGAGCGCGTCGGCATCCGAGAAAAGGCGGGTCAGCTTCCCGGTCGTCTCTCCGGGGGACAGCAGCAGCGGGTCGCCATCGCACGTGCGCTGGTGCACCGGCCGCCGCTCATCATCTGCGACGAACCGACCGCCTCGCTCGATCGGGAGAATGGCCTGAAGGTCATGACCCTGCTGCGGGATGTGGCCCGCGACGCCCACCGGTGCGTGGTCGTCGTGACGCACGATCCGCGCACGTATCCTTTCGCCGACCGCATGAGCGAGATGGAGGACGGCCGGGTCTTTCGCGTCCTGCAATCGCCGGAGGAAATCCGCCGGCAGCACACGGAGACGCTATGAGCGCGACCGACCTCGGTGCCCACCCAGTCCTGCAACCTCCTTTACCATCCCATGCCTGACTCAGGCCTCCGCCCATGATCCTCTTCAAACGCCTCTCCTTCTATCTCGCTCTGCTCGGCATGGTGGGCATCACCACGTTTGTTCTCCGGCTGCGCGCCTCGTCGTCCGAACCCATTTTGCCGCCGCCGCTGGCGCCGCCGGCCAAACCGTTTGCCAAGGCGATTGGCGCGAGCGGGTTGGTCGAGGCCCGCCGCGAAAACACGCTGGTGGGCGTGCCGGTGCCCGGCTTGGTCAAGAGCGTCAAGGTGGCGGTCTGGGACCGGGTGCAGCCCGGCGCGCCGTTGCTGGAGCTGGACGACCGGGAGTTGCGCGCGGCGCTCGCCGCGCAGCGGGCGCAGGTTGCGGTGACGGAGGCGCAGATCGTCACCGCTCGGGCCACGCTTCGCCGGATCCGCGACTCGCTCGTGCGCATCGAACGGCTGCGCGAGGGCAACGTCGCTTCGGAGGAGGCTCTGGAGTCGACCCGCAATGAGGCCGCGGTGGCGGAGGCGCAGGTGGCGACCGCCGAGGCGCAGCGTCTCGCGGCGCTGGCCACCGTCACCCAGACCGAGACCCTGATCGAACGCCTCACCGTCCGTGCGCCCATCGGAGGCACGATCCTGCAGGTCAATGTCAGGGCCGGTGAATACGTTTCAACCGCGTCGGCCGTGACCCCGCTGGTGCTGGGTGACATCGACGAGGTGCAGGTCCGCGCCGACGTCGACGAACAGGTCGCCCCCCGCGTGCGCGCCGGCGCCAAGGCCGTCGGGTACCTGAAGGGCGACAGCGCGCGCCCCATCGCGATGGAGTTTGTCCGCATCGAGCCCTACGTCGTGCCCAAGCGCAGCCTGACCGGCGCCAGCACCGAACGCGTCGACACCCGCGTCCTCCAGGTCATTTACCGCTTCCCCAACGCCCCCGGCCGCCCCGTTTACGTCGGCCAGCAGCTCGACTTGTACATTGAAGAGTAACCGCCGGTACGAGGACCTGCTCGAAGACTCGACCTGACCCCCTGCGCTAGGATGCCGCGGGTCCGCGGTAGAAGCGCGCGAGGCTGGCCGGGGCGACGCCGGCGTTGAAGCCGGCGAGCATGAGGGTGTTGATGAGGGTGGTGCGGAGGGTGCCGCGTTTTTGCCAGCGGCGGGCCGAGGTTTGAATCGCCTCCCGGGCGGTGAGCACGCGGCCGCGTGCGCGCAGGCGGCGCACGAGGTCGTAATCCTCCATGATCGGGAGGTCGGCGTATCCTCCGAGTTCTTCAAAGGTGGCACGGGGCAGGAAGATCGCCTGGTCGCCGTAGGGGGTGCGGCCCCACGTGGAACGGAGGTGCGTGCCGTGTTCGATCCACCAGCGTCCGGGCACGGCCTCGCGGAGGCGGAAACGAAACGCTCCGGCGGCGGTTCCAGGAGTCGCGAGGGTCCGGCGGACCACGGTCGACCAGCCGGGAGGGAGCTCGGTGTCGGCGTGGAGAAAGAGGAGATGGCGCGCTTCGGTGCGGGCCGCACCGGCGTTCATCTGGCGGGCGCGGCCGGGTTCGGAATGAAGGACGCGTGCGCCGTGGGCTTCCGCAATGCGGGGCGTGTCATCGTGGCTTCCGCCATCCACCACCCAAACCTCCTGCGCTCCCTCGGACCGGACGGTGCGCAGGGTACGCGCGAGCACGGGCGCTTCGTTGAGCGCCGGGATGACGACGGCGATGTCGCCCGCCGCAGACGTAAGCGTGGCGTCGTGCGCCAGCCAGGCCGGCAAGTCCTCGCTTTGGTCGACATCGGGCCACGTGCGGACCGTGGCGACCTCGTGTCCGGCGCGGGCCGCGAGCGCCCGGGTGGTGGCGAACACCCGATCCGTGCCCCAGGGGACGCCGGAAAACAGCGTCGGACTGGGTCGGTTCAACCCGATCAGCCAGTAGCCGCCATCGGTCGCCGGGCCGAGTACGACGGGGTCGCGTTCCAGGGCCGCAAAGGCAGCGGTGAGATCGTCGCCGGTGAAGAAGGGACAGTCGCTGCCGACGAGGACCGCCTGCGACGCGCCGTCGGCCAGTGCGCCCTCGAGTGCGGCGCGCATCCGGTCACCGAGGTCGCCGGAGGCCTGCGGGCGGAAGGTCAGGCCGCCGCCGAGCCAGTGCCGCCAGGCCGTCTCGGGTGCGCCCACGGTGTGCACCTCGATAGGGACGTCATGCTGTTCGCTGAAGGACCGCAGCGTGCGCAGGGTCCGGAGCACGAGACGGCGGTGCACGGAGGCCGCGCCGTCGGGTCCGAGCTGCGGGATCAGCCGGGTCTTCGCCAGCCCGGGCAGGGCATACCGGCAGAGCAGAATGAGGCGGCGGGAAGGGCGGGAAAGGGTCATGGCGGCGACCGGGCAGGGCGCGGCGCGGGGGCAGGTTCGCAGCGAGAGCATGGCGAGCCTGTCCGATCCGAAATGGGGCGGAAAGGAAAAACCCCGGCCGCAGGTGAGCAGCCGATTGAGGGCAGGCCGAGGTACCGTGTTGATTGGGCTCGGGTGGAGGGCGTCGCTCCGTCGACGCCGGGGGACGGTCCGAGAACCACCGCGCCCGACCGTTTTGGTTTCCGCGACGCGTCAACGGCGTCGACGGAGCGACGCCCTCCAGGGAAGGAGAAACGTGGTTTCCGCCGCTGCTGGAGTTTCTCCGTTGGTTCCTCTCGAGTCATTTTTCACTCTTCACTCTTTACTCTTCACGCTTCGCCTTTCACCGCTGCCAGCGGAGCCAGCGTTGCATGAGTCCACGGACGAACGGGGTGAGGCGGGTCCGGTTGTAGAGGTCGCCGGTCTTGCGTATGGCGTCACCTTGGGTCGGATACGGGTGGATGGTCGCGCCGACGGTCTTCAGGCCGAGTTTTCCACGCATCGCGAGGGTAAGTTCGCCGATCAGGTCGCCCGCCCGGGCGGCGACGACGGTGGCGCCGACGATCTGGTCGGTGCCGCGGCGGACATGGACCCGGACAAAACCGTCGGCCTCGCCGTCGAGCAGCGCCCGGTCGACCTTGGACAGGTCCTGCGTGTAGGTGTCGATTGCGATACCCTGTTCCCGGGCAGTCTCGGCGGTGAGCCCGACCTGCGCCACCTCAGGGGAGGTGTAGGTGGCCCACGGGATGAGCAGGTCGCCCACCCGGGCGCGTCCGCCGAAGAGGGCGTTCTGCAGGACGAGGCGGGCCATGAAGTCGGCGGCGTGGGTGAATTGATACGCGGAACAAACGTCCCCGCAGGCGAAGATGCGCGGATTGGTCGTACGCAGACGATCGTCGACCGTCACGCCCCGCGGGGAGAAGGTGACACCCGCGGCGTCGAGTCCCAAGTGCTCGACGTTGGGCGCGCGCCCGATGGCGACGAGCAGCTGGTCGACCTCGATGTCGTAGGACGCGCCGTCCCCATTGCCCTGCAGCCGGATGGCCGCTCCGGCGCGGGCGATCCGCAGGCTGCGGGCGCCGCCGCGCACCGTGACGCCGTCGCGCTCCAGATGAGATCGGAGTATCTGCGCGGCCTCCCGATCCTCGCGCGGCAGCAGACCGCGGTCGCTCGTGATCAACGTCACCTGCGACCCGAGCCGCGCGAAGGCCTGTGCCATTTCACAGCCGATCGGTCCGGCCCCGATCACGCCCAGCCGGGCGGGCAGCTCGGTCAGTTGAAACAGCGTTTCGTTCGTCAGGTAGGGCACGGTGGCCAGACCTGGCAAATCGGGCGCGGCGGCGCGTGCGCCGGTGGCGATGACCGCCTTGGCGAACGACAGCGTGGCGCCGCCGACCTCCAGCCGGTCCGGCCCGGTGAAACGTCCGGTCCCAAGAAACACATCGACCCCCAGCTCGGTGAACCGGCGGGCGGAATCATGCGGACTGAGGTCGGCGCGCACGCGGCGCAGCCGTTCCATCACCCGGGCAAAGTCGACCTGCGGTTCGCCCGGCAGGGTCACCCCAAATTCTGCCCCGTCCCGCATCGCGGCCACGGCCTTCGCCGCACGCAGGATCGCTTTCGACGGCACACAGCCAACGTTCAGGCAATCCCCGCCCATGAGGTGCTTTTCAACCAGCGCCACCCGGGCGCCCAGCCCGGCTGCGCCCGCCGCCGCGACCAGGCCGGCCGTGCCGGCTCCGACCACGACCAGGTTGTAGCGACCGTGGGGTGTCGGATTCACCCACGAGCGCGGGCTGACCGCGTCGACCAGCCGTTGGTTATGGGCGTCCCAGGGCAGGATTGGCGGCAGGTGGGAGGAAGCGTTCATGAGTCGAGGCGTTGGGCCAGGGCGCGACGGGCGATGCGGGTGACCAGAAACGAGACCGCGGCGGTGGCGAGCAGGCCGACACCATAGAGCGTCCATTGCAGCGGCGTGCGCGCCGCGCCGCCGCTGGCGCCGGCAGCCGAGGCGATCGAGCCGAGATAGACGTAGAGCACGGTGCCTGGCATCATGCCGATCCAGGATGCGATGAGGTAGTCGCGGAACCGCACCTGAGTCAGACCGAACGCGTAGTTCAGCAGCGTGAAAGGAAACACCGGAGACAGTCGCGTCAGCCCGACGATTTTCCAGCCCTCCCGTCCGACTGCGCGGTCGATCGCCGCGAAACGGGCGTTGGATTCGATCCGTCGCTGCACCCAACTCCGGGCGAGGTAGCGACCGGTCAGAAACGCGGCCGAAGCGCCGAGCGTCGCGCCGATCGAGACGAGCAACGAGCCCACGCCGACGCCATAGACCGCCCCCGCTCCGAGCGTCAGGACGGAACCCGGTACAAACAACACCGTGCAGACCACGTAGAGCACGACAAACACCACCATACCGAACACCCCCTGCCGGCGGATGCCTTCGAGCGCATCCTGAAGCCAGGACGACAACGGTAACAGCCGTGCGGTGACACCCAGGGCGAGCACCACGACCCCCAGCAGAAGCCAGGGACGCCACCGTACCCAGCGCGACGCGGGACGGGAGGCTGGTGCGGCTGTGGACGCGGGAGCGAGGCCGGAGGAACGGTCAGCGGGAGCGGTCATTGAGCGTCCAGTCGTAGTCGGTGTAACGAACGGTGAAGTCCAGCGACGCCGCCGCTGCGGCGGGGTCCGGCCAGTAGGGGCGCAGTGCGGTCAGCACCGCGTTGGGCTGGCTGCCGAAATCGCCCCCATACCACTTGAAAATGGGGGACAGGTGAACCGTGCGGGCGGCCGGATCGATCCGGTTCTTGGACGACGTGGCGAGAAACCCACGCATTTGATCCACGAGTTGTTCCTCCAGACGGGAACCGACAAAGGCTTCAGCGCGCAAAGAGGGACACCCTCGGGCCGCGCAGACCAGGGCGACATGGAGGCGCGGTTCCTGGTATTCCTTGCGCAGGATACCATGTTCCAGGGTGTTGAGCGTCAGGACCTGTCCGAAGAGCCGCACCACCGGCTGATCCCAGGGCCCCCGGAATAGGGAACCGATGTCCTTGATGCTCCGGACCGGGTGGTGGTCGATGATCAGCTTCAGGGTTACGGCGTTGTAGGCGTTGAATAGAAACGCCAGCCGATCGGCCACCGGCCACGTATTGAAGACGACGCGTTCCACTCGGGCCAGTTCGTCGAGGTAGGCGACGAGCCCGGCCGGCTCGGCCTTGAGTTGGGCGTAGTCGACCTGGCCGTTCTTCACGGTGGCGGCGAGCACCCGGGTCAGACCGGCGTGCGACACGTCGAACGGGGCTGCCCGGCCCCCAGCCGCGACCAGCCCCATGGCGAAACAGAGCAAGGCGGCCCGCGCGAGGGCGGAGCTGCGTAAAGGAAGCGGGAGCATGGAAGTGAGAGACGGCATTGGACAAAATAGTCCCGAGATTCTGGCACAAGACGACGATTCCGGCCAGCGACCCCGAGGAAATGAGGACCAGGACCCGCTCCGACTCCTCGCCAACCATGGCGTAGAATTACGCCACAACCACCGCTTGAGCCCCGCGCGCAATCTGCGTCACGTCTGTGCGCCATGCTCCGCTGGACCCTGCTCGCCCTCTCGCTCCTCCTTCTGGTACCGTCCGTGCGCGCCGAAGCCATTCCCGTCGGCCCCGGTCGGCTCGTCCTGGGAGGCGAACGGCCTCTGGAGGTCTTTACTTACCGCCCGCCCACCTACCGCAAAGGCCCGCTCATCCTCGTGTTTCATGGCGTCGGCCGCAATGCGGAGGAGTACCGCACCTTCGCCATCACCCTCGCGGAGCGTTACGGCGCGATTGTGGCGGCGCCCCTGTTCGACAAGGAACGCTTCCCGTACAATGATTATCAGCAAGGCGGAATTCTCCGCGAAGGCGTGGCCCGGCCCAAGGCCGACTGGACCTTCAGCCAGCTGCCGGCGCTCATTGCCGAACTGCAGGTACGCGCGGGAGACCCGGCGTTGCCGTATTACATCATTGGACACTCCGCCGGCGGACAGTTTGTGGCGCGCCTCGCGGCCATGTCCGGTGCGCTCGGGGCGCAGCGCCTCGTGGCGGCGAATCCCGGCTCTCACCTCTTTCCAACCCGGGAGGCGCCGTATGGCTACGGGTTTGGCGGCCTCCCGGACGCCCTGTCCAATGACGACGCGATCCGCCGGTTTCTGGCGGTGCCGTTGACCCTCTACCTCGGCACCGGAGACAACGACCCCAACCACCGCTCCCTCGACCGCGGGGTCGAGGCCCTGCGGCAGGGACCCCACCGCTATGCGCGCGGCCTCGCCTGTTTTGCCGCGGCGCAGGAACTGGCACGCCAGCGCGGCTGGGCGTTCAACTGGCGCAAGGTCGAGGTGGCGGACATTGACCACGACGCCGCCCGGATGTTTGCCGCCCCGGAGGCCGGGCAGGCCCTCTTCGGCACCGCCGCGCCCTAGGCGAAGGCGCTGGCGCCGGGTCCGCTGCCCCGCGGGGCCGGTGCACGGCGCGGCGAAGCGGGTCGCGGCGCTGTGACATTGCGCTGCGTCTGCTCCCGGTTCACGGTCGGGGTCATGTTGCGGTACCTCCTCCTCCTGCTCTGGCCGGCCGCCGTCTGGGCGGCGGAGCCATCGGTGGAGCGTTCCGGAGCGGTGGCCGCCACGATCGAGGTGGAACCGCCCGACGGGGATGATTCGCTCGCCGCGGCCGAGGCGGCTTATGCCGCGGCCACCTCCGAGGCGGCTGCGCTGCGGGCCCTTGCCGGCGTGGTCAACCTCCATCGCCGACGCGGTGACTATGCCGAAGGGCTGGCCCGGGCCCGTGACGGACTGGAACGGGCGCGCGCCCTCGGTGATCAGGCCTTGCAGGTGGAGTTTCTTTACCTGCGCGGACGCCTCTACTGGAACCTCACCGACTATCCCCAGGCGCTCGAAACCCACCTCGAGGAACTGCGCCTCTCCCAAGCGCTCGACGACCCCTTCCTGGTGGCCCGGACTCACGGTGGCCTGGGGCTCACGTACCAGCGCTTCGGCCGCTCGGAGGACGCGCTGCATCACTTCGAGCGAGGCCTCGCGGTGGCCGCCCGCGCGCCCGACGGACGTATCCGCAGCAGTCTGCTCAATAGCCTGGGTGTCTATCACCTCGACCGCGGTGAGCCGGCGCGCGCCACCGAACTTTTCAGCGAAGCCCTGCGGTTGCGCGAGAGCTACGGCAACGCACGGGCGATTGCGGAGACGCTGACGAATCTCGGGCAGGCGGCGGAGGCGGCCGGCGATTCGACGCGCGCGCTCGATTACCTGCAGCGCGCCCTGACGACGTTCGAGGCCTTGAAATACCGACGGTCGATTGCGACCACGCACCGCCGCATGGCCTCCGTCCTTCGCCGCATGGGCAGGCTGGACGAAGCGCTGTCGCACCTGCGGGTGGCGTTGCAGGTGGCCGGCACGCTCGACAGCAGCGAAGTGATGGCCGAGCTCTGGCTGGAGCAGTCCCTGGCGTTGGAGGCGCGGGGTGAGTTTGCGGCCGCGCTCGCCGCGCAGCGAAGCCACGCGGCCGCCAGCGAACGGGCCCGCGGAACGGAGGACCGCCGGCGCATGGCCGAGTTGCGTGCCCGCTACGGCGAGGAACAGCGCGAACTGGAAATCGCCCTGCTGCGGCGGAGTCAGGAATTGCAGAAAGCGGAGTTGTCCGACCGGAGGTCCCAAACGCTGGCGCTGGCGGCCGGCTTGATCGGGGGAGTCGCCTTTCTTGGGGCCATCATTGCCGTGCAGGTGGTGCGCCTGCGCAGTGCCCGTCGACTTCACGTGGCGACCGAGCACGCGCGGGCGCGGGCCGAAGACGCCGACCGCTTGAAGAGCCGGCTGCTGCAGATTGCCTCGCACGACCTCAAGGTACCCCTGACCGCCCTGCACGCGACGGCCGGTCTGATCGCCCGTTCCCCCGACGATCCCGACGCGGTGCTTCGGCACGCCGCCGGCATTCAGGCCGACACCGCCCGGATGCGCACCCTGGTTCGGGATTTTCTCGATGCCTCCGCGATCGAGGACGGCAGCCTGGTCGTCCAACCGGCGTCCATCGACCTGCCGGCGGTCGCCCATCAAGCCGTGCAAAGCCTGGCACCGGTGGCCGCGCAGAAGGAGCAGCACTTGCACTGGGTGGAGCCGGCCGTGCGGCCGCCGCGCGTGCGGGCCGATGCCGAGCGGCTGCGACAGGTGTTTGATAATCTCATCGGCAACGCCCTGAAGTTCACCCAGGCGGGAGGAACCATCACCGTCACCTGCGGAGAGTCCACGCCTTGGGTGTATGCGGAGGTGCGCGACAACGGCCCCGGTCTGGGTCCGGCCGAGTTTGCCCGCATTTTTTCCCCCGCTCCCGCGGTGGCCCCGCGGTCCGCACCCGGCGAAGGGGACTCCACCGGTCTGGGGCTGGTGATCGCCCGCGAACTGCTCACCTTGCAGGGCGGTCGCTTGGAAGTGGAATCCCAGCCGGGCAAAGGGGCGACGTTCCGGCTCCTGCTGGCGTCGACGCACGCCTGACGGGTTCACCCCAACCCGTTGCGCAGGCACCACCGCACCAGCGTCGGCACGTCGTGCACGCCCAGCCGGGCAAAGATCCGCGCCCGGTGTTTCTCCACCGTGCGGGTGCTCAGGTTGAGGCGGTCGCCAATTTCTTTGGAGACAAGGCCGCGCGCGACCAGTCGCACCACTTCCTGCTCCCGTTCCGAGAGGGCGTCGGACCCGAGGCGGGGCAGGGCAGGCTCGGCCGAAAGGGAGGGAACCGGTGGCGGCACCGTCGCCGAGAAGAACATCCCCCCTTCGAGCACGCATTGCACCGCGCGCTCGATTTGCTCCAACGGCGAATTCTTGTCGACAAACCCGGCCACGCCGAGCGCCAGCAATTCCGCGGGCAGCTGGGCCTCCGGGTGGGCGGTGAGGACCACGACCCGCGTCTTCATCTGGCGCCGGCGAAGCTCCGCGACAATGTCCCGCCCGTCGATCCCCCGCAGGTAGAGATCGACGATCAGCAAGTCCGGCGGCTGCTCCAGGCAATGGGCCAGTGCCTTGCGCCCGTCGGCAAAGTCCCACAGCTCCTTCGGTTGAAACCGGCTTTGCAGGGCCTCCCGCACCAAGCCCCGGTAGGTGGTGGTGTCGTCCACCAGCACGAACCGGTGGGAAGAGGTGGGGGCGGGAACCGCGGGCATCGCAGGGTCTAACAGAGGGAGAAAACAGCCCACGGCAAGGCTGTGGCGTTGGCATGGCGTAGAACTACCCAATGACGGGCGGGTGGGCTTGTACTACTGTAGAGGCACCCGACGTCCCGGAGGAGCCTCCGGCGTCTTGAACTTGTTTTTGTCGGTTGACCCCGTCCTGCACCATGAACCTACGCCCTTGGATCCGTGTTGTTTCGCTTGTCACTGTCAGCGGTCTGTTGGCCGTGGACGGCTCCGCCCAGACGGTCGCGCCCGCACCAGCCGCCAACAAGGATCTCCAGCCAGAGACGATCAAGCTCGAGGCGTTCACCGTGACCGGCTCGAATGTGCGCCGCCTCGACCAGGAAAAGGCCCTGCCGGTGAGCGTGCTCACGATGGACGACATCCAGGTCCGCGACGCCTCGCAGGCGGCTGACTTCCTCTCCGGCCTGCCGCAGGTCACCGGTCTGCCCGGCAATGAAACCGCCACGCTTGGCGCGACGGCGCGGGGTGACAATTCCACGGTCTCCCTCCGCGGCATCCCCTCGAGCAACACCCTGGTGCTGCTCAACGGCCGTCGCCTGGTCGCCCACGCCATCAGTCAGTCGGAGGCCGGTGTGCCGACGCTTTCCACCAACGTCAACCAGCTGCCCAATCAAGGCCTGGAGCGGGTCGAAGTGCTGCGCGACGGCGCCTCGTCGGTTTATGGCACCGATGCGGTGGCGGGCGTGATCAACTACATCACGCGACGTGATTTTGTCGGCACCGAGCTCAGCCTGCGTTACGCGCAAACCGAGATCGGCGACGGCGCCGAGTGGCGGGGCACGCTCACCCACGGCCGCAACTTTGCCGGAGGCAAGGGCCGTCTCTCGCTGGTCCTCGATCTGTACAACCGCGAGGCGATCTTTGCCCGCAACCGCGGATTCATGGCCGAGGCCGATCACAGCAACCTGGCTCCGGCGCCGTGGAACGTCTCCACCAACACCACGTTCAACGCCCGATCCGCCACGAGTGAATTTGGCAATTACCAGGTCGGCACGGTCAACGCCGCCGGGGTCTTCACCGCCGCGCGTCCGACCGGTGTGCCCGCCACGCTGGTCGCCACGTCCGGCACCTTCTTTCTCGCGCCCACGGTGACGGGCGTCGGTTTTCTCACCACCACCCCGGCCCGCTCAGGCATCACCAACACCTACTACTGGAACAACAATGCCTACCGCGTGCTCCAGCCGGAATCGAATCGCTTCAACGCCGTGTTCACCGGCGAGTTCGATCTGAGCGACCGCCTGACCGCGTTCACTGACCTCAGCCTGTACAGCGCCCGGTCGCTCACGTACCGCGAACCGGATGGCATCACCCAATCGACGGATGGTGACATTATCGTGCCCGCCACCAACCCCTTCAATCCGTTTGGTACCCGCTTCTGGAGCACCACCGGTACGCCAAACAGCGACGGCACGCCGCGGCTGACGGGCACGCCCGCCGCCGTGCGTATCAGCAACAAGCGCCTGACCGACCTGCCGGACCGCACCGCCACGGTCGATACCGACATCGTCCGCTTTGTCGGCGGTGTGCGCGGCCGTCTGTCCGATACCTGGCGCTGGGAGTCGGCCGTGCTGATGTCGGAAGGTCGGGTGACCGATCTCGAGACGGGACCGAGCCGCAAGAGCAGACTGCGCAATGCGATCAACCAGACGGATCCGGCCCTCGCCTTCAATCCCTTCACCCGCACCTTCGCCGTGCAGAACGGCACCCTGGTCGTGACGGGTCCCTACCAGAATCCGGAGAGCGTGCAGCAGACCTTCCGCTCCGAGTTCAAGCGGGAGGGCATCACCAAGCTGACCAGCATTGATTTCCGGGCCAACGGCGACGTCATCGACCTCTGGCGCGGCAACCGCGTGGGCGCGGCGGTCGGTGGAGAGTATCGCTTTGAGGCTTACGATGATTTCCGTCCCCCGTTCGCCGGGCTCAATCCCCCTGATTCGGGACTCGATCCCACGTCGAACGATTTCCTCGGCTTCTCCCCCAACTCCGACACGCACGGCAAGCGCCACGTGACCGCTCTCTACGCCGAGGTCGTGGTGCCGCTCGTCGGCGGCGAATTCCATCTGCCGTTGATCCACTCGCTCGAACTCTCCGCCTCCGCCCGCTTCGAGGATTTTACTGACTTCGGCAATACGACCAAACCCAAGGTGGGCGCCACCTGGCGGCCGGCTCCGTGGATGCTGGTGCGGGCCTCGTACAACGAAGGCTTCAACGCGCCGAATCTGGCTCAGCTGTTCACCGGCACGCTCATCCGCACGGTCACGGGCAGCACGGACAGCTACCGCAGCGCGGTCACCGGACTCCCCACGGACGGCCCGTCCAACCGGCGCAGCATCGCCTCGGGCAATCTCGACCTCCGCCCGGAGGAATCGGTGGGCAAGTCCGCCGGCGTGGTCATCGAGGTTCCGGTCGTGAAGGGATTGTCCTTCGGCGTCGACTACTGGGAAATCCGGCAGAGCAGCGTGATCGCGTCCTCCGGTTCCATTGCCGACGACACCGCGGCGCTGCAGGCGGCGACGGCCGCGGCGCTCGCCGCCGGCCAGGCGATTGGCGCGATCGACCTCGGTTCGGGCACGGCCGCTTACAAGGGCGATTCCTCCGTGGTCCGGCTGCCCGTGACCCAGACGGATCGTGATTTCTTCGCGGCTTACAACGCCACCCGCACGCCGGGCAATCAGCGCGCGGTCGTGGGTGCGATCGACTTTCTGCGCACCACCTACTTCAACCGCGCGCAGCAGTTTGTGAACGGGTTCGACTTCGATGTGAACTACCGCCTGCCGCGGACGTCGCTGGGCAACTTCACGTTCGGCACCACCTGGACCTATCTCAATGACTTCCACGCGTACAACGCGGCGGGCGCCCCGCGGACCGACCTGCGCTGGGGCAACAGCGCGGCCGTCGGCGGCGCGGCGCCGAAGTGGCGCGGCAGTGCCTCCATCACCTGGCGGCGCGACCGCTGGGGCGCCGGGTTCTCGGCGTACTATACGGGAGACTACACCGATACGGGCGCCACGACCACCGCGGCGACGTTTGAGTCGCTTGGTTCCCCGTCCTACATCGCGCCGGTTTTCACCGGCGGCAGCGCGGTCTATCGCTACGTGGTGAGCGACGCGATGAACTACAACGCCAACATCTCCTACCGCATCCCGGCGAAGAACGAGGGCTGGCTTGGCGGCACGACCATCCGGCTCGGCGTGATCAACCTCTTCGACAAGACGCCGCCGCTGTCCAGCGATTCGCGCGGCTACGATCCCTCCGTCTACAACCAGATGGCGCGCGGCCGCTCCTGGTCCCTGCAGATCACCAAGCGGCTCTGACACCGACGGCGCGGTGAGGTGCGAAGGGCGAAGAGTGAAGTGCGAAATCTCTGAAATTCAGCGTTAAAAGTCCAGCGTTCAGCGTTCAACGTTCGTCCCCCCTCATTGGGCTGGCCCTCGCGGCCACGCCTCGCTTCTTTCACGCTTCACTCTTCGCCCTTCACTCTTCACCGCTTCGCGGTGCAGGCGCGTCCGCAAGGGACGGCCCTACACGACGGGGAACTCAGCCGCGTCCGTCGTCGTGAGCGGTCTCGTCCTGGGCGCCGGCCAGCACCTGATACAGGGTCTGGCCGAGCTCCTGGGTGTCATACGGCTTTTGCAGGAAGGCGTGCGGCCGTTCGCTGGCGCCAGCCGCCATGACGTGTTCCTCTCGGTGCCCGCTCATGAGGATGACCGGTACGCCTGGCCGCAGGCGGCGGAGGGCGCTGAGCGTATCCCAGCCACTCATGCCCGGCATGGTGACGTCGCAGACGACGCAGTCGAAGGCACCGACGTCCTTGGCAAAGAGCTTCACCGCATCCTGCCCGTTGGCCGCGGCCACCGCCGCATGACCCACCTTGGCCAGCGCGAGCATGGCAAACTCGCGGACGGCGGGTTCGTCATCGACCACCAGTACCTTCGCCCGCCGTTCGGGTTGGTTGACGGGCGGCGCATGGACTCGCCGCCGGGGCGCCGGCGTGGGTAAACGGGGAAAAAAGAGCCGGAAGGTACTGCCCCGCCCCGGCGTGCTCTCCACGCTAACGGCACCCTGCCACGTCCGCACCACGCCCAGGACCACGGGCAACCCGAGTCCGCGGCCCACGAACTTGGTGGAGAAGAACGGATCAAAAATCTTGTCCATCGTCTGCGGTTCGATGCCGCACCCGGTGTCGGCGACCTCAAGACAGGCATAGTCTACCGCCGATGGTCGCCACGCGATGGGCGATCGATTGGCGGAGGGAATGTCGCCTGCTGCCACCGTCGTCACCTTGACGCGCACCGTGCCCGCCTGGGTGCCGATCGCTTCCCAGGCGTTGGTCAGCAGTTGTGACAACACGTGCTGAAACTGGTTGCTGTTCCCGCGAATCGCAGGCCCCGGGGACGGCAGATCGGACCGCAGCAGGATGTGCGACGGGGAGCGCGGGCTCAATCGGTCGAGCGCGGTCTCGGTGGCCTCGCTCAAATCGATCGGTTCGGTGGCCTCCGCGTGCTGTCCAAGGTAGGTCAGCATCAATCCGCTCATTTCCGCCGCCTTGCGGGCCGACCGCATCGCCTCGCCCATGCTCTGGGCCAGCGGGCTGTGTGGTGGCAGGTCGCCCAGAGCCAGATCGATGTTGCCCATGACCGCCTGCAACTGATTGTTGTAGTGATGGGCAATGGCGCCGGCCATGCGGCCAAGGCTCTCGGCCTTTTCGAGCTGTTGGTTCACGAGGGCGAGCCGATCCTTCTCCATCTCCACCTGCCGCCGCTCCGTGATGTCATGCACGGCGCCCCCGAGCTTCACCACCTGCCCGTTTTCCCAGAGGGCCGAACCCTGGACGCGGACCCAAATGGAGCGCCCGCGCGCGGTGATGAGGGGCAGTTCGAGGTCCCAGGGCGTGCCGTGTTCGGTGGCGCGCGTGATCGCCTGGACCAGGATGGGCTGCGCGTCCGGCGGGTAGAAACGCAGGGCGGTGTCGAACGTGGGCGCGTCCCAGGTATCGATCTCGTGGATCCGGCACGTCTCCTGGGACCAGGTGACCTGGTGTGTGCGCAGGTCCAGTTCCCAGGCGCCCACCTTGGCGATTTCACCGATGCGCTGCAGCAAGTCCTCGCTCTCGCGCAGCGCGGCCTCGGCCCGCTTGCGGTGGGTGATGTCGGTGTGGGAGACAATCGCGCCTCCTCGTCTTCCCTTGCGCGGTGTGATACGAAGGTGGAACCAGCGCGGCCGGTCGGGGGCGTGGCATGGATAGTCGAGTTGGAAGTCGGGGCGTTCCCCCGCCAGCACCGCGCGCAGACCCTCGGCGGCTCGAACGGCGGTGGGCTCCGTGGAGGCGCCGGTGCAGGAGGCGAGGTAGTTCAGTCCGACCGAGTGCGCAGCGAGGGCCGGCGCGCCGTTCTCGATGGCGAATTGCCTCCATGCTTCGTTGACCGCGACGATGACACCCCCGGCGTCGAGCACCGCCAGGTGATCGACGATCGAGTTGAGCACACTCGTGTTGAATTCCTCGTTTTCCTGCAGGGCGAACTCCGCCTGCTTGCGCGCGGTGACGTCTTCGCAGATCGCAGCCGTGCGTAATGCCCGGCCGGTGGCATCGCGCAAGAAAGAGGCATTGATCCGAACCCAGACGACGGATCCGTCCTTCCGACAATACCGCTTTTCGTTGAGGTAGTACGGCGTTTCACCCCGAGCCGCTCGGCTAAAGCAATCCCAGTCATGCGCGCGATCCTCCGGGTGGGTCAGTTTGGGAATCGAAAGCGCCAGCAACTCCTGGTTCGAATACCCCGTGATTTCACAGTACTTCTGATTGCAGCGCAGGATCCTTCCGGTGGCCGGATCCGCCTGAACCATACCGACGGACGCGATGGCAAAGAAGGCTTCGGCTCTTCGATCCGCCAGATCGGCCTCAGCCGTGCCAGCATCATCGGGTCTTCGCGGAACCGGGTTCGAGGTGCTGCGAAGGTCCATGGTTGGGGGGTCGAACAGGGGCTGCTCCCGAGCTGGGGTGGGCCGCAAGAGGGATTCGACGTGGAGGTCAGATCGGAGCGGCCAAACCCGACGGTGTGCCTGATTTTAGCCCACGCGCTGACGGGTGTGAGCATGGCCCGGGCCGTCGAAGAAGACAATCTGAGACCCGATGGCGGTAGCGGCGAGGACGAGGTATGAGTGTTTGCGATAGTCTGCAGTGGCTTGGATACTGGTGGCTTCTGAGACTGAGGCCCAGGAACGACGGGGCTCGAGGCTCGACAGTTTCGAAGGGATGCGTTTGGTGACGGGGCCCCTTTCCCCCATGAGCTATCCTTCTTCACGACGTTCGTTTTTGCGCTCGGTGGTATCCGGTCTGCCGCTGGCCCTGGCCGCTTCCCACCTCCGAGGCGTGGAGTCGCGCCCCGCCGCAGGCCGGCGCGGGATCGCTCTGGGTTTGGACAACTATGCGGTCCGGGCGATGGGGTGGAAGGCCCCGGCGCTGGTGGACTACGCCGCGTCCCTCAACCTGGACGTGCTCCTGATTTCGGACCTCGACGCCTACGAAAGCCTGGCCGAGCCCGCCTTGCGTGAGGTGCGACGACGGGCGGATGACCGCGGGGTGCAACTCTATGCCGGAAGCTGGAGCATCTGCCCGACCTCCCCCGCCTTCAAACCCACCTGGGGCACCGCGGAGGAGCACCTCCGCCTGGGCTTGCGGGTGGCTGCGGCGCTGGGGTCACCGGTCTTTCGCGTGGTCCTCGGGACCCGGGACGATCGCAAGACCCCGGGGGGCATTGCGGCCCGCATGGCAGATACCCTGGCGGTGCTGCGTGCCTGCCGCAGCCAGGCGCTCGACTCCGGGGTGAAGATCGCCCTCGAGAATCACGCGGGCGATCTGCACTCGTGGGAGTTGCGAGACCTGATCGAACAAGCCGGTGTCGATCTGGTCGGGGCCAATTTTGACAGTGGCAACGCGGCCTGGACGCTCGAGGATCCGCTCGATGCCTTCGAGCGACTTGGACCGGTGACGATCTGCTCCAGCCTGCGTGATGTCATGGCCTGGTCCGTCCCCGAGGGTGCCGCCATCCAATGGACTGCCGCCGGTGAGGGATTGATCGACTGGCCAGCGCTCGCCACCCGCTGGACCCAGCTGTGTCCCCGGGCGCCGGTCATCATCGAGACCATCTCCGGATTCGCGCGGACCTTTGCCCACCGGACCGACGCGTTCTGGACCCACTACGACCGCCGCCCGGATGCGCTGGCCCGATTTGAAGCTCTGGTCGCGCGTGGTCGCCCCTTGGAGGCGTTCAAGGCGCCCCCCGGCAACGAGGGACGCCCTATCGTCCAGGCTTACCAGAAGGCGGAACTCGAGCGTTCTCTCGCTTATCTCCGGCAGACCGTCGGGCTCGGGCTTAAAGGGGCCTAGCCCTCCCGCGCCGGGACCACGCAGGGGCGGAGCAATTTTAGCCGGCGCCGCGTTTAGGACTGGCTCCCGGACTTGGGAGCGGCAGCGTGGGGGCCAACCCCCTTGCTCTGGCATGAAACGACGTGACTTCCTTCGTGGCTCCCTGGCGGCTGGTTCGCTGGCGGCGGTTTCTCCTTCCTTGCGGGCGGCCGATCTCTCCGGCCGCCGCTTTCGCACCGCCCTCATCGGGTGCGGCTGGTGGGGGAACAACATCCTGCGCGAGGCGATGGCCAGCCGGTCCTGCGAGGTGGTGGCCCTATGCGATGTCGACGAACGCCAGCTCGATGCCACCGCAACGGCGGTCCGGGAAGGCACGGGCGACACGCCCCGCCGCTTCAAGGATTATCGCGAACTGCTCGATCAGACGAAGCCGGACATCGCCATCATTGGCACGCCCGATCACTGGCATGCGCTGCCGATGATCGCAGCGGTGCGCGCCGGGGCGCATGTGTATGTCGAAAAACCGATCGGGCACACCGTCAACGAAGGACGCGCCATGGTCAGCGCGGCCCGCGCCACCGGGCGCGTCGTGCAGGTGGGCACGCACCGGCGCATCTCGCCCCACAACCTGAGCGCGCGCGAGTTCATCCGCTCCGGCAAAGTCGGCGAGATCGGCATGATCCGATGCTTCGTCAATTCCGGCGGGGGGCGCGACCGACTCCTTCCCACGCAACCCGTGCCGAAGGAGCTCGACTGGGACCTCTGGTGCGGGCCCGCTCCGGTCCGGCCCTACAACGGTGGCGATCCCCGCGACCGCAAGACCGCGTGGAACGGAGCCATCCATCCGCGCGGGTTCCGCAACTACCTCGACTATGCCAATGGCACCCTGGGCGACTGGGGTATCCACTGGCTCGATCAGGTGCTGTGGATCATGGAGGAACGGTCCGCCCACCGCATCTATTCGACCGCGGGCCGGCCCATCGCCGGACCGGCGGTCCTCACTGCCACCGAGCAGACTCCGGATGCCCCGGATCACCAGCTCGCGACGTACAGCTTCAATCGCTTCACCGTGCAATGGGAGCACCGGCGGTTTGGCGGCAATGCGGCGGAGAAAGGGGAGAGCGTCGGCTGCTACTTCTACGGCACCCAGGGTATTTTCCATCTCGGCTGGAGGGACGGCTGGACGTTCTATCCGAGTGACGCCAAGGCCCCGCCCGTGAAGCAGGCCGCCCAGCTGGGCGAGCCCGATGCGCAGAACATCAAGGAACTCTGGGCGGATTTTCTCCAGGCCATCCGCACTGGCACCAAACCGGCGTGCGATATCGCCGACATCCACCTGGCGACCAATCTCGCATTGCTGGGCATGGTCTCGTGGCGCCGCGGCCGCAGCCTCGACTGGGATGGTGAGAAAGAGCGAGTGATCGGCGATGAGGCGGCGAATGCCCTGTTGAGTCGTCCCTACCGCAAAGGCTGGGACTATCCCAAAGTATAGCGGGGACCGGCGTCCGCTGGGACGCCGGGCGCGGGAAAACGGGTCGACAGCCGCGCTTCCGGGCGCGAGACTGTGACGCTCCTGGTTTCAGGAATTACCCATGAAGATCACCCGCCTCTGTTTTCTCCTCAGCGTTATCTTGCTCCTGCCGGCGTTGCGTTTGGCCGCGGCCGAAAAGGGCCCGCAGCTGGGCCTGCAATCCTGGACGTGCCGCAACATGAATTTCGACGAGGTCGTGGCCTTTGCGACCAAGCACGGTATCAAGTACCTCCAGCTCATCTCCTCGCACATCGACCCCAACGGCACCAAGGAGGAGACGCTGCGCAAGAAGGCCATCCTCGATCAGAAAGGACTGGTGGTTTATACCTTTGGCGTGGCGAAGACGACCCTCGACAAGGGGGAGAACCGCAAACTCTTCGAGTTCGCCCGTCTGATGGGAATCAAGATGATCGTCGTCGAGCCCCGCGACATGAAGGAGTGGGACAACCTCGAAGCACTGGTCAAGGAGTACGACATCAAGCTCGCCATCCATAATCACAACCTGAACACCGTGTACGGCGATCCCGCGACGGTGAAGAAGGTGCTGGCGGCGCGTGATGCGCGCATCGGCGTCTGCCTCGATGTCGGCTGGATCACCGCTGCGGGATTTGATGCGGCCGAAGTGCTGCGCGGCTACAACGGCCGGGTCTTCGACATGCATTTCAAGGATAAGACCACCGAGGTGGTGGATGGCAAAGTCGTGCCCGTCGACACCGAGATTGGCAAAGGCAAGGCGAACTACGTCGGCCTCTTCGCCGAGATCAAGAAGTCGAAGTGGAGCGGCGTGCTCGCCATCGAAACCGACAGCAAAGCCTTCGCCTCCGACCCCAACCGCCTGGTGGCGGAAGCCAAAGCCTATTTCGCGCAGATGACGAAGTGACCGCCCCGCGTGGGGGCTGGCCCTCGCCGTCGTGCGTGGGCGCCAGCGTAGGGCGAGGGCCCAAGGTCGGCTTCTGTTGGAGGTGGGGTCGCCGACCCCGCGGGAATGGGCGGCGCAAACCCTACGGCGGACGGAAATGGCGGGACCGGGGGTCCCGTCGCGGCCTCACCGAGGCCACCTCCAACTTAGGGTGCAGGAGATTCCCACGCGCTCCTTTAGACGGACGCGCACGGCCCGTCCGCCGGACGTCGACGCCTCGCTTCGCACCTGCGAAGCCGGTGGAGCCCTCTTGCCGAGACGCCGAAGAAAGGCACAAAAAATCAAGCGCCAGCCAGACAAGGTTTGATAGGGTCGAGTCCGTCGCATGCATCAACTTGCCGCCATCCAGAAGTCCCTTCGTCTGATCGAGGAACACCTCGATCAACCCTTGCGGATGGAGGACCTGGCGCGCCGGGTTGGCCTCTCGTTCTGGCATTTCCAACGCATGTTCACTGCGATGGTCGGCGAATCGGCGGGCAGCTACCTGCGGCGCCGGCGCCTCGCGACGGCCGCCGAACAACTCCGGACCACGCAGCGCCCGATGCTCGACCTAGCGCTCGACTGCCAGTTCGAGTCGCACGAGGCGTTTACCCGCGCGTTCAAGGCGGAGTTCGGGCTGACGCCCAGCCTCTATCGCGCCGGCCGGGACCATGGGGTCGGCTCGCTGCAGCCCGCCGTCCTGACGGCATCCTCGCTTCGTCTGCGCTATCAACACATGAAACTCACCCCTGAAATCGTCACCCTCCCGTCCCGCACCTTCGTCGGGCTTCAGTCCCTGTTCATCGTCCCGAGTTCGCCGGAGACCAACAACCTGAAGGTCATTCCGAAGCTCTGGGATGACTTCTTTGACCGGATCCGCGAACTGGAGCCCCTTGAACTCGGCGTGGGGTACGGATTGAGCGACTGTCCCGAATCCCTTGGCCTCGTTGCGAGTCAGCCGGATGAAGCGGTCTATCTCGCCGGCACCGCCGTGGCCGACGGGACCCAACCACCCAAGGGCATGGTGACCTGGGTCTCCTCCGGCGGCCTCTACGCCAAGTTCACCCACGTCGGGCGGATCGAGAAAATCGGGGAGACCATGGGTTTCATTTACGGACGCTGGCTCGCCACCGGCGACTACCAGCGCGCCTCGGGCCCCGATATCGAACGATACGATCACCGTTTCAACCCGACCAGCGACGAAAGCCTGCTTGAGATCTACCTGCCCGTTGTCCGCGCACGTCAGGAGACCGGCCCACGATGAACGCCCGGTGGTGCGCCCGGTTCGGCGGGCCGGGGATCAGGCTTGTCAGACCGGACGGGACGTGACCACATGGGGTCGTTTGATGAAATTCGCTCATGCCTTGTCCCTCGGGCTGCTGATCGGTGGAAGCCCGATTGCGAGTCTGCGTGCGCAGAGTCAGCCGGACTACGAGCTGCCGCCGATTGAATATTCAACGCGGACCCCCCGCGATGCCTTTGCCTCCCTGCGGAGCGAGCTTGAGTCGGGGGCGTGGACGCTACCGGGTGACGAACGCCAGATGCTGCAGGCGCTGCTCGACCGGCTCGCGGTGCCGACGTCCAGCCAGGTGCTGGTGTTTTCCCGCACCAGCCTCCAGCGCGGCCGTATCCGACCGGAGCGCCCCCGGGCCCTTTATTTCTCCGACTCCGTCTACGTCGGCTGGGTGCCGGGCGGGTTGTTCGAGGTGGCGGCGATCGATCCAGTGCTGGGTCCCGTCTTCTATTCGATCGACGCCCGGCCCCCCGGCGGAGGACGACCGCGCGTCGACCGGGATCCCGACTGCCTGCGCTGTCACGGTGGCACATTTGTGCGCGACATTCCCGGGGTGTTCGCGCGTTCCGTGTTCCCGGATGCCACCGGTGAACCCCTGCTGCGCCATGGCACGCAGCTGGTCGATGACGCCACGCCCTTCTCCGAACGCTGGGGCGGGTGGTATGTGACCGGATACAAGGGACGGGAGCCGCACCGGGGCAATGTGCTCGCTTCGGAGGCTGAGGGGCGGTTGACGTTCGCACCCGACCCGACCCGGCCGGATCAACTCTCCGGTTACTTTTCGACCACCCCCTACCTTCGGCCGACCAGCGACATTGTCGCGTTGCTGGTGCTGGAGCACCAGATGACCGTGCAGAACTGCCTGACCCGCGCCGGACTGACCACCCGGCGCATGATCGCCTACCAGCATGGACTGCAGAAAGCCTTCAAGGAGGCCGTCACGGATGAGCCCGCGTACGAGAGCGTGAAGAGCGTGATGACGAACACGGTGCAGGACGTCGTCGATCACCTTCTTTTCCGCGGGGCCGCCCCGCTCCCGGACGGGGTGGTCGGGCACGAGGAGTTCCGTCGCGCCCTGGCCGCGGATGCCCCGCGGAGCGCGGAGGGCCATGCCCTGAAGGACCTGCACCTCGAGGGCCGACTCTTCCGCTTCCGCTGCAGCTACCTCATTTACAGCGCAGCGTTCCGGGGGCTACCCGACACGCTCAAGGTGCGGGTGCTTGACCGCCTCCGGACCGAGCTGCAGTCGAAGGATCCAAACGGCCGATACGCCTATATCCCGGAGGAGGAGCGACAGCAGATCTTCTCCCTCCTTCGGCAAACCCATGCCGACGCCCGCGAGTGCTGGAAAGAACCCGCTTCGATCGCCGGCCAGACCGTGGCCCGACGCTAGACCCCGGCTCGCGACGGGCGCGCCGACGAAAGCTCGCTATTTGCAGGTTTTGGCGCCTGCATGATCAGCGCTTCCGGGGGGGCGGTCTTCCCGGCGGCAAAAACCTCCAACGGAGAGACCTTGTTCCCGCGTGGGAAGAGGCTCCCAGCAAACACCATGGCCAAGACACAAAACTCACAGAAGCAGACCAAGAAAAAGCCCTTGAAGACACCGGCGGAAAAGAAGGCGGCCAAGCGCGAGAAGAAGGGCAAGTAAGGAAGCGGGCCGGCGCCCACGGGGGCGTGGCCACCGAGAGCGACAACCGCCGCGTTCCCAAAGTCGGGTTCGCCGCGCGTCGCCGGCCGTCGGATGCGGGGTCGCATCCGGCGGCACTCTTTGCCTCCCCGGGGCGAATGTGATTGCCCGCCGGTCACATCCTTGCCGCCTTAGGTGTCATGGGAGCCAAATACCTACCGACGAAACGCGATTTGAAAGCGAATCAGCGCTTCCATCAGAAAAAGAACCCCCTGCCGCAGACCAAGGTCGCGGGCGGCGGCAAGGCGTCCAAGAAGCGCAAGTAAACGCGGACGGGCGACGCCGGTTTACGGCGAGGTCAGTATCGTTCGTTCCGGAGTGCCGAAGAAGCGCACCTGCTGCACCCGCCAACCCTCGGCCGTGTGCACCCAACGGTGGCGTTCCTGGTAGCGCAGCCGCAGCCGGACCGCCGGTGCGGAGGTCGCGGCCTGCTCTACGCGCACCATGGTCTGGGTCAGCTCGACGTCGGCTGTCGACGGGTCGGTCCACGTGATACGATCCACCCGGGTCTCGAGTGACTCGATTGCTTGCACGCGGGCGAACAATGCTTCGGTCCGCGTGATGAAGCCGGCTCGGTCAAACGTCACACCATCCGCTCCGGTGAACGACCAGTCCGGCGTGGCGGAGGCCACGATTCCCGCGGCTGAACGGGCGAGGATGGCTTCCCGGATCAGGGCGATGCGAGCGCGGATCTCCTGACCAGCCTGCTCCTCCACCTCCGCCCGCGAGGGGCGTCCGCATCCGGTCAGGCACATCAGCCCGGTCAGGATGACCAGCGGGAGAACGAGGAACGAAGGTAAGCCAGGAGCCATGACGCGAACGTCGCCCACCGTACCGCCCCACCTCCCCAGGAACAAGGCCCGACCTTGAGTGCGTTCCCTGCGCCGCCGTTGCAGGCGGGCTCGTCGAGCCCGCGACGGGACCCCGGGTCCCGCTTTCCCGTCTCCACGCCTGAGCTCGTGTCGGCCCACCGCAGCAGCTCCAACGCCTCGCGCACTCAGTCTTTTCCTTAGAGCCAACTTTCTTAGATCGCCCCTGAAAACGGTGCCGAACCGCCGCGGTTTGAGCGTCTTTTGGTTGCGTTAGTGTTTATGATAAAGCTAGTTAGGGTTTAGGTGGTTTAATGCTCGAAGCGAAGGGCGGGATTTTTCCCCCGGTTCAAGCGTGGGAGGATTGGGTCGAACTAGGTTTTCGGGTCCACGCTATCAACGACATGAAACAACGCCTCGTTCTCCCTCGCGGAGGATTCCGCGCGGTGTGTCTCGGTCGGGGAGGGTCGTGCCCGCCTGTTTCCCGCCGGCCTCCCGCCGGCCGATCTCAAGCCTGTTGTTTCCGACTGAAGTCACCATGAGTTCTTCCCTTCCTCGCAGTTCCTCCAATCTGCAGCATTCCGGCATGACCCTGCGCAAGCGGCTCTTTGTCCTGTGCGGTGTTCCCCTGGTCGGACTGCTTTTGATCTCGGCGGCCGCCTTCTTCAGTTCGAAGTCTGCGTTGCGTTCGATCCATGAGGTGACGACCGAGTGGGCGCCCCTGGCCGATCTCGCGCGCGTGGTGCAAATCGACGTGGCATCGATCCAGGACGTCTTTACCGATTTGGCGGCCACCCGGAATGCCGCGGAGAAAGACGCCCGTTTGGCTGACGCGGAAAAGCTGCGCCAGACGCTCCATGAGCATCTCAAGCTATTCGACGCTCAAGCGGTGCGGTCCAATGACGAGGCGCGCCGCCGCCAGATCGCCGAAATCGGGCGCGCGGGTGATGCGCTCGTGGCGTCCGGACGCGACATGGCCACCGCCTACCTCGAACAGGGAACGGAGCAGGGCAATGTCATCATGGCGAAATTCGATGCGACCAAGGCCCAGGTGCACCAGTTGCTCGAGCCGGTGGTCGAAGGGTATGTGGAAGGCTTCAACCAGCGTCTCGCCTCCACCGAGCGTCAGCAGCAGCAGCTCAGCCGCTGGGCCATGATCATTGGTTCGATCCTGGTCACTCTCACGCTCATCGTCGCGGCCTACTTCAACCGTTCGATTCTGCGCAGCCTGTACGAACTCAGCGAGGTGCTGCATGCCGCGGCGGCCCAGAACCAGCAGCTCGCGGAACAGATTTCCCAGGCCAGCCAGTCGCTGGCCGAAGGGGCCAGCGCACAGGCGGCCTCGCTGGAGGAGACGTCGGCCACGCTGGAGGAAATCGCGAGCATGACGAAGAGCAATGCGTCCAATTCCCAGCAGGCAAACCAGACGACCACCCAGACCCGCACCGTCGCGGACACGGGCAACAGCCAGATGGAGGCGATGCAGACCGCGATGGCTGGAATCAAGTCCGCGAGCGATGACATCACCAAGATTCTCAAGACGATCGACGAAATCGCCTTCCAGACCAACCTGCTGGCCCTGAACGCGGCCGTCGAGGCGGCGAGGGCCGGTGAGTCTGGAGCCGGATTTGCCGTGGTGGCCGGTGAAGTGCGGGCCCTGGCCCAGCGCTCCGCGTCCGCGGCTCGGGAAACCGCCGCCAAGATCGAGGAGTCCGTCAGCCGGAGCCAGCGCGGGGTCGAAATCAGCTCCAATGTGGGCCAGAGCTTCACCGAGATCCGCGATCAGATCCGCACATTGGATACGTTGGTCGGCGAGATCGCGACCGCCTCGACCGAACAGAGCCAGGGCATCGGCCAGTTGAATGTCACCGTGACCGATCTGGACCGGATCACGCAGGAAAACGCCGCGCGCGCCGAGGAGTCGGCCTCCATGGCGGCGGAGTTGAAGGTCCAGGCGTCCGAACTTTCCGTCACCGTGGGCATCCTTCTGACCCTGCTGGGCGGTCGTCGTCGCAACGATGCGCGCGGCCTGCCGGGCGAGGCCCGTCCGGGCGGTCGCCGCCGCAGCGACCGGAACGCAGGGGCCGCGAGTCCCTCCTCCGCTCCGGCGATTTCGCGGCGTGCGCCGGAGTTGACGCGCGCGAACTCGTAGGCGGAGGCCGCGGTCCCCAGACCTCGTTTCGCGCCTTCGCGTGAGACCCCCTGCCGAGGCCGAGGCGCGTCCGCAAGGGACGGCCCTACAGGTCGCACCCGTCCGAAGGCTCACGCTTAGGTGGGCGGGCGACCTCGCACCGCCGAGAGGACCGGGCTGACGGCGGCCACGGGACGCACCTCGACGGTCAAACCGAGAGGCAGGCCGGGACACTGTCGCGCGATCTCCGTGGCCTCATCCAGACTGGCCACTGTGAGCAGGAAGTACCCTCCAACCGCCTCCTTGGCCTCCGCGAAGGGGCCGTCGGTGACCACCTGGCCGCGATCGCCGGAGACCACGCGGCCGGTCAGTTCCAGCGGTTGGCCGTGCTGCACCTTGCCTGCGCGCGCCAGCCGGTCGTACCAGTCGTTCCATTGTTGCGCCATGTCCTGCCGCTGATCGGCCGTGAGACGCGCGTGGGGATCCGGCCCGGCGTTGCGGAACAACAGCAGGAACGGAGCGGATCCGGAAGGGTGAGCCGTCGCGTCGGACATCGCGGATGGAAGCAGCAGGACGAACCGTGGCGCCTTCGCTGGGGGAACCGATCGAGCTCCCCGCTCAGAGCTGCGAGAGGATCTGGTTGAACGTGGCGCTGGGCCGGAGGGCCGCGGCGGCTTTGGCGTCATCGGGATGGTAGTAACCACCGACGTCGACCGGTTTGCCCTGGGCCGCGAGCAGCTCCTTGACGATCTCGTCCTCGGAGGCCTCGAGTTCGGCCGCGATCGGCACAAACAGACGGTGCAGGTCCATGTCGTCCATCTGACCCGCGAGGGCCTGCGCCCAGTAGAGCGCGAGGTAAAAGTGCGAGCCCCGGTTGTCGATGGTGCCCAGCTTGCGACCTGGCGAACGGTCGTTTTCCAGGAATTTGCCGTTCGCGATGTCGAGGGTCTCCGCGAGGATTTTCGCCTTGGCGTGTTTGAAGACGATGCTCAGGTGTTCCAAGGACGCGGCCAGCGCGAAGAACTCGCCGAGCGAATCCCAGCGCAGGTAGTTTTCCTGCAGGAACTGTTCGACGTGTTTGGGGGCGGAGCCACCCGCGCCGGTCTCAAATAGACCGCCGCCCTTCATCAGGGGCACAATCGACAGCATCTTCGCGCTCGTGCCGACCTCGAGGATCGGGAACAGGTCGGTCAGGTAGTCGCGCAGCACATTGCCGGTGACGGAGATGGTGTCTTGCCCGAGCCGGATGCGTTCGAGCGTGGCGCGGCAGGCCTCGGCCGGGGCGAGGATGCGCAGGTCGAGCCCGCGTGTATCCAGTTCGGCCAGGTACATCTTGACCTTGGCGATGACGCGGGCGTCGTGGGCGCGAGCCCCATCGAGCCAGAAGATGGCGGGGGTGGCGCTGAGCCGGGCGCGGTTGACTGCCAGCTTCACCCAGTCCTGCACCGCGGCGTCCTTGGTCTGGCAGGCGCGCCAGACGTCGCCGTCCTCGACCGCGTGTTCGATCAGGACCTTGCCGGTGTCATCGACCACGCGGACGGTGCCGCGGCCCGAGATCTGGAAGGTCTTGTTGTGCGAGCCATACTCCTCGGCTGCCTGGGCCATCAGACCGACATTGGGGACTGAACCCATGGTGCGCGGATCGAAGGCGCCATGCTGTTTGCAGAAATCCACGGTCACCTGGTAAATGCCGGCGTAACAGCTGTCCGGAATGACGGCCAGCGTGTCCTGGAGCTTGCCCTTGGCGTCGTACATCTTGCCGCCGACCCGGATCATCGCGGGCATGGAGGCGTCGACGATGACATCGCTCGGCACGTGGAGATTGGTGATCCCCTGGTCGGAGTTGACCATGGCCACCCCCGGTCCCTGGGCGTAAGCGGCCTGAATGTCGGCTTCGATGGCGGCTTTCTGATCGGCGGGCAGCTTCTCCAGCTTCTCCACCAGATCACCGAAGCCGTTGTTCAAATCGACCCCGAGGGCGGTGAAGGTGGCGTCGTGTTTGGCGAACACGTCCTTGAAGAACACCCGGACGGCATGGCCGAAGAGAATGGGGTCGGAGACCTTCATCATCGTGGCCTTCAGATGCAGGGAAAACAGCACGCCGTCGCGTTTGGCTCGGGCGATCTGCTCCTCGTAGAAGGCGACCAGGGCCTTCTTGCGCATGACCGTGCCGTCGAGAATCTCGCCCGCCTTGAGGGGCGTCTTTTCCTTCAGTACCTTGATGGCGCCGCTGGCATCCACAAATTCGATGCGGACCGTGGTGGCCGCCGGCACGGTGACGGACTTCTCGTTGGAGAAGAAATCATCCTTGCCCATCGTCACGACCGTGGTCTTCGAGCCCGGCGACCACGCTCCCATGGAGTGCGGATGTTTGCGGGCATACTCCTTCACGGCCTTGGGGGCGCGCCGGTCCGAATTGCCTTCGCGCAGCACGGGGTTGACGGCGGAACCCTTGACCTTGTCGTAGCGCGCCTTGGCGTCCTTTTCCGCGTCCGTCTTCGGGACCTCGGGATAATCCGGCACCGCGAAACCATGGGCCTGCAACTCCGCGATCGCCTCCTTCAATTGCGGAACGGAGGCGCTGATGTTGGGCAGCTTGATGATGTTGGCCTCGGGCTTCAGCGTCAGTGCACCCAGCTCGGCCAGGTGGTCGCTGCGCTGCTGCGATGCGGGCAGGCGGTCCGCAAAGACGGCGAGGATGCGTCCGGCGAGCGAAATGTCGCGCGTCTCGACCTTGATGTCCGCGTGCTTGGTGAACGCCTGGACGATCGGCAGGAGCGAGTAGGTGGCGAGCGCGGGAGCCTCGTCGGTTTTCGTGTAGATGATGGAGGGTGACGCGGACATGGTGATAAATGGGAAACGAGCGGGATCATCCTGTCACGGCGAAGCCGGCCAACGCACGACCAAAAACAGGGTGGAATGCACCCCCTTTCCACGTGCCCCGGGAGAAAGGGGCACGCGGGGTGCGAACCGGGCGCGGGTTAGGGGAGTGGGGTGGGACCCACCGGCGGCACCCCGTTCGCCCCCGGCCCGGGCAGAGCGGTCGGGAATGAGTCCGTAAAATCGTTTTCGATGCCCGTGTAAGGGCGGTCCTGCTTGTAGATTTGCAGGATGCGGGCGTGTTCGTAGTCGGAGGTCGGGAAGACCCGGGGTGGTTCGCCCGGAAGGAAGATCGCGGTGTAGGCCCGCGTGCGGTCGACCTGGCGACGAATGACGATCATCGCCTGAGGAAAGCCACTCTCGCGAAAAACGCCACTCAGGTCGCAGTCGACCGTGGCTGACCGGCGATAGCGCAACCAGCGCCGACGGAGCGGCGCCCTCCAAGGGAGAACCCGGCGGGTGCCCCGGGGTCGTCGTCGGCCCGTTGGAGGTGGCCTCGCTGAGGCCGCGACGGGACCCGCGGTCCCGCCTGCGTTCCCCGAAAAGGAAGCTACACGAGAACCCCAGTGTTTGGGCTCGGATGGAGGGCGTCGCTCCGTCGACGCCGGGGGACGGCCCACGCACCACCGCGCCCGACCGCTCTGGTGTAGGCGACGCGCAACCGGCGCCGACGGAGCGGCGCCCTCCAGGGGAGCCCCCGGGCTTCCGTCGCTGCGCGGGTTTTTCCTTCGGTCCCGTTGCTTAGGTGGACACGCAGAGGCCCTGGCGGCAGGGGGCGTGGAGCGATTCGGTACCGTTGGCGGCCGGCGGCGGAGCGACGGTCCCGCGCTGGCGGGAGGTTTCGTAGAGAAAGACGGCGGCGGCCGCGGCGACATTGAGTGAGTCGATCCCGGGGGCCATGGCGATGGATGCACTCGTACCGCAGGCGTCCCTGACCTCTGGACGCACCCCGGCGCCTTCACTCCCAAATACCAGACAGACATCCCCGGTGAGCGGAAGGGATGTCAACGGCACCGAGCCGTGGGCATCCGCGACCGTGCAAGCCACGCCCTGGGCCTGCAGCCGGCGCAAGTCGTCCGCCAGATGGGTCGACGGCACCACGGTCAGATCCAGCAAGGTACCCATGGAGGCCCGCACGGTCCGACGCACCCACGGGGGCGAGCACGTTTCGCCGATCAGCAGGCAATCCGCACCAAAGGCGGCCGCGCTGCGGGCGATCCCCCCGACGTTCTCGGCCTGGGCGAGGCCATCCAGCGCCACCCACAGCCGCGGGGAGCGCGTCCGGGCAAACACCTCGTCCCAACTGGGGGCCGGTGGGATGGCGGCCACGGCGAGCACCCCATTGAAGAGATCGAAACCCACGATCTCTTTCATAAGATTATCGTTGGCAACGACAAACACGTCAATCGCTTCACTGCGCAGAGCCAGTGATGGTGCCAGTTCCGCGTACCAGCGTTCGGTGACCAGCAAGGACTTGATCGTCAACGGAGAGCACATCAACCGAGCCACCACGGCCGGCCCCTCGGCTACAAAGATGCCGGCCGAGGCGTGCACCGTGGCATAACGCAAGGTCCGGTAGGGAACGAGTGCGGGCAGATCGAGACCGGTGATCGGGTGGATGCGGAGCACACGGTTGTTCTACGGCACGCGTCGCGTGAAGCCTAGGCGCAAAACTGCCCAGATACCGCTGAAAATGTGACCAAAAGAACGCCCGATCGACCCGGGGGGATCGATCGGGCGCAACCGTCGAAGGGGTTACAACGCAGGGGGGAAGTCGGAAGCCGGGAAAAACAGAACCGCCGGCGCGACCCCACATAACTTTCGCACCGGCGGTTGTTGTCTACTGACGTGGGTTGAACCGTTGGCCCACGCCAAGATGTTTGGGTTTCGGCTGACTCTTCCTTGGGCGATGCCACCTGGACGGAGGGTGGATTCGGGGAGAGGAAAGTCGGGAGGACCGAAGGTCCGTGTCACTCGCCCTCCAGCGGCGTTTGACAGGGCACAGGATGCCAGAACGCGGAAATTCTGCTCCGCATAAATTGGGATTTCTGCTGCGCAAATTGGCAGAAAAAGGGAGCCTCTTTTCTCCGTGTGTGCGCGGTAAAATGCGGTGCCGCGCGACCGCAATCCGCCGATCAGGCGGGAGGGAGCGGACGCCACGCGCTCGCGCGCAAGGGCGCGAGGTCGTCGTCCTCCGAGGCCAGCTGGATGAACGCGGGGTCGAGGGCGATGGCGGCCTCCACCCAGCGACGGGCGGTGGCGAGATCGCCCTTCTGACAGGCGTAGCAGCCGAGATTGAACAAGACGGTCGGCTCCTTCGGGTGGTGCAGCCGGGCCTCGGTCAGGATGCGCTCGGCGGAGTCGATCGACTCCGCGCGCCGCGTGGCGTACGCCCACATGATCCACGCCCCGGCGGAATCCGGCCGGATCTGTACCAGAAGCTTAGATACGACCTGTAGGGCCGGCCAGTCCTTTCCCTCCTGGTGCAGGGTCGCGCGCAATGCCAGCGCCTCCTCGCTCGCGGCGAGAGCCGGAGGGAGCGCGTTGAGTTCGGTCAGCGCCTCCTTCAGCATGCCGAGCTCGAGGTAGCCGCGCGCGTGCGACAAGTGCCACCGGGGATCCATGTCCGCAGGCTGACGGCGAAAGCAAGCAAGGTGAAGTGCGAAATCCCGGTGGGGGCTCCGGTGTCGAGGTGGGTCACGCTCGCGCGCAACCCGAGGCGTGCCCGCAAGGGGCAGCCCTACATAAAACCGCCCCCTCGCATTGTAGGGCTGGCCCTCGCGGCCACGCCTAAGCCCTGAGCCTGTCGAAGGGCTGGCCCTTGCGGCCACGCCTCGTGTCGAAAATCTGGCGCACGCGCGCAACCATTCGCGGCCTCATCGAGGCCACCTCCAACGGCAATCGGTGCGGACGAGCCTCGCGTCGGTTCGAACTCTCCAATTCAAATCGCCGGTGGCCGGCCGAAGTGCGCGGCGTGGCTGGCGTAGGCCGCGGCGTCGGCGAGCAGGCCGTCGAGGGCGGCGGCCAGGGGCTCGTAGCGGGTCAGGCCGGACATCACCACCTTGTCGCCGATTGCATTTGTGAGGATGAACGCCGGGCGCTGACCGATCTGATGCGCGAGAAACTCTGCCGTACTCGCGTCGACCCGCGCCCGCACCGCCGCGGACTCGGCCGCGACGCGCACCGCGGAGGCATCGAGCCCCGCCGCCGAAGCGGCCACCTCCGCCGCCACCGCCAGATCGCCGACCTTGCGACCCTCGCGTACGGCGGCATGAGCCAATGCGAGGCGAATGCGCTCGTCGGCGTCGCCGAGAAAGTCGCGCCCGGCCTCCGCCACGAGGTTCGGCGCCTCGTAGTGACCCTTCCGTCCCTCCTCGAACCAACCGGAATTGAGCATGTACGGCGACCGCATGATCGTGCCGCTCCGACGATAGAACCACTGGCACTGCGCCTCCGACACCGGAAAGTCCCCCGGACTCATCAAGGCGATCTTCCAAGCGAACGACACCCGACCCGCATACGTTTCCCGGAGCCGTGCCCACGTCGGCTCGGCCCAATGACACCAGGAGGAGATGACTTCGAGGTAGTAGGTAACGGTGACGGAAGGGGGCGGGTTCATGGTGATCGGATCTTGGCCCGCCACCGCGCTCGGGTCAACCGGAGGACGGGCGGCGCTCCGGCACACCAGCCCGCGCCTGAGGGCGGCACACGAGAGAGCGCATCACCGGCGGGGAGGGCGGATCAGCCTGAAAAATTTGCATAGACCCGCGGCGACGCGCGGACCGGCACGATTCCGGCTGATCGGGACCTGCCAATCACTCACCGTTTCCAGCGGCTGCTCCTCGCGGTCGGGCGGATTCGTTCTGCCCGACCGCGTGGTGCGACCGGACGTTGGGGTGTGCGGATCCCGCGTCCCGATGCATCGAACCCACCTCCCGTCCCGTCTGTCCCTCCTCCCCCTGCTCCTCGCTTCCGGCCTGACGGCCTGGGGCGTGCCTTCCGATCATCTCGTCCGGTTCACGCCCGAGACGGCGATCATCGGTCACTATTCGGCGACGAAGACACCGGTGCTTCGCATTCAGTCGGGTGAAACCGTCACCATCGAGGGCGGCGGCGGCCAGCGCTGGGGCGAGAAAGACCCGGATACCTGGTTGCGCGAACAGGGCATTCCAGGAACCCTCGCCACTCTGCCGGCTCTGGCGGAGACCGTCCGCGTGCTGAAGGAGACGCCCCGGGCTCCGGGCATTCCCACCGGGCATCTGATCGTTGGTCCCATCTACATCGAAGGCGCCGCGCCCGGGGACACTTTGGAAGTTCGCATTCTCTCGGTCGTTCCGCGCATACCCTACGGTGTCGTCGGCGGCTCACCCGGTCGCGGAGGACTGCCCGATCTGGTCCCGCGACCTTTTGCCCATGTCGTTCCGCTCGACCTCGGGCGCAACGCCGGCGTGTTTGACGACCGCGTCGAGGTGCCGCTCGGTCCCTTCATGGGTGTCATGGCGACCTGCCCCCCCGACTCCGAGGGCCCGCACCGCCGGTCCGGGCCGCCCGGGCTGTTTGGCGGCAATCTTGACTGCAAGGAATTGAAGGCCGGTGCGACGCTGTATCTGCCCGTTTACCACGCGGGAGCCCTCTTCTACACCGGAGACTCCCACGCCGCCCAGGGCGACGGCGAGATCACGATCAACGCGGTGGAGACCGCGAACACCGCCACCTTCAAGTTCATCCTGCACAAAGGCCGCACACTCAAGGCGCCGAGAGCGGAGACCCCCACGCACTACCTCACCTTCGGCCTCGACCCCGACCTTGATCAGGCGATGCGCATGGCCATGATCGAAACCGTCGAGTTCTTGAAAGAAAAGCAGGCCTACGACTTCTTCGATGCGTACGCACTCGCGAGCATCGGAGTGGACTTCCGGGTGACGCAAGTCGTGGACGGCACCAAAGGTATCCACGCGATGATACCAAAGAAACTCTTCATCAAGGATCCCGACGGCTATTGGTACCGCGCGCCGTGATGGAGCTCCCGCTGTCCCGCTGCTGACACTGAGATGAAACTCGCTCTGAAACGCACCCTTTGGTCTGTGGTGGTGGTGGCGGCCTTGGCCGCCGTGGCGGCTCCCAAGCTGCTTCCCTGGCTGAAGTCAGCCCGGACTCAGACCGTTGCGGGTGCGACCGCGGCCCCGCGTTCGGCCACCAAGGGAGGAGGAGGGGCGCTGCGGGTGACCACCGTGACGCTTGAGCCGCAGGGGCTGGCGGAGACCATTGTCGCCACCGGGACCCTGCGCGCGGAAGAAGGCATTGAGCTGCAGGCTGAAGTGTCCGGGAAGGTCATCGCCATCAACTTCAGCGAAGGGAGCCGGGTCCGGAAGGGCGACCTCCTCTTGAAGATCAATGACGCCGATCTCCGCGCCACCCTTGCACGGGCCACCTTCCGCAAGCAGCTCGCGGAATTGAAGGAAAAGCGGCTGGCATTGCTGCTCCGGGACGGAGGGGCCAAGCAGGAGGACTACGACACCGCGATGAACGAGGTCCACGTCCAGCAGGCCGAGATGGCGCTGGTCGAGGCCCAGATTGCGAAGACCGAGATCCGGGCGCCCTTCGATGGGGTGATCGGCCTGCGCTTTGTCAGCGAAGGCTCCTTCATTCTCGCCACCTCCAATGCGACCACGCGCATCGCGACCTTGCAGGCGGTGGACAACCTCAAGGTGGACTTCAGCGTGCCGGAAAAGTACGCCGGTCGGATCCGCGTGGGCAGTCCGGTCCGGTTTACCGTGGCCGGAGGCGATCATGAATTCACGGGCGAGATCTACGCTCTCGAACCCAGGATCGACATTGCCACCCGCACGGTCCTCATCCGTGCCCTGTGTCCGAATCCCCAGGGCCGCCTGCTGCCGGGGGCCTTTGCCAATGTCGAATTCACCCTGGCGACCCTGGAGAACGCGTTGCTCGTGCCCTCGATCGCGGTGATTCCCGGACTGAGCGAAAAGAACGTCTATATTGTCGTCGACGGCAAGGCCGTGCGGCGGCCGGTCCAAACCGGCACTCGCACCGAGACATCGGTGCACGTGCTGTCGGGGCTGAAGGCCGGCGACCGCGTGATCACTTCGGGCATCCAGCAACTGCGCGCCGGACTGGCGGTTTCGGTCGCTTCCCCCGCGGACCGTGCGAGCCCGGGCGCGCCGTCTGCCGCCGAACCCAAGGTGCGTCGGGAAAAGTCGGCCCCTTCCCAATGAGATCCGTCGTCCCGGGTCGCCCCCTCCTGCGATGAGCAGCCCGACCTTCTCCCTCGCCGAGCTCAGCATCCGCCGGCCCGTGCTGGCGATCGTGATGTCACTGTTGGTGACCATGTTTGGCCTGATGAGTTTCAGTCGCCTCGGCGTGCGCGAGTACCCGGCGGTGGATCCCCCGACCATCACCATCTCGACCAGCTACCCGGGCGCGGCGGCGGAGGTGATTGAAGCCCAGATCACAGAACCGCTCGAGGAAGCGGTGAACTCGGTTGCGGGCATCCGCACCCTGACCTCGACCAGCCGGGAAGGGTCCAGCCAGATTGTCGCCGAGTTCACCCTCGACACCCCGCTCGACGTGGCGGCCAGCGACGTGCGCGACCAGATCTCGCGCGCCTCCCGCAATCTCCCCCCGGACGCGAATCCGCCCGTCATCAACAAGTCGAACGCCGACTCCAGCCCCATCTTCGGTCTCGCGCTGAGCAGCGATGTGCGCTCTCCCCTCGAGCTCTCCGCCTTCGCGGAAAGCATCAAGGAACGACTGCAAACCGTGCCCGGCATCGCCTCGGTCGACCAGCCGGCCGAAAAGCGCTATTCGATGCGTCTCTGGATGGACCCGGAGAAGCTCGCGGCCTACAGCCTCACCCCTCTCGACATCCGGGTTGCCCTCAATCGCGAAAACCTTGAGGTCCCCTCGGGCCGCATCGAGGGCGAAGCCATCGAACTCCCGATCAAGGCGCTTTCTCGACTCTACACGCCCGAGGACTTCAACAACATTGTGCTCAAGCGGCTTGAGGACCGGATTGTCCGCTTTCGCGACGTTGGCTACGCTGAACTCGGCCCCCAGAACGAGCGCACCTCGCTCAAGGTGGGCAGCACCCCGATCGCCGGCCTGTACTTCCGACCCCAGCCCGGCGCCAACCAGATCGAGATTGTCGACCAGCTCAACCGCCGTCTGGAGCAGATCCGCAAGGAGATCCCCGGAGACATCACGCTGGAAGTTGCGTATGACAACACCCGTTACGTGCGGCAGTCGATTGCGGAGGTGGAGGAAACCATCATCGTGGCCTTCCTCCTCGTCGTGGCGGTCGTTTTCGCCTTCTTCCGGGAATGGAGGACCACCCTCATTCCGGTCATCGCGATCCCGGTTTCGATCATTGGCGCGTTCTTTGTGATGGAGACGGCGGGGTTCTCCATGAACGTGCTCACCCTGCTCGGCATCGTGCTCGCGATCGGACTGGTGGTGGACGACGCGATTGTCGTGCTCGAGAACATCTACGCGAAGATCGAGGCAGGAGTTCCCCCGATCGAGGCCGGCATCGAGGGAACGAAGGAGATCTTCATGGCGGTGATCGCCACCACCATCACGCTGGCGGTCGTTTTCCTGCCCCTGCTCTTCATGGGGGGACTCTCCGGCCGGCTCTTTCGCGAGTTTGGCGTGACCATCGCCGGAGCGGTGCTGATTTCCGCGTTTGTCGCGCTCACCCTCACCCCCATGCTGAGCGCGCGGTTCCTCCGGCGCACGGAGAAGCACGGCTGGCTCTTTCTCCGGACCGAACCCTTCTTTGTCTGGCTGGATCGCTCGTACAGCGCCGGCCTGGCGGGCTTCCTCCGCCACCGCTGGTTGGCGCTGGTGGCGCTCGGGGCGGCGTGCGGTGTGATCTTCCTTTTGGTCGGCCTGCTACCAAAAGAACTCGCCCCGCTCGAGGATCGCGGCCGAATCTGGGTGCGGGCGTCGGCGCAGGAGGGTGCAAGTTACGACTACATGAGCGCCTTCATGGACGATGTGGCGAAAGTGGTGGCCGAACGGGTACCCGAGGCGCGGATCATGATGACCCAGGTGCCGGGTTCGGGCGGGGCTCCCGGTGTGCAGGGCGCGGTCAACAGCGGGTTCGTCCGGGTGTTTCTCAAAGACAAGCAGGAGCGCTCTCGCACCCAGCAGGAGATCGCCGAGGACTTGCTGGCTGCGACCCGTCCGCTCACCGGAGCCCGCATCAACATCGCGCAAGAACCCAGCATTGGGGAGCGGCGGGGCGGCGGCGGCGTGTCGGTGCAGTACGTCATCCAGGCTCCCGGGCTCGACGCGTTGCAGGAGGTGCTGCCGGGTTTCCTGGAGGAGGCGCGGAAACAGCCCGAGTTCTCCTTTGTCGACAGCGACCTCAAGTTCAACAAGCCCGAGGTGAAGATCACCATCGACCGCAACAAGGCGCAGACGCTCGGAGTGACCGCGGAGGACATCGCCCGCACGTTGCAGGCCTCGCTCAGCGGACAGCGCATGGGTTACTTCATCTTTCAGGGCAAACAGTACGAGATCATCGGTCAGTTGACCCGCGACTATCGGAGCCGGCCGGGCGACCTTGGCAATCTTGCGGTGCGCAGCTCCACGGGCGAACCGGTGCGGCTCGACAATCTGGTGCGCTTTCAGGAGAGCTCCGCTCCCCCCGAGTTGTACCGCTTCAATCGTTACGTCTCGGCCACGATCACGGCGAATCTGGCGCGCGGGCGGACCATGGGCGAGGGCATCGACGCGATGCGTGCGGTCTCCCGCGGTCATCTCGACGAACGGTTCACCACCACCCTTGCAGGAGCCTCCCGCGATTTTGTGGAGAGCTCCGAGTCCCTTGGTCTCGTGCTCCTCTTTGCGATGGTCCTGATCTACCTCGTGCTCGCCGCCCAGTTTGAGAGTTTCCGCGATCCTTTTGTCATCATGCTCACCGTGCCATTGGCCCTGGCCGGTGCGCTCTTTGCACTGTGGTATTTCAACCAGACCCTCAACATTTTCTCCCAGATCGGGCTGATCATGTTGATCGGATTGGTGACGAAGAACGGTATTCTCATCGTGGAATTCGCCAACCAGCGCAAGGAAGCGGGGCGGCTGGATCCCCTGGCTGCGGTCAAGGAGGCCGCCGCCGCCCGGCTGCGTCCCATCCTCATGACGACCCTGGCGACGATCCTCGGCATTGCGCCGATTGCACTCGCGCTCGGTGCCGGGGCGGAGAGCCGCGTGTCGATGGGCATCGCGGTGATCGGCGGTCTGGTTGTCGGCGGAGCGCTTACGTTGTACGTCATTCCGGCGGTCTACGTGATGGTCAGCGGCCGGGTCAGGGCGGATCCTCCGCGGTCCGTCCCAACGCCTCCGACCGTGGAGCACATCGAGGAACCGGTCGCAGGTCGCTGAAGGCGGCGATCGCGCATCGGCCAGGGAGGAGATCCGCGGGCGGGTCAGTCAGCGAGCAGTGTCACGGAGACCCAATTCGGTCTCCGTATGATTGGGAGGTGAGGAACCCGAACCTCCGTCCAACGGCAGGACTGGATTGCGCGTCGTTTCGCGTAGTGTGGCCGACTTCGCGGGGGCCGGACCGGCGTCAGTAACGGATCAGTTCGCCCGCCAGCGCGGGGGCATGACGGGGCAGCCGCAGATTCAGGGTCGCTTGTTCGTAGGCGTATCCCAGCGCGAGAAGCCGGGCTTCACTGAAATCGGTGCCAAAAAAGCTGATGCCCACGGGCAGGCCGGTGCTGGTGAATCCTGCGGGCAGAATGAGATCGGGAAAGCCGGAGAGATTCGCAAAATTGCTGGGTGACGGTGCCGTGGTCGCGGCCGAGCCGCCCGGCTGCTCCTCCCCGATCCGGGCGGGCCGCCGCGGATTCGTAGGATAGACGATTGCGTCAAGCTGGTGCGTGGTGAAAAGCCCGCGCAGGGTTTCGCGGACAAACGGAAGACCGTGCTGGACGGCCGCAACGTAGGTGGGGTCGGTCAACGGCGGCGATTTCGCTTCCTGGCGATAGAGCGCCAGTCGACCGTTGTTCTGCATGATGCCGGCCGCGTTCGGAGCGCTGATCTTCTCGGAGAGTGCGAGAATGTCGGCGTGCGTTTTGGGCAGACCCGGCCGGGTGGTCGCGAGGTAGTCCTGGACCTGCCATTTGAACTCGGGACGGCGGATCGCGTTGTAGAGGTCGCCTCGCATCTTGTGTAGCACCTCCGGATACTTGACATCCACGAGCACCGCTCCGGCGCCCCGCAGGGCGCTGAGGGCCGACTCGAAGAGGGTGTCCACCTCGGCGTCCTGACCAAGGAAATCGCGCGCCACGCCGATGCGGGCGCCGCGGAGCGCCTGACGATCCAGGGCCTTCGTGTAGTCGGTGACGATGCGCCCGGCGCTCTTCCGCGTGGCGGCGTCGGTAGGGTCCTCTCCCACCGTCACATTCAGGGAAACGGCGATGTCATAGACGCTGCGGGCCATCGGTCCACCCGTGTCAAAGCTCAGCGCGAGAGGAATGATGCCGGAGCGGGAGAGCAGGCCGTGAGTCGGTTTCAATCCGACGATGCCATTCGCGGTGGAAGGTCCGCGAATCGAACCGCCCGTGTCGGTGCCGTAGCCGAGCGGCGCATAGTTGGCGGCAATGGCCACTCCGGTGCCGCCGGAAGAACCGGCGGGTGTGCGTTCGAGGTCGTGGGGGTTGCGTGACTGCCCGCCGAGCGAGCTCATGGCACCCCCTGAGGCAAATTCCGAAAGATTGACCTTGGCGAGAATGACGGCGCCGGCCGAACGCAGCTTGGACACCAGGAAAGCGTCCTTGGCCGGCACATGATCCTTCAGTCCGTAGAAACCGGCGGTGGTGGGCAGATCGGAGGTGTCGAAGTTGTCCTTCAGCACCACCGGCACACCGTGCAGCGGAGACCGCGGACCGCGTGCCTTGCGTTCGGCGTCGAGCGCACGCGCCTGCTCGAGGGCGCGCGGGTTCAAGGTGATGATCGCGTGCAGGGTTGGTTCGTAGGCGGCGATCCGTTTGAGGTAGAGTTGAGTCAGGGTTTCGGACGTCAGTGCACCCGCGTTGAACGCGGCGTTGATGTCGGCGATGGTCGCAGTGGCGAGATTGAACTCGGCGGCGCTCAAGGAAAGCCGGGGGGCGGCGAGCAGAGCGAGCAGGACGAGCAGCAGCAGGCGAGGAACGGGGGCGGTGCGCATGGCAAAAGTACGATGAAATGTGCAACGGCCGCGGAGAGATGCCGCGGCCGCCGGACAAGGGTCGGTCAAGCGATTGCGGGTTTGATGTAGCCGCCGGTGCGGCTCTCGACGAAGGCGGCGGCGGCGAGGACCTTGTCCTCGGTCCAGGGCTGCCCGATGATTTGCACGCCGATCGGTAGGCCCTCGGGCGAAGTGCCGGCGCGGACCACGGCCACTGGGTAGCCGCTGGTATTGTGCACGCCCATGTAACTCGTGCCTGGGCGCCGCGCATTCGGATCGACGCCCGCGTTGAGCGGCTGCGCCGGCTTCGCCATCGCCGGATTGATGACGATGTCGTAGGACTGCATCCACGACAGCAGGCGGCTGCGATTGGCATCCTGCTTTTCCAGCAGCTCGGTCAACTCCGCTGTGGTGGGAAGCGTCTGGCTCGCACGGGCGGTGATGGTCGGCGAGATCGCCTTGGTGCCCCACTTTTCCGCCAGGCGCAGCAATCCCGGTCCGGAGACGGGGGAGATTTTCGAGCGGATCTCCTCCAGTTCCATGATGATGGACTTTGGGTAGTCCTCCTTCACCGAACATCCGAGGTCCGAGAAATAGGAGGCCACCTTTTTGACGATCTCGATGGTTTCCGGTGTGATGTCGGCCACGCCGTTGGCGGCGTAGAATCCAATGCGCAGGGACTTTACCTCCACCGCTGCCGGATCGTTCCACGGCATGGGCACCATGGCGGCGTCCAGGTCATCCGGTCCCGAAAGCAATGCGCCGATCAGTCCCAAGTCCTCGACCCGCCGGGCCATCGGACCTAGCTCCTGCCACGAATCAAAGATGCCGCCGAAGTCGACGATGTGACCCGTGCGCGGCACCCGGCCGAAGGTGGGCTTCAGCCCAGCGATGCCATTGTTGTGGGCCGGCATTCGAATGGAACCACCGTAGTCGGAACCGATGTCGAACGAGGCCCCGCCGGCCGCCACGATCGCGCCGGCGCCGCCGGACGACCCGGCGGTGGAGCGGCGGAGATCGTAGGGGTTCTTGGTGATCCCGTAGATGATGTTGGCGGTGGTGCTGATACCCGGGATGCCGCCTCCGGCGAGGGTGAACTCCGGTGTATTGGTTTTTCCCAGCAGAATGGCGCCGGCCGCCCGCACGCGGGCCACGACCGTGGCGTCCTGCGGCGGAACATAGAACTGCCGGCCGACGGTGCCGCCGGTGGAAATCACACCCTCCGTGTCAATCGAGTCCTTGATGGTGAACGGAACGCCGTGCAGGGCGCCTTGAATGCGGCCCGCGGCGAGCGCGTCGTCCGCGGCCCGGGCCTCCTGCAAGGCCCGCTCGAAACAGGTCTGCACGACCGCGTTGATCCGAGGATTGACCTTTTCGATCTGGGCGATTGCGGCCTTCACCGCCTCGGTCGCCGAGACTTTCTTCTCCCGGATCAACTGGGCGAGTTTGGTCGCGGACATGAACACCAGTTCGGACGACGGATCAGTCGAAACCAGCCAGCCCGATTTTGGTGTGGCGGCGGCGCGGGCGAATCGGGCGGCCGGCAACGTGGCGAGAAAGGCAAGGGTCGAACCGGCGCCGATGCGTCCGATGAAGCGACGGCGAGAGGAGGGACGGACGGAGGAAATAGGTGCGGTCGTCATGGCGAAGGGACGGGAGTTAGACGGCAGTGGGTTTCTGGAAACCGAAACCGGGCGAGGCCTCGACGAACGCGGCGGCGGCGAGTGAAACGTCCTCGCGCCAGGGTTTGGTGATGAGCTGCACGCCAATCGGCAGTCCCTCGGGGGAGGTGCCGGCGCGGACCACGGTGCCCGGCCAACCCGTGTTATTGAAGGTGGCGGTGTAGCCGTAGTTGCCGCGCGCGGGCGGCGTCCACCGCGGTTCTACCGGCCAGGGTTCGGCCGGACCGGCGTTGGCGGGGCAAATGAGCAGGTCGTAGGGTTTGATCCATTGCAGGAACTTGGTCCGGTTCAGATCCATCTCCTGGGCGAGCCGGGCGAATTCCGCCGTGTCGCACTGCGGTTGGTCGGTCAGGCTGATGACCGGGGAGATTTGGGACGTACCGTATTTCTTGAGCAGCCGCTTGGTCCAGGCCCGGCCATCGGCCGTGGAGAGGGCGTTGCGCAGCTCCTGGGATTCTTTGATCAGAGCCTTGGGGCAGTCTTCAATGACCGTCACGCCGAGAGCGGTAAAGAGGGCGGCGGTGCGTTTGACCGCGGCAGCCGTTTCCGGTGTGCAGGCTTTCTCGGAGCCGTTCTCGATGTACATGACCACCTTGATGGACTTGAGATCCACCTTGCCAGGTTCGGACCACGGCACCGGTGCGATGGCGGCGTCGATCCCGTCCGGCCCGGAGATGAGCGGAAGCAGCAGGGTAAGGTCCTCGACCCAGCGCGCCATGGGACCGATCACCTGAAACGGGTCAAAGTATCCACCGAAGTCGACAATGTGTCCCGTACGGGGAACGCGGCCGAACTGCGGCTTGATGCCGGCGATTCCGCAGAAGTGCGAGGGACCCCGGATCGATCCGCCGAAGTCCGTGCCCAGGTCAAAGGGTGATCCGCCGGCGGCGATGATGGCGGCGCCACCGCCGGTGGAGCCGCCCGGTTGATAGCCCAGCTTGTACGGATTGTGGGTTTTTCCGTAGATCAGATTCGTGGTTTGACCGGACAACGTCAGTTCCGGCGTGTTGGTTTTGCCGAGGATGATGGCGCCTGCCTTGCGCACCCGCGCCACGTAGGTGGCATCGCGGGCCGGCAAGAAGTCCTTCCGACCCAGGGTGCCACCGGTCGATCGCACCCCTTGGACCTCATGGGAGTCCTTGATGGTGCACGGCACGCCATGGAGCGGACCCATCAGCAGACCCTTGGCCTGGGCTTCGTCCGCGCGCGCGGCCTCCTGCAGGGCGCGCTCGAAGACGGGAAAAACCACGGCGTTCAAGGCCGGGTTGACCTGCTCGATCCGGGCGATCGTGGCTTTGACCAGTTCGGTCGACGAGAGAGATTTCGCCTTGATCAACGCGGCGAGTCGTTTGGTCGACGTGAAGAGCAGGTCCGACGGAATGGCCGGATTGGCGGGCGTCTCCGCCCGCAAAACCTGCGTCAGCCAGGCGAGGGTGGTTCCGCCGGCGCCGAAGCGACGGATGAAGTTCCTGCGCGATGAACGCGTGGTGGGGGCGGGCAGGGAAGAGGATAAGGCAGTGGACATGAGTGCGATCGATCAAAAGGGCCACCGGCGAAGAAGGACGGTGGGGGCCACCCGGGCATCCGCCGGGAGGGACTCGTGGGGTTTACCGGTCGCCGCACCGGAGAATTTCAGTTGCAATTACTCCGGCCGGGCGTTTGTTCGCCAAGGCCTGATCGAGTCCATGGTAACGGTTTCGCGGTGTGAGTGATTGGCGTCCCACATTTAGCAGAGCCACGACCCCGACCCGATCAGGTTTTTTTGTGCGGAAACGTCTCGCGCCCGCAGCGGGCGCGGTGACGGTCTGGGTGACGTCCGATCAATACTCGTCGAAGATCCGTTTGATCTCCTTCGGATCCTGCGTCTTGGCCAGGGCCAGCTGCAGAAGCATGCGAGCCTTCTCCGGCATCAGATTGTCCGCGGGAATGATCCCGGACTCACGCCGCCGGGGCGTGTCTTGGACGCGGCCGCCATGGGTGCGGGCGGTCACTGCGACAATGACCCCCGCGGCCTGGGCCTTCTTGATGGCTTCGGTCTGTCCGCCGGTCGGGCTGCCGGCTCCGGTGCCATCCACAATGATCCCCTTGACTCCGGCCGTGACCATCGCGTCGAGGATGTAACCGGGCGCCTCCGTGTAGGCGTAGGCGATCTCCACGTCGGGCAGTTTGGGCGGGAGCGAGTTGATGTTGAACTCGGAGGTGTGGGTGTGGCGGCGCGTCGGTGCGGTGAAGAAGACCACTTTGTCCGGATCAGCGACTCCCATTACGCCGAGATCGATGCTGCGAAACGTATCCATCCGATAGGCACTCAATTTCGTCACATCGCGGGCCGAATTGATGTTCTGGTTCATCGCGTGCAGCACCCCCTTGCCCGCCGCCTCCGGAGTGGCGGCGACCCGGACCGCATTGAGCAGGTTGAGGGGACCGTCGCCGCTGAGGCCGCTCCAGGGCCGCTGCGAGCCCACGTACACCACCGGTTTGGTGATGTTGACCGTCAGGTTCATGAACCATGCGGTCTCGGCCATCGTATTCGTGCCGTGTGTGACGACGACGCCGTCCACGTTGGGGTCGTTGGCCAGTTCCTGCAGACGTTTCGCCACGGCGTAGAGCCGCTCGTAGGACGTGCCGCCGCCCGCGGGTGCGTCCGCCGGCGGACGGAAGTCCTCGGTCGTGATGCGGGCGTAGAGGGCCAGGTCGGGCAGGTCCTTGACCCACTTCTCCGGATCCACGCGGGGGTTGTCCTTGCCTCCATAGTTGGTGATGTTGAGCCGGTCCTTGGCTTGGGAGGCGATGGTGCCGCCCATGGAGAGCAACGTGATCCGGGGCAGCGAAAGACCCGGAGGAGCGATGGGCGGAATTTCCTGCGCCCGCAGGACGGAAATGGGAGCGAGGCAGGCGAGGGCGCAGCTCGCGGTCAGGGCCCGCAGCGCGAACCGTCGGGCCTGGGGCCGGGGCGGAGTGAGGGCGGAACGAAGAGAAGGAGACGTGTGCATGAAAGTGAAGTGATGGAAGTGAGCCGTCGGGACCGCATCAGTAGCTGTTGAAGATCCGCTGAAGCTCGCGCGGATCCTTGGTCTTGGTCAGGGCGAGCCGCAGAAGAATGCGCGCCTTCTGCGGATTGAGACTGTCGGCCGTGATGACACCGCGTCCGGCGGTGCGCTCGCTCAAGGGCACCCGTCCCGCGCCCTTGCGGTCGCTTTGCACGACCGCAATGCCCTTGGCGATGGCGGCGGACGAGCCGGTGGCGAACGGTGGGGCTCCGTCGGCAAGGATGATTCCCTTGACGCCGGCCTCGATCAGGGAGTTCAGCGGCGCGGCGGAAGCCTCCTGGTAGCCGTAGACGATATCAACCGCGGGAAGTTCGGTCAGGGCGCTGACATCGAATTCACTCTTCGACGTGTGCCGGGTCAGGGGCGTGCGGTAGAATACCACCCGGTCGCTGTCCGAGTAGCCGATCGGGCCCACCTCGCGGGAGACAAACGTTTCGACGTGGGTGGTGTGACCCTTGTTGACGAACCGCGCGGAGTGCAGGGTGTCGTTCAGCAGCACGATCACCCCCTTGCCCACGGCCTCGGGTGTGACGGCGGTGCGGACCGCATTGTAAAGGTTGAATGGACCGTCCCGGCTGATGCCGGTCCAAGGACGCATCGCACCGACCACCACCACCGGTTTATCGGATTTGACGGTGAGGTGAAGAAAGTAGGCCGTCTCCTCCAGCGTGCCCGTGCCATGCGTGACCACAGCGCCGGCCACGTCGGCTTTGGCCAGCTCGGCATTGATGCCCTTGACCAGCTTCAACAGCAGGTCGGTTTTCATGCCACCTGATCCGATGTTGCTGATTTCCGTCACCTGGATGTCGGCGATTGCCTTCAGCTCCGGCAGGTCGCTGAGCAGTTCGTCTGGGGTCACCCGGCCATCGTTGTACTCGGTGATCTTGAGACGATGAGCACCCTTGCTCTGGATGGTGCCCCCGGTGGTGAAGAGGGCCACTTTGGGCAGGGCGGCTTGGGCGATGGGGCCCGCGATAAAGGCGAGCAGGAGCAGGCAGGTGGAGGTGAGACGTGGTTTCATGCGGTCGTGGCTGGATTAGTAGGAGAGGGATTCACCCGGCAGCGCGGGCGTGGTGGGAGGAAGACGACGCACCGGGCCGGCGCTCGCTTCGTATCCGGATGCGAGTTTCAAAAGAAGCGGTTCGCTCCAGGGCCGGCCCAGGATCTCCAGACCGACTGGATTGCCGTCCGGGGTGAAGCCCATGGGGACGACGATGGCGGGCAGACCGGTGATCGGGCTGAGCTGGATCGTCTCGGTATAGACCGTGTCCGTCGGCCGGGGCCCAATCAGCGTGGCGCGGCGCAGCCGGTGCGGATAGACAAGAGCGTCGAGCTGCAGCTTGTCCATCAGCGCGATCACCGCGGCGCGGAGGGCGGCCTTGCCTTCCAGGGTCGCCCGGTATTCAGGATCGCGATTCAAGTCGACCGGCTTCTCAAGGGCGGCCTTGTCGGCCGGGCGTCCCGGGACTCCCTCATGACCGAGCAGGAGCTGGCTCGCGTCCTTGAACGGGTAGCCGGGGCCCTGTCGGGCGAGGTAGTGGTTGATGGCGGCGATGCGCTCGTAGCGACTCGGCGAGACATTGGCGCCCAGGTATTGCCGAAGATCGAAACCCATCGAGACCGGGTTGAAGAGTTTAGCCCCCGCCTTGGGGAGCACGGCCAGCGCCTGTTTGGTCAACTCCAGGACCTCCGGTTCCGAGGGGGTGTAGTCGTAGGCCTCCTTGAGCACGCCCAGACGGGCGCCGCGCAGACCCTGGGGATCGAGAAAACTCACATAAGGCTGGGTCGGCATCTGGCCAAGACTCTGCGCTGTCCACATGTCGAAGGCGTCAAACCCGGCGATGGCGTCGAGGGTCACGGCCAGGTCGTACATCGAGCGCGCCATGGGTCCGCCCCGCTCACCCGTCAGGTAGCTCCACATCTGACCGTCCCGCGAGATCAGGCCTGAAGTGGAGGCGAGGCCGTAGAGATTGCCGTCACTGGTCGGTGTGCGGATGGAAAAGCCCGTCTCGCTGCCCAGCCCGACGGTGCCGAAGACGGCGGCGAGGGCGGCCGATGTGCCGGAGCTCGACCATCCGGGTGTGCGTTTGAGATCGTAGGGATTGAGTGTGTTGCCGCCGAGCGTGGAGGCGGCGACGAACGGAGGCTGCGCGTACCAGTCGGATTGATTCACCTTGGCCAGCATGATGGCGCCGGCCTCCTTCAGTTTTTTCACAATGAAGGCATCCTTGGTCGGCTTGACACCCTTGAGGGGCAGGTAGCCACCGGTGGTGGGCATGTCGACCGTGTCGAACACGTCCTTGACCACCACGGTGATGCCGTGCAGAGGGCCGCGCACCTTGCCGGCCTTGCGTTCCGCGTCGAGAGCGCGGGCTTCGGCCAAGGCGTTGGGATTGAGAAACAGGACCGCCTTGAGTGAAGGTCCCTTGGCGTCGTAAGCGGCGATGCGGGCGAGGTAGAGTTCGGTCAGACGCTCGCTCGTCAACGCACCGGAGGCCATGGCCGCCTGCAGGTCGGCAATGGTGGCGGTGCTCAGGTTGAGAGTGGCGGCGGAGGCCGGGACGGCGCAGGCGAGGGCGAGGCTGCCGCGAAGCAGCCAGCGCCGGAGGCCCGCGCGCAGCGCGCTGGCGGGACGTTCGAGGTTGGACGAGGATCGGTGGGTCATGGTCAGTAGGTGAAGGATTCCCCCGGGAGGGCAGGAGTGGAGACGGGCGGGCGCCGGTGCCGGGTGGTGCTCTCGTATCCAGCGCCCACCGTCAGGAGCGTGGGCTCGCTCCACGGTTTGCCGAGGAACTGCAGCCCAAACGGCATGCCGTCGCCGGGAAAGAAACCGCCGGGCACGATGAGGGTAGGAAGTCCCGTGTAGGAGCTGAGACTGTTGCGAGTCTCCGCCCGGCCCCCGCCGCCTTCGGCGGGAATCGTGTCGATGACCGCCGTGCGAAAGGGCAGCACGAGTGCGTCGAGCTGGTGCTTTTCGATCAGCGCCACGAGGGCGGCGCGCAACATGTCCTGCTGCCGTTAGGCGGCGATGAGTGGCGCGTGGCGGTCGAGCCGGCCGATTTTGGCTGTCTCGATGATGCCCGGTTTGACGAGGGCTCCTCCCTTGGCAATCATCTCCTCGACCGTGCGGATCGGCGCGGTCGGAGGGAGGGCGGAGAGATACTTGTTGATCGCGTCGGCCCGTTCGAATGACGCGGCGGCAGCGTCGCTTTGCACCTGCACGAGGTCCAGGTGCGTCAGCACCGGATCGACGACGACGGCTCCGGCCTTGCGCAGATCGGCGACCGCCTGATTGAACAAAGCGGTGCCTTCGGCGTGCAGGGCGCCGGGGCGCACCATCTCCCGCAGCACGCCGAGCCTGGCCCCACGCAGACCATCCGGGCGGACAAAACTGACATAAGGTGCGTCAGGCAGCCGGCCGACACAGGCTTCCGTGGCGAGGTCGGCGGCGTCGTAACCGGCGATGACATCGAGCACCGCCGCTGCATCCAGCACACTGCGCACCATGGGCCCGCCGTTTTCCTGGCGCGGTGAGCTCCACATCATGCCCGTGCGGGAGACGAGGCCGTGGGTCGCGGAGAGTCCGACCAAATTGCTGTTGGCGCTCGGAATGGTGATGGAGCCGCCGGTGTCGCTGCCCAATCCAAGAGTGCCGAACCATGCCGCCACGGCTGCACCGGTGCCGGAGCTGGAGTGGCCGGTGCTCTTTTTGGCATTGTAGGGGCTCAGCACCTGGCCCTTCAGCGTGCTCGCTCCCGCCGGGGCGACACCGTACCAGTCGGATTGGTTGAGTTTGGCGAGAATGATGATGCCCGCGGCGCGCAAACGGGCGATGACAAACGAGTCGCGCGAGGGCTGGGAGGTCGCCATCGGCAGGAAGCCGCCGGTGGTTGGCAGGTCCGCTGTATCGTAGACATCCTTGACCACGGCGACCAGACCATGGAGCGGGCTGCGCGCGCGCCCCGCTTTGCGCTCGGCGTCCAAGGCGCGAGCCTCCTCCAGGGCGCGGGGATTGAGTGTGATGACCGTGTTGAGACGCGGTCCGGACTGATCGTAGGCGGCGATGCGTGCCAGGTAAAGACTCACCAGCCGCTCGGAGGTGAGGGCGCCGCGCTCCAGTACCGTGCGCAGCTCCGCGGTGGTGGCGGTCGCCAGATCGAACGTGGCCGCGCGGGCCGGGGGGAATGCGGCCGACAGGACGAGCGCCAGGGTGAGAACGCGTGGACGCAGCGCGTGCGTCCAGCGGGGCGAGGGGCGCGGGGTGTCAGCGATCGGACAGGGTGACATGGGAAGGGAGGGAGAGGGTTTCACCGGCCAGCGCGGGGGTCGAAGCAGGGGCCTTGCGGTGCCGGGTGGCAGCCTCGTAGCCGCTGCCCAGTTTGATCAGCGTGGGTTCCGCAAACGGACGGGCTAGCAGCTGCAGACCGAAGGGCATGCCGTCGCTCGGCCAGTAGCCGCCTGGCACAATCAGAGTCGGCAGCCCGGTGGAGGAAGCGAGGTGGTTGCGCACCTCGGGATTCTGCCAGGTGTTGCGCGGCATGGCGTCGATGCGCCACGGCGTCAGCGTGCGGAACGGCAGCACGAGGGCGTCGAGTTGATAGGTGTCCATCAGGGCCAGCAGCGCCGTCTTGATTACTTCCTGCTGGCGATAGATGGCGGCGAGCCGACGGTTGCGCTCAAGGCGGGTGAGTTTGGCCGTCTCGATGATGACCGGTTTCACCTTGTCGCCACCGATGGCGATCATCTCCGCGACGGAACGGATCGGCGCGGACGCAGGCAAGCCCGCGAGGTAGGCGTCGATGGCGGTCGCTCGTTCCACCTCGGCGGCATCCGCGTCGACTTGCAGGCTGATCAGGTCCAGACCCGTGAGCACGGGATCCACCACGATGGCGCCGGCTTTGCGCAGATCGGACACCGCGCGCTGGAAGAGCGCTACGCCTTCCGCGTGATCCGGGCCGGAGCGGACCATCTCTCGCAGCACACCGATTCGCGCGCCGACGAGGCCGTCCGACCGAACGAACGACACATACGATGCGGCGGGCATGCGGCCCACGGCCGCTTCGGTGGCGAGATCCGCGGCGTCGTAGCCGGCAATGACATCGAGCAAGGTGGCCACGTCGTGCACGCTGCGGGCCATCGGCCCGGCGTTCTCCTGCCGTGGGGAACTCCACATCATCCCTGTGCGCGAAACGAGTCCGTGCGTGGCGGAGAGGCCCACCAGCGCGTTCAACGTGCTTGGATTGATGACCGAACCCGTCGTGTCCGAACCCAGGCCGAGGGTGCCGAACCAGGCGGCCATGGCGGCACCGGTGCCGGTGCTTGATCCCCCGCCGTATTTGAGTGGATTGTACGGACTGATGACCCGGGGGCGCAGGGTGCCGCCTCCATTTTGCCCGACGCCGTACCAGTCGGACTGGTTGAGTTTGGCGAGGATGATGCCGCCCGCCTGCCGGATTCGATCGATGATAAATGCGTCGCGATTGGGCTGGGATGCCGCCATGGGTGCGAATCCACCCGAGGTCGGCAGGTCACGGGTGTTGAAGACGTCCTTCACCATGACCGCAATCCCGTGCAGGGGACCTCGGACCCGGCCGGAACGTCGTTCGCTGTCGAGTTGCCGGGCCTCCTCACGGGCCCGGGGATTGAGGGTGATGATGGTGTTGAGCTTCGGCCCCTGCTGATCGTAGGCGGCGATCCGTGCGAGATAGAGCTCGACCAGCCGCTCGCTCGTGAGCGTCCCGGCGGCCATCGCCCGCTGCAGATCGGCCACGGTGGCCGTGGCGAGCTCGAGTTCGGCGGCGCGGACCGCCGGCGACGACGTGAGGGCCGTGACCGCGCCCACCGCAAGGATCAACCAAAGGCGGGTGCAGGTTCGACCCGTCGGAGCGAAGTGTGGGAGCATCGACACAGAAGGAGGGGGTCAATTGCCGATCCGGTCGGTGACCAGCGCCGGCGTGTGTTTGGGGAGAGCGCGGGCTCGGGTGGCTTGTTCGAAGTCGTAGCCGTAGCCCAGCAGCTTGGGTTCGCTCCACGCGGGTCCGAAGAAACTGAGCGTGACGGGAAGTCCTTCCGGGGTGAAACCCGCTGGCACAATCAGGTCCGGATAGCCGGTCTGGTTGGCAAAATTCGTCGGCGAGTCACCTCCGCCGGCGGGTGGGGTGGAAGGGGTGATCAGCTGGGCGGGACGGGGCGAGGTGGGATAGACGATGGCGTCCAGCCGGTGTTTGGCGAAGAGGGCGTCGATGCCCGCCTTGGTGGACGCAAGGGCCTGGTTCTTGACGGCGAGATAGACCGGATCGGTGAGATCCAGTGCGATTGAGGCGGTGTAGGTGAGCGCGAACGCCTTCTGTGGACTGCGGTAGCCGGTCTTGGGGTCGTTGGACCGGGCCACCACTTCGTCAAAGGATTTTGGATATCCGGGCCGAGTGGTCTTCAGGTACTGGGTGAGCTGGGCCTTGAATTCGGAACTGACCAGCTGGTTGTAGATGGGCTGACGTGAGGCCAGCAGGTGTTCCGGGTACTTGATGGGGTCGACGATGACGGCGCCGAGAGACTTCAAGGTCGCGATCGCTTTCTCGATCACGGCATCCGTGCCGGCGTCGCGGCCGAGAAAGTCGCGGGCGATGCCGATGCGCGCGCCCTTGAGGGATCCGGTTTTGAGAAAGACTGTGTAGTCGGATTTGAGATGCGCGCCGCTGGCGCGGGTGGCCTCGTCCGCCGTGTCGACGCCGGTCATCGCGCCCAGCATCACGGCGATGTCGTAAACGCTCCGTCCCATCGGGCCGGCGGTGTCGAAGCTGAGACCGAGCGGGATGATGCCGTCGCGCGAAAGCAGACCGCAGGTGGGCTTGAGGCCGACGATGCCGTTGGCCGCGGAAGGACCGCGGACCGAACCGCCGGTGTCGGTGCCGACGCCCAGCTGGGCGAAGCCGGCGGCAATGGCCGCGCCGGTTCCACCCGAAGAACCGGCCGGCCCGCGGGTGAGGTCATGCGGATTCCGGGTCTGTCCTCCGGCGGAACTGAAGCCATTGGGCACGGCACCCTTTTTCAGGACCTCGGGATCCTTCGCACCGCTGACGCTCCCGCCCGAGCCCGCCCATTCGGAGAGGTTGACCTTGGCAAGAATCACGGCGCCGGCGTTGCGCAGCTTGGTCGTGATGAATGCGTCATCCGGGGGCAACGATCCTTCCAGTAGTTGGGAGCCCCCGGTGGTGGGCAGATCCACCGTGTCGATGTTGTCCTTCAGCACCACCGGCACTCCGTGGAGCGGGCCGCGGATCTTTCCTGACTTGCGCTCCGCGTCGAGGGCGCGGGCCTGCTCCACCGCCTTGGGGTTGAGTGTGATGACCGCATTGATCGTCGGCCCTTGTTTGTCGTAGGCCGCAACCCGGGCGAGGTAGGCCTGCGTGAGCGTCTCGCTCGTGAGGGTGCCGGCTTTGAAGGCGGCATTGATCTCGGCCACGGTCGCCGAGGTCAGGTCGAGCGGTGCGGCGTGGGCAAGGGAGGCCGCGGCGAAGAGCGCGGCGAGGCTGAGTCCGGAGAGGCGGTGGGGGAGGAGGGATCGCATGGGAACAGTCAGCTAGTAGGAGAAGGATTCGCCGGGCAGTGCGGGGGTGGAGGCTGGGTCAACGCGGCGCTGCGTCGCCTGCTCATACGCGTAGGCGTAAGCAAGGAGACGGGGTTCGCTGTAGGCCGCTCCTAGGAACGAGATCGAAACAGGAAGCGTGCCGTGGGATACACCGGCAGGGACAATCACGTCGGGCAGCTGCGTGATGTTCGCGATGTTGGTGATCGAGCCACCGAGGCGGGCACTGGTATCCATGGGCGACGAGTCAGCGATCTTCGCCGGCGGTTCGCCGCGAGTGCAGTAGACGATGCAGTCGAGCCGATGTTGGGTCATGACGCTCATCACGGCGTCACGGATCATGGCCATGCCGTGCTCCCGCGCGGAGCGGTAGAGCGCGTCCGTGGATTTCAGGCCCGTGTTCGAGGCGCGCAGCGCATGGTAGAGCCGCGCGTTGGGGGAGACACGGCCGCGCGGCTCCTTCAAGCCGTCGTGCAGCGCGATCATCTCGTCCAGCGACTTCGGGTAGCCCGGTTTGAGGGTCGCCAGGTAGTGCCCGAGTTCTTCGCGAATATCCACCTGACGGATGATCTCGGAGACGCCCTGCCGTCCCTCCATTACGACGGAAGGGTACCGCACGCTATCGATGATCACGGCCCCCTGGGCCTTCAGATCGGCGACCGCCTGGTTGAACGTGGCGTCGACCTCCTTGTCCTTGCCCAGCCCCTCGCGCAGGATGCCGATGCGGGCGCCGTTGAGCGCCTTCTTGTTTAGAAACTGGGTGTAGTCGGTGTAATAGAGTCCCACGCTCTTTTCCGTCAGGGCATCATCCGGATCGACTCCCGTCATGAAACCCAGGGAGAGGGCGACGTCGTAGACGGTGCGCGCCATCGGCCCGCCCGTGTCGAGCGAAAGTACGCGGGGAATGATGCCCGCGCGCGAAAGCAAACCATTGGTCGGCTTGATGCCGGGGACACCATTGTAGGAGCAGGGACCACGAATCGAACCGCCCGTGTCGGTACCCAGACCGAGCGGAGCGAACCAGGAGGCAAGTCCGGCGCCCGTGGCGCCCGAGGAGCCAGCCGGGATGCGATCCAAGGCGTGGGGATTCTTGGTCTGACCCCAGAGAGAGCTGAAGCCGATGCCTCCTCCGGCCAGTTCGTCAAGATTGACCTTGGCCAGCACGATGGCACCCGCTTCGCGCAAGCGGCGGATCATGTATCCGTCGCGTGGCGGCAGCGAACCGGCGAGATAGAAGGCTCCGCCCGTCGTCGGCAGATCAGCGGTGTCAAAGTTGTCCTTCACCAAGACCGGTATCCCGTGCAGCGGAGAACGCCGCCCGCGGGCGCGGTATTCGGCATCCAGCTCCCGCGCGGTCTCGAGTGCGCGGGGATTGAGGGTGATGACGGTATTGAGGGACGGACCCTGCTGGTCGTAGGCCTGGATGCGTGCGAGGTACAGTTGGACCAGCTTTTCGTAGGAAAGCGCCTTCGCATCCACTGCGGCGTGGATGGCGGGAATGTCGGCCGAGGCGAGGTTGAAGGTTGCCGACCAAGCCGTGGAGACCCCTGCGCAGAGCAAGGTGACGAGAACGAAGCGGACCGGAAGACGGGCGAAGCCGCGACGGGCGGCGGAGGATGAGGTCATGGGAGAGGACACAGGCTAGAGAACCGGGTGGGGGAACGGGCCGAAGGCGCGTTCGAGGTGCAGAGCGACGGCGAAGGCGACGTCCTCGCGCAGGGGGCGGCCGACGACCTGCAGCCCGAGCGGCAGTTTTTCCGGTGAGGTGCCGCCACGCAGCACGAGCGCGGGCCAGCCGGAGATGTTGTAGATGGCGGTGTAGCTCATGGAACCGTCGCGAGCCGACTGGATGCGCGGCGCAGGGCCGGCGTTGGCCGGGCAGAGGATGACGTCGTAGTTTTTGAACCAGGAGGTCATGGCGCGACGGTAGCGGTCCTGCTCCTGCAGCAGTGCGATCAGTTCGGCGGAGGTGCTGGCCGGAGCGCTGAACTTGAGGCTCGGTGCCACCGTCCGACTGCCGACTTTCTCGGCCAGTCGCTTCATCCACTGATTGCCATCGGCCTGACGCAGCCGGGTGCGCAACTCGACGGCTTCACGGTAGTGCGGATGCAGATCCTCTCGCACCGTGGCGCCAAGGGCCGCGAGGGAATCGGCCGCCCGCTTCACCATGGCCTGCGTCTCGGCGGTTGGGGCAGAGACTCCGTTGCTCAGATAGAATGCCACGCGCAGTTTGGAGAGATCGACGGCCGCTGGCTCGAGGAATGGGGCGGGCAGAATGGCCGCGTCCTTGCCGTCCGGCCCTGAGATGACGCGGGTGACCAGGACAAGATCTTCCACCCTGCGGGCGAGAGGTCCGACCTGCTGGTAGGCGTCGAAGATGCCACCGTAGTCGACAATGTGACCGGTGCGCGGCACGCGCCCGGTTGACGGCTTGATCCCGGCGACACCGTTGGCATGCGCCGGACCGCGGATGGAACCGCCGAAGTCGGAGCCGATGTCGAAGGCCGCGCCACCTGCCGCCACAATCGAACCAGCGCCGCCGGAAGAACCGGCGGAGCTGTGCAGCGGATTGTGCGGATTCCGAGTGACGCCATAGATCAGGTTCCAGGTCGAAGTGATGCCATCGACTCCCGAAAGCGTGAATTCGGGGGTATTGGTCTTGCCGAGGAGGATGGCACCTGCGGCGCGGGCCCGGGCGACCGCAGTGGCGTCCGCGGCGGGTACATAGTCGATCCGGCCGAGCGTTCCCCCGGTGGAGACCACTCCGGCGGTATCGAGCAAGTCCTTGATCGTCATCGGTACGCCGTGCAGCGGACCCAGGGTTCGGCCGGAGGCGACCGCGTCGTCGGCGGCCTTGGCCTCGGCCAGAGCGCGATCAAAGCAGGTCTTGACCACGGCATTGAGGGTGGGATTGACCGCCTGGATCCTTTGGATGTAGGCGCGGGTTGCTTCCGTCGAGGAGACCTTCTTTTCTCGAATCAACTGCGCCAGCCGCGAGGCGGACATCCAGATGATCTCAGTCGAAGTGTCGTCGGAGGTGGCGGGAGCGGCCGCGCGAGCGGATGAACCCACAGCGAGCGTTCCCAGCAACGAGCCGGCGGCGCCGAGGCCGGCGCTGCGCAGAAAGCCGCGGCGACTGGGCCGGACGGACGCGCCGCGCGAGGCGGAAGAGAGGGGCAGGGAGGAGGAATTCATGGCGAGGGTGGACGCGGCCTAGAGCACGGGGGGGCGATAGCCGAAGCCCGGTTGGGCCTCGAGATGACGGGCGACGGCGAGCACAACGTCGTCGCGCCACGGCTTGCCGACGATCTGCACCCCGATGGGCAGGCCATCCGGGGACATGCCTCCGCGCAGGACCGCGGCCGGCCAGCCAGTGATGTTGTAGATCTGGGTATAGCCTCCGCCCACGGGTGCGCCCGGAGTCTCCGGACGATCGAGCGCGGTGGCGGGGGTGGCGCCGGTCGGACAGAGGATCACGTCGTAACTGTCCATCCATGACAGCAGCCTGCTGCGCAGCGCGTCCTGACGTTCGGCGAGGCGCGTGAACTGGTCGGCCGCCAGAGTCTTGCCCGTGATGCGGCGTACAATGCCCGGTGAGGCGGTGCGGGTGCCGGCCTCGTCGAGCATGCGCTGGAACCAGGCGCCTCCGTCCGCGCCGACATACGCGCTGCGGATCTCCTGACCTTCGGCGTCACCGCCGTGAAACGCCTCGGTCACCGATGCCACCGCCGGGGCGAGTGCCTGGGCGGCGTTCTTCACGGCGGCGATCGTCTCGGCGCTTGGAGTTGAGACGGCATTGGAGGTATAGAAGGCGACCCGGAGACCCTTCAACGACACCGCAGAGGATGCTCCCAGGGGAATGGGGAGAATCACCGGATCCTCGAAATCCGGTCCGGCGATGAGCGAGAGAATCAACTCCAGATCCTCCACCCGGCGCGCCAGCGGCCCCAGTTGCTGATAGCTGTCGAACGGCCCGCCGTAGCCCGGCAAATGTCCCGTGCGTGGTACGCGACCGGTGGTCGGTTTGATTCCGGCAATGCCATTCATGTGGGCCGGGCCCCGGATGGAGCCACCGAAGTCCGAGCCAATGTCGAAGGACGAGCCACCGGCGGCGACGATGGCGCCGGCGCCGCCCGAAGAACCGCTCGGTGAATATCCCGCCTTGTACGGATTGTAGGTCTGGCCGAAAACCAGGTTGTAGGTGCCGAGGCCACCACCGCCGAGCGTGAACTCCGGTGTATTGGTCTTTCCGATGAGAATGGCGCCGGCGGCGCGCACCCGGGCCACCGCGGTGGCGTCCGTGCCCGGGACGTGCCCTTTCCGCCCGAGCGTGCCGGCGGTTGAGATGACTCCGGCGGTTTCCAGGGAATCCTTGATCGTGAAGGGCACCCCGTGCAGCGGTCCAAGCGATCGACCTCGGGCGAGGGCGGCGTCGGCGGCGGCCGCTTCGGCGAGGGCTCGCTCGGTGACCAGGGTCACCACTGCGTTGATCTTTGGGTTGACGGCGGCGATGCGGGCCAGCTGGGCCTGCACGGCTTCCACCGAGGACAGTTTCTTGGTCCGGATCAGCTCGGCCAGCTTCGTGGCAGAAGCGTAGAGCGGATCGGAGGAAGAGTCGGTGGAGGTGACGGAGGAGCTGGATTCGGCGCGGGAGCGAAGTCCGGCGAGGGAGACTAGGGCCGCTGTCCCGCCCAGATGGGCGAGAAACCGGCGGCGCGAGGGGGGCGAAGCGGGCGATGAGCGCATGGAGGGACAGGCACGGTGAAACCGTGCGGCAAACGTGAACGGAACGGGGAACGCAGAAACCAAACCGCCGCCGGGCGCAGCCGGCGGCGGTGGTGTGATCAGAAGCGGTACGTGATCGTGGAGTCGAAGGTGCGCGGCAGGCGCGCCGCGACCGAGTTGAACGATCCACCGTTGAAGTACAACTTGTCGAAGACGTTGAGGATGTTCAAACGTCCCTCCCAGTTCTTGTACGTGTAGGCGATACCGGCGTCGAACACGTAGACCGGCTTGACGATGACCGTCTTCAGACGGTCGGCGGCGAAGTTGCCCTGGTAGTAGGCCGTGGCCCGGATCGAGATGCCGTTCTTGAACGTGTAGATCGGCGTCAGGTTGACGATCGTATCGGGAATCGCATTGACTTCATCGTAGTCCGTGACTCCGGCGGGGATGTTGGTCGAGATGATGCCGCCCCAGCCGAAGGCCTCGGCCGGGATGACGACCTTGCCCGTTGCGTCGACCACGTCAGGATACCCGAGGAACCGGGCATTGGTGTTCACGTTGCCCGAACTCACCAGATTCACCGTCTTGGAGCTGCTCATGCCCGCGGTGAGACTGAAGCGGCGGCTTGGCGACCAACGCAGCTCACCCTCGATGCCGCGCCCCCGCGTAGCCCCGATGACACCCGCGCCGTCGTTTGGATCGAAGTTGTTGCGCGTCTGATCATAGGCGGCGACGGCGAAGAAGAGTTTTCCGCCGTAGTACGAACCCTTGATGCCGACTTCGCGCAGCTGGGATTCGCCAATCGGACCGCGGCGGACATTGGCCACCGGGATGCCTCCCGTCGAAGCGTCGCCAATGGGCGCGGATTGGACGGCATACGTGAAGTAGGGTTTCAGACCCCGGATCAGCTCGAAGCTGGCGCTTCCCGAGTAGGACCAGCCGAAGTCGTTGGACTTGGCGTAGTCGGCGTACCCCTTAAAGGCGGGATTGGTGCTGGCGACCGTGAGGCTTCCGTTGCCGTTGCGATTGAAGACACCGGCGGGCACGTAGGCCTCGCTATCAATGCTGTCGCCCCGGCCGCCGACCATCAGATTGAACTTCTTGAAGAGCGTGATGTCGGCGAGAAGCCCGAAGCCCCACTGCAGGTAGTTTGACTGCTGGAACTGGGAGAGGGCGCTGCCTTCGAAGCCGGAGTTCTTGGTGAAGGCACTGAACGTGTCGTTCGGGGTGAACCCGGACATCAGACTGCGTCGGAAGTCATAGTCCACCGTGTTATCGGTCCGCCGGCCACCGTCGTAGTAGACTCCGTTCACCGAACCGAGAGTGGCGGCTTCCAGCCAGTCCCACTTCGGATGCCACGTCTTTACGACCGTGATCTTGTCCTCAATTTGGAAGATATTCTGGAATTGCGAGAACGGATTGCGGCCGGTCTTCTCCTGGTCCTGCGTATCCAAGAGGAACTGATTCTTGTAGGTCAGGTCCTCGTTCGTGTCGTTGACCAGGTCGAAGAAGAAGGTGTAAATGTAGGCCTCGTAGTAGTCTTCACCAAAGCTCCGACGGTAGTCGAACGGCACCTGCTGCCAGGTCCCCAGCTTCGGGTCGAAGGCGGGCGGCATGTAGAAGGCCTGCTTGGCGACCGCGGTGTTGGGCAGCCCCGTGGCGAGGACCGGATATACTCCAAGCTGCAGCCCCTGCCGTTGCACGGCGGTCCCGCCCACCTGGGTGGGCGCCGTGTCGAGGTAGCCGGCCTGGAACTGGGCGACCGTAATGGTGCCCCCGTTGACCGGTCCGCCCTGCCAGGGGAAGCGCCGGTTGAGCGGGGCGTTGACCTGACCCACGTAGTTGCGCGAGGCGCCGATGTTGCCCGCGGCGGTCGAGGCGCCGCCTCGACCCTGGGGGATGCCCCCAAAGTAGGAATTGAAGATCTCCGTGTCGGAAATGCGACTGTCCCCGTTGCTGTCGAGGTTATAGGAGAAGGTGCCGTCCCAGTAGCGCCCCGTGTTGACGAAATCCTGGGTGGTGCGGTTAACGCCGCCCGGGAGACCGCCGTAGGAGTACTGTGAGACCGCGCCGGTTTCCAGGCGCCAGTTCTTCGTTAGATCCAGTGTCAGCGTGGCTTGGATGATCTTGTGCCGATCATGCGGAGAGATCGAGTAGTAGCTGTCGCTGTCTTCATAGTAGCCGAAGACCTGATAGCCGCCGTTACGGCCGGCGATCTTGACCGGCCCCCCGACGTCCGTGGTCACGATGTTCTTTCCGTAGGAGCCGAAGGTGTAGCTGACCTCGCCCGTCGGCCGATCGAGGTATTTCCCGGTCTTCTCCAGGCGGGCCGTCTTCGGGTTGAAGTTCAGGTAGCCGCCGATGCGGCCCAGGCCGTAGATGGGCGAGGGGGGGCCACGGACGATTTCGATCGAGTCATTGGCGGCGAAAATCGTCCGGTAGTTGCCCTGCGGATCAATCCGCCGCATACCGCGGAAATAGAAGTCCGATGTCTGGTTCCGGACGGAGACATTGCCCTGGAGACCGAAGCGGAAATTCGAGAACGTGGACGGTGCGATCCGGGCGATGTCCTCCGAATTGCGAATCGCGAGCGTCTTGATGAACTCGGAGCTGATGTTGGTCGCCGAGCGGGGAGTATCGTACAAGCTCCGGTTCAGGCCGAGAATGGAGCTCGTCGGCTGATTCGGGACAATACGGTTGGGATCGTCCTTGTTTTCTTCGGCGATGAACTTCTCGAGTGTGATGACCGGTTCATCGGATTTCTTGGCGGCCTCCCCCGGCGTGGCCACCTGGCCGGAGGCAGCCAAAGGCAGGAAGGACGCTAGGCTTACGAGCGTGCTGAGAGACTTAACTTTTCGCATGAACAGTCCATGGTTTACGGTTGTCGGAGCTGAGTGATTGGCGATTCCCTACTTAGCACAGCCGGTGCCATGAGTTGCAGGCCGAGGGGGCTATGAAAAACTTTCTTTGCGGTAAGTGAGTTACTACTCACTTGACAGCCGGATTCCAGTGGCTCCTAGCGCGACGCGCCTGCACCGCAGAGCGGTGAAGAGGAAAATCGAAGCGTGGAGCGTGAAAAACCAGGCGTGGCCGCGAGGGCCAGCCCTACAATGGGAGCGGGAACGCTGAATGCTTTACTTCAGACGCAGAAGTGTCCCGGGACATTTCCTAGCATTCGAACTTCACTCTTCGCCCTTCACGCTTTACCGCGCATCGCGGTGCCGGTGTGGCCGCGAGGGCCAGCCCTTCGACGGGCTCACGGCTTAGACGTGGCCGCGAGGGCCAGCCCGACAATGGGTGCGGGAACGCTGAGCGCGGAACGACCGAAGGGCGACGTTCGCGCTGGATTAGCGACCCAGGCGGAACTCCCCGCCTCGCTCCCACGACCGCATGATTTCTGGTGCGGCGTAGCGCGCGATCAGGGATTCGCGCAGCCCGATTCCGCGGAGCCCGAACAGCGTCGCCTGCCGCACGACGTCCATGAGATCACCCTCGTAGTCAACAACTGGATCCGCGGGAAGCAGGTGATAGTAGGCCTGGGTGGCGACGTTGCGTGCCAGCCAGAATCTCTGGTTGGGAGAAAGCCCACCGGCTACGATCTGGCGTGCGGCGATGCCGGCTTCGATGCATGCGACCACCTTGGCGCGAAAGGCATTGATCACCGGGTTCCCGAGGAGCAGTCGGGCGAAGGCGCCGTCGTCGAGCAGACTGTCCCCCATCATGCGCATTGCGGTTTGCAGTTCGAGAGAGCGACAGACCAGCACGGCCCGAGCGTTGAGGTAAATCAGCTGGACAAGGTTGGCGCAGGTCGGGGGCAGTTCTTCAAATCGGGTCTCCTCGAGCGGCAGACGCCGGGCGCAATGGAGGTAGATTTCCTGGTACAGCACTTGGCGGTTGGGAAAGTGCTTGAACAGCAAGGCCTCGGAGACCCCGGCGACCCGGGCCAGTTCTCGGGTCGAGAGGTGGCGCAGCCCTTGCGAGGCGAACAGGGGCAGTCCGGCTTCGAGAATCAACTGCTTGCGGTCGCTGGCGGCGACTCGCTTGGCTCGAGGGAGCGGACGTTTACGGGGCATGGCGTCGATTTATTGGGGGCGGTGGCGTCGGCCGACCGTGGGCGGTGAATTACGGATACATGCGGTGACGTCCGGTGGCGAAACTCCCGCCAGCTCGAAACGGCGTGCGGTGAATCATCCGGCCAGGTCCGCGTCTATGACGTCGCAGATGTGGTGGAGGAGAAACAGGTGCGCCTCCTGGGCCGCGCGGCCGGAGTCGCCGGGGACGATCAGGTCGATGGTGGCGAGGCCTCGGGCCTTGCCGCCGCCGCGGCCGAGGAAGGCGATGCTGGGCAGCGCGAGGCGTCGCGCCTCGGCAAGGGCGGCGAGGATGTTGGCGGAGTTGCCGCTGGAGGTGAAGACCACCACGACATCGCCCGGGCGGGCGAGGCCTTCAATCTGCCGCGAAAAGACGGAGTCATATCCGTAGTCGTTGCCGATGCAGGTGAGCAGCGAACCGTCGGCCGAGAGCGCGACGGCGGGGAGGGAGCGGCGGTTCTTGAAATAGCGCCCGACGAGTTCGGTCGAGAAATGCTGGGCTTCCGCCGCGCTGCCTCCATTCCCGCAGATGAGGAGTTTGCCTCCTTGACGCAGGGTGGAAACGACAAGTTCGGTGGCCTGGTCGATTTGCGGACGGATGTCGGTCAGGGCCTGGAACGTGCGGAGGGTCTGGGCGAGTGCGGCGTCGAAGGACATGGATTTCGCAGGTCGGGAGTCTGGCGTTGACCGGTGGCCGCTTGCAAGCCAGCTGAGGAGATGGCAGAGGTGGGGTTGCGTGATCTATTTCGACCACAATGCCACCACGCCGCTGACTGCCACTGCCCGGGCCGCCTGGTTGCGGGCTCAGGACGAAGCGTGGGTGAATCCCTCCAGTCCCTACCGCGAGGCGGCGCGGGTGCGGATTCACCTGGAGGCGGCGCGCGAGGCCTTGGGTTCGCTGCTTGGCGCGGGAGCTGAGCGGGTGGTGTTCCTTTCCGGCGCGACCGAGGCGGCGGCCGCGGTCGCCCAGCATCTGGCCCGGACCTTGCCGGCCGGGGTGCGGGTGGCGATGAATCCCACGGAGCACCCGTGTGTTCTGGCCGCATTCGGGGCGGCGTTTCCCGGTCGTTGGATCGCGCTTCCGGTGACGCCCGAGGGGAGGGTGGAAACCGCGCGGGTGGCCGGGATGGTGGACGAAGCTGCGGCTTCGTCCGCGCCCATCGGGGCCGTCGTGGTGATGGCGGCCAATAACGAGACCGGGGTGCTTCAACCGTGGTCTGAATTGGCGCGGATGTGTCGGGCGCGGCAGGTGACGTATGTGTGCGACGCGTCCCAATGGGTCGGCAAGCTTCCGGCGGCGGGCCTCGGGGCCGCCGACTGGGTGTTCGCGTCGGCGCATAAGTGGGGTGGACCCAAGGGCGTGGGTTTTCTGTTGCGAGCGAGCCCGGCCGACACGTTCCAGGGTCTGCTGGGCGGAGGCCAGCAGCGAGGCCATCGGGGCGGCACCGAAGACTATCCGGGAGTCGCGGCCATGATGGCGGCCCTGGTGGAGGCGGAAAGCGGTCAGGTGCTCTGGGAGACGGAACGGGCGCTGTGGCGCGACGCATTCGTGCACGCCGCCGTGGCCGCGCTGCCGGGATCCCGGGTGGTGGCGGTGGGAGCGGAACGACTGTGGAACACGGTTTCGCTGACCTTGCCGCGGCATGAGCATCTTCGCTGGGTGGCGCGGCTGGACAAACGGGGCTTCGTCGTTTCGACCGGCTCTGCCTGCGCGACGGGCCACGAGGGACCCTCGCACGTGCTCGCCGCGCTGGGGTTGGATCCTGAGGCCATGCGCCGGACGATTCGCATCAGCGCCGGCTGGTCCACGCTGGAGAAAGACTGGCTGGCGTTGCGACAGGCTCTGGTGACGGTGTCGGCGGAGTTGGACGCGGCGCCAACGAAGTGAAAAGGCGCCCCGACGGCGGTGTCGACGGAGCGACGCCCTCCAGCGGAGGCAAGGCGGACCATCGTCGGTGCCATCGAAGGCTTGGCCTGCGTCTCACGCAACCCCGATGGGTCGCCGTCGCCGCGCGCAGATGGGGCTGGGTTTTGCGCGCGGAATGCGTGTACTGATTGTTTTTGTCGATGCGACTTCGCCGGATCATTCTTCAACACTTTCGCAACATCTCCTGGGCGGAGGTGGAGCTGACCGGGACGAGGCATTTTTTCCTTGGACCGAACGGCCAGGGGAAAACGAATTTGCTCGAGGCGGTGGGTCTGCTGACCGCGCTGCGTTCCTTTCGGACCAGTGACGCGCGGGTCTTGATTGCCCACGGTCAGCCGGAGGCGGCGCTCTCGTTCGAACTGGAGCAGGAGCGCATGGGCCCCACGCGGGTGACGATCCGGTTGCGCGCGGGCAGCAAGGAGGTCACGGTCGACCAGGAGCGCGTGACCCGTCTGGCGGACCTGCTTGGCCGGTTTCCCACCGTGGTGTTTTCGTCGCAGGACCAACAGCTCATCCGCGGCGCGCCGGGCGGACGGCGTCGCTGGCTCGATCTGACCCTGGCGGCAACGGACCCGGCCTACCTGCAAACCCTGCAAACCTACCACCGGGCGCTGGCCGGGCGGAATGCGTTGTTGAAACGAGCGACCCCGACCGCGGAACTTGCCGCCTTTGAGCGTCCCCTCGCGCAATCGGGCAGCCGCCTGATGCGGGAACGTGCGGTGGGACTCGAACGGCTGGGCCGCCACCTGACCCGTGCGTATGCGTGTATTGCGTCGCCCGGCAGCCCGGAGACCGTGGGGTTTGCCTACGCACCGGATCTGGCTTCGGCGGATGAGGCTGCCTGGTTGCACGCGCTGGCGGCCGGACGGGCGCGCGACCTGCAGTTTCGGTCGACCTTGACCGGTCCCCACCGCGATGACCTGGACTTCACGCTCGATGGCCGCCCGGCGCGCGAGGTGGCTTCGGAGGGGCAGCAACGCAGCCTCGTGCTCGCTCTCAAAGTCGCCCAGGCGCATTGGTTCCACGCTGGCAGTGGTGTGGCTCCGGTGTTGCTGGCGGACGATGTGCTCGGAGAACTGGATCCCGGGAGACGGGCGCGCTTCTGGCAGGCGGTGGAACCCGACTGGCAGGTTCTGGCCACGGGAACGACCCGGCCGGAGTCGGATCCGATCGCGTGGAACATGATTACGGTTGCCAAGGGTGCGTTCGCCCGGGCGGAGTCACCCCGATCATGATGCAACTTGAGCCCTGGCAATGGGCGCTACTGGTGGCGGGAGCCGTGCTCGTGGGCATGGCCAAGACAGGAGTGGCCGGCCTCGGGACCCTGTTCATTGCCATTTTCGCCAATGTGCTTCCGACGAAGCAGGGCACGGGCCTGGTCCTGCCGCTGCTGATTTTTGGCGATTTGGTGGCGGTGGCGGCCTATCGGCGCCACACCCAGTGGCCGCAGCTGTTGCGCCTGTTTCCCTGGGCGGGCGTGGGCGTGTTGTTCGGCTACTTCGCGATGGATCGTATCGACAACCAGCAAGCACGCGTGCTGGTCGGGGGCATCATTGTCGTGCTGATGGCCCTGCACCTCTGGCGCCGCAGTCAGGGAGCGAAGGCGGAGGACAAGTGGAAGGAACAGGGCCCTCCCGCGCCGATCGTGGCGGGAACGGGGATCTTGGCGGGGTTCACCACCCTTATCGCCAACGCGGCCGGCCCGCTCATGTCGATCTACCTGCTGGCCCTGCGGCTGCCGAAGCTCGAATTCCTCGGCACCGCCGCCATGTACTTTTTGCTGCTGAACCTGTTCAAGGTCCCGTTCATGATTCACCTCGGACTCGTCAATGGACCCAGCCTGCTGACCAACCTCGCGCTCGCCCCGGCGGTCGGAGCCGGCGCACTCGCGGGTCGCTGGCTGGTGCATCGCATCAATCAGCGTTGGTTCGAGATCATTACACTCTCGTTGACCGCACTCGCGGGCCTTAAGCTCCTGTTGTTTTGAGAACCTCGTCGCACTTCCCCATGTCCGGACCGGAAGGGACACGCCTGAAGCGTGGGTCGGGGTGTGAACCGGTCTCAAGGTTCGGCGGGTGCCCGGCGGGCGGGGAGAAAGGTGGACCATGGCGCGCATGACCGTTCGGCAGATGTGGGCGGCCAAACTGGCGGGCCTGCCGATGGAAGCCGGGGTGCCGCGCGCAGGCGGGCGGCGGCCTGATCCGACGCCGGGTCTGTCGCTGCAGCGGACACCGTTCAGCGGACGGGTGCTGGGCGTCGACCCGTCCCTGCGCGGCACGGGACTGGCGATGATCGAATTCGTCTCCGGCCGCACCCCGGTGTTGCTCCGCTGCCAGACCGTAAAGGTCCCTCCCCGGGAGACGATGGCGTATGCGCTTGGTCAAATCCACCGGGCGGTGGCCGCGTTTCTGGGCGACTTCGACGTGCGGCATGTGGCGCTCGAGCAGACGATCTACGTGCAGAACTTCCAGACCGCACAGATCCTGGGAGCAGCCCGGGGAGCGGCCATTTCGGCGGTGGCGCTGCAGGACAAGCCCGTATTTGAATATCCCCCACTGCGCGTAAAGCAGGCGGTGGTCGGCGCGGGACGGGCAAGCAAGGAGCAAATGGCGCGCACGGTGATGGCCCTGCTCGGGCACGGCCGCACGCTGGCGGTGGACGAAGCGGACGCCGCGGGCGTCGCGTTGTGTCACGCCTTCACCTGGCGCGGGTAGGTGGGTCGGGGTCGACTGGAGGGCGCCGCTTCGTCGGCACCGGTTGCGCGCGGCGATCCCTTCCCAATCCAAAGTGTTTTTGCGCATCGAGGACATACGAGCCGGCGCGGCCAGTCGGTGCGCGTCCCCGCGGCGCCGACGGAGCGGCGCCCTCCAGGAGTGGGTCCCCTCTGGGTCTGCCGGTTGTCGCCGGCCTCGCTGAGGCCGCGACGGGACCTTCGGTCCCACCCGGGTCGATGACTCAGCTCGGTGGGGAAAAGGGCGGACGTCGGTCGCCCAGCACCGCCTGCAATGCGTGGTTCAGATCTCCCACGCGGTAGGGTTTGGCGAGGAAGCCGGCGAAACCCATGTCGACGAAGTGTCGCCGGCGTCCCGGGTCATCGTAACCCGTGGACACGATGGCGCGCACCTCCGGGTGCAGCTCGCGCAGCCGGCGCAAGCATTCCTCGCCTCCCATGCCGCCGATGACGGTCAGGTCCATGACAACGGCGTCGTAGGGACGGCCCACGTTGAGGTACCGACGATACAGGGCCAGCGCCTCCTCGCCGTCGCGGGCGAGGTCGAAGGTGTAATCGAGACTCTGCAGCATGCTCGCGGTGAGGGCGCTGATGTGCGGGTCGTCGTCCATGAACAGGATCCGCCCCGTGCCAAACGGCAGACCGGGCCGGAGCGGGGCGGCGGGCTCGACCGCGGCGGCCGCGGCCGGCAGGTAGACCGTGAAGGTTGAACCGGCGCCAGGCAGCGAGGAAACCCACACCTGACCCTGATGCCGGCGCACGATCGACAGCGCGGTGGCGAGTCCGAGGCCCGTGCCCCGGGTCTTGGTGGTGTAGAAGGGCGTGAAGATCCGTTCGAGGTTCTCCGGGGCGATGCCGCTGCCGTTGTCCTGCACGTCGATCTGGACGTAGCGGCCGGCGTCGAGCGGAGGCACCTCGCCCGCCGCCAGCTCGAGCGCGCGCGCCTGGATCCGGATCCGGCCGGCGCCGACCTCGGCCGGCAGGGCCTGGATCGCGTTGACAATGAGGTTCTGGAAGACCTGCAGCATCTGGCCCCGGTCCGTTTCAATGGGCGGCAGATCCGGAGGGACCTCAAGCGTGATGGCGGCGAGGCAGCCGGTCGCCGCGATGCGCACCGCGTCGCGCAGGATATCCTCCACCGCATGATGGATACGCCGCGTCCCCGGGGAGTCGGTGGCAAAGGCGATGAGCTGGCGCGACAAGGTCGTGGCCTCGAGGCAGGCCTTCTCGGCGTTGGCGAGATGGGAAAAGTCGCGATGCTCCTTCGCCTGCGAGATGGCTCCGAGGATGGTCGTGAGCAGGTTGGTGTAGTCGGCCGCGATGCCGCCGGCGAGGGTGCCCAGCGACTCCAGCCGGTTCGCCCGCAGCAGTTCCTCGGGGGTGAGTGACATCTCCCGCGGGTCGCGGAAGACAACGATGGCTCCGGCGATCCGCCCCTGGGTGTCCCAGGTCTGGTGCGCGCTCCAGACCACCGGCAGCGGCTCGCTGCGATCGGGCAGGGGCGCCAGGGCATGATCGGTGCGCAGGGCGCCCGCGGACGGCGACGCCAGGTGGGCGCTGACGGCGTCGTAGTCGGCCTGGTAATCCTGACGACGAACCAACGGAAACGCCTGGCTGATCGAAAGCACGCCATCGGCGCGGGGAGACCGGCCGGTCAGCCGTTCCGCCCGGGCATTCATGAAAACCACGGTGCCTTCCGCGTCCGCGACGATCACGGCCTCCTGCAGCGCGTCGAGCAGCGGCCCGACCAGGTGTGGTGGGGGCAGCGCGTTGGCCGCGGCGAGGCGTTCGATGTCGCCGCACAGCGGGATGGCAAAGCCGACCGCACGGGTGAGGTCGCGCCGCCGGGTGAATTGACGCGAGACCCCGAAGAGCACCGGGATCACCTGGCCGTTGCGGTGCAGCAGGGTCGTGGCCTCGACCAGCGGTTCCTCGTCCGGCCGGTGTTCGGCGAGCCAGGTCGAGACTCCGGCCGGGGCGCGACCGGGCAGCAGGGCGTCGAGCAGCGGCGCGAGGGCATCCCCGTCCGGCTCCGTCCCGCCCGCCGGCACGCCCAGCAGACGGCGCCAGGTATCGGAAAACCAATACTGCTGGCCCCCGAAATCGAGATCGAAGAGCCCGAGCTGCCCGTGATCGGCGAGGCGGCGCAGCCGGTCGGACGCGGCGAAGGCCTCCTCCTCCAGCTCCTTGCGCTCGGTGATGTCGAAGACCGCGCCGAGGGCCTGTTCGAGGTCGCCGGCGGGACCAAATACCTGCAGGCCATGGCACTGGATCCAGAGGTAGCGTCCGTCCTGGTGCCGCATGCGGAATTCCAGCGCGAGCGGACGCGTACCCGGCGCGGGCGGGCGTTTCGACACCCGGTGCGGGGCCGCCGCGGAGTCCTCCGGATGGAGCAGCCCCTGCCACGCCTCGTAGGTGTCCGGGAGCGTGTCCGCCGTGTATCCGAGAAGCTGCTTCATCGAGGGCGAGAAGCGGGCCCGGCCGTGCTGGAAGTCGAGCGTGAAGAGCCCGATCGGCGCCTCGCGGTCGAGCCAGGCGTTCACCGCGTCGACGGCGGGGCTCGGGGCGGGGGCGGGCCCGGGACGCGACGCGGTGCGCGCGGGCACCGGAGCGAGCGTGGCAAAGTATCCGCCGGCGGGGCCGCTCGCCGGTTCGAGGCGGAGCAGGAGTTCGACTTCAGGCGCCAGGTGCGCCGCCACCCTCAACCCCTGGTCGGCCGCGGCGGCGAGCAGGACCTCCCACTGCGCCTGCTGCCAGTCCGGGTCCTGGGAGGTGATGTCCCAGGCCAGATGACCGACCAGCGCCGTGCCGACCAGGGTGGCCGGATCTGCGACGCCCAGCATCCGGGCCGCCGGGGTGCAGGCGGCGATGATGCCCTCGCGCGAAAGCCACAGCCAGGCCGGCGGGGGCGTTTCCTCCGCATGGCCGGGGGCCGGGTTGGAACGGGCGTTCGTCATGGCAACGGACGCGGGCGAGGCGCAAGGGGGCGTTTCATTGCGTTCGCCGGTGCAGGCAAGGTGCGCGGGCTCAGACCGCGATCGCGGCGGCCTGGCGGAGGTGGGTGCCGGTGAGGCTGTCACCGCCCAGCCAGGCGCGGACTCGACCGGCGAGAAAGTCGATGTAGGGCGGCTGGTCGTTCAGGCAGGGGACGTGCTGAAAATGGTCTCCGCCGGCGGCGAGGAAGTCCTCTTTGCCTTCCCCCGCGATTTCTTCGAGCGTTTCGAGGCAGTCCGCGACAAAGGCCGGGGTCATTACGATCAACCGCTTGCGTCCCTCTTGGGGCAGCCGCTTCAACTCGAAATCCGTGTAGGGCGTCAACCAAGGCTCGCCCGCCAGCCGGGATTGGAACGAGACCGAATGCCGCTCCGCCGGGATGGAGGCCCGACGCACGAGGGCGCGAGTCGTGGCCAGACACTGGGCCTTGTAGCAGGTGCTGTGGACGGGAGAGCAGGTCGTGCAGCAGTCCGGCACGAGGGTGCAGTGACCTTTGGAGGAATCGGCCTTGCGCAGATGCCGGACCGGAATGCCGTGGTAGGAGAACAGGATGTAATCGTGCGGCTGGGCGAAATAGGGCGCCGATACCTGGTAGAGGGCTTCGATGTAGTCGGCGTCGGCGTAGAACGGGTGCACCGAATCGAACTTGATTTTGGGCGCGAGCCGCGCGGCTTCCTGAAAGACCTTCACCACCACGGTTTCCCAGGACGACATGGCGTAGTGCGGATACTGGGGAAACAGCAGCACCTCGGTGATGCCGTCGCGGGCCATCTGTGCGACCACACTGGCGATCGACGGCGATCCGTAGCGCATGGCCAGATAGACCGGGGCGGCTGATCCCAGCTGTTCTGCCAGTTTGGCGGCGACCCGTTTGGACGTCAGGACCAACGGCGACCCGTCCTTGGTCCAGATCTCTTCGTAGGCGTGGGCCGACTTCTTCGGCCTCGTGCGCAAAATGATGCCTTCCAGGAGCAGCCAGCGAAACGGAGCCGGGAGATCGAGTACGCGCTCATCACCCAAAAATTCGCGCAAGTAGCGCCGAACATCGGGCACGGACGTGGAATCAGGAGAACCAAGATTGACGAGCAGGACGGCGCGTTTGGACATGCGAAGCCCAATGGGGGCCACGTTTTTGGCCGGAGTCAAACGAGCTCCTTGGGTCGAACGTCCTTCTGGTTTCCCGGCGAATCCCTCGTCCGCCCGTCCCACCGGTAGCCGGCGCGCGTCAGGCAGCGCCCCGGCAGCCCTGGATCATGGCGATCAACCGGTGGACATTTTCGGGAGCGATCCGGTCGGTGACGAGGGAGCGGGGATAGTTATGTTCCACGTCGAGCCGCAGCCCATCTTCGGAGCCGGGGCGGACAAAATCCTCCACGAAATCCATGCCGCCCCGCGGCTTGATCCACCGATAGTAGATGTCCGGCTCATCGGACTCGATGACGATATCGGACTTCAGGAAGACGTGACAGTAGAGCGTGAGGTCCCGAAAAGAGAGGAACCACGTGGGAGGGTTCACCAATAGATCTCGTATGATGAGGGTCATCGAGAGGCCTTTGATAGCATCACTGTTGCCAACTTCGGCGCAGGGTGGCGCGAAATTCATTATCAGAGCACAAAATCTGCAGTGAATTTAGCCTTCTATCGGGGAAGCCGGCCCGCCATGCCTAATCCTCGGTCATTTCCACTATTCTCATGAGCACTCTGCGCACTCCGGTTCTATTGATCATTCGCGATGGTTGGGGCAAGAATCCCCATCCCGAGCAGAACGCGTTCAATGCCGTGCACTTGGCAAAGAAACAGGCGGACGACCGCCTCCATGCGAAGTACCCGCACACCTTGGTGGCGGCCTCCGGCCTGGATGTGGGTCTGCCGGACGGCGTGATGGGGAACAGCGAGGTGGGCCACGAGAATATCGGCGCCGGTCGCATCGTGGATCAGGAATTGGTCCGGTTGAACAAACTCTTTTCCGAAAAGCAGTTGGAAACAAACAAGGTCTGGCGTGCCGCCGTGGAACGCGTGAAATCCCGCGGATCCCGGCTCCACTTGATGGGCATCGTTTCCGACGCGGGCGTGCACGGAATGCTCGAGCACCTTTACGGCATCCTGCGCCAGGCCAAGCTGGAGGGCATCACCGAGGTTTTCATCCACGCCTTCACCGACGGCCGGGATACGCCGCCGGGTAGCGGCGCGGGTTACATTGAGCAGGTGGAAGCCCAATGCCGACAGATCGGCGTGGGCCGGATCGCGTCCGTCTGCGGTCGTTTTTGGGCGATGGACCGCGACAATCGGTGGGAACGGGTGGCCAAGGCCTACTTCATGTTGACCGGCCAGAAGGCGGAAGCCACGGCCACCTCGGCGGTGGAAGCGGTGCGCTCGTACTATGTCAAACCGCTGAGCGAAACACAGAAAGGCGATGAGTTCGTGCCCGCCACCTGGGTGGTGGATGGAGCGGGAAAACCCATTGCCACGATGCGCGACGGCGACGCGGTGTTGTTCTACAATTACCGCGGGGACCGTCCCCGCGAAATCACTAAGGCATTCGTGATGGACGGATTTGCCGAGTTCCCCCGGGGACCCAAACTCGACCTATATTATGCCACGATGACGGAGTACGAGGCGGGCCTGCCCGTGCACGTCGTTTCCCCGAAGCCCGAGGCGCTCAAGAACATCCTCGGCAAGGTCGTTTCCGACGCCGGGATCGGTCAGTTCCGGTGCGCGGAGACAGAGAAGAATCCGCACGTGACCTTCTTCTTCAACAATTACCGCAAGGACCCGTTCCCCGGTGAAGATCGTGCCTGTCCGGCCAGCCCCAAGGTGCCGACCTACGACATGCAACCGGAGATGTCCGCGGGAGAAGTGACGCGCCTGGCGAAGGAAGCCATTCTCTCCGGCAAGTATGGCCTGCTGGTCGTCAATTTCGCCAACCCCGACATGGTCGGACACACCGGTTCCTTGCCGGCGGCGATCAAGGCGGTCGAAGCCACGGACGCCGGTGTCGCCACCCTGCTGGCGGCGCTGGAAAGTGTCGGTGGCCGGGCCGTGGTCTGCGCCGACCACGGCAACTGTGAACAGATGTGGGATCCGGAGAACAACTCACCCCATACCGCGCACACCCTGAATAAGGTCGAGGTGTTCGTCGTGGGTGCCGGCTATGCGGCAGGTACGACGACGATGCGCACCGGTGGCCGGCTGGCGGACATTGCCCCGACCGTGCTCCACCTCATGGGTTTGCCCAAACCGGCGGAGATGACCGGCCAGAGCCTGATCGTCGGCTAGGGCCCGGGCTGAGCCTACTTGTCGCGTCCGTTGCTGATGGGTGAGAACTCGCTGCGACGGATGAAGGTCTGATCCACTTCCCGCTTGAGCTGGGCGGCTCCGGCGGGATCCGTCTGGCGGAGCAGGTACACGTTCTCCGCAGCGTTCTGCATGTTCTTCAGACGCTCCTCCTCCTCCCACATCATGAGGGCATATTGCTCTTTGCTCATGCCGAAGAGGGGAATCGTGAATCGGTTGAGGGCTTTACCCGTCTCCGTAAAATACTTGTCCACAGCGATTTGACCGAGCCCTTTCTTCGTGTTGACGTCCTTTTGTCGAAAGACCGGCGGACGATCGCCATGGACGACGTACTCGGGCAGGCGGACGATGCCATTCTTGGGCTGATCCGGCTCAACCTCCTCGGGTTCGGGTTTCTTTTCGACCGGCTTGGGCGGGGCGTAGGCGATGCCGGCGGCCACTGCCTGAATCGTCGACCGCGAAAGGCGCTGGGAAGGTCCACTGACCTCGACGGTGGGCCGTTCTGGCGGTGGCGACGGGACCACTGCTTGGGCGAACACCGCCGAACCGGAAAACGGAAGCATGACCAGCAAGGCCAGGAGGCGAGGGGACGTGTTCATGACAATGAAGTAGACGCGGTTCAGCCGATAAAGTTCAAGGGAGATTCTGATCGACCGTAATCCTCAAAAAGCTTTCTGATTCAATAGGTTGAAGATTTAATGTGCAGCGCGGGCCGGCAAAGATTGGTCGCTCGAGATCAAGGACGCGTCTGACCCGTGCCGTCGACCCAGTATTTATAGGTGCAAAGCTCCGGCAACCCCATCGGTCCGCGGGCATGCAGCCGGTCCGTGCTGATTCCAATTTCGGCACCGAAACCAAACTCAAAACCATCGTTGAAGCGGGTGCTGGCATTCCATCCGACCACGGCGCTGTCGACCCCTGCCTGGAAGCGTCGCGCCTGAGCTTCGTCGGCGGTCACGATGACGTCGGTGTGAGCGGAACCATCCCGATTGATCACCGCGATGGCCTCGTCGACCGAATCCACCACCCGCACGGCGAGGATGAGATCAAGAAACTCGGACGTGTAGTCGGCCGGTTGGGCGGCGGCGACCTGCGAAACGGGAACCTCCGGCGCCGCGGCGAGCGCGGCAGCCGCACGGGCGTCGCACCGCAGCTGCACTCCTTTGCGGGCAAGTGCCGTGGCCACGCGCGGCAGGAGGGTCGATGCCACGCTGGAATGGACGAGCAGCTGCTCCGCGGCGTTGCAGACCCCAGGTCGGGACACCTTGGCGTTCACCGTGATCGCCTCGGCCATGGCGGGATCCGCGGAAGCGTCGAGATAGACAAAGCAGACCCCGGTGTAGTGCTTGATCACGGGAATCCGGCTATTCTCGACGACAAATCGAATCAGACTCTCGCCCCCGCGCGGGATGATGCAGTGCACGAGATGGTCGAGGGACAGCAGGGTCGTCAGGGCGGCGCGATCGGTGGTCGGAATCAGCTGCAGGGCGTCCGGCGGCAGTCCGGCGGCGGCCAAAGCCTGGGCGAGCAGGACCGCGAACGCGGTGTTGGTATGGAAGATCTCTTTCCCGCCCCGCAGGATGGCGGCGTTGCCCGATTTCAGGCAGAGGATGGCGCAGTCGATCGTCACATTCGGTCGCGCCTCGTAAATGATGCCGATGACACCAATGGGCACACGGAGTTTGCGCATCCGCAGCCCATTGGGCCGCGTCCAGGCGTCCAATTCCTGACCCACCGGATCCGGCAAGGCGGCGACCTGTCGAACGGACTCCGCGAGCGACGCCAGCCGCGTCGGAGTGAGCGTCAGGCGATCGATTTGCGCCTTGGTCATCCCGTTGGCTTCCGCCTGGGCCAGGTCGCGGGCATTGGCGGCGAGCAGCGCATCCGCGGCCGCCGGCAGCGCCTCGGCCAGAGCCAAAAGGGCGGCATTTTTCTGCGTGGTGGACGCCGTGGCCAGCACGAGGGAAGCCGCCCGGGCACGCTGGGCGATCGCAGTGACGAGGTGGACGAGATCAGCGGACATGAAGCCAAAGTGTCCCCCGAAACCCGAAAAACGACAACTCCGGAGTGCAGACCGCACCGAACGCTGAACGGGGAACGCTGAACGCCCAATTTTTGACGCTACTCGAAGAGGCTGCCGCGGTTGAAGCGCCAGATGCTGATCGTATTGACCACGGCGGCGATGGCGAGGAGCACGCCGGCGTAGGGCAGCAACTCCACCAACGTGCAGTCGGCCCAGAGGACCTGCAGGAAGCCCTCCATCGACCAGTAGACGAGGGTGAATTTGCTTAAGACCTGGATGAAATCAGGCATGAAGCTGGTCGGGAACCAGGCGCCGCCGACGGCGCTCATCGTCAGGATAAGGAACGTGGCCAGACCGCTCGCCGCGGCCGGTGACTTGGCGATGGAGGCGAGCAGCATGCCAAAGGCGGTGCAGGCGGTCGAAGTGGCGAGGCAGATCACCAGCAGGTTGCCAAAATTGCTGGTCACATCGATGCCGAACAAAATCCGGCCGGCGAAGAACAAGGAGGTCAGCTGCACCAGTCCGAGGAGCATGCCGAACAGGTACTTGCTCCAAAGGATGTGAGAACGACGCACCGGGGCGGCCAGCAAACGCAGGAACAGGCCGGCCTTCTTTTCGTCGAAGAGGGAAGTGGCGGCGCCGCTGACCGAGAACAGGAGAAACATGATCGCCCAGCCTCCGACACTGCGGGTGGCGGCGGCGTTCTTTACCTTTTGGCCGGAGAGCTGTTCCGACTCAATTTTCAGGATGCGGTCGAGGAAGTTCTCGGCGGTGGAGGACGAGGTGGCGGCACCTTGGGCTCCAGACGACCCGGTACCGCTTGGCAGTCGGCCGGACATCAGGTCGTCGTAAATCTGGCCCGCGTCGCCACCGAAGTTGGCGGCGACGTTCTCGGCCAGCCGGCGATAAAACGCCTCGGTCCGAGCGGGTCCGGCGAAGCTCACGGCCCGTTTGCGCAGCGAGTCGAGCAAGGCGGCGGGCGCGGCGGTGAAGATGGTCTTCTGCAGCAGGCCCGTGACCATCTGGGTTTCGATGTCATTGCGGGGATTGTTCAGGAATCGCACTTTCAGTCCAAAGGACGTGTCGCTCTGCGCGTCCGCTGGAAACACGAGGGCGTAGCGAAGTTTGTTTTCGCGGAACAGGACGCGGACCCGGTCTTCGGTCAGCACGGTTTCGACGCCCTGCGCGTCCTTTTCCGTGGTCATGACACGAAAGGCTTTTTCCTGGCGCAGAGAGGCGGTGATGGCGTCCGCCGCCGCCGAGGCCGGGCCCTGCACGACGACCGCGAGCGGAATCCCCACCGGGCCGCTCGAGCTGCGTTCGACCCCGAAGACCTGGCCGAAGATGTAGATGAGCACGGCCGGCACGAGGAACGTGAGCGAGACGGCGGTGCGGTCGCGCAAGAATCCCACGATGTCTTTGCGCAGAAGAACGAGAACGGTGGACATGGCGGGACGAAAGAAAGCGGGGCGGTTCAGGCGTCCCGCAGGGACTTTCCGGTGAGGTGGAGAAACAGATCCTCCAGATCGGGACGGGCCAGTTGCACCGCGGAGGCGGGAATGCCGGCCTCCTCCAGGTGCGCGAACACGGAGGAGAGCCGCGTGGCGGGCGCGAGGGCGAGCACCGTGGCGTCCGCCGTGACCGAGACCGACCCAAAGGACTCCAGGCCCGCGATCCGCCCGGACCCGGCGCCGCTCGACGTGATGCGCAGCGTTTCGGTCGAGGGCAGGTGCGTCAGCAATTCATCGAGCGTGCCGAGGGCGAGCAGTTTTCCGTGGTCGATGATGCCGATCCGCGAGCAGAGTTTCGTGGCCTCCTCCATGTAGTGGGTGGAGTACACCACGGTCAGCCCTTGCCGGTTGAGCTGCTGCAAAAACTCGAAGATGGCGTTGCGCGACTGGGGATCGACCCCGACCGTGGGTTCGTCGCAAAGCAACAGGCTCGGCTCGTGCAGCAGTGCGGCGACGATGTTCAGCCGGCGCTGCATGCCGCCGGAGAACCGCTTGACCAGATCGCGCCGGCGGTCGACCAGCTGCGCGGCCGTCAGGCATTGCTGGATACGCTCCTTCAGCCGGGCGCCGGACAGACCGTAGAGCCGACCGAAGATGCGCAGGTTTTCCTCGGCCGAAAGGTCCTCGTAGAGGGCGATGGTCTGGGGGACGAAACCGAGCTTCTGGCGCAGGTCGAGCCGCGACAAAACCAGCGGCTCGCCCTCAAGCAGCACCCGGCCGGAGTCGGGCTGCTTGAGCCCGGCGACGAGCGACATCAGCGTGCTCTTGCCGGCCCCATTCGGACCGAGCAGTCCAAAGAACTCGCCCCGGCGCAACGTCAGAGAGACCGCGCTGAGGGCGGTGAGGGAGCCGTAGCGTTTGGTGACGGATTCGAGGGAGAGCACGGTGGGCGGAAGACTCAGGAAGCGACCGGACCCAGGGCCAGACCGCGGGCGTGCACCTCGGGCCAGCGAACGGAAGGGATGATCGGTCCCATGTGCCGCACCGTCTCCGCGCCCAGATGGGACGCCAGACGACCGCAGGCCGGCAGGGACCATCCGCGCAGCAGACCGAAGAGAAAACCAGCGGCCCAGGCGTCGCCCGCGCCATTGGTGTCGAGCACCTGGTCGACGCGGACCGGTTCGATGCGGTGAAGTTCGGAGCCCTGGGCGATCCACGCGCCGTCGGCGCCGACCTTCACTGCGGCGAGCACGCCGTGGCTGGCCAGTTCCCGCGCGAGGTCGGCGAATGGCACCTGCGTCTTGGTCGGGAACAGGGCGCGGATTTCGTCTTCGTTGGCAAACACGACATCGATGCCGCGTTTGAATTGGGAGAACAGCCAGTCGCGCGATGCTCCGACGACCTCGAAGGAGGACAGATCCAGACTGACCCGGGTGCCCGCGGCGCGCGCGGCGGCGAGCGCCGCATCGGCCAGAGCTTGGTTGAACACGAGGTAACCTTCGATGTGCGCGTGACGGCAGCCGGCAAAGTCGGCCGCCACCACTTCACCCGGTGACAACGTCATCGCGGCGCCCAGGTCGGTGCGCATCGTGCGTTGGGCATCCGGCGTGATCAGGGCCAGACAACGGGCATTGGCGCGATCTCCCCGCTTGAAGCGGGAACCATCGACCCCCGCCGTCTCAAAGGCAGTCCGGTACCGCTGGGCGAACTCATCGTTGCCCAGCTTGCCGAGGAACGTGGTGCGCAGGCCGAGCCGGGTCGCGTTGAAGGTGACATTGGCAGCCGAGCCGCCGGTGGAGTGAGCCGGAGCCTGGTCCAAGTGGGACAGGATGCGCTGCATCTCGCCCTGATCGACGAGCACCATGCCCCCTTTGTCCCCTTGGACATGACGGAGAAAACTGTCCGGGACCGAGGCGAACAGGTCCATGATGGGCGAACCGACGCCGATCAGATCAAACGAAGTGGAAGCGGAAGTCATGGGCGGTGCGACCGTCAGTTGGAGATGAAGAAGCTGGTGGCGAGCAGGAGCTCGTCGTCAATTTCGATATTGATGTCGTACTCGCCCGGTTCAGGGAAGGGCAGGTTGGCGATCTCATTGATCAGGTTGATCCGTTGCAACGGACTCTCCGAGTCAAACTTGCGCTCGATCAGCGGTTGCATGCGGGCGGCGTCGAGACCCATGGAGATCTTCATGGTGTGCGAGCCCTGACTGCAATCCGTCACAGTGATGAACCACACCATGTACGGATAGACGAAGGGGAATTGCCGGACCCGGGTATTTGAGAAGACCCCCAGCAAGGTGTGTTTGCCGGTGGTGGGGTCGATATGAGCCCCGTCACAGGTGATCCAGGAGAGAAGTTGCGGTTTGGACAGCATGGACTGCATGAAGGCAGCACCGTGGCGCAACGGTCCCCCGTGGGGCAAGCGGCGAATGGGTGCAGGAAATACCCCCAAATGGCTCGCACCGGGCATCTCCCGCGCTTTATCGAAAGGGAATGACTTGGCTGAACGCGTCGTTCGAATCCCTGGCCGGCTATCCGCGATGGCTGGTCTTGTCCTGTGCGTTCGTTCTCGCGCTGGGTGCGCTATGGTTTTTTGCCAAATTGCTCAAATGGAGTCTCTACCTCCTCGTTCTGCTGGTGATCATCGGCGGAGGCGGGGTGGTGGCGGTGCTGTTGCTGACCTAGAGAAGGGGTCCGCTGGGAGGTGCCCACCGCGCGTTTTTTGCCCCTTTGCCCCGGGGGCACTGACTTTTGCCGGTCTTTTCTTGCGCGGCAAAGACCCGACCGGTTAACCCTGTTCGATGAAGTATATCTTCGTCACGGGCGGGGTGGTTTCGTCGCTGGGCAAGGGCCTGACGGCTGCGGCGTTGGGGGCGCTGCTGGAATTGCGCGGGTTGACCGTGCGGATTCAGAAATTCGATCCGTACCTGAACGTGGATCCGGGCACGATGAGCCCGTTCCAGCATGGCGAAGTGTATGTGTTGGAAGATGGAGCCGAAACAGACCTCGACCTCGGCCACTATGAACGGTTCACGAGCGGCAAGCTCTCACGGCTCAACAATCTCACCTCCGGCCAAGTCTACGAGAGTGTGATCCAGAAGGAGCGCCGGGGCGATTACCTGGGCAAGACGGTGCAGGTCATTCCCCACGTGACCAATGAGATCAAGGAGCGCATCTACTCGGGCGCCAAGGATGTGGATGTGCTCATCACCGAGATCGGTGGCACGACGGGCGACATCGAGGGGCTGCCCTTTCTTGAAGCGATGCGTCAGTTCGCGCTCGAGGTCGGGCCGAGCGACACGATTTTCATCCACGTCACCCTCGTGCCCTACCTCAAGGCGGCCGGGGAACTGAAAACCAAACCCACCCAACAATCGGTGGCGAAGTTGCGCGAAATCGGCATCCAGCCCGACGTACTGGTCTGTCGGTGCGATCACCCCCTCGATCATGGACTTCGAGACAAGCTGTCCATGTTTTGCAATGTGCCGGTCAAGGCCGTGATCGAGTGCCGCGACGTGCCGCACTCCATTTACGAGCTGCCGCTGGCGCTGCAAAAAGAAGGCATGGATGACCTGGTGCTGAGTCTCTTTGGCTTCAAGCATCCCCTGCCGGCGAAAAATGTCTGGGAGGAAATCGTGCGCCGCGTCGTTTCGCCGGCCCACGAGGTCAAGATCGGGGTCGTGGGCAAGTACATCGAGCTCCAGGACGCCTACAAATCCGTCTACGAATCGCTGACCCATGCAGGCATCGCGAACAACACCCGGGTGGCGATTGTGCGCATCGATGCCGAGGACTTGGAGAAAAAAGGTGGACTGGTCCATTTGAAGGGACTCGATGGCATCCTCGTGCCGGGTGGGTTCGGGGACCGCGGGACCGAGGGCAAGATCGCGGCGGCCAAGTACGCGCGTGAAGCCAAGATCCCGTACTATGGCCTCTGTCTCGGACTCCAGATCGCGGTGATCGAGTTTTCGCGGAATGTGCTCAAGCTGGCCGGGGCCAACTCGACTGAGTTCGACGAGAAGTCGGCCCATCCGGTGATCAACATGATGGAGGAGCAGAAGAAGGTCATCGACAAGGGTGCGACCATGCGACTGGGCAGCTACGAGTGCGCGCTCACGCCCGGGACCCTGGCGCACAAGGCGTACGGCAAGGACTCCGTGCGCGAGCGTCATCGGCACCGCTTCGAGGTTAACAACGCTTACGTCGGCCAGCTCCAGCGGGCCGGGATGACGGTGAGCGGGATCAACCCCCGCCGGAACCTCGTGGAGATCGTCGAACTGAAGGATCATCCGTGGTTTGTCGGGGTACAGTTCCATCCGGAATTCCAGTCCAAGCCGAGCGCGCCTCATCCCCTGTTTGCCGCGTTCATCGGGGCGGCGCTCAAGCTGCGCCGCAAGCGGAAGCCGGTCGCGCGTCGGAAAGCGCGTTGAGCTGCCGCTGCCCGCCATGCTTTACGATCCGTCCCGCTTGTTGTTGATCGCCGGACCGTGTTCGCTCGAAAACGAAGGGGTGTGCCGGGCGGTGGCGGAAACGTTGGTGGCCGTGCGCACGCATCACCCGGAGTTGAACGTGGTGTTCAAAGGGTCCTACGACAAAGCGAACCGGACCTCGCTGGCCGGCCCCCGGGGCACGGGACTGGAGGAAGGGCTCCGCCTGCTGGCCCTCGTCCGACGGGACTACGGTTTTCCGGTGCTGACCGACGTGCATGAGTCCATCGGAGTGAAGGCGGTGGCGGAGGTCTGCGACGTGGTGCAGATTCCAGCCTTTCTCTGCCGGCAAACCGATCTTCTCCTCGCCGCGGCGGCAACGACGCGGGTCGTCAACGTAAAGAAAGGTCAGTTTCTTTCACCCCAGGAGATGGTCCATGTGACCGGCAAGCTGCGCGAAGGCGGGGCGAAGGAAATCTGGCAGACCGAACGTGGCACAACCTTTGGTTATCAGAACCTAGTGGTGGACATGCGGTCGTTCTCGATCATGAGACAGAACGGATATCCGACGGTCTTTGACGCGACTCACGCGGTGCAGCTGCCGGGCGCGGCCGGAGGCAAGAGCGGCGGCCAGCGCGAATTCGTTCCTCCCCTGGCGCTGGCGGCGCTGGCGGCCGGGGCGAACGGACTCTTCATCGAGACCCACCCGGACCCGGCGCAGGCGATTAGCGACGGACCGAACATGATTGCAACCAAAGACTTGCCAGACCTGATCGAGCGGGCGCTGGCCGTCTGGCGCGCCGTGCGCCGTTAAATGGGGACCTCGATCCTCGGGTTCGTCCACCGGCATTGACCGACCGACAACTTCGGGCAAGTCTGCGCCCGCAACCTTTAGCGCATGGACACCTACCTCATCGACGTTCCGATGCCCTCGATGGGCGCCACGGTCAGCGAGCTCACCATCATCGATCTCAAGATCGAACCGGGTACTGCCATCTCCAAGGGGCAGAAGATCGCTGAGCTGGAGAGCGACAAATCGGTTTTCGAATACGAATCGCCCTGCGATGGGGTGGTGGCGGCGGTCCGCTGCCGACCGGGCGATATCGTGGCGAGCGGAGGACCTTTTCTGCGCATCAAGACGGCGGATGTGGGTTTGCTCCACTTGCGAGTCACCTCGGACGTTCCGGTCGATGTCGCCCCCGCGCCGGCGGCCCGGCCGGCGGCAACCCCGGCACCGTCCGCTGCTCCCCTCGTGGCCTCGCCTGTTCCCGTCGCGCCCGTGTCAGCGCCCGCATCCGCTCCCCTGGCCGCGCCGGCCGTGGCCACCCCGGTGGCGAAGGGACCCATTTGGACGCCGAGGGCCATCAAACTCGCGCAGGAGGCGGGCTTGGATCCTTTGACCCTTACCGACATGCCGGCCACCGGTCCGGGCGGGCGGGTCTCGGGCGACGATGTCACCCATTACCTCGCGCGGCGTCAGACACCGGCGGTGCAGCCGGTGGTGGCCTCCGCCCCGGCCGTGCCGGCTGATCGTGGAGTCGAGACCGTGTGCATCGCCGGTGTTGGATACGCGGTACCGAAGAACATCAGGCCGACCAGTGAAATTTTGCGCGCGTTTCCCGACCGCACGGAAGCGGAGATGCTCAAGCTGACCGGCATCAAGGAAAGGCGCTACGCGGATGGCGATGAAACCGCGACCAGCCTCGCCGCCACCGCCGTACGGAACGCGCTGGAGCAGGCGGGAATGCCGTTGAGCCAGATCGATGGCATCCTGATGGCGACGATTCTGCCCGACCAGCCGGTGCCGGCGATGGCCAGCGCGCTGGCGCGACACCTCGGGATTCCGCGCGTGTTTGCGTTCGACCTCAATGCCGCCTGTTCGGGCTGGCTTTATGCGCTCGAAGTCGGTCGGTCCCTCATTCGCGGGGGCTCGGCGAAAAACCTGATTGTCGTCACGGCGGAGCTCCTTTCACGCATCACCAATCCCAAGGACCACGAGACCGCGTTTCTCTTCGGAGATGGTGCCGGAGCCGCGATCCTCAGCCATGCCGATGGCGGCCATCGCCTTCACCGGATGGCGTTGTCGGGCGACGCCACCCAATTCGCGGCGATCCAGCGGCCGGGCGGCGGGGCGACCCGTCCGTTCCCGGCGCCCGGCGGGGCGGATCAGGCGGATTTTTATCTGCAGATGAACGGGGCTTCCGTGTTCAAGAGCGCGGTGGTGGCGTTTGCCGACCAGATCGAGGCCACCTTGCAACGCCATCAACTCGCTCCGGAGGACATCTCCTGGGTGGTGCCGCATCAGGCGAACGAGCGCATCCTCCGCGCGGTCAGCAAACGGATCGGCATCCCGTTCGAAAAGGTCGTCATGACCATTTCCCGCTATGGCAATACCAGCGGAGCCTCGGTCTCGATGGCCTTGGGCTGGGCGGCGCAGGAGGGTATCTTCCAGCCCGGTGACCGGATCATCTTCTGCAGCGTGGGCGCGGGACTGACCTTTGCGGGCGGGCTGCTGGTCTGGTAGGTCCGGCGGGGTGTCCGGCTCGCGCCGGCCTCAATTCTGCAGCTCGTAGCTGAGAATGCTGAGCGCGTAGACAGCGGCGGTCTCGCAGCGCAGCACGAGGGGGCCGAGCGTCACGGGTTCAAAACCAGCCCGGGTGCTGGCCTGCATCTCCTCCGGACTGAAGTCGCCTTCGGGTCCGATCAGCCAGAGCACCGTGTGGGGTGGCTTGGTGTGCCGCTCGCGATACGCGGCGAGCACGGCCTTGAGGGAGCGCGCTCCGGGCTGGAGCGAGGCGATGAGTTTCAGGTCGTATCCGTGACTTGACTCCATGAATGGAATCACCCGCTCCATCGGACTGATGTCCGGCAACCACGGATTGCCGCACTGCTTGGCGGCTTCGAGCGCGGCGGTCTGCCACTTCTCGACTTTGCGATCCTGGCGGTCCCCTTCGAGGTGCACCTGGGTCCGCGCACTCTCCAGCGGCACGATCCGCGCGGTGCCGAGTTCGGTCGCTTTGCGCACGATCGAGTCCATCGCCGTGCCCTTGGGCAGCGCCTGCCCGAGCGTCAGCCGGTGCGGCAGCGGGGGGGCGGTCCGGCGGGAGTTCACCCGGATCACCGCGCTGCGCTTGTCGGCGCGCGTCAGGGTGCCGAGCCATTCGGTGCCGTGGCCATCGAACGCCACCACTGCGTCTCCGGACCGGGCGCGGTTCACATTGACCAGGTGATGCGACTCATCGGGCGAGAGCAGCAGCTCCGAGGGATCCCGAGACGAAGGCCGGCAGAAAACGCGGAAGTCAGTCATGGCGAAGTCCGTCTCTTTGTTCCTCCGTCCTTCATCTGGCAAGCGACCAGTGCAGGGCGAAAACAGCGATGGCGCGGGACCATCGGGGTCCGACGCCTTCACCGACTCGCCAAATACCACGATGAACCCGGCAAAAGAACGGGTAACGGTCGGAAAGAGAGACGTGCCCGCCGGCCGGCTGCTCCAAGCGAGCGGAACCGGTGGGCAGCGTGGGCGGAAATCGGTGGAGGACGGACCTTCGCCGGAGTTGCGCTGGGGCCGATCCTGGTTTCCTGTGATCCCCTTCCATGCCGGCCCGAACCGCCCTGAAACGTCACAAGCTGTGCGGCATCTGTCCCCCCGCCCGGGCGGCGGTGCTCGACGAGCTGGGTCGCACACATCCTGCTCCGGTGTGGCTGGTGGTGACGGTGGACACCAAGCGGAGTGAACAGCTGGTGGAGGATCTGGCGTTCTTCCACACGGCGAGCGGCGATCCAAGGCCGGCTGAAGTCCTGCACTTCCCGGAGGCGATGCCCGAAAACCGGGACATGCGGGAGGCGTTCTCCGCCTCGGCCGATCGTCAAACGGTGCTCTCCAAGCTCCGCTCGCGTCGGGTGGCGGGAGTTGGAGCGGCCCCGGGCGGCTCGTCGACCCTGGTGGTGGTGACCACTCCGGCCGCGCTGGCGCAGCCGGTGCCTTCGCTGGAGGCGTTTGCGGAGAAGGAAGTGACCCTCAAACGCGGGCAGACCCAGTCCTTTGCCGGCTTGCTCGAGCTGCTGCGCGAGCTCGATTACGATTCGGAAGCGGTGTGCGAGTCGCCGGGCCACTACGCCATTCGCGGAGGGATTGTGGACGTTTATCCTATCACGGCAACCGAGCCCTACCGTCTGGACTTTTTTGGCGATGAGATTGAGGAGATCCGCGCCTTTGATCCGGTCACCCAGCGCTCGGGCGCGGCCGTGGAGTCCATCGCGCTGTCCGCCTCGCCGCGCCTCCGTCTCGCCACCTCCCAAACCGGGCTGGCCGATTACCTTTCACCCGCCACCCACCTCGCCCTGATCGAGCCGGCGGAGCTTGACGCCGACTTCAGCGCTGCCGTGCGCGAGGGTGCCGACGGTCTCACGCCCGTGCTGGAGCGCGTGAGCGCCTTGTTTGGCTTGAGCGACATGGATGAGGCGTCGGCGCTGCTCGACGGAGACGAAGTGGTGGAGTCCACCTGGGACACCGACAGCCTCGTGCATCACCGGTCGTATCCGGACGACGCGCTTGTTGCGCAGGAGCGGTTGCACGGCGAGGTCGAGGCGCGCCATGCCTTCCTGGAGAAAGTGCGCGAGTGGAAGCGACTCGGTTACGGGCTCGCCTTTGTGGTGTCGAAGGAAGGTGAGGAACAGCGTGCGAAGGAGATTCTGGAGGAGGACCATGCCCTCAAGACCCTGCAGCCACTCTGGCTCCGCGGCATGCCGAACGAGGGCTTTCGCATCACCTTCCGCCCGGGTGCCGAGGCAGGGGAGACGGTCGTGGACGCGTCCACACGACTGACCTGGCGGAAGCCGGCGGCGAGACGCGGGCTGGTGGTGGTCACGGAGACCGAGCTCTTTGGCCGCCAGCGGGCGCGGCGCGCCGGTGGCACCAAGCGCGCCCTCGCCCAGCGGGCGCAGATCGACCAGCTGCTGGACTTCGCCGAGCTGGTGGAAGGTGACTTTGTCGTGCACCTCCAGCATGGCATCGCCCTTTATCGCGGCCTGACCCGGATTGAGACCGCGCAGGGTGTGCGGGAGGTCATCTCGCTTGAGTTCGATGACCATGTGACGCTGCACGTGCCCCTGCAGGAGTCGCACCTCATCAGCCGCTACGTTGGACTCTCCAAGACCCGCCCCCAGCTCGGCCGGATCGGATCCGGGCGCTGGGAAAAGACGCGCCAGGCCGCGGAACGCGCCACGATCGACCTCGCGGCCGAGCTCCTCCGCATCCAGGCGGCGCGCGAGGCCCAGCCCGGGTTTTCCTTCCCGCCGGACAACACCTGGCAGAAGGAGTTCGAAGCCTCGTTCCCGTATACAGAAACCCGCGACCAGCTCCGGGCGATTGAAGAGGCCAAGGCCGACTTGGAAAAGCCCCGGCCGATGGACCGGCTCATTTGCGGCGACGTCGGCTTTGGCAAGACCGAGGTGGCGATCCGCACCGCGTTCAAGGCCGTGCAGGGCGGCAAGCAGGTGGCGGTGCTGGTGCCGACCACGGTGCTGGCGCAGCAACACCTCAACACCTTTCGCGAGCGCATGGCGGGGTACCCGATCGCCATTGAAATGGTCAGCCGCTTTCGCTCGCGGGCGGAGATCGGAAAGATTCTGACGGCGACGGCGGCGGGGCAGGTCGACATCCTGGTCGGTACCCACCGCCTGCTGCAGCGCGACGTGACGTTCAAGGACCTCGGCCTCGTTGTGATCGACGAGGAGCAGCGCTTCGGCGTGAAGCACAAGGAGCGATTCAAATCCCTGCGCGCCACCGTCGATGTGCTCTCGATGAGCGCGACCCCGATCCCGCGCACGCTCTACATGGCGATGACCGGTGCGCGCGACATGAGTGTGATTGAGACGGCGCCGACGAATCGCCATCCCATCCAGACCATCGTCAAGACCTACGACGAGAAACTCGTGGTGGATGCCGTGCGACACGAGATCCGCCGCGGGGGCCAGGTTTTCTACCTGCACAACCGCGTCATGACGATCGATCTCGTGGCGGCACGGTTGCGAGAGCTCATGCCGGACCTCACGATCGGGGTCGGTCACGGCCAGATGGATGCGGATGAGCTGGAGGAACTGATGACGGAGTTCGTGGCCGGCCGTTACCATGTGCTCGTCTGCACGACCATCATCGAGAGCGGCCTCGATATTCCCAACTGCAATACCATCATCATCGAGGGGGCGGACCGCTTTGGTTTGTCGCAGCTCTATCAGCTGCGCGGCCGTGTCGGCCGTTTCAAGCATCAGGCCTACGCCTATCTGCTGCTGCACCGGCACACCCGACTGGTCGAGATTGCCCGCGAGCGCTTGAACGCCTTGCGCACGCACAATCAACTCGGCGCCGGCTTTCGCATTGCCATGCGCGACCTCGAACTGCGCGGTGCAGGCAACCTGCTCGGAGCCGAGCAAAGCGGGCATATTGTGGGAGTGGGGTTCGAGCTGTACTGCCAGTTGCTGCGGCAGTCCGTGGCCCGCCTGCGTGGCGAGAAGCAAGCCGCGGCGATCCGGGCCAGCGTGAAGCTCGATTTCGTCTTTGTGGGGGAAGGCGACCCCGCGCTCCCGGACCCGACCCGGACGCGTGGGCACGGCTCCGGCTACACCGCGGTGAAGGATGCCGAACATGACGCCAGTGGGGCGGTGGAGGTAGATCGGATCCAGGCGCGCATCCCGGCCACCTATCTCGGTGAAACTCGTTTGCGGATCGATTTCTATCGAAAACTGGCCATGGCGGAGGGGCTCCCGCAACTTAAGGTCATCGAGACCGACTTGCTGGATCGATTCGGTGCCTTTGGCGACGAAGTCCGTGCCTTGTTGATAGTCACAGAGATACGGATCAGGGCGGAACAAAAGGGCATTGTGTCCGTCGAAACGGAGTCCACCCGCCTGAAATGCCTTCGTGCCCGTGGGGCCCGGGATGATTACGTCATGCTGGGAACACGGTTTCCGCGGTTGACCAGTCCCAAGCCCCTTCTACGGTTAAAAGAGATTATCGTTTTTTTGAATAACTTGCCCAACCCATGATGTCAGGTCGCCAACGCCCCATGTTCCGGTTTGCCCGCTCTTCGTTTGTTGCGCTGATGATGGTCGGAGGTTTGCAGCTCCCGGTGATCGCCCAAGCACCGGTCAACGACGGTCTGGATCTTCGATTTGCCAACGGCATTGCCGCCATTGTTGAAGGCAAGGTCATCACGGTGGAGGACATTCGTCAGCAGATCGCCCCGCTCGTCGGTGACATCCAAAAGGAGGCGCGCAATCAGCAGGAGTTCAACCAGCGCCTGGAGGCGCTGCAGGAAGAGGTCATTCAGAACCTCATCGATCGCGAATTGATCGTGAAGGAATTCCGGAAGGACGAAAAGAAGCGCATTCCGGAGAGCTACGTGGACAACCAGATCGCGGAGACGCAGATCGGCCAATTTGAGGGCGATCGTTCCAAGTTCCTCGCTTACCTGCGCAGTCGCGGTTTGACGCTGCGTGAATACCGGAAGGAAGTCGAAGAGGAGATCATTTACGGCTACATGCGCCAGCAACAGCGCAAGTCGCAGAGCACGGTCAGTCCGGTCAAGATCGAGGCGTTCTACAACGAGAACAAGGACCGCTTTTTCCAGGAAGACGAGGCCCAGCTGCGTCTCATCCAGTTTACGCGCGCCGGTCAGTCGGACGCGGAGCTGAAGGCCCGGGCGCTTGAGGTGTATGAGCGGCTGAAGGCCGGCGAAAAATTTGAAGATCTGGCGCGGGAAGTCTCCCAGGACTCCCGGAAGACCAAGGGCGGCGATTGGGGCTGGCAGAAGAAGTCGGACTTGAAGGCGGAGTTCAGTGATCCGCTGTTTGCCCTGAAAAAGGGTGAGTTCACCGAGCCGATTCTAACGCCGGAAGGTGCATTCCTGCTTTACGTCGAGGACCGCAAGTATGCCGGTATCCAGCCGATTGATCAGGTGCGTGAACAAATCGAGCGCATCCTCATCACGCAGAGCTCCCGCCAGGCGCAGGAACGCTGGCTTGAGCGGCTCCGTCGCAACGGCTACGTGAAGCACTTCTGAGCGGGGAATTTAAACGCGGAGACGCGGAGGCGCGAAGATCGGAAGCAACAGCGCAGCGAAGGCAGGGGAGAAGCGCCGGGATCGGTTGCGGGTCATGGGCTGGAAGGTTCTTGTCCGCGCGTGACTGCATCGCCTTCAGGAGCGGGTGGGGTTGTGTTTTCCCCGCTTGGTAGCGCCTCAACGTCGCGCAGGCGTCGTTCGATGGCGCGGGTGCGGGTGCCGGTGCGTTCGATCTCCGACGACGCGGCCTCGAGCTTGCGTTTGACGTTGGCGAGGGTCTCGGCGAAGCGGGAGAATTCGGTCTTCACTTCACCGAGCACGGTCCAGACTTCGCTGGAGCGCTGCTGAATGGCGAGGGTGCGGAACCCGAGCTGCAGGCTGTTGAGCAGCGCGGCCAGGGTGGTGGGTCCGACCACGACAATGCGGTGCTGGGTCTGCAGGCTGTCGACGAGACCCGGCTGCCGGACAATTTCGGCATAGAGGCCTTCGGTCGGCAGGAACAGCAGGGCGAAGTCGGTGGTGTGCGGAGGAGCGAGGTATTTCTCGGCGATGCCGCGGGCAAAGACGCGCACGGTCTGCGCGAGGGCGGCGAGGGCGGCGCGCACCGCCTCGGGGTCGGCCCGCTCGGACGCATCGACCAGGCGTTGGTAATCTTCGGTTGGAAACTTGGCGTCGATCGGGAGCCAGACGGGTGCGTCCTTGACGCCCGCCCCGGGCAGTTTGATCGCAAACTCCACGCGGGCACTGGAGCCGGGCACGGGAGCGACATTGGCTTCATATTGGTCGCTCGTGAGAAGTTGGCCGAGCAGCGTCGCCAGTTGGACTTCACCCCAGGTCCCGCGCGTCTTGACGTTGGTCAGCACCCGTTTGAGGTCGCCCACGCTGACGGCAATGGCCTGCATTTCACCCAGGCTGCGGATGACCCGCTCCAGGTTGTCCCCGACCTGCTTGAACGAGGCGTCCAGTCGCTGTTCCAGGGTGGTCTGGAGTCGCTGGTCCACCGTCGCCCGCAGCTCGTCGAGTTTGGCGGCGTTTTGGGCGGAAAGGTCGCCGAGGCGTGTCTCCACGGAGGCTCTCAACCGGTCTCCCGATTCGGTCAAGAGTCGCGCGAGAGCATCGAACCGCGTGGCGAGTTCACTCAGCTGATGCCCTTGGGCGGTGCGACTGGACTCGAGCGCGTTGCGCAGGGTCAGGGCGAATTCGGCGAGCTGGGCCCGCGATTCTCCACGGGCTTCATGGAGGGCAGCGGCGAGGTGGGCGGACAGCGCTTCCGTGCGGGCCGTCGTTTCGCGACGCAGGTCATCGGCGCGCTGGCCTTGCAGGGCGAGGCTGCGGTCGATGCGACCGCCGAAGTCCTCGCGCAGCGCGGTGCCGGAGCGCGCGGACTCGTCGCGCAGCGCGGACTCAAGCCGCTGCAGTTCGGAGGAGAGACGATCAAAGCGGAAAACGGCGACCGCAGGGTCGAGCGACGCGGAGCGGCGAAGCACCAGGACCAGCAGAAGCGTGCAGGCCAAAATGAGCAGGGCGAGAATCGCAAGGAGCACGACGGGAGATGTCGGGGCTGAGGTTTCGCTACGCGCCGGGCAATCGGGCGCGCGTCTGCTCGAGGGTCAGGCCGGTGATGGTGACGCATTTTTGTCGCGATTTTTCCCCGATCGCGACCGCGACCGCGCGTCGCGGAAGATCTAGGGCGTCCGCGAGAAAGGCGCACAGGGCGTCGTTGGCACGTCCGTCCAGGGCGGGCGCGCGAATCTTCACTTTCAGGGCGTCACCCAGCCAGCCCACGATCTCATCGCGACCGGCGTTGGGAATGGCCTTGATGGCGAGACGACAGGACGGCGCCGGCATGGCAACAGGGGGGATCAGGCCAGAGCCTCGCGCAAGGCGTCGATGATGGATTCAACCGGTTCGCAACCGACCGAGAGCCGCAACAAGTCCGGCGACAGACCGTGACGGGCGAGGTGTTCGCAGCCCGTCTCGCTCGTGACCAGGTCGTAGTGCGCCAGGTAGATGAATGGGCAGATCAGCGTGGTCTTCATGCCGAAGCTGGGACCTTTCGGCAACCGCAGGCGGTCGTAGAACGCGTCGAGCGGACCCGCGACCGTGAAGCTGATCATGCTGCCGATGGCGTCGGGTGAACGAGCGAGCCGCAGGTAGTGCTCCCGGGATTGCGGTTCGAGCGCCCACAGAACCGAGCGGACACGAGGATGCTGGCGCAGGAAATCAACCACCCGTGCGGCGGAGGCCTGGGTCGTGCGGACCACGCTCTCTGTGTCGCCAATCTGGGCGGCGAGCCGGGCGAGATCGCGCGGATGCACGGGTTCCAGTTCCTCGCTGATGCGGGCCCGGAGTTCTGCCGCGTCCTCCAGCCCGGGGCGCAGGGCGCAGGCGCCAAAGAGGACGTCGCCCTCGCTCGCCGTGTATTTGGTGAGCGAATTCACCACGATGTCGGCCTGCGGCAGGACGTCGATGGCCAGGGGTGAGGAGACGGTCGGGTCGACGATCAAGACGACGCCGTGGTCGCGGCACAAGGCGTGCACGGCGGCCAGATCGGGCGTCTGCAAGAGAGGGTTGGTCGGCACCTCGGTGATGACGCCGGCGATCTCGTGGCCCCGCTTGGCGAAGAGCTGCCGCAGACCTGCCAGGTCGAACACGTCGGTGTGCGCCACGTAGTCGCCGGGGCCGCCGGAGAACTTTTGCAAGATCGCGATCGTGTCGAGGTACAGCCAGCCGAACTGGACCCAGACGCGCCGGCCCCGGGGGGCCTGAAGTTTCGAGACGGCGAGGAATGCGGCCCAGATCGCATTCATGCCGCTGTTGGCCAGAAAGAGGTCGGCATCCGTCGCGGGGGAAAAGGCCCGGCGCAGGTAGGCACGCACCACGCCCTCGGCGTCGCGGGTGAGAAGCGTTTCGGGATGAGGGGCGGCGAGTTCGCCGACGCGGACCAGGTAGTCCTCGGTGGCGCGGGTCGAGGCCAGGGCCCCCGTATGCTGCAGCCAGGTCTTGGCGCGGGCATAGGTGTCGGCCAGGGCTGGAAAAGCGACGCCCCACAAGCCTTCGTGTTCGAGGATCCGCCCCTCGACCGGCGCGAGCCAGCGCTTCAATTGAGCTGCGGCCCGGGCGGACGCGACGGGCCACGCCTCGTGCTGCTCCAGACCGGCGCGTCGGACCAGGGATGCGGCCGCCGCCTTGAGGAACGGATGCTGAACGAAGCGAGGGTAGCCCGAGGTCAGGTGCCGGGTGATCTCGGGGTCCTTTTCCTCGTAGCCGATCACGGAACGCATCGTCGGCAGGCTGCAGGAGACGCCGTGGACGCTGTTCGGGATGCGCTGACCCAGGGGAAGCGGAGAGAAGGACATGAGACGAGGCGCCAGTGTTCGGCCGGTCCGACGTTTGGCAATCCCGGGATGGAGGCAGCCGACCGGCCGCGCGGCGATGGCGCCAACGCCGGAGGGTCGGTGGTATTGAAACCCGGCGTTGACCGTGGTCGGCAGGGGTGGTGACCTTCCCGCGAATGAAAACACCCCTTGTGACCCACCTGGGCCAGCCCAGTTGGACGCTCCAGAACGGTTCCGTGTCGGCGCGGGTCACCCGAACTGCAGGCATGCTCGGTCCGGTGGAGTTTCGTTTGCCCGACCAGCGACGGATTTCGCCCCTCGCGGTCGCCCCGTGGGCCGGCGAGACCCTGCCACCGGGCCTGCCGCCACTGCTCCATGCCTTGCGCGGGGACTTCTTCTGCGCGCCCTTTGGTGGGAACGGGACGGCGTACCGAGGGGAGCAGCATCCGCCGCACGGTGAGTCGGCTAATCGCGATTGGACGCTCGATGCCACCAGCCAAGCGGGTGATGCGCGGACGCTCCATGCCCACCTGACCACGAAGGTGCGCCCAGGACGCATCGACAAACGCCTGACGGTGCGCGAGGGCCATACCGCGGTGTACTGTGAGCACATCATGCACGGTTTTCGCGGATCGATGCCCTTGGGGACCCATCCCTGTATCGCATTTCCGGCCGAGGAAGGTGCGGGCCGCGTCTCCGTGGGAGGTTGGGCGTGGGGACAGGTCCTGCCGATGCCCTTTGAGTTGCCGGCCCAGCGCGGTTATTCGTCCCTCGAGGTGGGAGCACGCTTTCGCTCCCTCGACCGCGTGCCGCTGGCGGTGGGAGGATTCGCCGACCTTTCGCGATATCCGGCCAGGAAAGGATTCGAGGACCTCGTCATGCTCGTCGGGGCCGGCAAAGGCGCGTTTGGCTGGAGCGCAGTGGCGTTTCCTGATCAACGCTATGTGTTTCTGCAGGTGAAGAACCCTCGGATCCTGCGACACACCGTGCTTTGGCACTCCCACGGGGGGCGACACTACGCGCCTTGGAATGGCCGCCATACTTCCGTGCTCGGCTTGGAGGAGGTGACGTCTTATTTTCATCTGGGACTGGCCGAGTCGGTCAAAGATAACCCCATGAACATGAAGGGCATTGATACGGCGGTGACGTTCCCCCAGCGACGGCCGCTCCGCGTCGCCCACATCCTCGCCGTCGTCGCCATTCCGCGCGGATTCGATCAGGTGGCGGACGTGCGATCGGTCCCGGGTGGGGCTGAGCTGGTGGCGGCGAGTGGAGTTTCCGTACGAACTCCCCTCGATCTGGGGTTCGTCGCGGACTCGTGAACGGGCGAATTCTGAATCCCGAAATTGCGTTTTTGACGAACGCAGGGACGTGTGTACGGTAACGCCGTACCCATGATCGCCCGTCGCCGCATTCTCCTCGCTTTTGCCGCGTCCACCTTGGTTTTGCCGGCCGGGTTGTGGGCGGCGCTCTTTCCCCCGAAGGGCCTGATCGACCATCTCCTGTGTTGTGGTTCATCGTTTCAGGCGCCCGCGTCGCAGCACCGGACCGTGGCACTGGCCTCGGGATTGGCGGATGCATTGCCGGTCAACAGCGGTGGCGGGAGCGGCCGGGCGGCCGCTCCGGCGCCCATCGAAGAGGAAAATGGATACGTAAAACTCGGCTTTGACCGACTGGCCGGCTACACCTTCAAAGTTCCGCCCTTCGACCCGGCGGCCACTCCAAACGTAAAGCCCCCCACGGGCGAGGAGCAGATTCCGGACTGGCTGAAGAAACTCAACGGCCGCAAAGCCCGCGTCACCGGGTTCATGCTTCCGCTCAAGATGGATGGCGGTTTGGTGACCGAATTCCTGCTGTTGAGCGACCCCATGATGTGCTGCTACGGAGCGGTGCCGGACATGAATCAGTGGGTGGTGGTCAAGATGAAGAACGGTGGCGTGCGTCCGATCCAGGACGTGCCGATTTCGTTCTATGGCGACATCAAGGTCGGAGCCATGTTCGAGAATGGCTACATGACCGGCATCTACGCGCTTGAGGGCGACAAGATGGGCGAAGTGCAGGGCTGATTGCCCGGCCCTTTCGGTCAGCGCGAGATATCGCGCTGGGTGAGCACCTTGAAGCCCCGGTTGCCGAGCGCCTGAGTGGCGACATCGGTGTCTTCCACATTGAGGGCCAGCGCCGTCCGGTCACCCGGGCGCTTCATGAAGCTGTAGACGTAGTGGATGTTGATCTCGGCCTCGAGCAGTGCGGACAAGACGGGGCCCAAATCGCTCTCATCCGAGATCTCCACCGCCAGTACATCGCTTTCTCCGAAAGGGAAATCGTTATTGATCATCAACTCCCGTGCTCGATCCGGATCGTCGACAATCAGCCGAACGATGGCGCTGTCGGTCGTGTCCAGAACGGTCAGGGCAATGATGTGCACATTGTTCCCCCGCAAGAGTGCGGTCAGGTCGTGGAGCCGTCCGACCCGGTTTTCAGCGAAGACAGAGAACTGTTTGACGGGATCGCTTGCAGCGGTGGTTGTCACGGACATAGGGAAGGTTGGCCATGACCGTGGCCGTCCCGGGCCAGCGGGTCAATCGCGACGACGGATCCCGTCGGTGGGTCCCTTTTTGTCGTGCCCGCCAGCCCCGCCGGCCCTTACACTGACCGACTGTGCCGCACCACCACCCCGATCACTATGCCGCCATTCAGGCCCGCGCCAAGGTGGCGGCGAGGCTGGTGTTGAGGGGCATTGCGCTGAATGCCGTGTTGGCGGTGGCCAAGTTTACGGGGGGCGTGCTGGGTTCGACGTACGCATTGATTGCGGACGGGGTGGAGTCGTTGCTCGACATCGCCACGTCGACCCTGGTCTGGGCAGGCTTCAAATGGGCGGCGCGACCGCCCGATGCGGATCACCCCTACGGGCATGGCAAGGCCGAGGCGGTGGCGGCGTTTGCGGTGGCTCTCGTGATTCTGGGCGCTGCGGTGTGGATCGGAAGGAATGCGGTGCATGAGATCATCACCCCGCACCGCGGGCCGCACTGGGCCACGCTGCCGCTGCTGGCGGCCATCGTGATCGTAAAAACCTACTTTTCCCGACGGATGTCGGCAGAGGGGCGCAACACCGCGAGCACGGCCCTGGGAGCGGAGGCGTGGCATCACTTTTCGGATGCGGTGACCTCGGCCGCCGCTTTTGTCGGCATCGCCGTGGCGGTCATCGGTGGCGCGGGCTACGAGAGCGCGGACGACTGGGGTGCGCTGCTGGCCTGCGGAGTGATTGGCTGGAATGGAGTGACCGTATTCCGGCAGGCTTTGGGCGACATCATGGATACAGCTGCGCCGTCCGACCTTGAATTGGAGGTTCGCCGGGTGGCGCAGACCGTGGCGGGGGTGGTCAACCTGGACAAGTGTCGCGTCCGCAAGAGCGGCCTCAGCTACCTGGTCGACATCCATGTCCGGGTCGACCCTGAGCTCACCGTCGCCGCCGGCCATGAGATCGCGCATGCGGTGAAGGACGCCCTGCTGCTTTCGTCACTACGCATTGGAGACGTCCTGGTGCACATCGAGCCCGCGGCGCCGGCTTGAGGCCGACCGGCCCCGCCGGGCCTCCGGTGCAGGTATTCGTGCAATTTCTAGGGAGCGGTTGGCAGTTTATACGCAGCAGGGAAGGGTGGGAATGCGGTTTACTCTCGGGTGCAACGTTTTTAACCCTAGTAGCCATGAGTAAACGCGACGTCTCCAAGCCTCTCAGCACCAATCCCAACCTGCTCAAGTGGGTTCAGAAGATGGCGGAACTGACCAAGCCGGCAGCCATCCACTGGGTCGACGGCACCCAGGAGGAGTACGACGGCCTGTGCGCCCAGATGGTGTCGAGCGGCACCTTCATCAAGCTGAACGAGAAACTGTGGCCGGGATGCTTCTATGCGCGCTCGGATCCGGGGGACGTGGCGCGGGTGGAGGATCGCACCTACATCTGTTCCCTGTCGAAGGACAACGCCGGGCCGACGAACAACTGGGTCGATCCGTTCGAGATGCGCAAGAAGCTGAAAGGCCTCTTTGCCGGCTGCATGGCCGGGCGCACGATGTATGTTCTTCCCTACAGCATGGGTCCGATCGGTTCCCCGATGGCCCAGATCGGGGTCGAACTGACCGACTCCCCGTACGTTGTGGTCAACATGCGCATCATGGCCCGCGTCGGGCTCGCCGTGTTCAAGGAGATCGACAAGGCGGAAAAGCGGGTGGTGCCCTGCCTCCACTCCGTTGGTGCACCCCTCAAGCCGGGTCAGAAGGACGCGGTCTGGCCGTGCAATCCGGACAAGTACATCGTGCACTTCCCGGAGACCCGGGAGATCTGGTCGTATGGTTCTGGATACGGCGGCAACGCCCTCCTCGGCAAGAAGTGTTTTGCGCTGCGCATCGCCTCGAACATGGCCCGTGACGAGGGCTGGATGGCCGAGCACATGCTCATCCTCGGGGTGGAGAACCCCCAGGGCGAGAAGACCTATGTGGCGGCGGCGTTCCCGAGCGCCTGCGGCAAGACGAATTTCGCGATGATGATCCCGCCGAAGGCGTTTGCGGGTTGGAAGGTATGGACGGTCGGGGATGACATTGCGTGGATCAAGCCGGACGCCCGCGGGCGCCTGCATGCCATCAATCCGGAGGCGGGTTTCTTTGGGGTGGCGCCCGGCACGTCGGTGAAGACGAATCCGAATGCCATGGCCGCCCTGGCGAAGAACACGATCTTCACCAATGTGGGGCTGACACCCGAGGGTGGAGTCTGGTGGGAGGGCATGACGGACACGCCGCCGGCCGAATGCACCGACTGGCAGGGCAATCCCTGGACCCCCGCCCTGGCCAAGGAGAAGGGGGCGAAGGCGGCCCATCCCAACGCTCGGTTCACCGCGCCTGCCTCGCAGTGCCCGACCATCGATCCGGACTGGGAGAAACCGGAAGGCGTGCCGATCAGCGCGTTCATCTTTGGTGGGCGCCGGGCGACGACCATGCCGCTGGTGTACCAGGCCTTCAATTGGAGCGCCGGCGTCTATACCGGCGCCACGATGGGATCGGAGATGACCGCGGCCGCAGCGGGTACGATTGGCAAGGTGCGCCGCGACCCGTTCGCCATGCTGCCCTTCTGCGGGTACCACATGGGCGATTATTTCCGTCACTGGATCAAGATGCAGCGCTCATTGTCGGAGACGCCCCGCATCTTCCACGTGAACTGGTTCCGCAAGGACGCCGAGGGCAAGTTCATCTGGCCGGGTTTCGGCGAGAACATGCGGGTGCTCAAGTGGATTGTGGACCGCTCGCGTGGTCGCGCCTTGGGCAAGGAGACCCCGATTGGCTGGCAGCCGCACTACGAGGATCTGGAATGGAAGGACCTCGACTTCAGCAAGGAGAAGTTTGAGGCCTTGCAGTCCTTCGACCGGGCGGCCTGGCGGGCCGAGGTCATCGGCCATGAAGAGCTCTTCATCGACCTGCACGATCACCTGCCGAAGGAAATGGTCTACGAGCGCGAACTGCTCATCTGCCGCATGTAGGGTCGTGGGAGACGGCCGCCGCCCGTGGCGGACCCGTTGTGCTGAGGCCGGCCGGTTCGAGCGAAGGAACCGGCCGGGTGTGAGGGATTGCGCTTTGCCGGGAGAGGGTTTGTGTGGGTCCGGCGGCGTGTCCGCCGGGTCCCTTTTTGCCCATGATGATGCGTTCCGCCCCGTTACCACTGTTTGCCCTGCTCACGTGCGGCGCGTTGCTGCCGGTCGCGAGTCCGCCTCCGGCTGCGGCGCAATCGGCCGGCGACGAAGGGTATCAGCTGCCCCCTCCGGCCATGCTGAAGATTTTGGATACTCCGCCGCCTCCCGCCGTCCGGCTCAGTCCCGACCGTCGCTGGCTCACGGTGAGCGAACGGGATCTCGACGAGACAACGATCGCCGAGCTGGCCGAGCCGCTGCTGATGTTGGCCGGTCAGCGCTTCAAGCCGGCCCCCACGACCCGCATTGAGGTGACCGGTCTCACCCGGGTGACGCTGCGGCGTTTGGAGGATGGTCTGGAGCGCGTTCTACGACCGCAAAAGAACGAACGACTCGCGGAATTGACCTGGGTGCGCCGGTCCGCCGCCGGGGGCGAACTGGCCTATGTGGCCGTGGGCGAAGGGCGGATGGAGGTGCATCTCTACGACGCCGCCACTGGAGTGGATCGCAGGGTGGAGGCTCCAGGACTGGAAGGCAGGATCTCCGATCTTACGTTCACGCTCGACGGTGACCACCTCGCGTTTTCCGCTTCGACTCCGGCGGGAGTCACGCTCTGGATCGCAGACGCGCGGGCCGCCCGGGCCGTCCGGGTTCCCGGCGTGCTGATCAATCATGTGAACGGCGGCTTTTCCTGGCGTCGGGGACGGCCTCCGTTGATCGCCCAAGTGCGGGTGCCCGGCGCCGTACCCACCGGGCAAGACGTGCCGACGGGTCCGATTGTTCAGGAGTCGAAAGGGAAAACCGGTTCCGCCCGCACCTATCAGGACTTGCTCAAGTCTCCTCAGGATGAGGCCTTGTTCGAGTATCACTTCACCAATCAGGTGGTGGCGGTGGCGGTCGACGGCACCGTGCAACGTCTCGGACCGCCCGGGATTCACACTCAGGTGACCGCCGCCCCGGGAGGGGAGTACTTGCTCGTGACGACAGTTCGCCGGCCTTTTTCCTATCAGGTTCCGATGGGCGCTTTCCCTCGCCGAACGGCCGTTTGGGACCTGTCCGGGCGCGAAGTCGCGGTGGTGGTCGACACACCCTTGCGGGACAATCCGCCCAGTGCACGGGATGCTGTGGTGCCTGGTATTCGCAGCGTTCAATGGAGGACGGATGCGCCGGCGACCTTGGTCTTGCTCGAGGCCTTGGATGGAGGTGACCCAAGGCGTCCAGCACCGAAGCGCGACCGACTCTCGCTGCTCAGCGCACCGTTCCTTGGACCCTCGACCGTGTTCTTCGAGAGCGAGCTGCGGATGGCAGGGGCCCAATGGATAGCGCCGGACCTTGCTTTCGTCACGGAACGTTCCTCGCGCACCGCCCGCCTCCGGACGTGGGCGGTGGATCCGCGAAGCCCCGCCGCACCGGCCCGACTGCTGCGGGACCGCAGTTCTGAGGATCGTTATGGAGATCCGGGAACCCTGGTCATGGTGAATCATCCCACCGAGACCCGCGAGATTCCACTCCGGTCGGACGACGGCCGCTGGCTCTATTTGGTTGGGCCCGGCGCGTCCAAGGAAGGCGCCCGGCCATTCCTCGATCGGTATGATCCGGTGGAGAATCGGACGGAGCGTCTCTGGCAGTCGACGCCGCCCCACCATGAGGAAATCGATGCGACCATGGTCCTCGATTCACAGGCCCGCCGCTTCGTCTTCAAGCGGGAGTCTCCGACCCAGTGGCCCAACTACTTCCTGCGTGACGGGGATGTCGTGAAACCTCTGACAGACTTGCCGGATCCGTCGCCTTGGTTTGCCCGGGTCAAAGGCGAGCTCGTGCGCTACCGCCGCGCTGACGGCGTCGAGCTCAGCGCCACGCTCTATCTGCCGCCCGACTATGACCGGGCGCGCGATGGACCGCTGCCCTTTTTTCTTTGGGCCTATCCCCGGGAGTTTCTCACCGAGGAAGGTGCCTCGCAAGTGGCGGGCTCACCCCACCAATTCAAACGACCGGCGAAGCAGGACCATCTGCTGTTGCTGACCCAGGGTTACGGCGTCCTTGACGGTCCGGCGATGCCCATCGTGGGCAAGGACGGTCGCGAGCCGAATGATCGCTATGTGGAGCAACTCGTGGCGAGTGCCCAGGCGGCGGTTGACTACCTGGTGAGTCGAGGCGTGGCCGATCCGGACCGACTGGCGGTCGGGGGACACTCCTACGGTGCCTTCATGACCGCGAACCTGCTGGCCCACTGCGACCTGTTCCGGGCCGGCATCGCCCGTAGCGGTGCGTACAACCGGACTCTGACTCCCTTTGGTTTTCAAGCGGAGCCGCGCACGTATTGGCAGGCGCCCGACATTTACAACCAGATGTCTCCCTTCACACACGCGCATCTGGTCAACGAGCCGATCCTCCTGATCCACGGTATGCGTGATTCCAATGCCGGCACATTTCCCCTGCAGTCAGAGCGCATGTTTGCGGCCTTGAAGGGCAATGGAGCGACGGTGCGCTATGTGCAGCTGCCGCTTGAGAGCCACGGCTACGTGGCGAAGGAGTCGCGGCGCCATGTGCTGTGGGAAATGGTCACCTGGCTGGACCGGCACGTAAAGTCGGCGGAACGGCCGGCTCGGACGGCAGCGTCACGCACCCCTTGAGACCGCCCTCGTTGTCGTGGCCTTTCCTCCAGGCTACTTGCGCCGGAGAGGGCCACCGGCATCTTGGCCGCATGGCGATTCGTTTCTTAGCGCTATTCCTGCTGGCGGCCATGGCGGCCATCGTTCACGCGGAAGTTCCCGCCCCGTTGGACCAAGCGGTGAAAAAGCTGGTGGCGGATACTGACCGTTGGGCCTATTCGCAGGAGGTGAGAGAGTTCGATAAGAACGGGAAAAGTGATGGCGGGCCCACGCGAGAACGGTATGACCCCTCGAAGCCCGAAGATGAGCAGTGGACACTGCAGCTCTACCGCGGCCGCATCCCGACCGAAGCAGATGTGCGGGCGTGGCAGCGCCAGAAGCGGCGCGAAGCGAAACGTCGAGACCGTCCCCTCGGGGAGATCATCGACTTTGAGCGCGCCGTGCTGACCGAAGAGACGGAGTTGGGGTGGGTGTACCGCTTGCCGATCAAGCCCGGCGCCAGCCGCCGTCTCCCGTCGGATAAGTTTTTTGTTCTCATGAGCGTGGGCAAAGCGCGCATGGAGTTGGAGAACGTGTCGGTGCGGACGACCGAGTCATTCCGTCTCAATGGCCTGGCCGGCCTCGCGGCGAAGGTGGAAGGCGTGGAAGTGGACGCCCGCTTCGCCGTGGTCGAGGACGCCTATGCAGCCCAGCCCTCGGTGATTACGGCCTCCGGTTCGGCCCGGGTCGCATGGGTGTTTCGAGTCGGCGGGCGGGCCGAGGTCGTGTGGACGGAGTTTCAACGAGTGAAACCCTATCGCGATCGGTACGACGTTCAGATTGGGGACGTCAAAGCCCTCGACTTCTAACGCCTTCCCTAGGGTAAACGGTACGGACCGCGCCCCCCCCCTCCGGGGCAAAGAAAAAGCCCGCCTACCCCAGGCGGGCTTAAGACTACCCCTAAAAACCAACAAACCAAATGAACTACGAAGAGGTAGACGAGCGGACTTGAAAAACGTTCGAATTCTCCGCCGATGAAAGTGAAAATCGGGAGAAGCTGTAGACGGGGGTCTTGCCGCCGCCGAATCCGGGTTTAGCTATTGACCTTATCAGCAGTTGGTTAGGCGGAATCTTCTTCCCTTCTGGCGCGGGATTGACGTCGTTTCAGCCGAGCGCAACGAGAGGCACGCCGGGACACCTCTTCCCTCCGACGAAGGGGCGAAAAGAACGGATGAACGGCGCGACGAATGGGGAAGGGGGGTGACGCTTTCCAGTGAAACTCGTGGTGTGTTTGCGCGCTCTCCCGCGACCTTCAAGAAGGACGCACGGTCTCCTCCCGGCACTGCAGGACGGCGATCTGCAGCTGAATCCCCCGGCCGATGAACCACCCCGACGTCCCTCCCAGCGAGCCTCCTCCATCTGCGCCGTCACGTTTGAGCGCGCTCGATTCGAACCGCACGATGCTGGGCGTCTGGTTCGGAAACTTTTTCGAGCCCTTTTATAGCGACCGTGAGGCGGTGCGCCGAGGAATAGCGGAGGTGGCGGATCTGGGATTCACGAGCCTCAATCTCGACTCCAAACCCTGGGAGGACTTCTTTGCCCGCTATCGAGGTGAGTCGGCCAGTCCCTACGTGGCCATGCAGGAGTTCATGATGCAGGAGGCGGCCGACCGCGGCCTCGATTACACCCACCTCGCCCTGTACCTGTGCGGGGACAATCTCTATCCCACGATCCGGGATGTGCCTCCCGTGCGTGGCGAGGAGAGTGTGCGGCCCGATGGCGAACGGATGGGCACCTACAAATACTGGTCGCCCAAAGCGCAGCAGACCATGGTCGATCACGTGCTCGGACTCCTGAAGCGGTATGGATCGGGCATGCACCGCCGGAACGATGGACGCATCGTCATGCAGACGATGTTTGATCCGATCCCCAAGCCCAGTTTCGATGAGGAGGGCAGGACCCGTTACCTCGCATGGCTGGCCCGGCGCCATGGCGGTGACATTGCGAAACTCAATCGTCGTTATGGACTGAACGCCGCGTCGTTCGAGGCGCTGCGTCCGACCGACTATTGGCTGCATCCGGAAAAACTCAGCTGGGTGGAATGTGCGATTCCAACGAAGGAGGACTTCGAGCGAAAATCCCCGGACTTCCTGCGCTGGGTCGACAATCAAACTTATCTGGCGGGTGAAATGGAGAACTACTTCGCCACCATGCACCAGCGGTGGCGAACGGTTGCGCCCGAGCTCTTTGTTGAACCGGTGCTGCACCAGTGGGGATATTTCTTCAATCCTCCCGGCCAGACCTATTGGCCGACTGCCCAGCGGGCGCTCGATGTGTACCGCGTCGCGCCGCACGTCGACGGCGTGCTCTTTATCACGTCGCCTCTCAATGCCGAGAACCGCCCGGATGCGATGGCAGTCAGCGTCGAGGGAGCGATCCTGCGTGGAGCCAGCGCGGGCCGGACATTTACGGGCGGTCTCTATCTCGGCCGGCACGTGAATGGCGACATCTACCGGACCGTGCCCCCCGCCGAGGCGATCGCGACGCTCGTCGCGTCCGGCGCCGGCAACCTGCATACCTACGGCTACAGCGGTCTCGACGACGGGGGAGTGTTGTTCCGCATGGATGAGGTGTTCAAGGACTCCCTGCGCGCGGGTCTGCAGTGGGCCCGCGCGGTCATTCCGCGGCTGGACGCACCCCGGCCCAAGGAGGTCGCCCTGCTGTTCCCGGCGGAAATGAGCCTGTATGAGCCGTTGCCGGTCGACACGGAGGGACGCCATCGCATGGACCTTTTAGGGTGGTATTCACAATTCACCGACTTGGGCTGGCACGTGGATGTGGTGCACCCGGATCAGGCGGCGCAGGGAGCGCTGGCGCCGTACCAGCATCTGGTGATTCCGCACAACTCGCTGGAGGAGCTGATGGACCCGGAGTCGCGCCTCCGGGTGGTGGAGGCCCTGCAGCGGTTTGTCGCCCAAGGGGGCACCCTTTGGCATGGTCCGGCCTGCGGACTGGTCAAGCAGGCGTTCGGAATCGAAGAGGAACCGGTGGCGTTTGACTGCATCGACTGGCGGGAGCAGGTCATTCCGCACGGCTGGTCGACGGTGGCCTACCGCCAGGGAGAGCCCCTGGGAACTTACCTCCAGTCCGGTCGGACGGCGATGGCGTCGTTGACGCACGGCAATGGGCTCGTCCTTTCGTTTGGGTTCGAGTATGGATACGCGTATTCCCGCCTGACCATGCCGATCGTGCCCCCAAATTACGGTCGTCGGGAAATGCACCCGGTGGTACTGCTCAAGGAGACTCCCGTGGCGGTCCACGGTGGAGTCTCGCCGCGGGCCGCCTTCCGGCCGATCAAGGGGGTGGAGTGTGTGCGTTTTGGCCGCCGGTGGGTGGTGGTCAACCACCGCTCCAGTCCGGTCGACCTGCGGAGTCTAAACCACCGTCATGCCATTCCGTTGGTTCCGTCCGAACCGGGCTGGCTGGCCGCCCATGCAGCGACCTGCCTGGAACTGTGAGAGCGACGGAGGCCCGAACCGTTGTCGGCGAGACGAGGCGCAAACGTAGGATTTGCGCCTCGCCGATGACCGCGAGCTGAACGGTGGTTCCTAGGTCAAGGATGTGACTGGACGGGCTGGCCCGGGGTGCGCTTCGGAATGGCCAGTGAGAATGCCACGGAGATCGCAAGGATCGCCCCGATGATTCCCAGCGACCAGGTGACGGGAAACTTGCCGCCGAAATAGTCGTTCAACCAGACCATCTTGAGTCCGACGAAGACCAGGATGATGCCGAGTCCGTACTTGAGGGCCCAGAACTTGTGCATGACGCCCGCGAGCAGGAAGAACAACGCCCGCAGTCCGAGAATCGCGAATACATTTGAAGTGAACACAATCAGCGGTTCTCGCGTGATTGCGAAGATGGCCGGAACGGAATCGACGGCGAAGACGATGTCGCTCAGCTCGATGAAAACCAGCGAAACCAGCAAGGGTGTGGCGTGAAGCACGCCGTTCCGACGGATGAAGAACTTGTCGCCCTCGATCGCCGGGGTGACCGGCAGGAGACGGCGGAGCAATCGGATGATGGGGTTCCGATCAGGTTCGATGGGCTTTTCCGGAGCGAACAGGATCTTGAATCCGGTGAGGATGAGGAAACCGCCGAAAACCCAGATCACCCAGTGCCACTGCATCAAGGCGGCGCCGATCGAGATGAAGATGATGCGGAAGACGAGGGCTCCGAGAATTCCGTAGAACAGGATGCGGTGCTGGTATTTGGGTGGGATCGCGAAGTAGCTGAACACCACGACAAAGACAAAAATGTTGTCCACCGAGAGGGACTTCTCGATGACGAATCCGGTGAGAAACTCCAAGGCCGTCTGATCGGCAAGTTGAGCGGCCTGAGCCGCTGTCATCCCTTCGGCCAGCAGGCGTGGGTCCTGCGGAAGCTTCCAATGAGCGTATTTCCAGAGTCCGAAGCAGAAGATGAGGGCGAGACTGATCCAGATGATGCTCCAGGTGAGTGCCTCCTTGTATTTGACCTCATGGGCATCCCGGTGGAAGACGCCGAGGTCGAGGGCGAGCAGGGCGAGTACGCCGAGCGTGAAGAGTGCGTAGAACCACCAGTAGTCTGCGAAAGGGAACAGTGCGTAGGTTGTCATGGGCTGGAGTCGAGGGCTCAGGTACGCGGGGCCAGTTTCTCATCGGCCGCCGGCGTGGCCGACAGGTCCTCGACTTCACGGATCGCGGCCCAAATTGCCTGAAAAAGGACGGGGTGGCATCGCTCGATAGTTTGACGCTGCCCGTTTGCTTCCAACTCCATCTCCACCCGGTACTGCGGGGAGACCGGATCGAGGCACCGTTCAACGGTGATGATCGCAGTGTCGATGGGCCTTCGACGAGAAAGAGAGAGGAGCCGGTTCTCGATCAGAGAATCGTAGGACTCGGCGGACCCGAGGTGACGGTGGCGGAGCACAAGTTTCATAGTAAGGAAAGATCAGTCCAACGGGCGGACTGAACGATAGGGTCGGGAATCTAACCATTTTTGGATTGTTTGAATAATATGATCTTTTACAGTCACACTTAGGTTAAAACGAATAATTAGAATGGACTGGCTCAATTATCATCACCTTCGTTACTTTTGGACCGTGGCCAAGGAGGGCGGACTGAGGCAGGCGGCGGCGCGGCTTCACGTCTCCCAGCCCTCAATTTCCGCGCAGATCCGGGAATTGGAAGAAGCGCTCGGTGAGAGGCTTTTTCGGCGGCAGGGGCGCTCCAACGTTCTCACGGATGCCGGCCAGATCGCGCTCCGTTATGCGGACGAGATTTTCAATCTGGGGCGTGAGTTGACGAATGCCATCAAGCAGAGCCCTTCGAGCGAGGCCATCCGGCTGCACGTCGGCGTGGCGGATGCGGTACCCAAACTGGTCACGCACGAGATACTCAAGCCGGTGTTTGAGATGAGCCAGAAGGTCCACGTGATCTGCCGTGAGGGAAAGGCGGCGGACCTCATCGCCCATCTGGCCGCTCACCGACTGGACATTGTTTTGGGTGATGAACCGGCGCCGAGTTCGCAGCAGGGGCGTGTTTTCAACCACCTGCTCGGAGAGTCGGGGGTCACCTTTTGCGCCGAGGCGAGTCTCGCTCGTTCGCTGCGTCGCGGATTTCCGAAGTCATTGCACCGTGCGCCGGCGCTGCTCCCCGCGGAGACGACGGCGTTCCGCCGCTCTTTGGAAAAGTGGTTCCAAGTGGTCGGAGTGCAGCCGCGCGGGGTGGCCGACTTCGAAGATGCGGCCTTGACGAAAGTGGTGGCGGCGGAGGGCAAGGGCTTCGTGGCCATACCGACCATCGTGGTCAAGGAAGCGACGGAGCGTTACGGCCTGGAGATCATCGGCTCGACCGATCGCTGCCGGGATCAAGTCTATGCCATTACGGCCGAGCGCCGGATCTCGCATCCTGCAGTCACCTTGATCACCGAGGGCGCCCGGCACCTGTTTGCAGGTTAACTCCGCTTTTTTCCCGATGCTCGACAACCTACTCGACCCGCTGTTCCTGTTCTTCGTCGTGGGATTTTTCGCCGGTATCCTGCGATCGGATCTTCGCATGCCGGATGCCGTGTACCAGCTGCTCAGTACGTACCTGCTGCTCTCGATCGGCCTCAAGGGAGGCGTGGAACTGGCGCAAGCGCACAATGGACAAATGCTGCTGCCTGTGGGGGCCACCTTGCTTCTGGGGACCACGGTACCGATCACGGTGTTTTTTGTCGCCACTCGAATCGGCCGAATGTCGCGGGCGGATTCAGCGTCCTTGGGAGCCCATTATGGATCCGTCAGCGCCGTCACGTTTGCCGCGGCCATGGAAATGGTTCGCCGGAATGGTGTGCAGCCCGAGGGGTTCATGCCGGTCCTGCTGGTGGTGCTCGAGATCCCCGCCATCTTGCTTTCGATTTTTCTCTATCGATCGGGAGTGAAGGAGAGCCGGGAGCATGGCTATGGAACGATTCTCCATGAAATTCTGTTGAACCGTTCCGTCTTCCTTCTCCTTGCCGGCATGGTGGTGGGTTGGCTGGCCGGACCGGCACGATTTGCTTCGTTCGAGCTGCTCTTTGTCGACGCGTTCAAGCCGATCCTGGCATTCTTCATTCTGGAAATGGGCCTCGTGGCGGCGATGCGGATGTCGGAACTGCGCAAAGTCGGTGGTTTTCTTGTCGCCTTCGCGGTGATCTTTCCGCTGTTGGCGGGTACGATCGGTGGGTGGCTGGGACTCGCGAGCGGGCTTTCGGCGGGGGGCGCCACCATTCTGGCTTCCATGGCGGCGAGTGCATCCTACATTGCCGCTCCCGCCGCCATCCGGGTGGCGATTCCAGAAGCGAACACGGGACTCTCCGTGGCGGCCGCGCTCGGGGTCACCTTTCCCTTCAACCTCGCGGTGGGAATCCCCTTCTTCTCCTGGTGGGTTGACCGCTTGGCCTCCGCCTAACCCGTTCCCCAGTTCCGCTCCGTTGGAGGTGGCGTCGGTGACGCCGCGTGCTGCAAGGTTGTGGCTTATTTGCAGGTGAGGGAGAGGCCTGGCAGTTCCGTTCCCTCATTAACGACGCCGCCAACCGCGGAGGCACCGTCGCTCCGATGCGACCCCTCGAGGACACCCTTGATGCAAAATTAAAACAAATGGAGGGTCGTTCTCACGGCGAACAAAAAACCCTCCGGGAGAGCGGAGGGTTTGGGAAAATGGGTGCAGGGGCTGGATTTGAACCAGCGACCTTCAGGTTATGAGCCCGGCGGTAAATGTTATGGTTATAGGTATTTAGCTCAAGACAGGCTGGAACTACGGTGTAAACTACGGGTCAGTTAGAAGCAGTCACTCACCCTTTCACGAAGTCACACCGGAGTTTTTCGCATGGCCCTCGAGATCCAAAAAGGTCGCAGCAAGTGGTGGTACGGTCGCGTCACCGTGAACGGTGCCGACGTGGTCAAGAACCTCGGCGTCCAGATCAAGGGCGTCCCGCCGCGCACTCTGCGCGAGCAAGGTGACGCCGCCTTTGAGCGCTCG
>JAEUGY010000030.1 GCA_016794625.1 Opitutaceae bacterium
ATCTGCAGGCCTTCCACCGGGGAGACGGCGAACGAGGCATCCCAACCCTTGGACACCGTATCGCCGATCGGAATGTAGTAGTTCAATCCGGCGACGTTGACGGCCGGGAACGCAGCCAGAACCGTCTGGTTGGTCAGGTCCATCTTGTACGCAGCGAGCGAGAACGAATACTTGCCATCGCGGAAGCTGGTCTTGAAGCCCACTTCCTGGCTCTTGCCCAGGACGGGAGGAAGCGGGTTGTTGTTGAAGTCGGTGCCGACGGCCGGGTTGAAGGTCGTGGATTCCGAGACGTAGACCGAGAGGTCCTTGGTGATCTTGCCGACGATGGCGTACCGATGGAGCATCTCCGTTTCCGCCGAATTCGTGGAGACGAAGGGATTGCGGAGCGCCAGATTGGTGTTGGTCGTCGTCTCGATGTAGGAGTACGTCGTACCGGCGGCCAGCGTCAGGCGGTCCTTGATGACATCCACCGTCTGCATGAAGTAGCCGTTGTTGACATGCTGGCGGGTCCGGGTGCCGGGATTGGGACCGTCGATGTAGGCGTGGTACGGGGGAAGCACGATGCTATTGATCGCGTTCGCGTTGCCGATCGGAATCGTCACGGGCGTGAAGCCGGGGATGCTGGCCGCCGAGGCGATCAGGAACTTACTTTCACCCGTCTGGTCGTGCAGATTGAAGCCGAACGCGCTCGTCATGGGCAGACCCGCGATCGTGTACTTGCCGGACACGTCGGTCTGCACATCGAACGCGTACTGGTCGCCGCTGTTACGACGCACCGTATAGGTCATCGTATTGTTGGCCCAGTTGACCCCAGTCGGGAAGGCCGTCGAACCATGGCGACGCACCTTCATGTAGTAGATCTGCGACTTCGCCTGCCAGTTCTTCGAAAGGCGCTGCGTCCAACTCAGGCGAATGTCGCCCATCTGGTTGCGGTCGTTATTGTTGGGGGGACTGTTCTGATTGCGATGGCCGAGACCAGTGTAGATGCCGCCGTCGGGGGTCAGGATGCCCGTGCCGCCCGGCAGGTATTTGTAGGTCAGGATGCCGTACTGCAGGGTGACGTTGGTATCCCGCCAGTCGAACGCGAGACTCGGATAGATGCCGTTGCGGTCGTCCTTCGAGTTATAGAGAGGTCCCTGCCCGTTCTGGGCGATACCCACCAGGCGATAGGTGAACTTCGCTTCGCCAATGGTCGCCAGCGGCTGATTGGTGTCAAAGGTGAAGGTCGTCCGGCCCCATTGCTGCACTTTGAGGTCGAGGGACGTCTGGGAGCGGCCGGCCAGCGGCTTTTTGCTCGTCTGGAGCACCAGACCACCGAGGGAGGCCAGCGGGTAGAGCGCCTGCTGCGGCCCCTTGATCACCTGGTAGCTGTCGACGTTGGTATTGTCCGTCACGCCGATGCCGACGGCCTGCGGGACTTCATCCATGTAGGGATTGCCGACGCGGGAGCCGCGCGACATGATCGCGGGTCCGCGGTAGAACGGCACGAGACCGGCGTAGGAAAGCACGTCGGAGGCATTGTTCGAGCCGATGTCCTTGATCATGTCGCTCGTCACAACGATGATCTGGGCCGGCAGGTTCATGAGCGATTCCGACGTCTTGAGCGCCGAAGCCGAGTTGCCGGGGCTGTAGCCCATGCCCTGGGTGGTGCGCACTTCGAACGCCGACATGCGCAACCCCAGATCGTCCTTGTCGTCGCCCGCTTCGGTGGTCGAAGCGGCGGTGGTGGTCGCAGCCGGTCGGGCGGCGGCGGCCGGCGGCGTCAGCGGCGCGGGGGCCGGAGCCTGATTCTGGCCGAGCGCCGACTTCAGGCGTTCGACTTCAGCGAGCAGGTTCGCGATCTGCGCGTCCTTCTCCTTCAGCCGGGCCGCCGCGTCGGACTGCGCCTGGGCAGGCTGCGTCGTCACGAACAGAGAAATACAAACGGACAAAATCCCTGGCCAGCAACGGGTGAGCGGGCGGGACGAACGGACCTTTAGCAGGGTAGCTTCATGGTTCATAGTGAGTGGATCGAGAGCAGGATGTTCGCCGCTTGCGGGCAAAAGAAGGACAGAGGAGGTGTTACTTAAAATGACAGGTGGGGATCGGGAAAACGGTTGCCAGAGAGGCGCGCCAGGGGCGCTTCGCGGCCTCGGCGAGGCCGCCTACTGCGGAGGCGGGAGTCACGGGAGGGGGAGGGTCATCCCGATGCGGCTTCCGACCAGGGCCGGAGCGGGAAGCGGGGGGTGGCCTTGGGATTGACGGGAAACGGGGGCCAGTGGCCCCGGGCGACAGCTTCGATGGAGGTGACGACGGTACGGCGTACGTGGCTCATCGAATCGATCGAGTCGGCCCCCGCATGAGGGGTGAGAATGACCTGGTCGAACCGGCGCAGGGCGCTGGTCGCGGGCAGCGGTTCCTCGGCCACCACATCGAGTGCGGCACCGGCGATCCACTTTTCTTCCAGAGCGCGCTCCAGGGCGGGCTGGTCGATGACCGGTCCGCGGCTGGTGTTCACAATGACGGAGGTTGGCTTCATGGACCGAAACGCCGCTTCATTGATCAATCCGCGGGTCTCCGGTGTGAGCGGCACATGCACCGACACGAGGTCGGATTCGCGCAGCACCGTCTCCAGCGAGACGAGGTCGACCCCGGGTTCATTGGACGCGCCCGTCAGGTACGGGTCGGCGGCCAGCATGCGCATGCGGAAGCCGGCCATCTTGCGGGCGGTGGCCCGGGCGATCCGGCCGAGACCCACCAGACCGAGCGTGAGTTGGGACACGCGGCGCAGGGGATGGAGGCGCGTATAGCCCGCCCAATTCCCGGCGTGGACAAAACGGTCCATGGAGACGACCCGGCGCGCGCTCGCGAGCAGGAGGGCCACGGCATGGTCCGAAACCTCCTCCGTGCAATAGTCGGCGGCATTGGCGACCACGATTCCGGCCCGGGTCGCCGCGGCCACGTCGATATTGTCGACCCCCACCGCGTACTTGACGATCAGGCGGCAGCGGGGCAGCGCCTGGATCACGCGTTCGGTTATAGGCGTCCGGGCCCCTTCCACCACCACGACGTCGGCCCCGGTGCAGGCCGCGATGATGTCCTCCTCCGACACCGACTTTTGGGTCACGAGGGTGATGCCGGCGGCGGAGAGACGCTCCCGCTCGTAAGCATAATCGAAGTTACAGTCGACGTTGACGGCCTGAAAAGGCGGGTTCATCGGAAAAATCCGTTCGGTACGGGGACGCAGGTGGGCGGCGCGCCGGAATCATGGCGGGCCCCAGGGCAAAAAGGAGGCCGAAGAACGTGTAATAAAAGGTCACATCTTGGTCGGCTCTCCCGCTCCGGTCCTGCCCGCCGCGCGGGTCCCGGCCAGCAGTCGGAGAAACGCCCGCAGGGCCGGGCCCGGGGGGCCGGCGACGCGGGCAAAGACATGGGTGACGGACGACGGGGGAGTCAGGGGGATGACCAGGGCGGCGGGGCCCACGATGCGGGCGAGCGAGGTGGGGAGCACCGCCACCCCGGTGCCGGCGGCGACCATGACGGCCACCGCCTGGGCACGGTGGGACTCCATGACCACCCGGGGGCGGAAACCGGCGCGGGCGCACAGGTCGCGCACATGGGCGGCAAACACGGGCGCGGCGGCGCTGGACACCGCCACCCAGGGTTCACCGGCGAGTTCCGTCAGGCGGAGGGTGCGGTGCGCCGCCAGCCGGTGTCCAAAGGGCACAAATGCCGCCAGGAGTTCCTTGCGCCAGGGGGTGGTCTGCAGCCCCGGCAGCGGTTCCTGCGGAGCCAGGCCCACGAATCCGCCGTCGAGGTTCCCGGCGCGCAGGGCCTCCAGCTGCTCCGTCGGCGCCGAGTCCTGGACCGTGATCTGCACCGCAGGGTGCTGTTCGCGAAACGTGCGCACCAGGTCCATCCACTCCGGACTGAGCACGGCACTGACAAACCCGAGCCGCAGGCGGTCCGTCTGGCCCGCCGCAAAACGCCGGGTGGCCTCCTCCGCCCGGACCAGCTGGGGTGGCACGGTGCGGGTCTGCTCGTAAAAATAGGTTCCGGCGGCGGTGAGGCTGACCCGCCGGGCTTCGCGCCGGAAGAGCGCGGTCCCGAGCTTGTCCTCCAGCGTCCGGATGTGCCGCGACAACGGGGGCTGGGCCAGGCGGAGCCGGCGCGCGGCCCGGGTGAAGGAGAGCTCCTCGGCGGCGGCGAGGAAGCACTCCAGTTCGCGCAGGGTGTAATTCATACCGATACGGTATCAGAACGCGGCGAAAACGGTAGTTTTGTCATGCACGATCGTACGCTAGACTGTGTTCATGGCGATCAGCGACACCATCAAGCGCGGGGCCCTCCGCGCGCCTCACCGCAGTCTTCTCCGCGCCACCGGCGCGATCCAGTCCGAGAGCGACTGGGACAAGCCGTTCATCGCGGTGGCGAATTCCTTTGTGCAGATCGTGCCGGGGCACGCGCATCTCGACGGCGTGGGACGCAAGGTGCGTGCGGCGATCCGCGCGGCCGGGGGCGTGCCGTTTGAATTCAACACGATCGGGGTCGACGACGGGATCGCCATGGGGCACGGGGGCATGAAGTACTCGCTCGCCTCGCGGGAGATCATCGCCGACTCCGTCGAGACCATGCTGCGGGCCCATTGCTTCGACGGCGTGGTCTGCATCCCCAACTGCGACAAAATTGTCCCGGGCATGATGATGGGCGCGGCGCGGGTGAACATCCCCGCGGTGTTCGTCTCCGGCGGGCCGATGCTGGCCGGACGTGATCCGGGCACGGGGCAGGCGCTTGACCTGGCCACCGTGTTTGAGGCGGTGGGCCAGCTTTCGCGGGCCGCCATCACGGAGCAGCGCCTGAGTGAGATCGAGCGCCACGCCTGTCCGAGTTGCGGTTCCTGCTCCGGCATGTTCACCGCCAATTCCATGAACTGCCTGTGTGAGGCGCTCGGGTGGGCGCTGCCGGGCAATGGATCCATCCCGGCGACGGATCCGCGGCGGGACGCCTTGTTTCAAGCGGTGGGTGCCGTGATTGTCGATCTGGTCCGACGCCAGGTGCGTCCTTCCGACCTGCTGACCCGGGCGGCGTTTGAGAACGCCTTCACCCTCGACATGGCGATGGGCGGCTCGTCGAACACCATCCTGCACACCCTCGCGGTGGCGCGCGAGGCCGGGGTCGATTTCCGGCTCGACGAGATCAACGCGATCTCCGACCGCGTGCCGCACCTGTGCAAGGTGGCGCCCTCGGGGATCCATCACATGGAGGACATCGATCGCGCCGGCGGGGTCTCCGCCCTTCTCCAGACCCTCAGCCGTCGTCCCGGCCTGCTGCATCTCGACGCTGGCACCGTGACCGGCCGCACGCTGGGGGAGACCGTTGCGGAGGTGAACGTGGCCGACCCCGAAGTGGTGCGCCCGCTGGACCGGGCGTATTCGCCGCGCGGCGGGCTGGCCGTGCTCTTTGGCAACCTCGCTCCCCGCGGCGCGGTGGTGAAAGTGGCCGGGGTGGCCCCCGGTATGATGACGTTTGCCGGAACGGCGGTCATCTTTGAGTCGGAGGAGACGGCGCGCGTGGGCATCCTCGTCGGCCAGGTCAAGGCGGGCGACGTCGTGGTCATTCGTTATGAAGGTCCGCGAGGAGGCCCCGGCATGCAGGAAATGCTCGGACCGACCGCCGCGCTTGCTGGACGTGGCCTGGCGGATACCGTCGCCCTCATCACCGACGGACGCTTCTCCGGGGCCACGCGCGGCGGGGCCATCGGCCACGTTTCACCCGAGGCCGCGGCCGGTGGCCCCATCGCCCTGATCGAGCCGGGAGACCGGATCAGCATCGACCTGCCCGGGCGGCGGCTGACGCTGGAGGTCGACGAAGCCGTGCTGGCCGAACGCCGCGCCCGCTGGACCCCGCGCCCGGGCCTGTCCGGACGCGGCTACCTCGCCCGTTACGCCAGCCAGGTCGGCAGCGCCGACGAAGGCGCCGTGCTGCGCAGCGTGAGTGGGTAGCAGATACATGTTGCAGAAAAGCGCGAGGACGCGGAGGCGCGTCCTCATACGGGGAGGAAACGCGTGCAACGGTGGGAGCCAAGGTCCTGTTTCGGTGGAGGGCGCCGCTCCGTCGGCGCCGGTTGCGCGTCGCGGACCGTGTCCGATGGAGGTGGGGTCGCGGACCCCGCGGAGATTGGCGTCGCGTGGAGCGTATGGACGACGGAGGCGGGACCGGTTGGTCCCGTCGCGGCCTCAGCGAGGCCACCTCCAACGGGCACCGGCCAGGTCTATCCTGGAGGGCGCCGCTCCGTCGGCGCCGGTTGCGCGTCGCGGAAACCAAAACGGTCGGGCGTGGTGATTCGCTGATCGTCCCCCGGCGTCGACGGAGCGACGCCCTCCATCTGAACCAAAGTTCAATCAACCAGGTGCATCTGCGCCGCCTCCCGCGTCTCAGCCGGGGCTCGGACCTTCCGACAGGGGCGTCATCTCTTTGCGCAGGGCCTTCTCGGCTTCGAGCCAGAAATCGACGTCACGCCCGCCGGGCCGGCCGGCGCGTTGCCAGAACTCCTCGGCGCGGGACGCGATCTGCTCCGGATCGATCGGGACGAGGTCCTTGTTCTTTTCACTGAGGGTGCGCCGGAGGTGCAGCAGCGCCCAGGTGGAGACGCCGAAGAGCAGCACGTAGTAGATTATCAGTGACACGGTTCTCCCGGTGGTCAGTCCGGAAAGCGAGTCCCCGAGCAGGATGGTGACCACCGCGCGGACGGTGTGCAGCGGCACGCACAGGCCCAACAGCAGTTTCAACGGCACGCCCATGACCGGAAGCAGGTAGAGCTGCACGGAGTAGGGCATGCCCGGCAGCAGGCAGCACAGGATGCAGGCGTCGCGGTGCCCGGCCCCCTGCAGTTTCGCCCGCCAGGGGGTGAGCGACCGAAAGAACCGGCGTGGCAGCACCCGCACCAGCAGCCAGCCGAGGCCGTGGTGGACCATTCCGGTGAGCAGCACGACCACCATGCCGCCGACAAAATCGAAACGGACCCCGGCCACGAGGTGGAGCAGGCTGACCGGAAATCCAACCAGCGGGCCGAGGGCGGCGGCGCTGATCACCGCCACGGCCGATTGCTCGCGGGCGAGCGCGGTGAGTCGTTCCGGATCGATGCGACTCCAGGCGAAGGCGACGGCGGCACCCAGGACGGCGACGAGCACCGCTTTGATCAAGCGGGCGCGCGTGACCTCGATCGGCCCCAGGTGAAAGAGAACCCGTGTCCCGCCCGCGCCGGCGGGTCCCCGGGCACGGGGACGGGTGCGGCTGGGGGTGGTCTTAGGCATGGGGAAGCTCGAGGTCGGCCACGAGGGGCAGGTGATCCGAAGCCCGGCGTGTGAGCAGGTTGGCCGGGCTGTGGACGGCGAGAATCTTGAACTGGCTGGAGACAAAGATGTGGTCCAGCTGGCGGACCGGCAGGAAGGACGGAAATGTCTTCACGGCGGTGTGGCCCGGCGCATGCGCCTGGACGTCACGGAAAAGCGGATGCGCCGATCCCCGGCTCCAGTCCGCGACCAGTTGCCGGTACAGACGGCCGCCGGGCGCGAAATTGAGATCGCCGAGGAAGAGCGCGGGCTGGCCGGGCGGGATCCCGCCGAGAAAGTCGTCGGCCAACAATCGGGCGACCTGTGCGGAACGTTCCGGATACGCCAGACCAAGGTGGGTGGTGATGACCGACACCGTCTGCCCGCCGAGGGTCATGGAGGCATGCAGCGCGTCGCGCGGCTCGATCACCCGGCTCCCGCCGGTGGGCAGGCGCACCTGGGTGACGAGCGAGAGCGGATGGGTGCTGAGCAGTCCGTGGCCGTAGCGCTCCTCGCCGTTGACCACGGACGGGGCGAAGAGGCAGTGCAGTCCGAGTTCGTGGGCCAGATACGTCAGCTGGTCGTCACCCCGCGACCGCGGCCGGCCGACATCGACTTCCTGCACCGCCACCAGATCCGGATCAAGGTCGCGCAGGATGCGGGCGATGCGATCGGGCGCGAAACGACCGTCGAGACCGCGGCAGTAGTGGATGTTGTAAGTCACCACCCGGAGCCGGCTCGGCGCCGTGGCGCGGTGCCGCACGTGGCGCGGCCGCCGGTCGCGGCCGAGGTGGATCCGGGCGGCGGTGCGCAGCGCGGCGGGACGGATGATGGCTCCGGGCAGGAGGTGACTGGAGGCGGGCGGGACGACGAGAAAACCCTGCACCTCCTCGGGCGAGGGTCCGCAGTGGGCCCCGTTTTCCTCGGCAAACGAGACCGATGCGCCTTCCGCCGACCAGCCGAGACAGACCAGGTTGCCCGAACACGGATGCCCGACGAGTCGCACCAGATCCGCCGCCAGCATGGGCAGCAGCTCGGCGGGACCGCGCAAAAGCGAGGTGTCGCCCGGCAACAGCACCTCCCGCGTGCGGGTCAACCAGACCACCTGGCCGTTTACGCGCCGCAGTACACCCGGCACGCCCCCCGCGAGCAGGCGGTGGGCGAGGGCGAGCTCATCGGCCGGCGCCAGCGGTGTCTTGAAGTAGATGTGGCCCACGGGTCCCATGCACGCGACGACGTGCTCGGCGTCGGAGAACGGGCTGAGCCGGGAGCGGTCCGGGCCGGAGGGATGTCCCTGGCGGAAGCGAGGGGCATGGCTGACCCAGTTTGGACGCGGCGCGGGAGGTGCGACCGGACGGTTCGCCGCGGCGTCACCGGGCCAGCTGCGCTGCACCAGGCCCTCAAGCCCGCCTTCGACGAGGCGGGAAAAGGGCTGGCAGGCGACCTGACCGTGATCGCTGAAGATCCAGACCTCGTAGTCGCGGCCGTCCGAGCGCCGCGCGGCGCGGTGCAGGTGGCGGATCGCCCGGTCGATGCCCAGCAGCGTCCAGTGCGCAAAGTGCGAACCCGGCCCCCGACGGTGCGATTGTTCGTCGTAGCCGAGGAAGTTGACGTGGATGACCGGCAGCCCGCGCGCGAGGTCGATCTTGGCGCCGAGCGTGATCAGCTCGCGCAGGCCGACGCAGACAAAGACACGGCCGATGATGAAGAAGAGTTCCTGCTTGAGTCGGTGGCCGTCCATCACGCCGCGCAGCGCGTCCCACAGCGCGAGGGCGCCCTCGATCGGAAGCAGCGCGAGCAGACGCAGGCACGAACCGAAGTGAAGGAAGACGAAAAGCAGCAGATTGCGGATCTTGCCCGTGCGCCAGAGATCGCCGAGGCCGAGGGAGGCCCCGCAGAAATGGCTCTCCTCCTGGGTGGCACCTCCGGTGTAGATATTCGACCACGAACTGCCTTCCTTCAACAGGCCCTCGTGCTCCTTCGCCAGGCCGGCTTCGATGCGCTTCGCCCATTCCGAGTCGTACATCACGCCGACGCTGTCGGCCGCCGGATCGAGAAAACTGAACGCCGGCACCGCGGTCTTTACGCCGTAGTGGATTTCCCCTTGCACCGCCGGGGTGGTTGCGGGCTGGCCGCTGTAGAACGTGTGCAGCCGGCAGCCCTCGCGGTTGAGCAGCCGGGCAATGAACGGCAGCCGGCGCGTGGCGATGGCCCGCTCAAACTGGGTGCGTGAGAGTCCGTCGATCTGCACGAGCAGCAGGCCAGGGGCATGGCTGGGCGCGGTGCTGCGCGACAGACGCAGCCGGTCGGTCTCCCATTCGGCGCGGCTGAAGCGGCGACGCCAGCGCCGCAGGCGGGCACCGAGGTTGGTGAGCATGGCGGTGAGGTCCGGGCCGGACTCAGGCTTCGGACGCCGCCGGGGGTGAGACCCGGGCCGGATCGTCGGTGGCGTCCGAGGTGAGTGCGTCGACGAGGGCTCCGGTTTTGTCGGCGATCAGGTGACCCTCGGTCGCGATGCGGTCCAGCATCGGCTTGATCGCCTGTTCGAGGGGCGATTGCTGCGCGGCCTGCTCCCGGCGTTCGGCGATCAGCCGGCTGTACAGGTCGAGCATCCGGGCCGAGGTGCGGGACCGGTCGAACCCGGCGGCCGTAGCGAGGGCCGCCGTGCGGAAACGCCCCAGGCTTTCGCGGCGACCGAGCAAATCGGTCAGGGTTTGGGCGAAGCGCGCCGCCGGCGTGTCGGCTGGCAGCAGGTGGCCGTTGGTCCCGTCGACCACCACCTCGCGCACGCCGGAGGCGTCGAGGGCGACGACCGGCGCGCCGGCGGCCATCGCCTCGGCCAGGACCAGGCCCTGGGTCTCGGAGGTGGAGGAAAACGCGAACACCGTCATCGCCGCGCACGCATCCCGCAGGGCGGCGCCGCCAAGTTTGCCGGTGAACACGACGCGGGAGGCGACGCCGCCCTCCTTAAAGATGCGTTCGAGGTCGGCGCGCACCGGGCCATCTCCGATCAGGAGTGCGCGGGCGAGCGGGAGCTGTTTCAGGGCGAGCGTGATCGCCTCGGCGAGGTACGGCAGGTTCTTTTCCGCGGCAAACCGGCCGAGGTGGCCGATGACCGGTGCGCGCGCCGGCAGGTCCCACCGGTCCCGGGCCTGGATGCTCCGGCCCGTGGCGATCTTCTGCGTGTCGATCCCGGTGGGGATGACGTGCACCGGCACGGTGACGCCCCGCGAGCGGATGAGGTCGCTCACGCTCTGGCTGGGGGCGATGACGGCGGTGCAGCGGTTGGCGAAGCGCGTGGCGACATCGGCGGCAAACTCGGCCATGGCTTCGCCGTCGACCGGCAGGTAGTGAACGTAGTTCTCATACAGCGTGTGATGCGTGAACACGATCGGAACCTGGCGCGTGGAGGCCTCGCGCAGGGCGGTGTCGCCGAGCAGGAACGGGTGGTGCGTGTGGATCAGGTCGGTCCGGAAGTCCGCCAGCCGCTCGGACAGCAAGGTGGCGAACGGGAGACTGACGGAGAAGTCGCTGTCATTGAAATGCGTGAAGGCCGGAATGCGCACCACCGAGGATTCGATCCGCGCCGGAGCGGGGCCTTCGTCGAACTCGGGGGCAACCACGAGCACGCGGTGGCGGGCGCGGCGCTGGTCCTCCAGGAGGGTCTGCACCGCGCGGGCCACACCGCCGACATGAGGGAGAAACGTGTTGGTAAAGTGCGCGATCTTCATGGGAGTCGGTGAGTTGGCATCTGGGGCGTTCGAAGCGTGCGCGCGGGTTCAAATCCGTCGGGTGACGGACCGTCCGGGGACTGATCGAGGACCGGACGCCGACCTGCCCCAGCCTCATAGACCGCGAAATCGGCGTCGGTTCCCGGATCATTGCCGCCGCCGGGGCGAAATTTGTCTTAAATGATTGATGGTAAGTCGCTACCAGGGGTGTTTCGCGGGATGGGAGGGCGCGTGCGGGGCCCGGACCCGGACAAGACGTGCGGAGGTTTGGGCAAACGACAGGGAGCGACCGGGGGAGGAATCAGGCATAGTGTAACCGGTGGGTTCCACAGGGTCCCCCTGTCGGTCCCCCCTCACCGATGCCTCCCCCCACTCCGCCCTTCGATAAGTTCACGTGGGCACGCGTTGACCGCGCGACCCCTCCCAAACGTGCGGCCGGCGACCGGCTGCAGGACTTCAGCGAAATTTACAGCGACTTTGACGAGGCCACGGTGCAGGCGCAGGCCGCACGTTGTATCCAATGTCCGGAACCTCTGTGCCGTCAGTCGTGCCCGCTTTCGAACCGCATACCCGAGTGGCTGGAGCTGGCGGCGCAGGGCCGCTTCATGGAGGCGGCGGAGGTGTCGCGCTCCACCAGCAACATGCCGGAGCTGTGCTCGCGCGTGTGTCCGCAGGAAAAACTGTGCGAAGGCTCGTGCATCCTCAACAGCCGGAGCGATCCGGTGTCGATCGGGGCCGTCGAACGCTTCATCAACGAGTATGCCTTCCTTCACGGCGGATTCGACGTCGAAGTGGAGCCGTCCAACGGCCGCCGCGTGGCGGTGATCGGCTCGGGTCCGGGCGGGCTGGCCTGCGCAGACGAGTTGAACCGGCTCGGTTATGCCGTGACCGTGTTTGAGGCGCAGATGATCCCGGGCGGACTGCTCGTCAATGGCATCCCGGCCTTCAAACTCGACAAATCACTCGTCCAGCGCCGGATCGATCTGCTGGTGCGGCGCGGGGTGGAATTCAAGCTTGGGGTGCGCGTGGGCTGGGACCTGTCCCTGGATGACGTGCGCCGAAACCACGAGGCCGTGTTTGTCGGGGTCGGCGCCCAGCGGCCCAAGCCGCTCGACGTGCCGGGGGCGGGACTCCGGGGTGTGCACGAGGCCTTGTCGTTTCTGGTGCAGAAGAATGTGAAATCGCCCCTGATCGAGGGCGATCCGATCGAGGTGGAGGGTCGCCGCGTGGTGGTACTGGGCGGAGGCGACACGGCGATGGACTGCCTGCGCACGGCGCTGCGCGGCGGGGCCGAGGATGTCGTCTGCCTTTATCGCCGCGATCTCGCGAACATGCCCGGCAGCCGCAAGGAGTACGCGAACGCGCTGGAGGAAGGCGCGCGGTTCCAGTTTCTGACCAATCCGACCGAGGTGGTGGGTGACGCAAATGGACGCGTGGTCGGCGTGCGTTGCGTGCGCATGGAGCTGGGTGAGCCCGACGGCACCGGCCGGCGCAAACCGCGACCCGTGGTGGGGTCCGAATGCCTGGAGCCCGCGGATCTGGTCCTCGTGGCGTACGGGTTTGACCCGGTGCCCTTCCCCGAGGGCAGCGAGTTCGCGCGGATCGCGCTCGACGCCTGGGGTGGGCTCAAGACGGATCGCAACCAGATGACCAGCCTGGCGGGGGTCTTTGCCGGTGGCGACTCCGTGCGCGGTCCCAGCCTCGTGGTGCACGCGGTGCGCGACGGACGGCTGGCAGCAGCCGGTATCCACCGGTACCTCACGGAAACCAAGGCCGCCGCAGTGCTCGGCTGACCCTGCGGGTGCCCGTTGTAGGCGGCCTCGCCGAGGCCGCGACGGGACCTTCGGTCCCGCCCCGACGGCGCCGACGGAGCGGCGCCCTCCACGAGTGAACCCGGCGGGTGCCCGTTGGAGGCGGCCTCGCTGAGGCCGCGACGGGACCTTCGGTCCCGCCTCCGCCTCCCGAATGGTTCACGCGACACGAATCTCCGCGGGGTCGGCGACCCCACCTCCATCGGACCACGACACGGTCCGACCTTGCCGAACACTTCAGCGTTAAAAATTAAGCGTTCGGCGTTCAGCGTCCCCCCCCCCCGCGTTCACCGTTCGCCGAGATTGTGCCGCAGGACCGCTTCGAGCGCTCCGGGGTTGAGTACCGTGATGGACTTTCCGGCGACGCGGATCAGTCCCTGATCGCGCAGCTTCGCGAGGGTGCGGGAGAGCGTTTCGCTGCTCGTGCCGAGCTCCGCCGCCAGCACCCGTTTGGTGCCGGGCAGGGCGACCGCACCGGTGCGTCCGCCGTGGTGCTTCACCAGCCAGTTGACCAGCCGTGTTTCCACATCCTTGAGGGTCAGGTCGTCGAGCATGCCGACCAGCACCCGGAGGTGGGCGCTCATCGAGCCCAGCATGCGCATGGCCAGGTCGGGCCGGCGGCCGAGAAAGGCGAGGATGGGGGCCTTGGGGATGACGAGCACGGTGCTCGGTTCCACGGCCCGGGCGTCCGCGGGATAGCCGGTGGGTGAGGCCAGCGCGGCCTCGGCAAAGGTTTCGCCGGTGCGGAAGACGTGGATGACCTGCTCTTTGCCCTCGGCGCTGACGCGGTGGACGTTGATCGCGCCCCGGACCATGACGTAAAAACCCTCGGAGACCGCGCCCTGGCGGAAGAGGTAGTCGTCCTTGGCCACCACGCGTTGGAGACTGAACGACGCGATCGCGGCCAGATCTTCGGACGGAAGTCCGGTGAAGAGCTGACAGCAGCGCAGCGAACTGATCAGCCCGGTGATCTTGAGGTCGGCGGAGCGGGGGAGCGTCGACATGGCCGCCAGTTTAGGGGAGCGCTGCAGCGAGAGTCGCGCCTATTCTTAGGGCGGGCGGAGGGTCGACTGCGCCTGCGCATCAACGCACGGAGAGGGACAAAGAGCGAGCGAGTCGTCCAGCGGCGGAGACCACTGCGGTGAACCTAGGATCGATGGAGGGCGTCGCTTCGTCGACGCCGGTTGCGCCTTGCGTTCACTAGGAGCGTACGGACGCAGGGTTGCGGCGTTCGTCCCCCGGCGTCGACGGAGCGACGCCCTCCACTCTAGCCGCATTCCCCACGTAGAGGAACGCGGAACGCGTTTCTTCATCCGATCGCACGCGCACGCACGGGTCCAGAGATCAGAAATCAGCGGTCAGTTCTCTGAATTCCGAACACTTCAGCGTTAAAAATTAAGCGTTCGGCGTTCAACGTTCCCCCCGTTGGAGGTGGCCTCGCTGAGGCCGCGACGGGACCTTCGGTCCCGCCTCCGCCGTCCATAGGGTTCACGCGACGCCCATCCGCGCGGGGTGAGCGACCCCACCTCCATCGGACCAGGACACGGTCCGACCTTGCCGAACACTTCAGCGTTAAAAATTGAGCGTTCGGCGTTCAGCGTTCCCCCCCCGTTGTAGGCGGCCTCGCTGAGGCCGCGACGGGACGGTCGGTCCCGCCTCCGTCTTCCGATTTCTGCGCGCGACGCCGATCCCCGCGGCCTCAGCGAGGCCGCCTACAGCTGAGGGGGGAAGTCAGGCGCTGGCGTTCGACGCCTGGGTCAGGAGCATCGTGAGCTCCTCGGTCGCCTTCACCGAGTGGACGACGCCGGGGGGCAGGTGGAGCAGGTGTCCCGCGCGCAGCGCGTGGGTGTGTCCGGCGGCCACGAAGTCGCAGCCTCCGGACAGGACCTGAACCAAAACGCGGGCGGTGCTGGTGTGTTCCGACAGTTCCTGGCCGGCGGCAAAACGAAACAGCGTGACGCGAAGTCCGGGCGCGGTCAGCACGGCCTGGCTGACAATGCCATGGGCGACGTTGGCCGCGGGGGGAGCAAGCAGGCAGACGTCGGGGCGATCAGCGGGCAGGAGGGCGGACGGTTTCATCGGTTGAGCGGATCGGAGCAAATGGCTGAAAGGGAAGGAACGTATCCGACGGGCCAGTCAGTCCCGCCAAAAGTTGACGGCCCAGGCACCGTCGTGACGGCGCTCGAGCGTGGAGTGGAAGCCTTCGCTGCGGAGGAGTTCAATCAGCGGCGCGGGCATGAACGGTGCGAGGATGGTCACACCCTGGCCGGAGGCGAGGGCATCCACGCGGGCGCGGATGAGCGGAAACGGTTCCTCGCCCCGCGCAAGGTGGGGACGGACATCGAAGGTTCTAAACGTGGGGTTGCTCATGGCGTGGCCTCGGTCTGGGACGCCAGCATGACCGCGGCGGCCGCCTCGGCGAGTCCATCCCGCAAGCCGAGGCGCTGGTGGACGATTTCGCCAGCGGGGTTCAGCACGGTGATCACATTGGAGTGCGCAAAACTGCCGTCCGCCTCCTCCTTGTACTTCACCCCGAGCAGCGCTGCGAGTTCACTCACCCCGGCTGCTTCGGCGTGGAGCAGCAGGTATCCCGCGTCGAGCTGGCGCTGCTGGCGAAACGCGGCGAGCTTCTCCGGCGTGTCGCGGCGCACGTCGAACGAAACCAGCACGAGGCGGGCGCGTTCCCGCACCTCCGGGGTCAGGCCGGCCCTGATCCGCATCATGTCACCGAGCAGCAGGGGGCAGGCATACCCGCAGGAGGAAAAGAACAGGGTCAGAATCACGGGCCGTCCGCGCAGATCGCCGAGCGAAACCGGTCGGCCGGCATCGTCCACAAAGGTCGCGTCGAGCTGGTAGAGCGAATCGCGGCTGAAGGGAGCGGACTTGACCTCCGCGCAGCAGGGAGGCGTTTTCACCACGGGCTTTTCCGCACAGCAGGGCGCGGGAGCGGCGGGTTTTTCGACACAACAGGGCGCGGACTTCGGCGGAGCGTCGGCCGCGCGGGCCAGCGCGGCAGCACTCAACACAACAACCAAGAGGGAACGGGAAAGGTTCATGGTGAAACGGGGGCGGAGAGGGTGAGACCGGCTGCGACGCCGACATCGCGGGCGCAGCGGAAGCCGAGGGAGGAGGTGGAGTGGCTGGCCTTGAGCGACGAGCGCAGGGCCTGCCGCATGAAGGCTGCGTAGTCGGACGTGTCTTTCGCGCCGAGCGCGCCGGAACCGCAGAAGAGATCGCGTTCGAGTCCGCTGTCACCCCGCGATTCTCCGGTCACGAGGGCCGTGCTGAAGTCCTCGACCCATTCCCAGACGAGCCCGTGCAGGCCGCGCACACCGAAGTGGTTGACCTTGCCGGTGGCGATGTCCGGCAGCGGGGAGGGAACCGGCCGGGCGAGCCAGGCGTAGAGATCGCGCTGCAGCGCCACCTCGTTGCGACCGTCGGGGCTGGTGTATCCAGCCGAGGCGGCGAACTCCCACTCGGCGGTCGAGGGAAGCCGCTTGCCCTGGGCGGCGGCGTAGGCGCGGGCGGCAAACCAGGAGACCCGCACGACGGGTGCGTCCGGTGGGGCGAGCGGACCGAGTTCGAGATCGCCGGCCCAGTGCGCCAGGTAGGAGGCGTCGGCGAAAAGCCGGCTGACCTGCCCGCGTCGCCACTTGGGATGCGCGGTGACGAAGGCGAGAAAGTCGGCGTTGGAGACCGGAGCCACATCGAGCTGAAACGCGGATACACGAACCTCCGCCGGATCCCGGGCCATTCGGAACAGCGGCCGATGGAGGCCGGCCGGCACGGTGACCATCGCGGACCCGGCAGCCGCGGCCCTCCCGGTGAACGGAGTCGCGGCTACGACTCCGAACAGGAGGACAAGGGCGGTGGCGGCCAGGGGCGCGTTCATGGGGAGGGATCGCCGCGGCGAGGCGGGTGTCAGCGGGTTTCGTTGCGGATGGCTTTGACCTGGGCCGCGCTGAAGGCGTCGCCCTTGTTGCCCCAGGCGTTGAAGACATAGGTCAGCACGTCGGCGACCTGTGCGTCGGTGAGCACGGCTTCCTGCGGCGGCATGACGCTGTTGATGGTGACTCCGTTGACCGTGATGGGACCGGAGAGGCCCTTCAGGACGACCCGGACCGAGCGGTCGCGGTCGGCCAGCATGTAGTCGGCCGCGGCGAGCGGAGGGAATGCACCGGGCAGACCCTTGCCGTCCGCCTGGTGGCAGGCGAAGCACAGGCCCATGTAGACCTGCTTGCCCTTTTCGAACTGGATTTCCTTGGTCAGACCGGCGATGACTGGGTTGGCCTTGGTTTCGGCGGCGATCCGACCGCGCAGTTCCGCCTCGCGCTTGGCGGAGTCGGAGCCGGCCTCGGCCTGGGCACCCAGGTAAACAGCGTCGATTTCCTTGCCCGAGTAGATGACGCGGTTGGCCGGGCCGTCGACCTTGAGCATGCCGAGGGCGCCTTTGTTGAAGGCCCGGGTCAAAGAGTGATCCACGAGGATGTAGGTGCCGGGCACGTCCATCTTCATCTCGACGATGGTGGCGCCGCCCGAGGGCACGAGCGTGGTCTGCACATGGGAGTTGGGCGGGCCCATGCCGGCCTCGGTGTAAACGCGGTCGAAGATCTCGCCGATGACATGGAACGAGGAGACGACGTTCGGTCCGCCGACACCAAAGTAGATCCGCACGGTCTCGCCGACCTTGGCCGTCAGGGCGCGATCGCCGACCAGCGCACCCACCGCGCCGTTGAAGACGATGTAGGGCGGACGCTCATCGATGGCCTTGGCCATGTCGAACGACTGCAGTCCCTCCTCGCCAAAGCGTCCGGTCGTGTAGAATTCCCCCTGCATCACGTAGTATTCCCGGTCGACCGGCGGCAGACCGTTCTTGGGTTCGACCAGGATCAGTCCGTACATGCCATTGCCGATGTGCATGGGCACCGGCGCGGTGGCGCAGTGGTAGACGTAGAGTCCCGGATTGAGCGCCTGGAACGTGAACTGGGAGCTGTGGCCCGGTGCGGTGAAGGTTGAGGCGGCGCCACCTCCGGCGCCCGTCACGGCGTGCAGGTCGATGTTGTGCGGCACTTTCGAGGACGGGTGATTATTGAGATGGAATTCCACCACGTCGCCCTCGCGAATCCGGATGAAGGAACCGGGCACGCTGCCGCCGTAGGTCCAGAAGGTGTATTCGACACCGTCGGACAAGGTGCCGACCGTTTCCCGCACCTCGAGATTGATGACCACCCGGGCGGCGGATTTGCGCGTGATCGGCGGAGGCACGTGGGGTGGCGCGGTGAGCGTGGCGACTTCGATCGGAAGGGCGGCGATTTCCGGCGGCAGCACGACCGGGCCGGTGATGACGGAGGGGCCCTCGGCGGCGAAGACCGGGCCGGCGAGCAGAAGAAGGCCGAGGAGCAGGGAGGCGGGGGTGGATTTCATGAGAGCAGGGAGGGGGGGGAGATGGGTGGGAGACGGGGAAGAACGTACCACGCCCGGCCTCGGCCCGCCTTGAGGCAGGTCAAGCTTTGCCGAGATGACGGGAGCGCCATGACCACCCTGTCGTTGGAGGTGGCCTCACCGAGGCCGCAGAGATCGTTGTAGGCGGGGTCGATGACCCCGCGAAGATGGGCGTCGCGTGAACATTACGGAATACGGAGGCGGGACCGGTGGGTCCCGTCGCGGCCTCGGCGAGGCCACCTCCAACGGGCACCCGAAGGTTCCTCACCTGGAGGGCGCCGCTCCGTCGGCGCCGGTTCCGCGCCGCGGAAACCCAACCGGTCGGGCGTCGTGATGCGTGAACCGTTCCCCGGCGTCGATCTTCGCATCCATTCGTCATTCGCCATTCGTCATTCGTCATTCCAGCCCCGCGGGGCTGGCCTCACCGCTTCGCGGTGCTAGGCACGTCGCGGGCGACCTGCAGTTCGCCCTGGCGGGCGTAGTCGATGGCCTCGGCGAGGATGCGGGCGGCCTCCTGCGGGGCGTGAAACCCCATGGAGTTCTCCGCCGACACGAAATCGAGCCGCCACTGGGCCTTGCGCTGCAGCGCGCGCGCCGCCTGCAACTGGGCATCGGTTGCGCCGCCCTTCTGGGCCTGCTGCAACGCGTCGAGCAGCCCGATCACCGCCTTTTCCCCGCGGTTCAGCAGGGCGACGTTGCGGTCCTGCACCTGCAGCGCCCGGGCCTTGATCTCCTGCTCCGGGATCCGGTGACACGACTGGCAGGCCTGGGCGACGTTGAGCAGCGGCGAGCGCACGTGGTGATTGCTGATCTTGATCGCGCCTTCCCGCACGTAGGGCATGTGACAGTCCGCGCAGGACACACCGCTGCGGGCGTGAATGCCCTGGCTCCACATTTCGAACTCCGGGTGCTGGGCCTTGAGCACCTGGGCGCCGGTTTCCTTGTGGGTCCAGTCCTTGAAGCCGGCCTCATCGTAGTAGGCTTCGATCTGCTCCACCTTCAGGCCCTTGTCCCAGGGATAGGTGACCAGCTTGCCCTCGCCCTTGAAATAGTATTCAACATGGCACTGCGCGCAGACCATCGAGCGCATTTCCTGGCGGGTCGCGTCGATGTTGGGCTGATACTCGCCCTTGCGTCCGTCGCGACGCCAACGCTCGATGCTCGGCAGGTGCGGCGTCGGATAATCCGACTTGGCCAGCGAGCGGATGCCGTTGAGAAAACCGGGCCGGTTGACGCGCAGGCTCATGGTCTCGGCGTCGTGGCAGTCGATGCAGGAAACCGGGTGTTTCACCAGCTGGGTCGCCTCGGCGTAGGGCATCTTGCAGACCTCCTCGAACCCCTTCTGGATCTGGGCCTCCCAGTGTTCCTTGCCGGCGGGCACGCCCGCCTTGATCCCCTGGTCGATATAGGCGTTGAGCGTGGAGGCATGGCAGTGCAGGCAGGCGCCCGGCTGCTTCAGTTTAGTCACGCGCTCCGTCTCCCGCTGGTCGATCAGCATGTAGGCGTGACCCCGTTCCTCGCGGTAATCGAGGGCGAAACCGTAGCCGGAAAAGATGCGGCGCCAGGCCGGATCCTCGTCGAGATGCTGGAACGCTTCGCTGCCGCCATGGTTGGTCCGCTCCGTGTCCACCGTCCGCTTGTAGCTGTCGTAGTGACGCGGATAGTTCTTGCCCCAGATGGCCGGGTCATCCGTGCGCTCGCTGACCTCGACGACCCGGAACACGTCCTTGGTCGCCTCCGCCTTGCGGGCGACGATGTTGCCGTAGAGCATCAGGACCAGGTAGGCGGCGCCGGCGGTGCCGAGGAGGATGAGCAGATAGACCCAGGTGGCGAGACCGCGACGGTCGGTAGACGGGGAGGAGTGCATGCGAAAAAGGGAGCGGAGAAGGAGGACTAGAGCGGACGGAGGGGAGACTAGCGCAACGGGCCGTGGCCGACCTCGCGGTGACAGTGCAGGCAATCGAGCATCTTCTGCGGGTTGCCCGGATGCGTGTTGATGCCGTCGACGATCTGCTGGTGGCAGCCCACGCAGTTTTGCTGGAGCACCGCGACGTTCTTGGGGCGGATCATGATCGGCTCGTGGAAGTCCTGCAGCGTGAAACCCTTGGAGTGCCAGAAGCCATTCTCCGCCTTGCTCAGGTACTTCGCGAAGAACGTGTGCGGGGTGTGGCAGTCGTTGCAGGAGGCGACCGCGTGGTGCGGCGATTTCTGCCAGCCGTCGAACTGCTCGCGCATGATGTGACAGTTCATGCAGGCGCGCGGATCGTTCGAAAAGTACGAGAGCCCGTGGGCGTAGGTGAACGTATAGGTGCCGAGGCCCGCGATCAGACCCAGCGTGGCCCAGATGCCGAGCAGGAGGAGCAGACGAAAAGGCAGGGACGCCGGAGTCATGAGCGGTGGCGCGTTCTTGGGGCGGAGAGGTGTAAAGGGCGGAGGAACGGGCTAATGGACGAACTCCACCTGTAACCAGAGCTTGCGGACGTCGGGGTAGACCGGGCTCGAGGAAGAGAACGTGGCGAACTTTGCCGTCAGGGTCACGAGTTTATTCAGGCTCCGGGCGACCATGACATCGGTTTCTTTCCCAAGTCGTGCGCGCTGATCTGTTTCGAACCGATGAAAAAATGCGGTCGCGGTCAAAGCGCCGGGCAGCCGTCCCACCACCTTAAAATAGGTGTCGCGCAGACCGGCACCCGGTGTGGTGAGAAATAGATCCGCCCAGCCGTTGAACGCGTGCAACGTGGCCAGCGGGGTCTTGAATCCGATCTGACGGTCGCTCCCCAACCACTCGGCGCCCAGGCTGAGCGTGCCGGCGGAACCACCGACGCCGGCTTCGGCGGCCAGGTAGTCGGTCGTGTAGTGGAGCGGGCTGGACCCGTAGTCCGACTGCCGGGCGGCCTCGAGACGGAACGGAACCTTCAGCCGATTCGATGGAGAGAAGCTCCCGGTGTAGTTCAGCCCGTAGGTTGCGCACGCGTTGGCGGCGGCGTTGTCAAAGTCCAGCAGATACGCATAGGCGGCGACGATGCCGCCGGCCGGCAGCCCGGAGCGGACGCCGTGCACGACGTGCGACGCCGATGTCCAGTTGCCCTGCGGGTGACGGTCGCCGAACACGCGATGGATCCGGTGCAGGTAGGCATAGGTGAGCGTCGTTTTTGACAGCGCCTGGGATTGGAGTGTGAAGGCGTCGAAGGTCTGTTGATTCTGCCGCCAGCCGACGTCGCCGATGAACCGGGCGTTGTCCAGCACCAGACGCTGACGTCCGAGCGTGGCGACCGTGGCTGCGGGGAAGGCCCCACGGAGGAAGGCCTGGTTGATTTCAGTGGACGTGGGGTCCGCCACCACGGCCCGTCCGGCGCCGCCCGGGTTGAGACCGGCCTGACTGTAGCGATCGCCGTCCAGAGCCGCGATCGATTCCGCCTCGACCGAGCCGGACCAGCCGGACCACGGCGCGGAGGTGAAACCCAGCCGCGTGCGCAGCGTCAGCGCGTCCGCGTCGCGCAGACCCGTTTGGTCGACGCCCTCAAAGCGGGCCCGGAGTTGCAGCGAGACCTTCCCCTGGGCGAGTGCCTCCGCCAGCGAATGCGGCGGTTCCCCAGCGGCGCGCGCCAGGCTGGAGCCGCTGAGCGCGGCGCAGAGAAGAAGGGACAGACCGAAAAAGCGGCGGAACCGATGCATGGTGCGGAGAAACGTGAACGTGCGTCCGGGAGTATGCCGCAAGCCGGCCGATCAAACCTTGATCTGGATCAAGGACTGGTCACTTCACCCCGGCGCCGACAGAGCGGCGCCCGCCAGGAGTGAACCCTGCGGGTGCCCCGTTGGAGGTGGCCTCGCTGAGGCCGCGACGGGACCTCCGGTCCCGCCTCCGTCGTCCGAATGGTTCACGCGACATCCATCCCCGCGGGGTCCGCGACCCCACCTCCATCGGACCACGACACGGTCCGACCTTGCCGAACCCTTCAACGTTAAAAATTAAGCGTTCGGCGTTCAGCGTTCCCCCCCCCGTTGGAGGTGGCCTCGCTGAGGCCGCGGCGGGACCTCCGGTTCCGCCTCCGTCGTCCACAGCGTTCACGCGACGCCCATCTCCGCGGGGTCAGCGACCCCACCTCCAACGGACAGGATCCGCGACGCGGAACCGGCGTCGACGGAGCGACGCCCTCCATGAGTGAAGCCTGCGGGTGCGATGGGGGCGGTGGCCGTCGGTCGCCGGGGGTTTCCCCTGAGGCACATCCGCAGGTCACACCCCTGGAGGGCGTGGCTCGGTCGACGCCGGGTCGGCGTCTGTGACCCTAAGTGATCGTCTTCTGAATACTGCTTTCGATCACGCCGGTGGCGATGGCGTGGCGGGTCAGGCCGGCGGTGTCATGGATGTCGAGTTTCTCCATGAGGTGCTGGCGGTGCTTTTCCACGGTCTTGATGCTGATGCCGAGGGTCACGGCGACCTGCTTGTTCGGCGCGCCTTCGGCGACCAGCTGCAGCACCTCCGCCTCGCGGGGGGTCAGCCGGCGTTTCGGGTGCTCCGCGGGCACGCCGGCCTCGCGGGCCTTGCGGGACGCATCCTTCAGACGCTTGAGGATGGTGGGACTGAAGTAGGGACGCCCGGCTGCGATCTCCCGCAAGGCGTGGACCAGGGCCTGCCCGGTGTTCTGCTTGATCACGTAACCGAAGGCTCCGGCGGTGGCCATCTTCGCGACGTATTCGTCGTCGCTGTGCGCCGAGAGCACCAGAATGCGGGCGGTGGGGCAGTCGGCGAGGATCTGGCGGGTGGCCTCGAAGCCGTTGAGCAGCGGCATGGCGATGTCCATCACCACCACATCTGGCTTCAAACTGCGACAGAGCGCCACCGCTTCGCGGCCGCTCGCTGCTTCGCCAATCACCCGGAACTCGGAGGTGAGTTCCAGGAGGGTCTTCAATCCCTCGCGCACGATGGTGTGGTCTTCCGCCAACAGGATGGTGGTGGTTGTCATGAAAGAAGTTCCGTTGAGCGGCCCCGGAAGGGCATGTCGGCGGTGACCCGGGTTCCCTGGCCGCGGGTGGAAACCACCGCGAGCGTGCCGCCGACCATTTCCATGCGCTCCCGCATGCCGATCAACCCCAGCCGTTTGTTGCTTGGGGAGCTCAGCGTCCGTTCGACGGAGAACGAGCGTCCATCGTCGTTCACCTCGAGCCGCACGAGATCGTTCTGCTTCTGAATACGGATGCGGACGTGTTGGGCCTGGGCATGCCGGGTGACGTTGGTCAGCGCCTCCTGGGCCACCCGGAAGAGCACGGTGCGCCGGGCGTTGTCGAGGGATTCCACCTTGGGTGATGCGGTCAGGTGAATACGCAGTCCGGAGCGGCCCGGCAAGTCGCGCACAAAGGCGCGCAGCGCGGGAATCAACCCCAGGTCGTCCAGCATCGCTGGGCGCAGCTTGCGGGCATACCGGTGCACGATCCGCACGGAGCGTTCGACCAGCCGCTGGGTCTTGCCGATCCGGGTGCGCAGGCTGCGGCTGTTGATGGCGGAGGCCTCTTTGAGGGTGGCCAGCTGCACATTGATCCCGGCGAGGATCTGGACGACCTCGTCGTGTAGGTCCCGGCTGATTTCCCGGCGCTCGGCCTCCTGGGCGAGCAACACCTGGTGGGCCACACGCCGCGACTGGGATTGGAGGCGCCGGGCCTCCTGCAGGAGCTCGTTGTAGCGCTGCGCACCTTTCAACAGCTTCTTTTCGCCTGAGCGGCGCAACTTGATCTCCAGGCGGAGCTTGCTCTGCAGCCCCTCCAGGGCCGCCGTGCGCCGCAACAACACGGCGCCAAGGTGACGGACCTTGGCGGCACGGATCGGGGCGGCGCGATGGTCGGCCTCGATCGGACCCAGAACGTCGAGCAAGAACTGATTTGCCGGCGGCAGCAGGGTGGTTCCGAGCGTGTCTGGCGAGGGGCGTGTCTGGACGAGGTAGGCATCGAACACCCGGCCATGGAGCCGGGTCAGGTCGACCAGTCCCCACTGGAGGGCGACCGCGGTTTCACCCAACGTCCGGGCCCGGGCGGGCGCCGTGCGGACCTCCTCCGGCTTGCAGCTCAGGCGCAGCCCCAGGGCTCTCTGGTAGCGTTTGCAGAACAGGGACTTTTGCTTGGATGTCACAGTGGGGGAGACTCCTCGACGAAAGCCGTTGGCCGTCAGTCGCAGGGAGCCTCACGAAGGTGAAGCGGACGTTTGTAATCGTGAGACCCGCCGGAGGCGAGCGTTTGTTGATGGGGTGAAGCCCTACCCTGCGTTGTCTCCCCACCAAGCGGGCCGATGTTGGGTGGAGACCCCATTTCGCGGGCGGAGGGGACCCGCTAGTCTCTTCGATGTCATGAAGAAGCAGATACTCTCCTGTCCCTTTCCGTGCGGAATCCTCCGCGGGACGGTCGATTCTCCACGCTCCGTTGGCCACGTCGAGAGTGCCGAACGATCGGAGCTTCAACCCGCTTCCCGCCATGGTTCTTGACGTGACGACCTCCGGTCCGTCCAAACTGTCCTTCTGGATGGCAGATCGGGGTCAGTCGAATCCGGTGAACGGGTCGCCGCAGCCTTTGCCACGGGTCCGGACCATCCTGGTCCTCGACGATGACGCATCGGTGCGACACGCCCTGGTGGAATTTATGCGTCGCGCCGGGTACGATGTCGCGAGCGGCTCCGACGGCGAGGAGGGCTGGAATGCGCTGCGCGCGGGACGCCACGACTTGCTCATCACCGACCACGACATGCCGCGCTTGAAGGGCCTGGATCTGCTGCGCCGGATGAGATCCTGCCGGATGGACATGCCGACGATCCTGGTGTCGGGCGCCATGCCCTGGGACGAGCCCGACATGGCGCGCGTGCTGCATCCCGGCACGGCGATGGAGAAACCCTTCCGCTTGCAGGAGCTGCTGGCCAATGTGCGCGCGCTTCTCCGGTAGGGGGCGAGCCTGATCCGAAACAAGTCGGAGCAGGTCATAGCACAAGACCCCATAGCTCGGCGGATCGGTGTCAGGTAGTGTGCCGGCCGTCACCCGCCGCACCCGTGGCGTTTTGTTTGAGTCGTTCTGCCGCCCTTTTGTCCTGTCATGAAACTCCGCTCTGTCTTCTCAGTCCTGCCGACGCGGGTCGTTGCTGCACAGGCAATCCGCGATCTGATCGCAGCAGGCTTTGGACTGGCCGAGATTTCGCTGCTCAGTCTGGCCTCCGGAGAAGCGCCCGCCCTGCTGGATCCGGCTCCTCCGGAGGAAACCAGCGCCGTCACGGTGCCGCTCGATGTGCCTGGCATGGGTCCCCTGGTGGTGACGGGATTGATCGCTGCGGCCCTGAAGGGCACAAGTGTGGTCAGTCTGGCCGACGGACTGCTCGACTTTGGGGTGCCTGGCACTGAGGCCGGGCAGTATGAGGAGGCGATTCGCGGAGGCGGCACGCTGGTCGCGGTGCACAGTCCGAATGGCGACAAGACCGATCGGGCGCGCGCCCTCTTTCTCGCGGCCGGAGCGATCCTGGTGCGTACCCTCTCCACCGTCACCACTCCGCGGACCCGCACCTTGACGCCGCCCCCGCGGCGCATGCCCACACGACCGGAGAAGCCGGTGTGAGGCCAGACCGCGTCGTCGTCCCCGGTGTCTCTCTTCCCTTTCTACCATGAAAAAACAACTGTTAGTGATTTCCCTCCTCTGCGTCGCTGTCGCCACGGCCTGCAAACCTGTTGATGACAAGATGAGCAGCAACTCCGGATCCGTTCCGGCCACCACCGCGATGCAGCCGAAATCCATGAGTGCCGACGGCACCCAGGCCGGTCGCGTCTATGCCTATGAACAGAAGAGCGAGTTTGTCTCCTCGATGAAGTCCCAGCTGGCCGAGCTGAGCCGGTCCGTCGACGAACTCTCGGCGCGGGTCGACAAGTCCACGGACTCGGTCAAGACCGAGGCCACGCCGAAGGTCACCGCGCTTCGCGCCCAGGTGGCGACCATGACCCAGCAGCTGGTCAAGGTGGATGATGCCACCGCGTCCAACTGGGTGGCGGTCCGTTCGGGGGCTGAATCCGCTCATGTGGCGCTCAGGGACAGCCTGATGCAGTCGCGCGACTGGATGACCACGAAAGCGGTGCTCTGAGTTTCGGATACATTGCCCGCGGCCGGTCGGGCGCGTGGTTCGCGGGTAGACCCCGTCGAGCCGCGTGTCCGGGCCCCGGGCATTTCCCTTTTCCATTTCCACACCTCGACCCTTTCCTCCATGCCTCTCGTCACCGTTGTCGTCACCCTCATCGTCGTTGGAGTCATCCTCTGGGCGATCAACTCGTTCATTCCCATGCAGGGAACGATCAAGACGATCCTGAATGCGGTCGTCGTTATCTCGGTCATCATCTGGCTGCTCTATGGCACCGGGGTGATCGGCGGCTCAGGAGACATTCAACTTCCGAAGATCAAGTGATCGGGTGAACCGGCGGAGGTCACGTCCCGGCGCGTCTTGGGCGCGCCGCGTGGTTCCACGATGAGAAGCACCCCGCGCCCATGAGACCTCCCGTCGCCGTCCCTGGACTCATTCCGGGAACGGCGCGCGCCGGACCCTCCGCGTCGGTCCGCGATCCTGCTGAACCAGGGGCCGATCTCTTCGAGTTCGCACCGGTCAGTTACGTGACCCTCTCCTTTTCCGGGCAGGTCCGTCGTGCCAATCTCGCGAGTGAGGCCTTGGTGGGCGCGGCCCGGGCCGAATGGGTGTCGCAGCAGTTTGTCAATCTGCTGGCTCCGGCCTCCCGTCTTCCGTTCCTGGCTTTTCTAGAAGGGGCTGTGGCCGGGGGCATCCTCGTCACGGACCAGTTTGAACTGAGGGCCTTTGGCCGTCCGGCCCGCATCATCCGCTGCAAGGTGCAATCCAGCCCGGCGGACCTGGAGTGCCGGATGGTGATGGTGGACCGGACGGATGAGGCGCAGGCGGAAGAGGCGCTGCGCGTATCGGAGGTCCGTTACCGCCGGCTCTTTGAGGCCGCACACGACGGTGTCCTGCTCATGGATCCCGCCACGCGGAAGATCACGGATGCCAATCCGTTCATGACGCGGCTTCTGGGCTACGGATTCGACGAGCTGCTGGGCAAGGAGCTGTTCGAAATTGGCCTGCTCAAGGATGAGGCGGCGAGCCAGGAGATGTTTCGCAAACTCAAGCGCACCCGACAGGTGCGCTATGAAAATCTTCCGTTGGAGAGTCGGGGTGGGCGGCATCAGGAGGTCGAGGTGGTGGCCAACCTCTACATCGAAGGCGGCGTTCCCGTCATTCAGTGCAACATCCGGGACATCACGGCCCGGAAGGAGGCGGAGCGGGCTCTCCAGCGCAACGAAGTGCTCTTCCGCACGCTGGTCGCACAGGCGCCGGTCGGCATGTATGTGCTGAACTCGGCCTTCCGTCTGCAGCAGATCAATCCGCTTGCGCAGAAAGTCTTCGGTTCGATCCATCCGCTGATCGGACGGGACTTCGATGAGATCGTGCACGTGCTCTGGCCGGATAAGATCGCGAAGCGCCTCGCCGCCATTTTTCGTCACACGCTGGCCACGGGCGAGCCGTACAAATCGCTTTCGTTCGCCGGGCGCCGGCGGGACCTGGGCGTGAGGCAGGACTACGAGTGGCAGCTGCAGCGGGTGACAATGCCGGCGGGCGAATTCGGTGTCGTCTGCTACTTCAATGACGTCACGGAACGCAACGAGGCGGATCGCGCCCAGCGCCGGCTGGACCTGATGACGGTCTGCAACCAGAAGTTGAAACGGGAGATCGCAAAGCGTCTGGTCGTCGAGTTGTCCCTGCGGTCGAGCGAGCGAACGGCGCAGCGGTTGCTGGCCAAGGCCCAGCGCCTGCAGACCTCGTTGCGGGAGATCTCTCATCGGATGGTTATGTCCGAAGAACACCTTCGCCTCGCGATCAGCCGCGAGCTGCATGAAGAGATCAGCCAGCTCCTGATCGGCATTCTGGTGCAGCTCTCCATCTTCACGCGGGCGGCCACCGTGAATCCCTCGGGCATCCGGGCCGCGGTGGCGCCGCTTCGTCGGCAGGTCGCGCGGTCGGTGCGGGTGGTGCACCGCTTCGTGCGCGAATTGCGTCCCGCGATGCTGGACGATCTCGGTTTGATCCCGGCGATCCGGGCCTACATCGACAAGATGCCCAAGCGAAAGGGCCGGGTGATCGCTTTCACGGCGCAAGCGTCGGTCGAGGCGCTGGACGGCGAGCGCAAGATGGTGCTGTTCCGTGTCGTCAAGGAGGCGCTCATGAACATGTCGAAACATTCCCGCGCACGGACGACGAACGTCGCGCTCTCCAAAGTGCGCTCCGGCATCCGGCTGGAGGTGGTGGACGATGGCAGGGCGTTTGACGTCGCCCGTCTCTCCTCGCCGCAATGGAAGCAGCGCCTGGGCCTCATCGGCCTGCGGGAGCGCGTGGAGATGGTGGGCGGCCGTTTTGCGGTCGTGTCATCCCCCGGCCACGGCACCACGGTGCGGGCGGACTTGCCCTTTCTTCACCCTGTCTCGCGTCTCCTCCGTCCCAAACACTCATGAAAGACACCGTTTATCAACTCGTCAACTACACCGGCGTCTCTGCCACGAGCATCGAGGATGCCGTGGGTGAGGCCATCAAACGCGCCCACCGGAGCTACAAACGCATCCACTGGTTTGAAGTGACGGAGACCCGGGGCAGCCTCGACAAGGGCCGGATCAACCTCTGGCAGGTGACGGTGCGGGTCGGCGTCACGCCCCGCCTCTAGTCTCCGTTCGAATGACGGCCGTGGCTCCACGGATTTACCTAGTACACCCCACAGCGGAAGCGGGGGAATCCGCGTAGGATCTGTTCATGGAAACCCAGTTACAGAGTCCCACGTCCCCCGCGACGAATTCCGCGGCGCGCACCCGCGCGCTGCCCTTACTGCTTTGCCTTGGATCCCTCGGCCTGCTCGCCGGCTGCGCCACCGAACCGATTTCGCATGTGGTCTCGGCCCCGCCGCCGCCGCCTCCGACCAAGACCATGACGACGACCACGACCACGACGACGCCGAACGCGGTGGTGACGCCGGTCATGATCAACGGGCAGCCTGGTTATGCGACGACCGCGGGAGTGCCGGGAGTGAGCACCACCGTGGTCACCCAGGCCCCTCCGGAAATGCCGCCCGAGGTGGTCGTGGCGCAACCCAGCCCGCAACATGCATGGCTCGCCGGGTACTGGACCTGGCGGAACGACCGTTATGAGTGGATGGCGGGACACTGGGAGCTGCCCCCCACCTCCGGCGCGCAGTGGGTGAAACCCCGCTGGGAGTCGAGCGGCACCGGTGCGTATCGCTTCTATGAAGGCTACTGGCGCTGAGTGCGGTCTCAACCGCGTTGCTTGAAGTAAGAGACAGGCGGGGTCGCTGGCGGCGACCCCGCCCTTTTTGTGTCCGCCAGGCTCGGAGCGAACCACGCGCGTGGCTCGTCCCCGACTCTCGTCCTGCCGGCGGCCCGGGATTAGGACCGGGCCGGTCCGGTTGCCCCGGTCGCAGGCGCACGTTGCAGCAGTCGATGAATCCGATTCAACAATACGACGCCGGAGTACGGTTTCTCCAAATGCTCGAGGAGCGGCGCGGGAGCAGAGGGTGGGTCTGTCTCCGGATGCGCCTGTCCGCTGGTCGAGATGATGCGGAGGTCCGGATTGAGGTGCCGCAGGGCGGCGATCGTGGCGGCGCCGTCCATCACGGGCATGGAGGTGTCCGTCAGCACCAGCGCGACGGAGCTCGCGTGGTGTGAGTAGAGTGCGAGCGCCTCGGCTCCGTTCGCAGCGGTGAGAACCTGATAGCCGAAGGTCTCCAGGGTCTGCCGCGTGATCAGCCGGATGGCGGGCTCGTCGTCCACCACCAGGATCAGCTCGCCTTTTCCGCGGGGAGGAGGCGGCTGCGGCTCCCTCGTCTCGAGGTCGGACACGGGCTGTGCTTCCACGGGCAGATAGACATGGAGCGTGGTTCCAATCCCGGGCTCGCTGTCAACCGTGATGAATCCCCCTGGCGCTTGACGATGGTGTGGACGGTGGCGAGTCCCAGCCCCGTGCCCACTCCCGGCGGCTTGGTCGTGAAGAACGGCTCGAAGATGTGTTCGAGGATCTCCGGGGCGATGCCCGTGCCCGTGTCGCTCACGTTGATCAGCACGTAGCGCCGCGGCTCCGCGGAGCCGGCGCCGACGGAGCCGGCTTCCGGCAGCACGACATTCTCGACGGAGAGCGCCAGGGTGCCTCCGGCGGGCATCGCGTCGCGGGCGTTCACGGCAAGGTTCAGCAACACCTGGTGGATCTGGGTGGGATCGGCGATGACCGCCCACGGCTCCCGGGCGAGACGGGTGACGATCGAGATCGATCGCGGGAACGTGTCGCGGATCATTCCGCCCAATTCCTCCACCAGCGGCGAAATCAACACCCGGACCCGCTCCCCGTCGCTTCCCCGCGCGAAGGAGAGCACCTGACGGACGAGATTGGCGCCGCGACGACTGCTCAGCTGAATCGTGTCGAGAATCTTCTCATACTCGGGATCCGTGCCCGCCTGCAGCTTCAGGAGGTCGATGGAGAGCAGGATCGGAGCGAGGACATTGTTCAGATCATGGGCGATGCCGCCCGCCAGGCTCCCGATGCCCTCCATGCGCTGGGCCCGCAGGTAGCGCGCCTCCAGCGAGCGCTGCTCGGTCATGTCGCGCATGCCGCCGACCATGCGGATGCCCTTGCCCCGGTGATCCCGGACAATGTAGCCGCGGTCCTGCACCTGGGCGTGCGAGCCGTTGTGACACCGGTAGCGGTAGTCGGCCTGCCAGTACTCGCTGGTCGAGTCGATGGCATGATGCAGACTGTCCATGACCCGTGCGTGGTCGGCGGGGTGGATGCAGGCCGCCCAACCCTCGATGCCCCGGTTCGGCGCATCCTGCAGCTGGCCCGTGCTGCCGAGGAATCCCTTGCTTGACCAATACGCGTTGGTCACGAGGTCCCAATCCCAGAGCACATCGCTGACCGCGCGGGCGACGAGGCTGAATCGTTCCTCGCCGAGGCGCAGGGCCTCGTGGGCCGCACGACGTTCGGTGACATCCTGCAAGGTGCCGGACTCCCGCAGGGCGACGCCCTTGTGGTCAAAGGTGGTTTCGGCGATCTGATGGATGGTCCGGATCAGCCCGTCGGGCCGGATGATGCGATGATCGAAGTCAACCCGCCGGAGACCGGCCGCGGCGGCGGCCTTCTCCCGGGTGACGAATGCGAGGTCGTCCGGGTGGACCCGTTGGTAGAAGGCGTCCGAGGTGGGCGGTTGCCCGGTAGGCACCAGTCCCAGGATGCGATAGATGCCCTCTGACCAGAAGAGCGCGTGTTTGGAGTCGTCGGCCTCCCAGTCGCCGAGTCCGGCGATGCGCTGGGCGTTCGTCAGGCGGGCGTGGTCGATGCCTGCCTCGTGGATCCGGCGACGCAGATTGAGCTGGGCCATGACCTGCCGGCCAAGGGCGTGCAGAGCGCTCTGCTGCGGTTCCGTCAGCACACGCGGCTGAAGATCGGTGACGCACAGCGTGCCGAGCGCATGGCGCTCGGGCGTGCGCAGGACCACACCCGCGTAGAACCGGATCCCCGGTCCCGCGACCACCCAGGGATGGTGGGCGAAACGAGGGTCGAGCGTGGTGTCGGGTATGATCAACACGTCGCTCGGCTCGAGAAACGCATGGGTGCAGAAGGCCAGCTCGCGCTTCATCTCGGCGGCCGCGATTCCGTAGGAGGCCTTGAACCACTGCCGATTGCGATCGATCAGGGTGACGAACGCCATGGGCGTCCCGCAGAGCGTGGCGGCGAGGGCGGCGAGGTCGTCGAAGGCCTCCTCCGGAGGTGTATCGAGAATGTCGTAGCTGTGCAGGGCGCGCAGCCGCTCGAGTTCAGCGTGATCGATGAGCGGTGCGGGCATGACGGGAACCTTTCCTTGGTTGTCAGGGGCGGGCGGGTGGAGGGTTCGGGGCGGGAAGGGGAGGGAAGGAGGCGGGCCCGGAGTCGTCGCGGGGCTTCGAAGGCGGTGCGCCATCCGGTTCGAGCAGGAGTTGCTCGATCTCCGACCGTTCCCGGACGCTCTCCGGCTCCAGGACGTAGGTGCGGGCGGGTTTTTCCGGATGCGCCCCCGTCTGGGGCTGGGCCCGGCCGGGAGGAACCTCGTCGAGCAGAGCGGCTTGTTTCTCCCGATCCGGTTCCCCCGTCAGCTCGAGCTTGGCCTGCTCGTAGTCGCGTTGGGTGACGTGCGGCGCGGGGTGTCCGGCGCGCAAGGCGAGATCACGGGTGCGTGCCAGAACCTGCTCCCGCGTAGGCGTGGCGGAGGAGGAGCCCGGGTGACGGGCGGTGGAGGAGCGGGGAGTGGACGAAGGCTTTTTCATGGAGAGGCGAGGGGAGGAGTCTGGGCGAGGACGACCGGGCGAGCATCAGCGGCCTCTCACGCCAGCTCGAAAAGCACGCGGTCCCGGTTGGGTGCGGGTCGGTCTGGGCGGAGGGTGTCGGTGCGTGTGTCCACGGGCAGGGACCGAAGCAGGGAACAGGACGAGAACCAGTGATCCTGCGCGCTCGTCTGTTCGGCGCCCGCTTGCTGCGAAAGATGGTACGCGTAGCTGCGAATGTCGTCTTCGCTGGGTTCAAAACGCTCCGGAATGACCTTGAGCCGGTCCACGATGGCAAACGCGTGGGCGGGTGGACGAAACGCGAAGAGACGTGTGTTCACGCATCACCATAGCAAGGAAGCCCCGCCCGGCCCATGGAGTGAAACCCGCCCGCGGGGCGGGAATGACGAATGTCGAATGACGAATGACGAATGGATGGACGCTGAAGGGACGGATGGACGGACCGAAAACGTGGCTGCGGCTTTAGCCGCACTCCCCGTAGAGGAACGCGGAACGCGTTTCTTCATCCGGCGCTTCCATGAGCACACCCTGCAGGTGCCCGTTGGAGGTGGCCTCGCTGAGGCCGCGACGGGACCTCCGGTCCCGCCTCCGTCTTCCGATTGGTTTACGCGATGCGCAACCCCGCGGGGTCGGCGACCCCACCTCCAACGGAAAGGACAAGGTTGCGCGATGCGCAACCGGCGCCGACGGAGCGGCGTCCTCCAGGCGTGCACCCTGCGGGCTGGCTCTGCCCGCCATCCGCCGCCGTATCCTCAGACGATCGGCTCCGGATGGTAGTTGAACAGGGCGCGCGCCTCCGCGAGCAGCTCGCCCTCGCTGACGTGATGTTCGTCGACGACCCGCGACGCGATGATGCGGGTGGCGATGGCGGGATGGTGGACTCTCAGCCACCCGGCGAACTGGTCCTTCTCGCTCGCCATGCCCGTGCCCGAGCCCAGGAGCACAATCGGCCCGTGGGAGCCAAGGGCGGCGGCGACCGGTTCGAAGAACGTGTTGGGGTCGGGTTTCTCCTGTCCCCGCGAGAAGTACTGGGAGTTGTGGGCGTGACGGAAATAGTCCTCCGCTTCCGGCGCCTGAACCGTCTCCCGCTGAGTCGACTCAGCCTGCAGCCGGAAGACGCGCGCCTCGCGATGATCGATCAGCAGCACCCATCGCTGATCCTCGCCGGTCGTCTCGAAGGGCATGCCGCCACCCTCGTCGAGGAAAAGACGCAGGGAGGTCAGGGCCTCCCGGTCGTCGACGCGCGCGGTCCGCGGCGGGTGGAGGAGCACGCGCCGGCCGGGCCGGGTGGCGGTGAGGTCGCCGTTCGGCGCTTCGGTGACCTCGCCGACGGACTCAAGCAGCGCACGAACTGAGCGCCAGTCGAGGGCTGTGGTCGCGGGCTGCGCGAAGACGGCGTTGTAGGTGAGGAGCAGCGGGCCGGAAAGACGGGCGGGAGCATTCATGGTGGGAACGGGCGGGGTTGAGGGTGGAGACGAGAACGGTTGGGAGGTCAGGATCGGCGGAAGCGTCGCGGGACGACGTGTTCGCCGTGTCCTGTTCAATCAAAATGCGCAGGCAGGTGCGGGCGCGGGCGATCCGGCTCTTGACCGTGCCCAGGCGCAGACCGAGCGTGGCGGCGATCTGCTCGTACGAGTTTTCGAGGACGGTGCGCAGTCTCAGGATCTCCCGTTGATCGTCGCGCAGCAACGCCATGCACCGGTCGACGCTGGCGGAGAGTTCACGCAACTCCGAGTCGAGCGCGGGATCGGGCGCGGGGCAGACGCAGAGGTCGCCGAGCGTGAGCGACGACTCTGGGTGCACCCGCGAGTCGAACGAGTCCGTCGTGTGACGGAAGCGCCGGTGCTCGTAGCCGTAGCGGTTGATCGCCAGATTGACCGTGATGCGACGCAGCCAGGTGCCGAGGGACGACTCTCCCCGAAAGGTGCCGAGCGCCCGGTAGGCGCGGACCAGGGCATCCTGCGCGATCTCCTCGGCGTCGGCGGGATTCTTGAGGAAATTCAAGGCGAGCGCGACCAGCCGCCGGCGGTGCCGCGCGACCATTTCATTGAAAACGTCCAGATCGCCCAGGTTGAACCGGCGCACCAACTCTGCGTCGTAGAGACGCGCGGCCGATCCGTGAGGATGGGCGTCAACCTCGTCCTGCGCGGCGGCGTTCGAGCCGTGCGCGAGCGGCAGGTGGGCGGAGCCGGTCCGGGACCGGTCGATGGAGCCGCTCGTTCCGGGTCGGTTCGGAGGAGGCGGGAGGACGGGTGGAGTTTCCCCCTGGACGGGGGCTTCACCCGGAAGGGAAAGGGGGGCGAAGCATTCAATCGTATCCATGCCACCAAGCTAGTCGATCCGTCCTTCGCACTGAATGGGGTGTTTCCGGTACGGTCTGGCGGCCACCGGTTTCAGAGGTTCGTCGCAGGGTGGGCGGACGGGTTCGACCCGGCGGGAAACACCCCATGGGCCGGGGGGTTGGGCGGAGCCATAATGGAGGGTGTCGGACCGGTTCTTTTCCCGTTTTTCACTCGTCCCCGCCTTCGTCCCCTCCATCGCCATGCTCCAGAACATCACTTATCTTTACGGCAAAAAACTCGGGGCCACCGATGGCGACATCGGTCATGTCAAGGACGTCTATTTTGACGACAAGACTTGGGCCATACGTTACATCGTGGCCGACACCGGCAGCTGGCTGACCGGCCGAAAGGTGCTGCTCGCGCCCGCGGCGTTTGGCCTGTTCACGTTTGGGGAAGGCGATTCCGAAAATCACCTGCTGCGCGTCAATCTGACCCGCAAGCAGATCGAGGAAAGTCCAGCCATGGAGTCACACCTGCCCGTCTCGCGGCAGTTTGAGGAGGAGTATCATCGCTACTACGGCTGGCCTTCCTACTGGCAGGACACGGCCTCCTGGAGCGGCGCGCAGCTGCCTGCGTTTATTCCACCGGTCATGGAGGCGGCGGTTGAGCGCGAGGCCTTGGTCCCGCGGGCTGACCTGCACCTGCGCAGCACGCGCGAGCTCACGGGTTACCGGGTCATGGCCTCGGATGGTCCGGCCGGCACCGTTCGTAGTTTTGTCGCGCATCAACGCACCTGGATGATCCGGGAGATGGTGGTCGAGGCGGGCCATTGGTATGCCGGCAAGGAGGTGCTCGTCCTTCCGGAGTACGTGAAGGACATCAACGCGGAAGAGGCCACCGTGACCATCACGCTCAGTCGCCAGGATGTGAAGGACACGCGCCGCAATGATGTCGCCCAAGTGGGGGCGGGCTCGGCCTGAGCCTCGTTCACCGTTTTTCGTCCCGTCGTTCCATTCACCCTGATCACCTTTTTTCCATGCTCTCCAAATTCGCCATCGACTATCTCTCGTTCTCTCACCACGGCAACCGCACGTTCACCCATCTGACGGATGATCCGATCGAGGCGGAGGATTTTCTCATGCAACTGCTGGCGGCCCGGGCCCGGATCACGGCGATCCGACACGACGGCGCGGCGATGACCGCGAAGCAATTTGACCGCATGCTCAAAGTCGCCTCCGAGCGAATTTCGTCCGAGTTGTTGCGCGTGTCTCTGGGATTGGACCCTTCCGAAATCAAGGACCGCTTCGGCTTCGCCGCCTGATCCGCCCCGGCCTTTCGCCCTCCAGGAGTGTTCCCTACGGGTACCCGTTGTAGGCGGCCTCGCTGAGGCCGCGACGGGACCAACCGGTCCCGCCTCCGTGTGCCGAATTGTTCACGCGACGCCTATCCTCGCGGGGTCGGCGACCCCACCTCCAACGGAAAGGACAAGGTTGCGCGACGCCCAACCGGCGCCGACGGAGCGGCGCCCTCCAGGAGTGAACCCTGCAGGTGCCCGTTGTTGTAGGCGGCCCGTTGGAGGTGGCCTCGCTGAGGCCGCGACGGGACCTGCGGTCCCGCCTCCGTCTTCCGATTGGTTTACGCGATGCGCAACCTCGCGGGGTCAGCGACCCCACCTCCAACGGAAAGGACAAGGTTGCGCGACGCGCAACCGGCGCCGACGGAGCGGCGCCCTCCAGGAGTGAACCCTGCAGGTGGTCGTTGTTGTAGTCGGCCTCAGCGAGGCCGCCTACAATAGAGAGGCTCAACCGAGGCGCTCTCATGGAGCGCTCGTTCGATCAGACGGGTTTGATCACGTCGCTTGGGGGCGGGGTGGCGGGCGGGACGGCCGCGGGGGCCGGGGTGGTCTTCCATGCCCGGGGCACGGACCAGGCGCGGTCGCCGAGATCCATGGGCAGGGGATCGAATCCCAGGCCCAGCACCTGGGAACTGACGATCTGATCGGGTTTCAAGCCGATCAGGTGTTTGCCGGGCGTCGCGTTGTAATCCCACACCCAGTACAGATTGAGCGCGTCGACCGAACCCGCCTCCGGACCGTAGTCGAGCGGGGCGCATTCATGGTCGACCGTGCCGGCGTCCGGCAGGGAATAGAAGGCAAGACGGATCCGTTCCCGCGCCCGGATGGCGTCGATGAATTGGGAGTGACTTGAGATCATGGTGAAACGCGCGTGCGCGGGTTCAGGAATTGCGGCGCCGGACCAGCACGCCGATGATCAGCCCCACGCCGAGTGCGATGGCGAGCGACTGGTAGGGATGATCCCGGATGGCGGTGTCGGTGCAGGCCGCGCCGGCGACCACGCGTTTGCGGGCCCGGGCATAGACGTGGGCCAGGCGCTCCTGCGCGATCGAGAAGCGTTCGCGGATGGCCTCGAACGCCTCGGCGGACTGTTCCGAGACCGTGGAGGAGAGCATGGCTTCGGCGTCGCGGACCAGCGTCTTGAGGTCGGCGAGGAGCTCCGTGGGAGTCTGGGCGGAATTAGTTTCGTTTTTCATGAGTGAAAGGGAGGGTTGAACGGGGCTGTACTCGCGTGGGGGTAGGCGCCACACCGCGAGAGCCATCCGGGGCAGCGTACGCCCGTGGGGGACGAGGCGCCATGGGGAGTTGACCTACCCTGGCGCAGCGCCTGGCCGGCGCCTGGCTTCAGGCCAGGAGGAAGCGCGGGCGCGGCGCGCCTCCGGGACCGAGGCTCAGGTAGCCCGGCGGCGAAAGAGCGAAGCGACGAACAGGATGAGGAAGATCACAAAGAGGACCTTCGCGATGATGGCGGCGGTGCCGGCGACGACACCGAAGCCAAGGGCGGCGGCGACGAGAGCGATGACGAGAAAAAGGATACTATTGCGGAGCATGGGAGGAGAGAGATTTCAGACTGGGTTGGGATTGCGGGTGAGACCGACGAGGCCGAGTGTCACCCCCATCGCGCCGGCGAGCAGCCACCCGATCGGTGGAAGACGGGCGGAGGGGACGACACGGGTGGAAGCGGACGTGGATGCGGACGGTGTCGGGTCGGGCCGGCGGTTGACGCCGAAGAGTACGAGCACGATGCCGCACAGGAAGAGCACGAGTGACAGGAATTTGCCCATGACGAGGAGGTAGGTGTCCAGCGACTCCTCAGGCGGTGGCGGGAACCGGGGCGGTATCCGGTGCGGGCGTTGAGGTGGCGATGCGCAGCGCCGGCACCAGTGCCGTCGGGGCGGCCAGACTGCCACCTTCATTCTCCCAGGCGGCCTCCACCGGTTTGGGTGGCAGAGGAGGCGAGACCACCAGACGATTGCGGAGCGTGCTCAGAAAGCGACGGCGACGGGCATCGAGGGCGAGATTGCGCAGCATGGGCCAGGAGGGGGTTGAGGACGGATTGGACGCGGAGGGGAAAAGCAGTTCCGCTTCGCCGAGGACCTCAACGTCCAGGCGAAGCGGAGTGCACGAGCAGGGAATGAAAGCGAACGCGACGGAGCCTTTAGCTCTTCACGCGCATTTCATTGTTCACCGACTTCACGCCCCGGACATCCTGGGCGAGCTTCGTGACGAGGGACTTTTCCGCGTCGGATTCAGATTCACCCGTGACCCGTACGACGCCGTCATTCGTGGTGATCTTGGTCTTGATCGCGCTCGTCGACTTGTGCGTCAGCAGCGCGTACTTGACCTGAGTCGTGATGGACGCGTCGTCCATCTTTTCGCCCATCGTATCATCGGTGCCGACACGTTCCTTGATGACCATGTCGTTTTTGACCGACTTCACACCATCGATGTCCTTGGCGTAGGCCGTGGTCAGTTCCTTCTGGGCGACATTGTCTGCCTCGCCGCCGAGCGTCACGACCCCGTCCTGCACGGCGACCGTCGTCGACGTGGCGCTGACGTTGGCCTTGACCAGGAGACGGCTGCGGATTTTGAGCGCCATCCAGCCGTCGGATTTCTCCGGGTGGGTGGACTTGATCTTGAGTTCGTTGCGCACCGCCATCACGCCGGGCAGATCGGATACCGTGTCGCCGGCGAGGGCCTTCTCGTCTGCGTCCTGGACCGTGCCGGTCAGGGTGACGATGCCGTCGTTAGCTTTGATGTTCACATGATTGTCGAGCACCGTGCGATAGTTGTAGGATGACTTGGCGGCGTCCTCGATCTTGCGATCCGTGGCGGAGTTGGCGAATAGCGCAAAGGGCGCGGCGGCGAGCAGTGCGGTGAGGAGCAGGGATTGTGTTTTCATAGGCTAAAGGAAGAGACGAGGGATGAGAAGCGACACCTCCCGCTACGCGGGGCGATGGGCGGGAAGGCCGGGGGACCCGATGCGGGCGGGCCGCGGCGGGCTCGTCGAACAGGTCGTGATCAAGAACAGGCCGCACGGTACACCCGTTCCGAAAGAGACAGCATGGGGTCTAACCCGATTTGGCGGGAGATGGTTGGGCGACCCGTTGGAGGCGGCCCGTTGGAGGTGGCCTCGCTGAGGCCGCGACGGGACCTCCGGTCCCGCCTCCGTCTTCCGATTGGTTTACGCGACGCGCAACCTCGCGGGGTCAGCGACCCCACCTCCAACGGAAAGGAAAAGGTTGCGCGAAGCGCAACCGGCGCCGACGGAGCGGCGCCCTCCAGGAGAGAACCCTGCGGGTGGCCGTTGTTGTAGGCGGCCTCGCCGAGGCCGCGTGTTTCGCATCAGCACACCCTGCAGGTGCCCGTTGGAGGTGGCCTCGCTGAGGCCGCGTGATGCGAGGAGGCCGCAGATGCACCCTGTTGATGGAATTTTGGTGGAGGGCGTCGCTCCGTCGACGCCGGGGGACGGTCCGCGAATCACAGCGTCCGACCGATTTGGTATCCGCGACGCCCAACCGGCGCCGACGGAGCGGCGCCCTCCAGGAGTGAACCCTGCGGGTGGCCTGTAGGAGGTGGCCTCGCTGATGCCGCGCCGGCGCTTCCGCGCGCTTATCCAAAAAGCGGAGACACGGCGGGCTCCGATCAGGCGGCCTTGAGCAGGCCTTGCAGGCGCTCGGAGATGCGCTTGGTGCGATCGACGAATTTCTCGGCTTCCTTGGCGGAGAGGCCGGCCTGAAGCAGCACATCGTCGGACAACGCCCAGGCGTGCTGTTCAACGACCAGGCCCTTGCCCAGTTCGTCGGTGATCCAGCAGGCGACGTGGAGCAGGGCGGTGAGACGCGAGCGGGCTGGGTCGCCGGCGGGTGCAAAATGGTACCGGATGGGTTCGGTCAAGCTGGGCGCGAAGCCCCACATGTGAAACAGGCGGTCCACCGCCTCGGTGCTGGTCGTGCCCAATGTGTTGAATTCCCAGGCGGCAACCAAAGCCGCAGTCGGGTGGCGTCCGCTCAACGGCCGGCACGCGTAGTCCGAAGCCACCCCCTGCAACAGCAGCCGGCCCACCGGCCGGAGCAGCCCGAGCGTGTACCCGGTGCTGGCGTCTTCTCCCAACGCTTGCGCCATGCCTTCGAGGGCGACGGCGGTCGTGATGGAGTTTTCCCACAGTTCATCGCCGCTGACGCCGTAAATTGACAGACCCACGCAATAGAGTTGCGACGCCACCGCGCCGCCGACCAGGCGGTACACCTCGTACAGGCCGATGCGGTCGATGGCCTCATCCAGTCCCGTGATGTGGTTGCCTCGCGAAAACTGCGCCGAGTTGCTGATCCGCAAGACCCGGGCCGTCAGGACGGCGTCCAGGCGGACCACGGCGACAATGTCTTCGACGCTGACATCAGGGTCCCGCATCGCAGCGCTGAGCTGCTGAAATATCCGCGGCGCGGCTGACAGCTTGCTGGCTGCAGCGGCGAGACGAGCATCGGAAACAGGACCGGCTGACATAGGATCAGGTAGAGGCCCGCATCGTCACGGCCCGGGGGCACTTTAACGTAAATTTACGTTTGGAGACCCGTGGGCCTGACGCGCAGCGAGCGCGACGGACAGACCACAGAACGACAGACGAACGCCGCGCTGTCAGCTGCGAAGTCCGGATCCAACCCGGGCTTCCGTCGTGGACGCGACCTGGTGGCGGACCAATTCCCGGCGCAGCCAGTCGAGGGCGGCATTGACGGCGCGCACCTTTACAGTCGGGCGGGGACCCGGGTAAGCCAATTTCTTAGACCAGACCCCTTGGGGCGAATAAAGCGCCACGTAAATCGTCCCGACCGGATTGGCCTCGTTGCCGCCCGTCGGCCCGGCGAAACCCGTAATGGCGATCGCATAATCCGCGCTCAGCCGCTCGGCCGCACCCGTGGCCATGGCCACCGCGTTTTCGGCGGACACCGCACCATGTTGCGAAAGAATGTCTTCCGGCACATCGAGCAGCTGCATCTTCGATTCGTTGGAGTAGCAGACACAGCCACCCGCAAAGAACTTGGAGGCGCCGCAAATGTCGGTGAACGCATTGGCCAGCAGTCCCCCGGTCGCCGTTTCCGCGACCGCCAGGGTATATTCCTGGGCCCGCAACAGATCGGCGCAGACCCGGGGCAGGGAATCGTGGCCGAAACACACAAAATCCTCTCCCAACAACGAGGCGCATTCGGAGGCGATCTCCTGCAGCTGCGCGTCGCTCAACCGCAGGCTCGGTGAACTCAACCGACAGTCCACCTGACCTTGGTGGGCGCAAAACGCCACACTCAGGGCGTCACCATGCCGGTCAAAGAGCGGTTGCAGCTTCGTTTCCAGCGCGCTCTCACCGATCCCGGCGGTGCGCAGCTGCACATACGCCTCGCGCGCACGGACATAGCCACGTTCGGCCAGGCGCGGCAGCACTTGCTCGATGAACATGGGCTGCAGCTCGTTCGGCGGCCCCGGCAGCATGCACAGCACCTTGCCGTCCTGTTCCACCCACAACCCCGGGGCGGTGCCATTGGCGTTGGGAAGAACCTCGCCACGGGCGAACCGGTAGGCCTGTTTCAGATTGTTCGGCGTCATCTTCCGCCCCAGCCGGGCGAAACGGTCGACGATCGTCTTCTCAATGCCGGTATCAAAGACCAACTCCTGCCCCAGCACCGCGGCTATCGCCTCGCGCGTCCGATCATCGCAGGTCGGTCCGAGACCACCCGTGGTGATGACCACATCGGAACAGGCCCAGCTCTCGCGGAACTGTTTCACAATGTCGTCGGCATCATCGGTGATCGTGACATTTCGGTTCAGCATCACCCCCCGCCGACCCAGCTGGGAGCCAATGAATGTGAGGTGGCCGTTGGCGGTCAACCCGAGGAGCAACTCATCGCCGAGCGTGAGCAGCTCGAAGCGACGGGCGGGAACGGAGGACGAAGGGCAGCCGGTTGAAGTGGAAACCATACTTGCGAGTAGGGAAATTAGACTAAACTCGGGAAAATGCCAGCCACCGCTATGGATAGCAGCGAATCGCCGTCCTCGCTGAAAGAAAAAGTCCGCCGTCTGCCGGACAAACCAGGCGTGTACCTGATGAAGGACCGGCTGGGTCGCATCATTTATGTCGGCAAAGCCAAGAGTCTGAAAAAGCGCGTTTCGTCCTACTTCACGCCCTCCCGGGCCATGACCTGGCACCCCAAAATCCGCGCCCTGATCGAGATGATCGCGGATTTCGACACCATGGAGGTCCGCTCCGAGCCCGAGGCGCTCCTGCTCGAAGGCAAGCTGATCAAGCAGTGGAAGCCCCGGTACAACACGGACTTCACCGACGACAAGCGCTTCCTGCTCGTGCGCGTCGATCTGACCGAGGAGCTCCCGCGCATCCGCCTGACCCGCATCAAGAAAGACGACCGCTCCCGCTATTTCGGCCCGTTCGCCCACTCCGGGCTCCTGCGCAAGACCCTTGGGCAAATGCGACGCCAGTTTGGCATCCTCCTCGGCGATGCCAACCCCCGGAAGCTGCCCGACGGCACCTGGCAGCTTTACGATGATGTTCGCGAGGAACTCTATGGTTTTCAGAACATTACAACGCCGGAGCTCTACCGTCAGCGCGTGGAGGACGCCTGCCAGTTCCTCGAGGGCAAATCCCGGGAGTGGCTGGAGACCCTGCGCGAGGAGATGATGGCGTCGGCCGGCCGGCAGGAGTTCGAGAAGGCGGCGGAGCTTCGCGATGTGGTGTTCGCCCTGGAAAAGACGCTGGCCAAGACCCGGAAGTTTGAGCGCGACCACCCCGTGACCACCCCGGATGACGCCGCCGTGGGGGAGTTGGGCACGGTGCTGGGACTGCCGGCCCCTCCGCGTATCGTGGAGTGTTTCGACATCTCGCACATTTCCGGCACGTTTGTGGTGGCTTCGATGGTGCGGTTCACCGACGGCCGCCCGGACAAGAACCAGTACCGCCGGTTTCAGATCAAGAGCTTCGTCGGCAACGACGATTTTCGCGCGATGGAGGAGGTGGTCGGCCGACGGTACCGTCGCCTCAAGCAGGAAGGCATGCCCTTTCCCGACCTCGTGGTGATCGACGGCGGCCGCGGCCAGATCGGGGCGGCGTTGAAGTCGTTTCTCGCCATCGAGGTCACCCCGCCCGCGCTGATCGGACTGGCGAAGAAACACGAGACCATCCTCTTCCCCGACGAACGCGCGCCGCTCAATCTCCCGCTCAATTCCCCCGCGCTCAACCTCCTCCAGCGCCTCCGGGATGAAGCCCACCGCTTCGCCAACACCTACAATGCCGACCTCCGCTCGAAGAAGATCCGCGAGAGCGTGCTCGACGATTTCGCCGGCCTCGGCGACGTCCGCCGCGCCGCGCTGATGGAGCACTTCGGCGACATCGACCGCCTCAAATCCGCCTCCGCAGCGGAGATCCGCGACGTCGACGGTTTCGGCCCCAAACTCGCAATCGAACTCTACGAGTACCTCCACCGGCTGCCAGCCCCTCCGGGGCTGGAAGTGCGAAGTTCGAAGAGTGAAGAGTGAAATTAATGCCCCCCGTAGAGGAACGCGGAACGCGTTTCTTCCTCCGAAGCCTCCGCGACGCGCAACCGGCGCCGACGGAGCGGCGCCCTCCATGAGAGCCCCCTTCGGGTGCCTGTTGTAGGCGGCCTCGCCGAGGCCGCGACGGGACCTCCGGTCCCGCCCTCCGTCATCCGAATGGTTCACGCGACGCAAATTCCTGCGGGGTCGGCGACCCCACCTCCAACGGACGAGGACACACCATCCCGCCGAACACTTCAGCGTTAAAAATTCAGCGTTCAGCGTTCCCCCTCCTCCGCCTCCGTCCTCCGCTCCGCGCCCTCTCCGCTTCGCCCGCCTACCCTTTCCTCACCTTAAGCCGCAAAACAAAATCCAGCACGCGGCGCGGCAGCAGCCAGCGCGCAAACAAAAACAGGCGCGCGTGCATGGGCACCGCATAATGCGCACCGGGCCGGCGCGCGAGCAGCGCCTTTTCGACTACGCGCGCGACGTTGTCCGGCGTGCCCGCCCAGCTGCGCAGCTTCGTCTGATCGTTCTGCGCGTTTTCCACGTACGGCGCATACGGACCAAAATCAGCGACCGTCTCGGCGGCATTGGCCTGGGCGGCGTCGGCAAACTCCGTGGAAATGAACCCGGGCCGGATCATGACCACCTGCACGCCAAACGGCGCGAGCTCGGCCCGGAGGCCGTCCGTGATGCCTTCGAGCGCGAGTTTCGTGGACTCATACACGGCGGTCAGCGGACGGGCTATCCGACCCGCAACCGAACAAATGTTGATTATCCGTCCGTGACCCTGCGAACGCAGGTGGGGA
>JAEUGY010000053.1 GCA_016794625.1 Opitutaceae bacterium
GACCGGCGGCGCTGCTGAAAGGGGGCGGACTCGATGATGCCGCGAATCAACTCCGAGGGCCGGCCGCCGCTCGAGACCAGGCGGGCGGTGAGCGCATCCAGCGTATCCGTGTCGCGATGATCCATCCCCCGGCCCAACGCATAGGTGAGAAGTTTTTCGCTCACGTTGTGATAGAAGTCATGCTGGTGCTGGGTCGCAAGGATCCGTTTCAATTCCCGGATGTCCGCAAAGCTCTCGCCGGTGACGAGGGTCCCGGCCGGGTCGATCGCGTGACCCATGTCGGTCGTGCGCCACTGCCCGATGGCATTGAAATTCTCGAGGGCGAGGCCCAGCGGATCCATCCGGCTGTGACACGAGGCGCAGATGGGGTTGCTCGCGTGGGCGGCCAGATTCTCGCGCAAGGTCATCTGGCGCAGCTGTTCCGGCGTCACCGCCGCCTCCAGCGGAGGAATGTTCGGCGGCGGCGGCGCCGGCGGCGTGCCGAGGATCGCCTCCAGCACAAACACCCCGCGCTTGACCGGGGAGGTGCGGGTGGGATTCGAAGTCACGGCGAGCACGCTGCCCTGGGTCAGGACTCCTCCGCGCGGACTCTCCGGCGGGAGCAGGACCTTGCGCATGGCGCGACCCTTCACCCCTGGGACGTCGTAGTGCTTGGCGAGTTCCTCATTGAGGAAGGTGTAGTTCGCATCGATCAACTCCGTCAGCGGACGATCCTCCCGTACGATATGCTCAAACAGCCGCTCGGTCTCCTCCAGCATGGCCTGCCGGAGACTGGCGGTGAGGCGCGTGATGGCGGGACGGGGCATGGCCCCCCGGCGCTTGATCGCCGCCTCCAGCTCCAGCTTCTGCTCCGGGGTGCGACGGGCTTCCGGGATTGCGGCGAGCCGGCGGACCTGGGCCCGCAGCGCGACAGCCTCCTCGCTCGGGGGATGCTCGCGTTGATGGATCGCAAACTCATCGATCACCACGGTGGGGATGTCGCGGGCCTGCAGCCATTGCCCCGTGAAATGGCGGATGAACTCGGCCGAACGGGGATCATCGAACATCCGGCGCACTTCAGCGGGCAGCGACGCCCGCAAACGGCCTTCCTGCGCGAGGCGGAAGAGCGGTTCGTCCGGCATGGTGGACCAGAAAAAGTACGACAGACGTGACGCCAGGGCGTACTCGTCGACGAAGGGATGCACCTGACCGGGTTGCAGCGGTTCCACCGATTCCTCCCGAAAGACAAAACGCGGCGACGCCAGCACCGCGACCATCGCCTGCGCCACCCCGGCCTCAAAGGTCGTGTCCGGCTCGCGATACGTGGCCTCAGCCAGCGTCACCAGCCGTTCAATCGTCGCAGGGTCGACGGGACGACGGTAGGCCCTCAGGGCAAACGCACCCAGCAGCTCGGCGGCATAAGCCCGGCGCTCGGCGCTGCCCGCGGGCACAGGCCGGGGGAAAAAGCGCGTGTACGAGGCCGGCTTGACCCAATGCTCCGGCGCGAAGGGCCCGCGCACCGTCACCTGATTGAGCCGCAGGCGCAGCTGCCGCACCTGGGGTCGGTCCGCTCCGTACGGCGTCAGCGCCACCTCGATGCGGCGCTCCCCCGGCGTCCAGTCGCGATCAAAGGTGAATTCGAACGTCCGGCCGCCTTCCCGGGAAAACACCCGATCGAGCAAGGTTTCGCCGTCCACCTTGAGTTCCAGGCGACATTCATTAGTGTCGAACTGATCGTCGACGTAACGCTCGACGGCGCGCAGGTCGAAGTGAAGCTGGTAACGGCCGGCGAGGGAAATTTCATGCCGCTGCTCAATCGTGGCGCGGGTGTAGTAGGACAACTCCATGCCCGCCCCCACCACCGCCGGCGGCGGCCGGGAAGGACCGGTCGCTTCTCCCGGCAGCGCCCCCTCGGCCGGAGCCGCCACCGGCGGCGAGGGCTCCGCGCCCGAGCCCGGCCGGATCGAGAATTTCCCTCCAGGTAGGATCACCTCGGCCACGACCGCCGGCTGCATCGGGACGGCGCGCTGGACGATGGTCTGGGCGGCATCGAGGTACTTTTCCAACAAGAGCGGCGACACGGTCAGCACATCGCCCATGTGATCGAACCCATGCCCGGAATCGTCACCCGGAAACTCCAGGGTGGTATCGTAATCCACCCCCATCAGGTCGCGGACCGTGTTGCGGTACTCGGTCCGGTTCAACCGGCGCACCGTGACCCGCCCCGGATCGGGCACCGCGGGATCCAGTTCAAAAATCTGTCGCTTAATCCAGTGCTCCAACGCTTTCACCTTTTCCGCCGGCAGACGGGGTTCGTCGGACGGGGGCATGATGCCCGAACGCACATTGCGTAGGGCGCGCAGCCACAGCTTGGGATCCTTCAACTCCGCGGCGCTCGTGAACTCGTCGAGCACCACGCCGCCCTTGCTGATCCCACTGCCATGACAGTCATAACAGTGGGTGTTCAGAATCGGCTGAATCTCCCGCGTGAACGTTGCCATCGCCGGATCGACCGGCTGGGCCGGAGCGCGCAGCGCCAGCAGGCCGGTCAATACGACGCAGCCGCGCCAGGCCCAAAAAACGGGGTTCGAGGAAGAAAGCACGGCCGAAACCACCATCCGAACCGAGCTTCAGGGCAAGGCAAAGGCAAAAGATCGTGAAACCTTCGGTGGCGCCACCGCCGCCCGCCCCACGACCCGGATCAGGCGCGGGCCAGCACGGCGCGGACGTCTTCCAGCGCCTGCTTGGTCCGCTTGATGCCATCGATCTCCGAGTGCTTGGCGCCCTCGTACTCGATGCCCACGTATCCACGGTAGCCTGCGGCCAGCACGATCCGGAGCAGGCGCTCGTAGTCGAGGGTCATCTCGAGTTTCTCCCGCCGGTCCTCGGTGTAGAAGCGACCCGCCCCGGTGTCCCAATCGTACGCCTTGGCGCTGACCGCCTCCTTCACCCATGGCATGAACTCGCGCAGGCCCTGGTACGGATTGTACATCTCGGACGTCTGCCGGTCGGTGTAGAAATTGCCGAAGTCGGGCAGGATGCCCACCCGCTTGTGGTCGGCCCGCTTCATCACATCGGTCAGCCACTTGCCGTTCGAGGAGAGGCCGCCGTGGTTCTCCACCACGACCCAGAGCCCCCGCTTGTCCCCTTCGACGCAGAGCCGGTGCAATCCGTCGGCCGCGAGCCGGGCCTGCTCGGAGGCCGGCAGTTTGCCGTCGCTGGCGGCGTTGACCCGGATGCTGTGACAGCCCAGCACGGCGGCGGCATCGAGCCACTTCAGGTGATTCTCCACCGTCTTGGCCCGCGCCGCTTCGTCCGGCGCGCCGAGGGCGCCCTCGCCATCGACCATGATGAGCAGGCTCTTGACCCCCTCGGAGGCGGCGCGCGCCTTCATTTCGCCGAGGTAGGCGCGGTCCGTCGCCTTGTCCTTGAACATCTGATTCACGTATTCAATCCCGTCGATGCCCAGCGACCGGGCGATGCGGGCAAACTCCAGATTGTCGAGCGGCTCGGCGCCCGCCCGCTTGAGAAAGCGCTTGTTGAGCGACCACTGGGCGAGCGAAATCTTGAAGGATTCCGTGCCGCTCGCGGCCGCCGCGCGCGTGAGCGGGGCCGCCGCGGCGACGGCGCCCAGCGCGAGCGAAGTCGTGATGAAGGAGCGTCGGGGCAAATGAGATGAGGATTTCATGGGTCGAAAGGAAACCGAGCATGACAGCGCGCCCCCGGCAGGGGAATCCGATTCTGCCCCTTCCCCCGCCCGGTGAGAATCCAGTTTGCAGATTGGGAATTCCCGCTACGAATCGACGGATGAGCGCGCCCTCCACCCGCACCCGCCGCCTGATCCAGATCAGCGGTTTCGGCGCGGTCGCGTTCTTTCTCTGCCTCGTGGCGCGCTTCTGGCACCCCGTGTACGGACTCACCGCCCTGATCCAGCTCGACGCGCCCAATGAGGAGCTGAAACTCCCGGCGTTTCGCCAGTACCCGGTGTTTGTCCATCAGGACCACGGCGGCTACGACGGCCTCTATTA
>JAEUGY010000057.1 GCA_016794625.1 Opitutaceae bacterium
CGAGCGGCTCTGGCGGACCGTCAAATACGATGAGATCTATCTCAAAAGCTACCAATCCCAGATCGAGGCCCACGCCAACCTCGAAGGCTTCATCCGCTTCTACAATGACCACCGCCCGCACAGCGCCTTCGGCAACGACAACCCAATGACCCCGATGCAAGTCTACCATCGCGATCGATCCATCGCGATCAGCGCTTGAACCGAGAGCCATATCACCCCAACTCAAGCAGGGAGCGGGGGAGGAGCTTCGCCCCTCCCCCTGCACCCCCTCCCTCAATTTAACTTATTTTACTCGATCCGCTGTCTAACGGACGGGGTCCACCTCAGCGAGAGGGTTGGAGGGATTTCGTATTTGCGTTCCATGATGGGGAAGAGCTAGGACCACGCAACCGAATCGTCCAGACAACGGCGCTACGCGCGGCGGCTGACGAGAGGCGTTGGAACAGGAGATGAAGACCGTTATCGACAAGATTGAAGCTCATCCGCCGCATGCGTTTTCGCCGCAGGAATTCCGCGCATTTTTGCGCTTGTTGCCGGCTGAGCTTTTGCGAGACGTCGCGATGGTCCGCCTATCGAGTGCGATTGAGGCCAGCGCCTCCCGGGAGGTCGCTCGATTTTCCCGGCTCGAAGGACGACTTGTCATCGCTTCTCGGAGCGTATCGCGTGATGTGGCGATGCTCGAAGTGATGCGTTGTTTGATCCGGAATAATTCACGTCGCCCAGCGAGTTACGGTCAGGGTTCTTTCCCGCTCTCGCGTGCGAACGTCGATAGCTTAGCGAAGGACTTGTTTGCTCGGGTATCTCATCGAATGCCCGTTCCCCCACATTGGAGCCGCCTCCATCTGAAGTATCTTCCGCTACGACCCGAAAAGAAGAGCGAGCCCGACGATGCGCTACAGAGAACGACGTCTGGACAGCAGTCTCTGACTTGATTCGTTGGGCATTGAAGAAGCCGTTCCAAGTTCACCTCGCAGATTGGGCGTTCACGTGCGCCACCATATCCCTGGTCGTTCCTCTGGTTGGCCTCTTTGGGCTCTTCGGAATCAGTAGCGGCTCTTGGACGGCTTTTCTATGCGCGGTGCTTGGCATCTTATGCGCTCTGTCTGCTTGGATGTTGCATGAGATGCAGAAAGACTCTTTCCGATTTCGTACAATCGGCTGGCTGTTTGCGATCTGCTGCTTTTCGATCGTGATCGCCTGCGTCTTCCGGTTTTTCGATTCGCTAAAACTGGCGCTCATTTTCGCCGCCCCGGAGGCGGTTGGAGCCCTCATCGGTGTAGTTGGATTGATTCACTCGGCGATCACACCTGCAGACACGCCATAATGGTCTCACACGACCGGTGCAGCGAACGGACGCAGGCGTTTGTCGCTGATTACGATTGTGGGCTATAAATGAACACTCCGTCGCAAGCGCACCCGCTTGATTTGCTGACAGCCGCATTGGGGGGTCGTCGGATCAACCTGCTGATCTGGGTGCTCTGGCTCCTCAGTGCGACGATTGCTCACTACGTTCAGGACATGGCGAAGAGTGAAATCGTGCATGAGAAGACCAAGGCAACGTTTGCGATCTGCCTCGTAGCACTGGTAATCTATTCGGCGGTTCTCCTGCGCGGTGTCGCGTCGAAAGAAGGAAGGCGGGAGTTGTTTTCACGGCAGCAGGCTCTGCCGTCCGCCAGCCTGACCTTGCGTATTCTCGTGTGGATGGTTGCAATTCTTGCGATTGGCGCCGCGCTCGCTCCGGCTTTCATTCGATGAAGAGAGAAGCCAGCCTAGAAGATTTTGGTTCGCTTGCCGAAGCGCGACCCCTGAACCCATCGTCCGAGCCAGCGGCTGGTCGCGCGCTCAATGATGGCTCATTCCCATCGATTAAGGTCTGACGAATGCGCTCCGTGGTTCTTCTCGTGATCTTGCTAGGCGGTGGATGTGCCCACTCGACCCTCAGCTCAAGCGACGTCGCCCAGTTGCCGGGCCTTTACCAGAATGGTGACGGTTTCTGGCCGCGGTGGCTCGACCTCAAAGAAGACGGTACCTATTCCTACATGCAGATCACCGACGTTCTCAGGGAGGCCGGAGACGGCACCTTGGTCTTTGAAGGAGGATGGGGCCTTACTGGCACTTGGACATTTCGACCACCGGATAGGATCGAAATGTCGACGAACGGAAAGCCCGCGAGACTCAGCGTCGTGGTGCGACGTTCGGCAAAGTATGGTTTTGCCATTTTGGAGCCCGGCTTGTTTCCCGACATCCTCTCTCGGTGGAAGGACGATGGCTCATGGGGCTATCTGAAGAAGCAGAAACCCGAGGAGACGATTCCTCCAGTTCAGCGAACCGGCGCAGACGCCCGCCGCTGACTGGGAGCGCACTTCAAAAGCATGGATACGTTGCTACAGGCGATTTAACAGACACAAAAAAATAGGTCATTATGAAATTCAAATCTGCGTTAATCCTGGTGTTCGCGCTCAGCTCATCCCTTGGCCGCGCAAGCACGAGTTCGTATGCCCACATCATCGCGGAGCGTGACAGCGTCCTCTCGGAAATAGTTACTTATCACGAAAGGCAACGGTCCTCAGGAACCGCGAATGAAGAATCGATTGCCGCTGCACAGTTGAAGCTATACTCCTTTCGCAGGGACGTAGCATCGACCTTAGTCGAAAAGATTAAGAACCAAGAGTTGATTGTCCGCCTATTCGAAGAGAACCTGAAGCTGATCGTGTTCAAGCGGGAGGCTGGTTTGGCCGGTGGCATTCAGATACTCGAAGCGAAGGCTGCGCTCCTGGAGGCAAAACAGACATTAGAGGAGCTGCGCATGGGTGAAAAGAAGAGCTAGCAGGCGAGCCCACCGCACCGCCGCGAACGCCTGGAACTTACGTGAGTGCAAGCCCTCAACTGTTTCGCAGTTTCATACCTGATTCGGGAACCAATAAGTAGTATGCCACGCAGTACAAACGGAATTGGGACCGTCCACTTTGGTCGGGCCGAGCAGACCGATGACGGGACCTACGTCGCGACTCTTTGGGTTGTATTCCTCTTTCTCCCGTTGTTCCCGCTTCGCTCCGAGAGGTTGCTTCTGCTCTCCGAGTTCAATAGCGGCTTTGGGCACCGGAGAGTTCGTTATTCAGTGATCGAGCGCGTACCCCTGCACCAGGGGCAGGTTATCCGCACCTATCTCGCCGGTTGGGGTGTTCTCTTGTGGTATGTTTCGTTGTGGTGGCTCTTTGCTCCAATTGAGCGCATAGTCGGCCAAGGGAACGAGCCTTGGATCGCGATCGGTTGGATGTTGTTGCCCTTCGCAGTCCTTTTGGGCTGGCAACGCCTCTACATGCCGCGTCCGAAGTTAAAGCCGGTCGAACTCTCGCCGAGCTCTGAGCACCGCATCTACCGGCAAGCTGACGGAACATCAGCTAAACCTGCAGCACAGCGAAGAGTCGCTCCACGGCCGCCTCTGACTTAGTGCGTTGGCCAACGAATCAGTTTATGCTCCGTATCCTACTACTCGTAATCGTCGGTTTTATCGTCGCTGTGGCGGCGACAAGAACGATCGCTGGGCTGATCGTTTTCGTCGTAGATCTGAAGAAGGGTGGTCAACATGCTCCCCAGATTCTCGGCGCGCTGACGGCGTCGATTCTCATCGTATTGGGTCTAGGTTGGGTCTGGAAAAAGATCTATTTTTCGAAGACGGACTCATCCACCCCAGCAAAACCATGAAGGGAAGTCAGGCTAACCGGTCCAGCGAACGGGCGCGGGCGCCCGCCGCTGAAGGGGGATGTAGAGCAAAATGAAAATCCGTATCTTCACCGGGGTTTGCTTAATCTTCGCGGGTTGCGCAGCCGCTCCGCGTCACGAGACGAGCGCGGGCCGCGCTATTGTTCCCAGCGCACGCGCGATGGGTGTGATCGGCCATACGGAGGAATGGCTGCCAGAGGAGTCGCAGGTCGCTCGCCTGGAGAAAGAGATCGGGCGCTTGTTTGATCATCCTGATCGACGCATGAGCGGTGTGCTCACTCGTGATGGATTACCTCCACGCAAAGCTCCGTATCCACTCATAGACTATTTTGTCCGGTATTGTGGTATTGTTAAGGAAGGAAAGAAGCTGATCGTAGGTAAAGCCTCGCATCGTTCCATAAGCGACCCCGGGCGAGCGCTCAGCATTCCAGACCGGGAAACGGTGGAGCTTTCGCCTTTTGGCGGGGGCACTTTTTTCTTCACCGTGACCTTCGATCCCGCCACGACCACGATATCGGATCTATCCTACAATGCTCCACTGTAAGAAGCTGAACCACGCGGTGCAGAAAGCGTCGGAAATTGTTCCACAAGCCGCATAGAAAAGCTTCTCAGAGATTACTCCATGGAGCTGCATACGTTTGAAACGGATTCGTTGCAAACCCTCCTGAAGGACTACCAAACAATGCGTTCAGAAACGGCGGCTCCGCTGCAGTCTCTGAGCGGAAGGGTGGGGCAGGGCACCTTCCGCAAGGCGTTCCTTGACATTGACACCCATATGGACAGTATCCTGTACGGATGAACGCAATTACCTACACGGCCGCGCGCGAGAACCTTGCTTCGACGATGGACCAAGTTTGCCGCGACCGGGCTCCAGTGATCATCACCAGAAATAGAGACCAGTCCGTGGTCATGCTTTCACTTGAGGAATTTGAGTCTTTAGAGGCAACGGCGCACCTGCTTCGGTCACCGGTGAATGCTAAACGCCTGCTCGCCTCAATTGAGAGCCTGGAGAGTGGAAAAGGGAAGAGTCGTAAGATAAATCTGGATTCATGAATTTGGTCTTTTCGCCTCAAGCCTGGGAGGATTATCAGTATTGGCTTGAGGCGGATCGCAAAGTCCTGAAGCGAATCCATCTTCTGATCAAAGATACCCTTCGAAATCCCTCCGATGGAATCGGGAAGCCTGAGGCCTTGAGGCATGCTCTGGCGGGATATTGGTCTCGACGGATTAGCGAGGAACATCGGTTTGTCTACAAGGTGCTGGGCGACGACCTCCGAATCGCGCAGCTTCGATATCATTACGAAAAGTGAACGGAGCCACGCCCGTCGTTTCGTTCAACTAACTCGTGCAGCCAGCGGCGCCCCTCGCCGTGGCTGACGTGAAGCCTTAGGAGAAATGACCAACACCCAGTACCTACGTGAGGTCACCCTTAAGCGGGACCAGGTCTCGTCCTTTGCTCACTACCCGTTCTCGCTCGAGGCGGTTCGAGCCCTGACCAGCATTGAGCTCCATCCCAAGGTGACGTACTTCATCGGCGAGAACGGCAGTGGCAAATCGACCTTGCTGGAGGCCATTGCCGTAAACTGGGGGTTCAACGCCGAGGGCGGCACGAAGAACTTTAGGTTTGGTACCCGGCAGTCGCACTCTCCCTTGTACGACTACCTGCAGCTCGTGAAGGGAGTCAGACGGCCGAAGGACGGCTTTTTCTTTCGAGCTGAAAGCTTCTTTAACGTAGCCACTGAAATCGAAAATCTCGATCGCGAGCCGAGCCCGGCGCCCCCGATCATCGCCTCGTACGGAGGTCGATCCCTCCACGAGCAATCGCACGGGGAGTCATTCCTGGCTCTCATGATCCACCGCTTTGGTGGTCGGGGGCTCTACCTCCTCGATGAGCCCGAGGCGGCGCTATCGCCACAACGGCAGCTCGCCGTCCTGTCGCGAATTCACGATCTCGTGAAGGACGACTCCCAGTTCATCATCGCCACGCACTCGCCCATTCTCATGGCGTATCCGGAGGCCACCATCTACGCGTTTGGCCCCAAGGGGATAGTACGGACCTCGTATGAAGATACGGAGCACTACCAAGTCACACGAGACTTCTTGCTTAACCCGAAGCGCATGATGAACGTCCTCTTTGAGGACTAGGGATGCCGCCAACCAGCCGTTGAACCCGCGCCTCCGCGCTGCGACGCCGCTCAACGGCACGTACGAAATGATAGAGAAACTCCATCAGTCCGGCTTTGCAGTAGGAAATCCGGAGCTACCGGCCTCTTCGCTGGATGAGCTATGTTCCACCGCGTTCGATGGAGGCGGTCCTGGGAGTAGATGCCTCCTTGGGGTCCCCAGCGTCCGTTCTGCCGCAGTTCGTCTCTACGACTGGTTGATTCGTAGTGGAGCGATCGAAACGCGTGGGGTCGCTGTTCAGGCGATTGCGTTCGACAAGCGGGATGGCACGAACTGGAAGGTGACCTGGCATCAAGACCTGCTGTTCCCGTTTGCGGAGAGAGTGCATGAGGCCGGGTTCGAGCTCCAATGTATTAAAGCGGGGGTTCACTATGCGAGACCACCAAGAACCATTCTTGAAGGGATGTTGGCGGTCAGGGTTCATCTCGATGACTGTGATGAGAACAACGGGCCTCTTCGCGTTTCTCCTGGAAGTCATTTGGAGGGGGTCATCCCTTCAAATATGATCGGAGACAGAGTACAGGCGTTAGGCGATGTGACGGTTTGCGCGAAGAGAGGTGAGGCGATCTTGATGAGACCCTTGACTCTGCACGCCTCATCCAAAGCTGCAATTCCGCGTCATCGGAGGGTGTTGCACTTCGTCTTCTCCAACCAGACTTTGCCTTCTGCGCTATGGCACAGTTCCGTCGGGCCTGATGGAATGAATCGTTAGGAAAAAAGATGAAGATGAGATGTCTAGCGTGTGGCGTGAAGAAGGAGACGTCCGAGCTGGAGGTCTATCCGTATCCTGACGACGGAATTGTGGATTCTCCAATCAAGCCGCTGTCCGTTATCCACTGCCAGGGAGCGACCACTGATTGGCGAGCCGTAGTCGTGTGCAATCACTGCTTGCACAAGCTGGAGCCTGACCAGTGGATCAGCTCAACCTGCTGGGCCTCTTTGAATCCGCTTACACCCTTTGCCCGGCTTCCAGCGATTCGAGAGACGCCTCCGGGCAGAGGTCCACATGAACTGGAATTGTACGCTGAAGATGCCAAAGGGTGAAGTCCATGAACAGGCCCAATCAGTCCGGAGAACGAACGCGACGACCGAAGCTGGCTAGGAGCGTTGAGCAATGAGACCTTTCATAGCACGGCCGTGTATTCTCAACCGTGAAAATCGACATACGGCGATTTGCCTGGCTCACAGGATTGTCAGGTCTTCTGGTCGTGACGGCCTGCGCTCTCCAGTTCGCATTCTGGAATGAAGGCCAGGAGAAGGTCGAGTAGGAGTGGTCTTGTTCTGAAGGAACACCGTGGAGATGACGCAGAAAGACGGGGATCTCTTGCCATAATTGTTCGAGAGAAGTTTCAGAAATCGGTAGCAGGTGTCCAATACTCAACTACCGGTCTCAGACTAGCTTTGGTGAATTTCTCCTCGATTATCAACCGGCATGACCTCAAGCGGTACCGAGCGTGTCGGCTGCGCCGCCGAAGTTGACTCGAAGAGTTGGGCTGGCGATAACCACTTCTTCTACTTTTTATGAAAGGCCAAGTTCCAGAATTCGCTGTCGGTTGGGGGACGCTCGCATTGATCAATGCGGGTCTAGCCCAATCGAAGCATCGCAGCGGGTTGGTCTGGTTTCTCCTGAGCATCGTTCTTGGCCCCATCGCCACGCTGCTGATTGTCGTGCTGGAAAAGGTTGAGCCGTCTGATCCCACTCCGCACCGGCGTTAGGCAAGGGAGCCCTTGGAGTTTCTAAAGCAGTGAAGAGGAAACCAGCCGCCGCATCCAGCCAACGGCGCTTCGCGCCGTGGCCGCTGCGGGACGTTCGACAAAGTGAGCGAGCATCAGATCAAGGTCCTACTGCCCTATGCCGCCCTTCACTGATTCTGGCTGGTGATGGGCCTCGACTGGCTCCTTGGTGAGTTAAGACTATGAAACTGTTCGCACTCTTCTTTTTGGCCGTTCTCACCGCACACGCGGCCGATAGGCTCCGAGTTTTTGGATGGCAGGATTTTAGGGATGAGAGAACCGGAGAATCGTCGTCAGCGTTCTATCTCGCCCCCGAAATCGTAATGTAGTGTTTCCAAGCCGACGCTCGAGGAGACGCAAAAACCGTCGAAGCGCTCAGCCCCAAAATCCCCCAGACCGCCAAGTTGTATGTCATCGTTTTGAGGGGCGACGCTAAGTCTCACACGAAAGCGAGCATTCGTCTCTTCGACGGTCCGAAATGCGGAACTGAATTTCAGATCGATTCCGGAGTGGTGAAGGTGGACCCCAAAGCCGGAACGGTGAGCGTTTCCCTGAAGCTGGAGGACAATGGACAGGTGACGGTGTTCGAGGGAAACGGGACCTTTGAGATGGGCGAAAGACAACCCAACCTCGCCCAGCCAGCGGCGCCGAGCAGCCGTGGCTGACGTGGAGCCTTCGGCGGAGGAGTTCCGCGGGGGATCCCGCCTTGACCGAGAATCGCGCTCGTTTATGCTGTCTTCATGACCGCAACAGCGATGCTAGACTTAAAGCAAAGACTTGCACGGCTTACAGATGAGGAGCGTCGTGCGGCCGCGGCTTACCTTCTCCGACTTAAGCACGAGTCTGTGTCGGGGCGCAGAGAGACTTCGCGGTTGATGAAGGAGATGGATGCGGGGAAGAAGACAAGGTTGAGCGATCTCGCAAAGCGGCGTCATGGGTAAATTGGCGCCCTTCGAACCGGTTCTGTCGGGCAAGGCATTGGCTTTCATGTTGTCGGTGAACAAACGGCAACAGCGTCGTATCAGTGACTTGCTCTTTAGTCTCGCGGACTACCCCTACCAGCCGGGTGACTACGAGTCGAAGGACGATGCAGGGCGGAGTATTCAGCATCTCCGCATTGCTGACCTCATGATCAGCTACTGGCCCGACGATTCCTGTCGTGAACTTTGGATTACAGAGATCGATCACGTATAGACGATTTATACTTGCGTCTCGTTGCGTGTTCACAATCGACGAATTAGGATTGATCATCGCCCACGCCAATCATTCCGGTGTGGTGTAGTTGGAGCTGAAGGAGACCTTCGCGTCGTTGAGCCTGTGATTTCGAGAAGCCCCAACCCCAGGTTGGCATTAAGGCCTATGTAGGAAGGGAAATCGAGCGGCGTGCCCCGCGTTGTTCCACTACTTTGATCAGGCTCCGCTTGAGATTTACGTACAAGCGAAACCCAGGAAAGGAGCCTGCTGATCGGGCGGCAGGAAGAATGTGGGTTGCGCCGCCGGTTCTGATTGGATGCGCTAGGTTGTATCATCAAAATCATGCCCACCTCCATCCGCCGTCCTCAGGTTTGTATCCTTGGAAGCGCTGAACCCGGCTCGTCGGCCTACGAGCGCGCCGGGGAGGCGGGGACCCTGCTTGCCTCGCTCGGGATCACCGTGGTCAGTGGTTGCGGCAGCCCCGCCACGAGGGTTGCCGCTGAACGGGCTGTCGCGGCGGGTGGGTTGGTTTTGAGCATCGTGCCACCGGACGAGATGCCTCCGCCTGACTGGCCGGCAACCGTGGTGGTGCCATGCGGCATGGGGGACGCGCGTAACCTGCTCATGGCGTTGTCCGGCGACGCTTGCATCGTCATTGGGGGACGGGCTGGGACAATTTCAGAGGTCTGTCTGGCCTGGCTGCACCGGCGGCCGCTGCTGCCCCTCGTGGGGCACGGCGGGTGGTCGCATGGCTTGCCGTCGAATCCACCGGACGAACGCCAGAACTCGCAGATCCTGCCCTGGTCCACCGCATCGGAGCTGGCGCAACAGCTACGCACGTTGGGTCTGGTGAGGGATCCGGTGGCGACCCGTGCGACCTGACCCTTCCATCGAGCGGACGCGGCCATGCTATGAAGAGGGGAAACAAGCAAAGGACGTCAGGTCTTCGCTCTTGCAACGAAGAGTAGGCCTGCAGTCTCGAGGCAGCCGCAGTTGCGAGAGGTCCTTGTCTAGTCAAGACACAAGATCTGACGTCTTTGAGTTGGAACCCACATCACACCGAAATGCCGGGTTCTTCAGCGGGCCGTTAGTGTCTAGTGAGGAGCGGCACCGGACTCAGGTAGCGGGAATTTTTTGCAGGCTCGTGGCCAACCAATCTTGGTGGATAGTATTGCGCGTTCCATGGACAAATCATCGAACGGGGCTCTTTGCAGCAACGTCTCGTGATATAGAGCCTTTCGCGCTGCCCAGGGGGCGGAAATTTTAGCAAGCAATTCCTGCTGGTGTCGGAACATTATCCTCCGTGGGTCTTGTGACTCGATTCGATTCGTGAGCTCATAGGTAGTAGCCAACTCGAAAGTCACAGTATCGAAAACCTGATACATCAATTCATCCAAATCGGGCGTTACCGTTCTTCCTCTTTCTACCCCGCGCTCAGAAGATACCAAGTGATATCCACGCGCATCTATCTCGACAAACGACTCTTGAAAGACGCTTGTCCGCCCTAGGGCGGGAAATGCAGGATGCCCGACCGCTGAGATCAGAGCGGCGATTCTTTCAAACTCCATACCAATTTCCGCAAAGGTCTTTAACGGTTGCATGGGAATGAGAATCGCAGGATGATAACTGATCAAGGTTGTGACGACTGGCACCAAGGCTGATGCGGACCCCGGCTAGAACAATGGATCCCCTCGATTGGATTGCTGCAAGTTCGCGAATCAGCTTTTTCGTGGATCGGGATGAGGCGGAGGTGCACGCACGATTCGCGGGGCTTCGCGCACGGGGCTTTATTACGGACTTTACCGAGTCGCCGGTCGTGGCTGAACAAAGAGGAGGCAAGATTGTGCTTTCGCGGAAGTCCTCGTTCTTTGGCCGGTCAGGCATTCGTTGTGTCATCCGTATTCTCCCGATGAAAAGCGGTTGTGCACTTCAGGTGCGGCTTTGGCATGTGCCAACTCTCACCGCTTGGTTGTGTCTGAACTACAGTCTGGCTGCGCTTGTCGTGCTCGCCTCCTTCGGTGCATCTTTCCAGCAGTCTATCATCACGGAAGGGATCGCGACGCTCGTTACTGGGGCCATTATCGCAGCAGTTTGGTCGATTGTAACCGGGGGTTTCAACGCGTGGGTGCGTGTCCACCAGAAAGAACAGCTCGATGAGTTTCTGGCCATTCTACGTTCCATCGCGAGGGACGAGCCCCACCCGTTTCCTGCAGCATCAGCTCGCCGTTGACCCGAGATGGAGATAATCGCAGCACTCACCCCTCGTCGCGTATGGCCACGATTTTCAAAGTTGAACTGATACAAACCATGAGGCGCTTCAATCTTTCGGTTCTCTTACTCGTTTCGGCTGGGCACGCGGCCGACCCATCGCTGCCGATCACTCCTGCACGTGTTACCTCGAAGGCTGTGCAGACGGTTATTGAGCCAAAGATTCCCGAGAAGAAATTCACGCTTCCGGCTCTGCCTCCGCGCGTGTCACTGTTGTCACGCCAAGAGATCCAAGTTACACACTCTACTGCTGAAATCGTCGCACAGCTTCAACGAGCGGCCCGAGACGTTCGATTGGTGGAGGTTTGGTCCCTGGATCCGTCGGTTACTCCGGATCAAGAAAAGGAACGAAAGAGCAGGCCCTATCCCTTTCACTGCTTTCACTCGCTCGGGCGGGAAGAACTGAAGAACAAAGAAGAGATTCAGAAGCTACTCCATTCCGTCATGCTCGCGATCGCCAACGGGCCTGAAGAAACAAACGAGTGCTTTGAGCCCCGACATGGTCTCCGCATTTTTCATGAGAAAGGGCTCATTGACCTCGTGCTTTGTTATTCGTGTCTTCAGGGCGTGCTCTACGACGGCAAAGTAGAACGGTGGTTTTCGACTTCGGGCGACCCTGAGGTAGGCTTTGACGTCCTGTTCGAGAAACTAGCATTGAAGAAAGCGAAATGAAGACGATCCAACCCGTCGGCCCCGACTGCAGTCCGTTTTCTGGTGATGCTGTTGTCTCATTTTCTGAGGTGGAGTCTTTGCTGAAACGTCAGCGGAGGATTGAACGGGGGAAGTGCTCGATGGAGCGCCGAACAACGGCGGGACGCGGTTGGACTGAGGCCATCCTATGAAAAGGTATCTGTTTGCAACGGTCGCTTCGGTGATCGGGCTGGTGCTTTGTTTTCCGGTGGTGAAGTCGATTTATGCGTTTGCCAGCGAGAGCCCCGTCTTATTCGACGCGGAGGATCGTGCGGCGATTGTTACGACCGAGCCGGGAGAGATCACGGTCTGGTATTTTACTGAAACGATGGTGGAGGGGCGGTATACCCGGTTCGAGGCGTTGCCGGACGGAATCGTGGTCCGCGCGAAACGGGGAGCCGTGGAACTGCCGGTTCGTATCGATAAATCGATGACGGTCACCCAGTCGGATGGCGAGCGGAAGTCCGCCTTCAAGATCGCGGCCGAGCAGGTCGGGGAATACGAGATCAGCCTTCAAGACAGGCCAAAGGACATGCGATTCGCGGTGTCCTTCGGCAAGGGCATCAAGACGTTCATGATGGGCCTCCTGCAATTCGGACTCGGGGCCCTTTGCCTCGTGTTGGCCGCCGTGCTTTTTGTTTTGGCGGCAGCCAACATTTACCCGAAGAAGACACCGTCAAAATGAGCGGCGCCATGTTTCTAAAGCTCGAGCTAGCGGGACAACTGACGTCTGGCCGATGGCCTTCTCAGGGATCTGCAGCGATGGACGCACACCGCATTGCAGGCTTCCTTGGTTTGGACGTGTGCTGAGTCCTTTTCTATGCGTCTCCGAGCTCTCATCACGGTTCTTTGCGGACTCTTCAACTCGTGCAGCAAGACTCCGTCCATGTCAGCCGATTTGAGGCGTCTGCCGAAATGCGACATGGACCGGCACTTCACGGAGTAAAAGCGTTCATGCGGCACCTCGAACGCCTGTCAGGTCGCCGCCGCTGGTTTTACGTTCGGTCATCCCTTCCACGATTCAACCACCCTCCCCATGGCAACATCCCTTCCCAGGACGATTGATTACATCGAGGTGCCCTCGCGCGAGGTTTCTCGTTCGCGGGCCTTTTTCACGGCGCTCTTTGGCTGGCGCTTCACGGACTACGGGCCCGACTACAGTGCATTTGAAGACGGCCGCATCGCGGGAGGATTTTTCACGTCCGAGATGGTGTCGCACACGGAACGGGGTGGCACGCTCGTCGTGATCTACACCGAGACCTTGGAGGCCACGAAAGCGGAGGCCCTTCGCCTTGGCGCGACTCTCACCAAGGACATTTTCAGTTTTCCCGGTGGCCGGCGGTTCCAGTTCACCGAGCCCGGCGGGAGCGAGTTCTCGGTTTGGTCGGATAAATGAGGGGGGCTGGAGGTGCCCATCGTTATTTCGGCGCGAGAGGAGAAATTCATGAGCGTCGCGGCCAAGAGCAATGCTCGTCGTGTAGCGCTTGGACTCGACCTCACGACAGTCGCCGCGGCGTTAGGACTCCGGATGCAAACACACTATGAACACCACCCTTGATCAAAATGAGACGATTCTGCGAACGGGTCAGGCGAGTCTGCAGCGCGGCATCGAAACCGTGGGAGGTACGTTGTACCTGACGACCAGCCGACTTGTTTTCGAGTCGCACGCTTTCAATGTCCAGCGTGGCGCAACGGCCATTCCGCTCTCTGAGGTGTCGTCCGTCGTGACGTGCTGGACGAAATTCCTGAACCTGATCCCCCTTATACCTAGCTCACTTTCGGTCAGAACGTCACCGGGGCGGGAATATCGTTTTGTTTTGTTTGGCCGGGATGCTTGGATCGCCGCGATTGAAGCCGCCCAACAGGGGAGTGGACGGTAGGGGAACGCTGAACGCCCAACGTTGAACTTTTAACGCTGAAGGGATTCGGAGCGTGGAACGCTAGAAGGCGCCGACGGAGCGGCTCCCTCCAGGGGGGCGGCTTATGCCGTGGCTGCGTTTTTTTCGCCCATCGGCAGGCTCAGGGCCCTTCGCCCTTCCAGCCCCGGAGGGGCTGGGAGGCGCGCCCGCGAGGGGCGGCCCTACAATGAGGAAGCGGCGCCGGCGGAGCGGCGCCCTTCGACAGGCTCAGGACATTCTGCCCTTCGACGGGCTCAGGGCATGCTGCCCTCCAGCGGAGGCTTCGGATGAAGAAACGCGTTCCGCGTTCCTCTACGTTTGAAACTGGCTGATCTCTGGCCTCTGGACGCGTGCTCTGCGCGTGCCTCATGCGACGGCGCCGATGCCTCCGAGTTTGGTGGCTTGTTTGACGAGCGCCATGGCGGCGTCGAGTTTCAGGTCCTCCAGTTTCTTGAAGTTGATGCAGCTGCGGCCGGTCTTCACCTTGCCGAGTTTCTCGGCATGCTGCTCGGCGAGGTAGCCGTTTTTGTCGGCAGCACAAATGTGGAGGCTGTAGTGACTTTTCCCCGCGGCGATTCCGATCAGGAACCAATCGCCTTCGCGACCGCTCGCGTATTTGTAGTGATACGTCCCGTAGCCGATGATGGGGGTCGAACCCATGCCGTACAGCTTGGCCGTCGCCAGTTTGGGCGCGGCTTTGCGGATGGCGCGGTCCAAGGTGGTCATCGTAGCGCGGCGATCGGCGGGGAGGGAGGCGAGGAACTCATCGACCGTGGGGAGCACGTTGGGCATGCGACGAGGATGGATACCCGGCGCTCGGCGGGCAAATGGATTGATGAAGCCGGGCGCGACGGATGTGCGCGGGGATCGGTTCAGCGACGCGCGGGACGACTCGCCGTGTCTTCTGGCTTGCGCGAAGGGAGAGGGGGCGCCGAGCTTGACGGGTGACTCCGTTATGATGCTGCGCGCCTTTCTCCCCAGCGATGCGGAACACCTGGCCTGGGTGTACCGGGATGCCGTGCGCGGATTGGGAGTGCAGGCCTACACACCCGCGCAGGTGGAGGTGTGGGCGCTGTATCCGGACGATCTGGCCGAGTTTGGCGGGCGGCTGGCGCGCGGAGTGACCCTGGTGGCGGAGGTTGCCGGGCGGGTGGTGGCGTTTGGGCAGCTGGAGCCGGACGATCATCTGGCGTTTCTTTACTGTGCGGCGGCACACGCTCGCCGCGGCGTGGCGTCGGCGATTTACGCCGCGCTGGAAGCGCAGGCGGTGTCGCGGGGCGTGGCGGCGATTCACACGGAGGCGAGCCGGATCAGCCGGCCGTTTTTTGAGAAACAGGGCTATACGTTGGTCGAGATCGAGCGGGTTGATCGGTTCGGCGTGGAATTTGAGCGCTTTCGCATGCGCAAGGGGCTTGGAGGGGGGCGGTAGGGGAGCTGTAGAACGCCCAACGCTGAACGCTTAATTTTTAACGCTGAAGGGGGTCGGGCCGCCACGCTCGGATGAAGAAACGCGTTCCGCGTTCCTCTACCGGCTCGAACGTAGCGGAAGGCGGAACGCCTTTCGTGCCGTGGCGCCGCGGGAGCATGTCGGACGAGGGTGGCGGGACCGAGCGTCCCGTCGCGGCCTCAGCGAGGCCACCTCCAACAAAGGGACGGCCTCAGCGAGGCCGCCAACAACACGGGGAACGGCCTCAGCGAGGCCGCCTGCAATGGAGGGGGGTGGTGAAACGGCGTTGCGGGAGGGGGTGGGGTGCTGTTTTGTGGGTGGTTTGAGTGCGGTGGCAGACACATTGGTGACGGGTGGAACGGGCTTTCTGGGGCGCCGGTTGGTGGAGCGTCTGCTGGACCTGGGGCGTCGGGTGGCGGTCCTGGGACGGAATCCGGCGCCGGATTTGGAGGCGCGGGGGGTCGCCTGGGTGCAGGCCTCAATTGATGACGCGGCGGCGGTGCGGGCGGCGTGCGTGGGGCGGCGAACGGTGTTTCATGTTGCGGCCCGGGTGGGGGTGTGGGGGCCGTACGAGGCTTTCCACCGGACCAATGTGCTCGGCACCCGGGCGGTGATCGAGGGGTGTCGCGCGGCCGGGGTGGCGCACCTCGTGCATACCAGCTCACCCAGCGTGGTGTACAACGGTCAGGCGCTGGCGGGGGCGGACGAATCGCTGCCGCTGACGGAGGCGTGTCCGAGCCCTTATCCCCTGACCAAGGCGATGGCCGAACGGGACGTGCTGGCTGCGAACGGGTCGGGGTTGCGCACCGTGGCATTGCGTCCCCACTTGATCTGGGGCGTGGGTGATCCGCACCTTGTGCCCCGCGTGCTGGCCCGGGCGAGGGCGGGCAAGCTCCGCATCGTGGGCGACGGCGCAAATCGGGTCGACATGGTGCACGTCGAGAATGCCGTCGACGCCCACCTCGCCGCCGAGCGCGTGCTGGCCGGAGGCGGTGGGGAGGCGGCGGGGCGCGCGTATTTTATCACCAATGACGAGCCGGTGCTCCTCTGGGGCTGGATCAACGAGTTGCTGGTCGCGCTCGGCGAACCGCCGGTGACGCGACGCGTGCCGCTTGGACTGGCCCGCACGGTGGGCGCTGTCTGTGAGGCGGCGTGGGGCGTGCTGCCCTTGCGAGGCGAGCCGCCGATGACGCGCTTCATTGCGGCCGAGTTGGCGAAAGATCATTGGTTTTCGATCGCGGCGGCCCGTCGCGATCTGGGCTATGCGCCGCGGATCTCCATGGCGGCAGGCACGGCCGAGCTGGTGGCGTCGCTCCGCGGCGGGACGGAACGAAAGCCGTTCCGGCTTCCGCTACAGGGCGGCGGCGGGGCGGCGTAGAGGAACGCGGAACGCGTTTCTGGATCGGCGCGGAGCGACTGGGTCGGGGGTGCGAGAGCGCGGCGGGACGGAACGAAAGCCGTTCCGGCTTCCGCTACAGGGGGGCGGCGGGGCGGCGTAGAGGAACGCGGAACGCGTTTCTGGATCGGCGCGGAGCGCGCGGGAGTTAGGCGGCGCGGGCGGCGGCGGCGCTTTCGGCCTTCTTAACCTGTTCGTCGACGATGACGGCGGTGACGGTGTCGCAGCCGACGTTCGTCATGGTGCGCATCATGTCGAGAATCCGGTCCGCCCCGAGTACGATGCCGATGCCGGCCGGTGGGATGCCAAAGGTGGCGAGGAGCCCCGCGATCAAGGGCAGGGAGCCGCCGGGGATGCCGGCCACGGCCACCGCACTGAGCACACTGAGCAGCAGCAGCGTAATTTGCTGCGCGAACGACAGGTCGACGCCGAACACCTGGGCGACAAAGAGCACCACGCAGCCCTCGTACAGGGCCGTGCCGCTCATGTTCATGGTTGTGCCCAGCGGGATGACAAAACCGGCGGTCGATGGTGACACGCCGAGGGTTTCCTTGCAGACCGAAAGGGCGGTGGGCAGCGACGCATTGCTCGAACTCGTGGAGAACGCGGTGACCAGGACGGCCTTGATGTCCTTGAAGAATTGGAGCGGCGAGCGCTTCGTCCAGATCTTGAGGAACACACTCATGCTGACAAAGAGGTGGAACAACAGGATGCCGCCGCAGCCCAGCACGAAGACGCCGAGCGCGATGAGGATGTCGAGGCCCACCTTGATAATCACGCTATAGATCATCGCCGGCACTGCGTACGGAGCGATGCGCAGCGCGAAGTGCACGATGCCCGTCATGAGGTCGCTGACCAGCTCAAGCGCCTCCTGGAGCTTTTTTCGTCGCTCCTCCGCCAGTTGCGTGCCGACCGCGCCGACCAGGATGGCAAACAAGATGAGCGGAAGCACGTCGCCGAGCACATTGCGCTGCTGACCCACGAAGGCGCCGAACAGGTTTTTCGGCATGAACATGTCCACCACCGTGGGCAGGTTCATGGCTGGCCGGGTGGTGCTGGCGGTGACGTGTTTCTCCGCGGCGCCACCGAACTCCGCCATCAGCCGCGTCTTGGATTCCACATCGAGGTGGTCGCCGGGCCGCAGCACATTCATCATGAGCAGCCCGAGGGCGACGCCCACCGCCATGTTGAGAAAGAAGAACGTGAACGTGCGACCGGCAAGGGGGCCCAGTTTGTCGAGCCGCCCGAGCTGCACCACGCCGGTGGCGAGCGAGGCGAAGACCAGCGGGATCACGACAAAAAACAGCATGCGCAGGAAGATCTGGCCGATGGGATCCAGCACCTGCGTGGAAAACGTCCGTGCCCCCGCGAGGAACGCCGGCGAGGCCTGACCGATGGCGAGCGAGACCAGGGCGGCGACAATGCCGATGACCAGCCCGATGAGGATGCGATTGGCGAGTTTCGAGTTGGAGCTGCCGGCCATGGCGCGCAACGCAAACCGGGCGGACGAAGGCTGTCGAATGCGAAACGCTTGGCCGGACCAGCCGCGCCGGCCCCCCCGGCAAAGGGATTGCCCAAACCACGGGAGCCGTCCACGCTTCAGCTCTGAACCCGCTTCCTTTGTCCACTGAACTGCTGATCCTCGTCTCCCTGGTGGTCGCCAATGGTCTCCTGTCCATGGCGGAAACCGGGGTGGTGGCGTCACGCAAAGCCAAACTGCAGGAGTGGGCGGACGACGGTGACGCCAGCGCGGGGCGGGCCCTCGCGTTGAAGGAGCACCCCCAGCGTTTTCTGGCGCTCGTGCAGTTCTGGCTGACGTTGAGCGGGATGATCGCGGGCGTGCTCGGTGGGGCGCGACTGGCGGGAAAACTCGATGCGTGGATGGCGTCACACACCCCGAGCTGGGATGCGCCGGGTGACTCGACGAGCACGGCGGCATTCGCCTTGGTGGCGATCGGCCTGACCTCGTTCATGCTGCTCTTTGGCGAGCTCGTGCCGAAGCGCATCGCGCTCGCCTATCCCGAGCGCGTGGCGGCCGTGCTCGCCGGTTCCATGCGGGCCCTGGCGTGGCTGGCGGCTCCGTTTTTGAAGATCTTGGAGCTGGCGACCTCCGCGGTGCTGGCGCTCATCCGTTTCAAGCCGCCCGTGGGCGCGCCGGAAGTCAGCAACGATGAAGTCCGCGCGCTGATCGAGCAGGGCCTGCACGCGGGATCGTTCAACCAAGCGGAACAGCAGATGGTCACCGGGGTGCTCGAACTCGATGAACTGTCGGTGACGGTGCTGATGACCCCGCGCCCCAAGATCGTCTTTCTCAATCTCGACGATTCCGACGAGGTCAACTGGCGGAAAATCGTCACCAGCGGACATTCCCGATTCCCTGTTTATCAGAGCAACCGCGACCAGGTGATTGGCGTGGTGGCGGTGAAGGCGATCTGGGCGAACAGCGCCTTTGGGCTGTCGACCCACCTGCGCAACCTCGTCGCCCCCGCGTTGACCGTGCCGGTGACGATGACGGCGATCCAGCTGCTCGAGCAGTTCAAGAAGACCGGTCAGCACCTCGCGCTGGTGGCAGATGAGTTTGGAGCGATTGAAGGATTGGTCACGCTGCTGGACGTGTTGACGGCAATTGTGGGCGACCTGCCGGAACGCGGCCGCCACAACCAGCCCGAGGCGCGACGCCGCGAAGATGGCTCCCTGCTGGTGGATGCGACCCTGCCGACCGTCGAGGTCAAGGCCCTGCTCGAACTCGATGAACTCGAGGGCGAGTCCGAGGCGAATTACCAGACGCTGGCCGGTTTTGTCATGACCCAGTTTGGACGCATCCCCCGGGCTGGTGACTATTTTGATTATGCCGGCTGGCGGTTTGAGGTCATGGACATGGATCGCCAGCGCATTGACAAGATGCTCGTCTCGAAGGTCCCGCCCCCGGCCCGACCCCTGGAGCAGGAGGCCGGCTGAGGCGGGCGCAAGCGATTGCGGGTAACGTGCGGGTAACTTCGAACAAGTTCGGTTTGCCAAGCAGGCACCTCCGGATGACGGTGCGCGTGCGATGAGCGACGCATGCAAGAAGACGATCCCTTCACCGGCCGCCCCACTCGGGTCCGCGGTTCCCGCCTGCTTTCCGCCGCCGACCAAGCCGCTCTTCAGCACGATCACGAGCGACGACTGGAAGCACTCGCTCGCCTCAGCGCGGCAGCGCAGGGCGTCGGCTTCGGAACGGATCCGGACGACGATCTCGTCCTCTCAGCCGAAGACGGGCTAAGCCTGCTGGCGGGGGCGGACGCGCTTTGGGCCGAGTTGGACGCGGCGCTGACCGAGTTCCGGGCCCTGCTGCCGTTGGTGCCCCTGTCGGCGTTTGGTTTTCCGGAGGCCTCGGAGGATCCCTTTGGCGAAGGCAGCCCCCGGCTCCGCCGCATTGGCAGCGGCGTCGAAGCCTCGGCGTTCCAGAGCGAGGACGGCTCGATTTACAAATTTTTCCTGCCGCGGGAAGGCGGGCGCATCGGGGGCAGCTTTAGCTTTGTGCCCGGCGGCGACGATGTGGCCTGGATGGCGGAAGCAAGCCTCGGCAGCTATCGCGATCTGCTCCAGAAACTCCGGCTCATCCTCGCTCTGGACGGCATGCCGACGGAAGTCGTGGGCGTGACGCCGGAAGGCGTGGTGGTGGCGAAACAAACCTGGGGCGAACGACTGCCGGAAAACACCGATACGTCGACCCTGCTGCCGACCGGGCTGATTCCGATCCCGGCGCGTTTTTTACGGGCGCGGAGGGATCACCCCCGGCTCTTCTTCTGGGCGGATCGTGCGTGGCTGATCGCGGATTTACACGCGAAGAACCTCGTCCGCGATGTCCAGCAGTCCCTGCGCGTCATCGACCTGCTCGCGGCCCCGTTTCCCACCGAACACTTTGCCCAGGAGCCGCTGTTGCGACAGTGGCTCGACCGGGTGCGGGAGAATCCCCACGCCGGCATCTTGCCGGCCGTGGCGGATGACGAACTCTAGCAACGGCGGGCCCGGGCAGCGGCCCACTCGTAGCGAATCAAGAACCCGACTTGGCGAGGAAGTTCAGGATGTCCTCGGCCTGCTTGGTCGTGGAGCCCTTGTGATCGGCGTAGACGATCTTGCCGTCCTTGATCAGGTAAGCCTGACGACTGGCCATCGGCAGGAGGGAGTTCTTGGCGCCAAACGCCGTCACGACCTTCATCTCCTTGTCGGCGAGCAGGGTGAAAGGCAGGTTGTACTTTTCCTTGAAGGCGCGTTGCGCTTCCACGCTGTCGGCGCTGACCCCGATGACGGCCACGCCCTTGCTCGTCAGATCGGCGTAGGCGTCGCGGAGTGAGCAACCCTGTTTGGTGCAGCCAGGCGTGTCGGCCTTCGGATAGAAGTAGACCAACGTGTAGCGGTTGCTCTTGTAGACCGAGCCGAGGTCGAGCGCCTTGCCGGCGTCGGTCGTGCTGGAGACAACCGGGGCGTCGGCGCCCACGGCGAGAGGTGCGGCGGAGGCGGAGAAAGGAAGCATGGCGGAGCCAAGAAGGACAACGAGAAGGGTGCGGAGGTGGGACATGACCCCGGATCCTAGCGCGCTCCGGCCCTTTCGCAAGTGCAACGGCCCGGTTCCGCGGCTCGTTTCTTCTCTCGACAATTTGGCGTTGCCGGCTGCAGAGCGACCAACGGCAGGAAGTTACGAATTTTGAAGGTGCGAAAACGGAGCTTGCTTTCCGGAGGGAGCCTGCTTTTCGTACCGTCCAGTCGTTAGAGAACAGCGTTAGATGACAGTATCTGGTGAGTCGTTAGCCGAGCGGAAGCTTGGAGGATGATTTCGAAACCCGACGGTCGGGAACGGACTGGCAGCAGACGGGTGATCTACGAAACATCAACATGGGT
>JAEUGY010000123.1 GCA_016794625.1 Opitutaceae bacterium
GCCACCTCCCTGGAAGCCTGAGCTCGCTCCGGTTCCTGGTCTTGTTTCGCGCCGGCCCTTACCCTGCGTGCAGCTGCTGCTTTGTTTACTCACAACTCTTGGTCTAAACCCAAAACCATTTTCCTGAAGATAGTTGCTACACTCGGAATGTTGACGTGCATGAGCCACTGCGGGATTCGTGGTTCAACTGGGTGCTCTTGGCCAAGTGGCGGTTGCATCGTACGCGCGGGGGGACATCGTCGGGAACCAACGCAGACCTCCTCGGTCTGTTGCGTCGTCTTTCCAACGACATTTTGCCACGCTATTTCTGAAAAATCTATCGTGCTTTCCTGTTCCATCGGTCCCCTTCACCTCGAACTCATTCGACTCTATGAAACCACATCTAAGTAACACGACAGGAACTCTGGCCGCCCTCGCTCTCGCTCTGTGTGCCCTGCTGGCCTCGGGGTGCAAGGAAAACAAGAAGGAGGAAATTAAGACCGCGGCGGACAAGGCCGTCCAGGCCACGCAGAAAGCGGTGGACAAGGCTCAAGTGGCGATGTCGAACGCCTGGAGCGACCTCAAGGGCTATACCATTGAAAAGAAGGCGGACTTCACCGCCGGGGCAAAGGCGATGAGCTCGAAGCTGGATGCGCAGGTCAGCGAACTGCGCGCCAACTACGCCGAGGCGAAGGCGAGCGCCCGCCGCAAGGAGGCGATGGAGGAACTGAAGAATTCACGCGCGCACTACGAAGAAAAGCTGGCGGCCCTCGGGCGGGCCACGGCCGACACCTGGGAGGCGGCCAAGCTCGATGTCATCGCGGCTTGGGACAAGGTCGAGGCGGCCTTCCACAAGGCCAAGGTCGAAAAGGAGTGAGGGGCGCTCGCCCGTCACTTGATCGATCAACTCCGGCCAGCGAGAACTTGATCATTGGCCGGGCGCACGATTGGCTCGCTGCCGACGCTCGCGTCACTCCCATGCTCCCTTCACTCCCTCGTTTCCTCCCGTCCGTTCTCGCCGCCGTCACGCTTTCCTTGGTCACGGCACTGCCGGTGTCGGCACAGCAGCGTCCCCGCACCAGCCCCCACGAAACGATCAGTCTCGTGGTGGACACCAGCCGTGTGATGATCGTTTACGGCCGCCCCTATTCCAAGGACCCGAAGACGGGAGCCCTGCGCGAAATCTGGGGCAGCCTGGTGCCGTACGGCAAGGTCTGGCGCACGGGCGCGGACGAGGCCACGCTGTTTCTGACGCAGAAACCGCTGGTGGTCGGTGGCACGGTGGTGCCGGCGGGGGTGTATTCCCTGTTCACCCAGCTGGAGGCGGATGGAACCGCAAAACTCATCTTCAACAAACAGGTCGGACACTGGGGCACCCAGTACGACGCGAAGCAGGACTTCGCGCGGGTGGCGCTGACAAAGGACACGCTGCCGGCGTCCCTCGACCAGTTCACCATGGCCATCGAGAAACTCCCGGCCGGTGGCGGGGTGATCAAGCTCAGCTGGGCCCAGACCCAGTATTCCGTGGCCTTCACGGTGCAGAAATAAACCGGCCGCCGTGTTCCGACCGTGCGCGTCGGCCTTCCTCCCCGAGCTGGTCTGCCCCCTCCCCGGTGGCACGGTCTTCCGTGGAGGGCGGCCCGGTGCGGAGGCTGGCGCGAGGGGGTGCGACGGATCGGATTTGGGTTGGCTTTGGTTTTGAGCATGAGCTCGGTCCCCGCTCAGGCCCAAGAGGACGAAGCCAAGGTGCCCCCCTACACCTTGCCGGACGTCCTGCGCGATGAGCAGGGAGGGCGCATTGAATCCGTGGACGCCTGGCGAGCGGGCCGGCGCGCGGCGGTTTTGGACCTGCTCGCGCGCCACGAGTACGGACGCACCCCGGGCGGACGTTTTCCTGGACAGCGGTGGGAGGTCACCGCCTATGACGCCACCGCGCTCGGCGGGCGTGCGACCCGCAAGGAGGTGACCCTCTGGCTCACCGGAGCGGCGACGGGTCCGCGACTTCGCCTCCTGCTATACGTGCCCAACGGCGTGTCCGGACCGCGTCCGGTCTTCCTTGGGTTGAACTTTTTCGGCAACCACACCGTGCACGCTGATCCTGGGATTTCGCTGGCTGATCCCCTCGTGACCTTCGATGTCGATCGCTACCGTCCCGCTCCCGCGACGCCTTCGCCGGCGGATCATCAGCGCGGCGTACACGCCGGGAAGTGGCAGATCGAGTCCGTGCTCGCGCGCGGTTTCGCCTCCGCCACCGTCTGGTGCTTCGATGCCTGCCCGGATCGGGTCGACGGGTTGAAGGAGTCGGTGCCCGCAGCCTTCGCGACCGGCGGAGCCGAGGACCGGGCCGACGAGGCCTGGGGCGCGATTGGCGTCTGGGCGTGGGCGCTGAGCCGCGCGATGGATGCGTTGGCGGAGGATGCCGACCTCGATGCCCGGCGCGTCGTCGTGCACGGCTTCTCCCGCCTGGGCAAGGCTGCGCTCTGGGCGGGCGCCCAGGATGAGCGCTTCGCCGCCGTGGTGTCGTTTCAGAGTGGCTGCGGTGGTGCTGCGCTGCACAAACGGGTGTACGGAGAAACCGTTCGACTGATCAACGACCGCTTCCCCCATTGGTTTTCGCGTTCGTTTCGACGCTTCAATGACCGCGAGACCGAGTTGCCCTTCGATCAACATCACCTGCTTTCCCTGATCGCGCCCCGGCCCCTCTATGTCACCAGTGCGGAGGAGGACCGCTGGAGCGACCCTCGCGGTGAGTTTCTCGGTTTGATCGGTGCGGAGCCCGTGTACGCCCTGTATGGGCGGCGCGGGCTCGGGGTCGCCCACCCCCCGGCAGTGGGCCGTGCGCTCATGAACGATGCCCTCGGGTACCATTGCCGGTCCGGCAAACATGATGTGACCGCGTTCGACTGGGAGCGGGTCATGGACTTTTGTGAACGAGCCCTGGGCCTGGAAGACATCCGGCTCGCCCGTCGCCCCCCGCCGCGTGCACCGGACGAACCTTGAGGGGGAGCGTGGGGGACTGATTAAGGCGAAGGCTCGAGCTGATACGTGAGGGTTTCGCCGGAGAGCTCGGTTCGTGCCCCACCGGACCAGGCAAGAACGGGTGGATGGAGTTGCAGCGTCCGCGTCAGCCTATTGCGAGAAGCAGATGTACCTTGTTGATTGAGATTGGGGTCGAGTGGAGGGCGTCGCTCCGTCGACGCCGGTTGCGCGTCACAATCCCATCCCGGTCCGTGCTGTTATTACGCCTCAAGCACAAACGAGTCGACGGGGGAAGGCGGCATGCGTCCCCGCGGCGCCGACGGAGCGGCGCCCTCCACCGAAATAGAACCGTCGCGTCCGCGATGCGATTTCTTCAAACGACGCCCCTCCCCGCGGGGTCGGCGACCCCGCCTACAACGAAGTGCGCGCCTAGAGGAAACCGGCCAGGATGGCTCCGTAGATGAGAAGGGCGGTCAAGCCGAGGCCGACGATCCACCAGAACACGGGGACTCCGGTCGGGCTCAACGATTGGCGTCGTTGGTCCAGGGCCTCCTCGGCTTCCGGGTCGGGCAGATCGAGTCCGTCGTAACGGGTGGCCTCGTCGTCCCAGCCGGTGCGCTCGTCGGCTCCGCATTCCGGGCACGCGCGGGCGCTACGCGGCACGGACTTGCCGCAGACCGGGCACTCCTCGGGAGGGATGAAACGTGGGCGGGCCAATGAATCGGGGGGCTGGGGCGGACTCGCGGGTCTGGGCGGGAAGGTGTGGGGCGGGCGGCGGATGGAGCGGGCCCGCGCTCACCGGCTGGCAGTGCCGATCTCGAGGGGCAGGATGTCGTCGGCGAGGGGAGAGAACTCCAGCGAGATGAAGCCCGCGCGACCCTGAATGCTGTAGTATTCGGCCCTCAACCACAAAGGACGCTTGCGGAAATAGATCACCCCATAGAGGCGCTGCACGTGTCGCCCCAGGTTGCGGGGGGCGAACACCTCGGTGTCGATGACCGGCCCGAGATCCCGGGTCATCGCCTGGAGTCGACGTTTGAGCTCCGCCACCTTTTCGCGTTCTTCATCACCATCGTACCAGGCGTTGAGCAGCGCGTCGGTGCCGTTGGCCTGAAACGCCTGTAAACCGGCGCGAAAGGTGGGCACCCCGTCGACTGCGAACGCGGGGACGGCGAGCACCAAGCTGACGAGCAGGACGCGAAGGACGAGGTTCATGGGAAAGACCGGGGGTTGGCTGCGGTCAGCTGCGGGGGTGGGCGGTGATCCAAGGAGCAAAGGCCTCACGCAGGACCTGAGGGCCCTGGGTGGCGACCCATTCGCCGTGCCCGGTCAGGATCTGGTCAAACGGCCAGGTCAGGACCTCTTGGAGCGACGCGGCGAAGGCGGCTGGATCGCGGATCGCGGAACGAAAGAGGCGGGAGGGCCGCGGTCGTCCACCCATGTCCGCCAGCCTCATCCAGAAGCGGGTCAAGGGGTCGGCTGCGATCGGAAGGTTGAAAAAGAGATCGGCCACGATGAGGGTCCGTGTGACCTCGTGGAGGAAGACGTGTTCCTGCACCTGGGGCATGCCCTCGATCCGAATAAAGCGAAAACCGGCCAGCGCCGGATGGTCCGCCGTGAGCGGTTTGAGCGGCCAGGTGCGGTGATCCCGGCACACGGTTTCACCGGCCAGAAACGCCGCCTTGGGAAATGCGGCAAAGTAGTCGGGAAAGAACAAATCGTGGAAGCGGCTCGGGACGACGAACGCCTGTACGTCCCCGAGTTCGCGCAAGGCGCGGATGGCCGCGGCGGATCCCTTCAGGGGCGAGAAGACCACGAGTCCCCCGGTGGCGTTGCGTGCGACACCGAGACGCCTCCCGAGGGGAAGGCCGAGCACCCGCAACGGTTGCGCATCGGTCCAGAGCTGGTCGGCAACCAGGGTTTGCACGGCCTGGGTCGTGACGCGGTCGCTAGGTCAGCGACCACGGACTGCGCATGGCGCGACCGCGCATGCGATTGGCCGTGTCGTCACCCACAAACTCCTCGCGAGCCGGGTCCCACTGCAGCGGCCGTCCGAGCACGAGGGCAATCTGGCCGAGATTGCAGACCGTGGTGGTGCGGTGGCCCAGCTCCACGTCCGCGATCGGGCGCTCGCGCGAGCGCACGCAGGCGAGGAAGTTCTCGTGGTGGTTGTTGCTCAGCGCGAGCTGGATCGCCTTGCCCGGTTTCTGCATCTCGCGGAGTAGGTCGGGCTGCGAGGCCGACATGCGATTGCGCGAGACATCGATCCAGCCGCGCTCGCCGGTGAAACGCACGCTGCCGCCGCCCTCATGCCGGGTGCGGCAGGTCATCGGGATGCCATTGGCGTACTTGCAGGTGAAGTCGATGTAGGTCGCGTTGGTGAACAGGCCCGAGGTCGGGAAATGGCCGTGGCCCTCGACCGAGACCGGGCCGCTCGCGTCCATGTCGAGCGCCCACTGGCCGATGTCGAGGTAGTGCGCGCCCCAGTTGGTGATCTGGCCGTAGGCGTTGTCGGCGATGAAGCGGAAATTGTAGTGACACCCGGCGGAGGTATAGGGCCGCCAGGGGGAGGGGCCGAGCCAGAGATCCCAGTCGAGTGCGGCCGGCACGGGTTCGGGCGACCAGGTGGCGCTGGCGAAGCGGTTGTTCGGCGGGATCGTGACGTCGATCCGCTCGAGCCGGCCCAGGCCCTGGTTGCGCACGAACTCGGCCACGTCGTGGAAGCGCTTCATCGAGCGGTGCTGGGTGCCATGCTGGGCGACGCGCTGATAGCGTCGGGCTGCCGTGACCACCGCGCGACCCTCCTCGATGGTCAGCGTCATGGGTTTTTCGATATAGACGTCCTTGCCGTGGCGCATGGCGTCGATCGCGATGAGCGCGTGCCAGTGATCCGGAGTGCAGATCCAGACGGCGTCGATGTCGGTCCGGCGATTGAGTTCCCGGAAGTCGTTGTACGAGGCGCAGCCGGTGCCGCCATAACTGGCGTTGACGCGTGATGCGGCGTAGTCGCGGCGGTCGCGGTCGACGTCGCACACCGCGAGCACACGCACCGACTCCGGATAACCGAGCAGCGTATTGATGTGACCGTCGGCGATGTTGCCGGTGCCGATGATGCCGACCGTGATGCGCTTGCTCGGGGCGGCCTGGCCGCGCAGGCCGGAAGGCAGAATGAGCGGGGCGGCGGCGGCGGCGGTGGCGAGGGACGTCGTCTTGAGAAAGTGGCGACGGCTGAGCGGGGCGGAGAAAGGAGTCATGGTGGACGAGGGGCGGGCGGCTTAGGCGTGCGCGAGGTGGTCAAGGGCGCGGGTGGCGGCTTCGCGCACCTCGGCGGCCTCGGAGGCGTTGTCCCGCAATGCGGTCAAGGCCGGTTGGGCGAGCGCATCGCGGCGCCGCGCCAGTCCACCAATCAGCCCGGCTTTGGCGCGTCCGGTGACCCGGGGCAATGCTTCGCGCAGGGCGGTGGAGGCCTCGGGTCCCGGGAGGGCCTCAAGGGCAAACCGGGCGGACTCGAACGAGGCCGGCTGGGCGAGCAGCGCGGCGAGAGCGGGCACACTGCGGGCGGTCCCGATCAGGGCGATCAGCTCGCAGAGCGCGGCGCGGCCGGCTTCGGTGCAGCCCGGGAGCTGGAGGGCTGCGAGCAGGCGGTCTTCCATTTTCCCGCGCGTTTCCGGGGCGCTCAAAATGACCTGTTCGCGCACGGTCCAGGCGTAGGATCGATCGCCACCGTAGGTCAGGCGGGTGATTTCCACCCAGGGATCCCGGGTGGGACCGGCTTCGGCATTGACGACAACAGGGGGCTGGGCGGGTGGGGCTGGAGGCATAGTGAAAGCGAAGAAGCTGCAACCAAGGTCAGGCAGAGCGGTCCCGGTATGGCTTTCCGAGCCGCGGCTGGCAATCACTGCGCTCCCATCCGGCGCCGATTAGTAGGGGCGCAACCGGAACGATCCGCTGGTGTGAATGAGACGAATGGAGCCCGGTGCGGGGTACGGGATTCCGATTCCCACGCCGGACCGGATGGCACCGGGTTTCGTCCGTGCCCCCGTGGGCGGACGGCCACAACACCCACGCAAACCTACATGCCCTTGCGCACAAAGGCGATGGCACTGTCCTTCTCGTCCTTGAGTTTGATGGTCTTCTGGCCGCGGGTGTCTTTGCCGACGTAATCAATCGTCGCGGCGGCGAGGACAGGAAGGTGTTTACGCAGGTCGCGACTCTCGCCCTCCGAACTGACATCGACCGTCCAAATTTCCGCGGGCGGTGCGCCATCCCCCGCCACCTTGTTTTCGCGGGCGCTCAAGCGAAGGTACTTCTCGTAGTTGACCACGGTCACGGTGTATTCGCGGTCGCCGATGTACTCGGTCGAAGGCGGGTCGCGGTAGGTCTGGGTCGCGTAAATCGGATTGCCGTTCTTGTCGACGCCCACCTGCACGACGGTGGTATAGACCCGGCCAGGAATGGTTCGGTAGATCGGCTCGGTGTGCAGTTCCTTGGAGACCTTGGGAGAGCTGATGCCGTAGTCGATATTGATGACCAGGTCGGCCTGTTCCGGACGGGGAGCTTCATACAAGCCCCGGCCCGACAGGGCCGTTTTGACAAATTTCTCCGCCTCTTTGTGACGGAGACTCTTGGGATCCACTTTGGCGCCGGTGGCCTGGATCCGGTAGGAGATGGAGTTCTCGGCGTTCGGTTTGGCGAGGGCGTCGACTTTGACCTTGTAGCCGCCGGAGCACCCGGAGAGCCAGAGGAGGGGAAGGCTGGCGAATCCGATCAGAATGGGGACAAACGCTTTCACGGGGGAATGATCGTTGAGCTGGGCCTACCATTCTCAAGCCCGGAGAAAAGGCAACTCCGTGCTCGCTTTAACGCGTCTCGGGTTGAGTTCTCTCATCTTCTTGTCACGTTGCCCTCCCAAGGAGTCGTCCAACGCATGAAACCTCACTCGCGCGGTGCTCACCCGTGCGTCATTTCTCTGGTGCTCGGCCTGTCCGTCTTCCCCTGGCTCACCGCCTGCACCGGGGTGTTGGCGACCAAACAGCGGGTCTTTGTCGACGCCATCACGGCTCCACCGGAGCCGGCCAAGGAGGGTGGAACGTCGTACCGACTGCTCGCCAAGAAGTCGGTGGTCTCGGGGCAGCCGGTGCATGTTCCGGCGGTCATCGCGTGCGTGAATGCCGCGCTGAGCGGCAAGGGCATGTTCGAGGCCCCACCGGGCACGCCGGCCGACTTGTTCATCGAGGTCTCCTACGGGCGCAACACCCTGCCCCGGGAAGTGCCGCACGCCAACGAGGCCTACCTGCAGTTGACGGCACGCAAAAACCTCTCGCGCACCCTCGAGCCCACGGACGTCGAAGAGGTCTGGGACGTCAAGGTCGCCGTGCCCGGCGTGACCGGTCGCATGGAAGTCGCCTTGCCTTTGCTGGCTGCGGTGGCGAGTGAGCATGTGGGTACGGACACCCAGTACGAGGTGCCGATCGACGTATTGAAAAAATCCCCCGTCGTGGAGAGCGTTTTGCAGAATGCGCAGAAGGCCATGCGCGCCCAAGAGGCCCGCCGCACGACCCGGTCGGCGGACCCCTCCGCCCCGGCGACGGGTGCGTCGGCCCCCACACCGCCGGCGGCGCCGTCTCCCTCGTCCTGAGCCAGTTTTTGGGGGCTCGACTTGTGCAGGTCGCAGCAGTCGAGCGAATTAAATCAGGATTTTACAATTCGTCCCGCATGACGGTCCGCCGGAGGGTTTTGGTTTTTTAATGATTGGTAAGCAGATGTTTCCGTAAGATTAGCGGTATGGCGGGGGTTTTTGGCGGGCCAGTACCTTAACCGTCGGTCTTCCCGCCACTTGCAGAGCAGCGTGAGCCTGGTTGCGTTTGGTCGACGGACCTCGGTCGTGGCGCACCTGCCGTTTGGGCGCGGCCGGGCGGTGGTGCGGCTTTCATTCGGCTGGCGTTCGGAGGGTCTTTTTTCAGACTGCAGGCGTGGAAGACGTGTACATCCGGCTTGCTGGTCGCTCATCGCACCGGTCCGCTTCGGCGCCGGCGCGTGGGACGTTTGCGCACGGCCCCATTTGGAGTAGGGTTGAGCGTGGGTGGTTGTCAGCTCCTTCGTGCCGTTTGTGGTTCCTCCCCCGGGTGGGCGGCGGAGCGCGGCCCAGTCGTCCCTTTTTGATGATCTGACGCCATGCCGGTTGAGCCGAAGTTGTTTCCGAAGGTTTTTCTGCCGCCGCCGCTGCAGGACCTGCTGATGCGGGAGGCGGTGTTCAGCCTGAGCCGGAAACAGATCGCTGACGCCTTGCTTTCGGCGCAACAGGAGCTGGCGGCGATTGTGGCGGCCAAACCGCGGCTTTCGTTTGTGCGCCAGGATGCCAAGAAGGACCACCAGCAGAAGGTCTTGGAGGCGGAGGAAAATGTCACCCTGCTCGAGTCGGCCTTGCGCAAACTCGATGGTTCGATCCCGGCGCTCAATCTCTGCGTCGATCGCAGTCTGGAAAACTACCTGCGCGAGATGGATCCGGAGTACGTGACGGGGCTCTCGGCCGCCCGTTTCTCGGAGGACTGGCAGCGTTTTCTGGTGCGGTTTGAGCAGGCTGCGGATCGCTACATGAGCACGCTGGGCAAATTGCCGACCCAGTTGGAGCAGCTCGTTCCGGGCGACGCATGCGGCACGCATTTTGACGGCCGGCAATTGATCGATGAAGCCGTGGCGCGCGCGACCGCGATCCAGGATGAAATCGCTTTCCTGAACAAGATTGCGGACGCCCAACGCCTGCGCGGCCGAGGCCAGGCGCCGACTGTGCACCGGCAGCCGGAGCGCAATTGGCGGAAGATGGCGCAGTCGCTGCTCACGCTGCGGCCCATCGATGCGTTCAAGGTGGTCAAGACGCTCACCGTGGAAGCCAAGGACGTGCTGGAACGCGTCTATGCCTCGATCAAGGAGGAAGGGCGGCTCGCGACCTACTCGGGTGGGTACGGCGTCAGCAGTTATCACCAGCGGGTCTGGGTCGGATTGCGCGAAGCCGCGCTGTCGAAAATCGTGCCGGATCAGTTCGAGCAGATCGTGGCGGAAACCGAGATCATGGTGGAGACGGACCGCCTGGTGGAGTGGATGCCGGAGCGGATCGAATCGACGGATCCCGTGACCGATGGCCAGGCCGCGGCCGCCCGGATGAACGCGGTGGCCGCTCATGTGATTGTGCCGGCAACCCTGCCGGATACCGCACTGCAACCCGCGCTGCCGGTGGATCCCTACGCGGGAGAACCCGGAGTGCCGCCACCGATCCGGCTGGCGATGGGCACGCCGGGCACGCGCATTCCCTATCGACCGTCCGCGGCGAACGCCGCGGCGGCATCCCAGCCGCCCGCCGCTCCCGCCGCCGTTGCGGCAACGCCCCTCCAGGCGTTTCCGAACCAACTCGAAACCGCGCCGGCGGAAGCACCCGCGGCGGACGCCAAACCGCTCAGTCTGAAACGGGCCGGTCGCACGCCCATTGTCCTGCCGCCCAGCCGCGAAGGCACGCATCCCACGGCACCCGCCACGGCCGCGGCCGCCGCGGCGGCCGCCGCGGGCGCCCTGCCCGTCCCGGCGTCGAACGCACCGATGTCGGCGGCGGAAGCCGCGACCCTTTCGGATGTGAAGGCGGAACGTGAGCGGTTGGAGATGCTGCTCAACGAAACCAAGGCCAGTCTGAACGAGCGCGAGGAGTTTTTGTCCCAGAGCGAGGCCCGTCTCATGCAGACGAGCCAGGCGCAGCTGGAGCGCGAAGTGGAACTGGAGCAGCGTGAAGAGCAGCTTCGCGAGATGGAACGGCGCCTGCGCGAGATGCAGGTGGGCGCAGCCCCGGCGGCCGCGAGTCCGGCTCCGGTGGCCACCCCCCCAGCACAACCGGCCCCGGAAAAGCGAACCTTCGACGAGTTCAACGAGTAGAGCGAACTGTTGAGAATGGCACAAAGTCACGCTTCGCCTACTCGGTCGATCCTCGGGCGAACGCGAAGATCGATTGGACTCCAGTATTCGCGAAATACCTTCACGAGAAAGGCGGCGCCGGCCGAGAATTGAAAGACAAAGAGACCGGCGAGCTGCGCAGGATGACGTAGCTCGATGAAATCACGATTAGTGACAAACCGCCAAATCCAGATGTGGATCATGGCGATGAGTACTAAGTCTGGTTTCGACAATTGAGGACCGACTCCCTATGGAAAAAATCTCGCTGAGTCTGATAGGATTGTCTTTCGAGGGTCGCGTTCAGGTGAGTCAAGTAACTGTTGGGGGAACGAGGCGGCAGTGTTTCTGGGGGGCTTCGCTCATGCTCCTCATGATGTTGTGCTCTTGTAGTCCGTTAATAGACTCGTTGCCTGTGCGCTATGTTGCAAGAGACGGTCGATCTACACTAAATCTCCAAGAGAACGGATTGATCGATTACAGCCTTTCGCATCATGGGGGTATCCAATTTCTTGGGGGGACTTGGATTCGTGATGGTGAGGTTGTTACGCTGAAGTTTATTCATGGGACTGTGAGTATGAGGGTTGTGCGTTCTAGAAGCGGGATGGTCGAACTTCACGTACTGAATGAGTCTGAGGGTATTCGAGTCCTTCGTGATTGGGGCCTCGATATTGTGTTTGTGGAATCCCGCACAAATACTTGAACCTGGTGGCATTGTTGGAGAGATCGAGCGAGAGACGTCAGGTCACGGCTGTCCAGTTAAGGGCCGATCTAGTTCGCGCATAGCCCTAATTCCTAACGAGAAAGGAAAAATGGGAGTGTCTTCGAGCTGGCGAAAAATGTGCATTTCATGCATTTCTGGCCCGAAGATGAAGAATGCACCGACGGTTTTCGCGCAGATCATGGCTGGGCTGGATGCAACGGAGCTGTCGCGATCCACAGCGCGCTGCCCTATGCCTCGGGCGTCCAGATCGCTCAGGGTCTACGATCACCTCGCCGCAATGGTGTTCGCCCAGCTGACTTATAGGGAGAGCTTGAGGGGCATCGAGACATGCCTGAGTGCCCGCCCTTCATTGACATATCATATGGGCATCCGGGGACGAGTAACCCGAACGAATCTGGCGTACGCCAACGAACACCGCGACTGGCGCATTTTCTCTGATGTCGCGCCGGTTTTGATGCGGCGGGCTTGGTCGATGTGGACAGGTTGGAGGACGTTCGTTGGTCGAGCCTGAGGACATTTTTGAAGTCCAAGCCAGAGGCCCGACCGAAGGCACTGGGAAGGTGTGCGTGGCTATCCCAGCTGAGCCAAACGGGAGACTCACAGGAGGGATGGCGACCGTACGCTCAGCATCTGGCAGTGCTGTCCACACGTGATGACCGGCAAAAAGGAAGCGGAATTCGAATCGATGGGCCAAGGGTGGGTGCTGGGCAGCCCGGACTACCGACAGGAGCTGGTACAGACGCTGGAGGTGAAGACCTTGGCCAAGGACTGGGGTGGGAAGGAACTGGCTGAAATCAATGAGGTTCGATGGGAGGCGCAGTTGAAGCAGGGGCTCCGCGAGCTGGAGAAAACGACCGCCGACATTGTGTCGACCGCCAAGGCGGCCGATTGGAAGGTAGGCTTGGCCCGATGGATGAAGACGACCACACGGGTGGGCAACCGCTGGCTAGCCGATCGGCTCCACATGGGTGCTCCCGACGGAGTCAGCCGCTACTGCACAGCGTGCCGCGAGGGACGGCGCTCTGCGGCTGCCGGGTATTTCGACCGCCTGACCACAAACATTAGGGGCTGCCCCCTTGGGTCGTCAGGGTGTGATCGTCTTGATGGTTTCGTTACGCCTACGGCGATAGAACCCAAAATCCCGCTTGTCCGTCGTGTAGACGAGTGCATCGGGCAGCGTTTCGCTCAGGCGAACGACACAGGCATCGGCAAACTGCATCTTGGGATAACGCCTCATCGCCGTCCCAATCGCCTCAGCATCGCCGGGCAAAAGCGGCACAACGATCAGCGTTCCCCGCTTTACCATTTCCATGAGCAGCGGACCGGAGCCGGGCGCCAGGTATTCGGTCTCCGCTATCACCGCCTCGCAGGTCGTCAACGCTACGCGCAGGTCGTTGAAACACGTCGAAGCCCACTCGTGGAATTGGTCCGACGAATCGAGAAACCCAACGAGCAGACCGGTATCTGCAATCGGCCTCAAGTGCGATTGCGTCCGAAACCGTCCAGCGTCTTCACCCGCTTGCCGGTATGAAGAGACCCGCGCAGATCGGAGAGCTGGTTGCCGAGCGAAGGACCAGCGCCGTTGGCACGGAAGACAAAGGTCTGATCCTGCCGGTCCCGCACAATGACTTCCTCGCCGTTCGCTGCGGCTTTCTTCATCCGTGCAAAATGCCGGATGAACTCACGAGTCGTAATGGTCGTCGCCATGGCATACAAGAGTGTATGACAACGGTCCGTCGTCAAGGGATTGGAAGCCTCATCGGCGCGGGACACGCTTGCTTTGTGACAGGCTTCAATCGATCATCGCATGTAGCCGGCATTGTGCCGGTTTGTCTCTCTGACCGGCCGCTTCACACCGTCCCACTCACTGGTCCGCTCTCATGTCTGCTGAACCTCTCGCTGACGCCCGTTTAGTCGCCGCTGCGGCCAAATTGCCGGCCACGCCGCGGATCTTCCAGCAGCTGAGCTCGGCGATCAAGGATCCGGATGTCAGCGTGGAGGCCATTGTCTCCGTGGTCCGGCTCGATCCGGCGTTGAGCGCCAAGGTCCTGCGCGCCAGCAACAGTCCCTACTTTTCGCGGGGCGGGCGGTGCGCCAATCTCGACGAGGCCATCGAGCGCGTGGGTATCTACGTGGTGTATCAGCTGGTCGGTGCCACCGTGGCTTCGCAACTCTACTCGGCCGGGCTGCCGGTGTATGGTGTGACGGGCGATGAGCTTTGGCAGAACTCCGTCACCACCGCCGTGGCTCTCGATTTCCTCGCCGATGCGGCCGGAGCCGACGGCCGGGTTGGTTACACGCTCGGTCTGCTGCGTCCGGTCGGCCGGTTGGTGCTGCAACGGGTGGCCACGGATCTCAAGCTGGCGCCGCGCTCCGGTTTGCATGAGACAGCCGCCTTGGTCGATGCGTGGGAGCTTGAGACCTTTGGACTGACAAATACCGAAGCGGTGGAACGGATCTTCCAAATCTGGGAGTATCCCGCCCAACTCACCTTGCCCATCCGGCATCACTTCGCTCCGACCGGGGACCCCAAGCGGGCCCAGCTGACGGCTTTGCTGCATCTGGCCGGCTGGATCGCCGCCGAGTTTGGCAAGGGACTGCGCTTTGAGCAGGGCGCCTGGTCGCTGGCTCCGGAGATCCTGGAGCAGGGCCGCGTGAATCAGGAGATGGTCGAGCAGTGTTTTGAACGGGCGAAACGCGTGGCCGGGCGCATCCACGGACTTTTTCGGGTCGCTTGATCCTGGCGGGCGAGGGAAACCGGGCTTTCCCCGAAACCCGGGTCGTCGGATTCCCCAAGGAATCCCCTTTGACGCCGCTCGGCCCGCCGCCGACGCTGGGGCATGGGTCTTCGCTTCCGGTGTTTTTTCACGCGTCTTCTCCCGTTCCTCGCCCTCGCCGGCGGCCTGCCCGAGACGGGCGGCCTGCGCGCGGATGCGACCTACGTGCCGCTGAGCAACGGACCGTTCGCCCAGGACTGGTCTTCGCCGGGGTTGATCACGGCCAATGACACCTGGGCCGGTGTGCCCGGCATCATCGGTTACCTCGGTCAGGACCTCACGGGCGCCACCGGCACGGACCCGCAAGGCGTGCTGGGACCCAGCACGCTCGCGAATGACGTCGACGTGATTGCCAACCAGACCAATCCGAACGGCCTTGCCTCTGGCGGTGTCGCGGAGTTCGACACCCTCGCCAATCCCACCATCGCCCTGCAGGGCTCCGGCACGGCCGACGCCCCGCACCTGATCCTTCATTTGAATACGACGGGTCGTCGCTCCATCACCGTCGGCTACACCCTGCGCGACATCGACGGCAGCGCGGACAATGCGGTCCAGCCGGTCGCGTTGCAGTACCGGGTGGGTGAGAGCGGCGATTTCATCAATGTGCCGATGGGCTTTATTCCCGATGCCACCGGCGGACCGTCGCTGGCGACCCAGGCCACGGCCGTGCTCGCGACCCTGCCGGCCGCTGCTGAAAATCAGCCTCGGGTCCAGGTTCGCATCCTCACGACCAACGCGGTCGGTAATGACGAGTGGGTGGGCATCGACGATCTGTTGGTCACCAGTTCGGGCGGCGGCCCGGGTGTGACCGTGGCGGCGTCGGGCGGAACCACCACGGTGACGGAAGGGGGAGCGACGGACACCTACACGCTGGCGCTGGAGACCACGCCGGCCGGCCCGGTCACGTTGACGATCACGGCCGATGCCCAGGTTACGGTCAGTACCGACGGCGTGACGTTCGGGCCGACCGCGACCGTGGTGTTCTCCTCGACGGCGGCGAGTACGATCACGGTCCGCGCGGTCGACGACGCCGTGTTTGAAGACGTTCATGCCGGCTCGATCTCCCACGCGATCACGCAGACGGCGGATGCGGCCGGCTATCCCACCTCCCTTGCGGTCGGCGGCCTGGCCGTCTCGATCGCCGACAATGATGCGCCGCAGACACCGACGCGCATCTCGCTCCTGCAGGGATCGGGGGCTTCGTCTCCGCGGCTCAATGAAACGGTGGCCGTCTCCGCGGTGGTCACGGGGTTCCTCCTCGGGTCATCCGGCACGCGTGACGGTTTCTTTCTGCAAGAAGAGGATGCGGACGCGGACACGGATCCGGCGACGTCGGAGGGGCTCTTTGTGTACACGGCGCAGTCTCCGGCGCTCGCCGCGACGGTGGCCGGACTGGGACTGGGCGACGTCGTCACCGCCGTCGGCAAAGTCATTGAGTTCGGAGGCCTGACCGAACTGACCACCGAGGGCGTGGGAGTCGCTTCGCTCACCCGCACGGCCACGGGGGCGGTGCTGCCCACACCGGCGACGCTACGGTTTCCGGCCGCGTCGGCGACGGCGTTCGAGCGTTATGAGGGCATGCGGGTGACCGTGCCGGAGCCGCTGACGGTTTCAGACAACGAGAGCCTCGGCCAGTTTGGGGAGCTGCTGCTCTCATCCGGCGGCCTCCTGATCGGTCCGACCAGTGTCATTGATCCCAATGATGAACCCCCGACGGGTACGACCTCGACCGGGGCGACAAATGTGGCGGCGATCAACGCGCGGGTGGCGGCGGATGCGCTCCGGACGCTGCTGCTCGACGACGGATCCACCCGTTCGTATCCCGTGCCCACACCCCACCTCACCGGAACCGATCCGGCGACCGCGACCCGGCGGGCCGGGGATACGGTGACCGGACTCTCCGGGGTGCTCTCGTATGGCTTTGGCACCTACCGGGTGCAGCCGGTGGCGCCGGTGCCATTCGTGGCGGCGAACCCCCGTACCGCCGCCCCTCCGTTTCTCGGCGGGACGGTCAAGGTCGCCAGTTTCAATGTGCTCAACTACTTCACCACCTTTGGCGGCACGAACGACCGCGGGGCGAGCAACGCCACGGAATTCGCCCGGCAGCGGGCGAAGATCGTGGCGGCGCTGCGGGCCCTCGATGCGGACATCGTCGGCCTGATCGAAATCCAGAACCGGGCCGATGCCGGGGCGGTGACCAACGAGACCGCAGTCAACGACCTCGTCGCCGCGCTCAACACCGCGATCGGCACCGCCGGCACCTACGTTGCCCTGCCGCCTCCCGCCGCGGGCACGGGCACGGACTACATCCGCAACGCCTTCATCTACAAGCCGGCCCGGGTGACCCCGGCCGGCGTCTCGCTTACCGACACCGATGCCGTGTTCCAGCGCCCCCCGCTGGCCCAACGCTTCACGCGTGTGGGCGATGGCTCCGGCGTGCTCGTGTGCGTCAATCACTTCCGTTCCAAAGCGAGCGGTTCGGGCGCGGACGCCGATCAGGGCGACGGCCAAGGCGGGTCGAATGCGACCCGGCGAACCCAGGCGCAGCGGCTGGTCAGTTTTCTCGACACTGCCAAGGCGTCTACGGGGGAGACCGACGTGCTGATCATCGGTGACCTCAACGCGTATGCCGAGGAGGACCCGATCGATGTGCTCCGGGCGGCTGGATACGTCGATCTGATCGAGCGGTTCGTCGCTGCGCCCCGCTACTCCTATCGTTTTGAAGGAACCGTCGGCTACCTTGACCACGCCCTGGCGAGCCCGAGCCTCGTCGGCCAAGTCACCGGTGCCGCGCCCTGGCACATCAATGCGGACGAACCCGAATTTTTGGACTACAACCTCGAATTGAACCCGAACAACCCCGGAGCCGGGACCAAGACCGCCGATCAGCAAGCGCTGAATGCCGGCACCCCCTACCGGAGCTCCGACCACGACCCGGTGCTGGTCGGATTGCGGCTGGCCGATGCGGGTGGGGTGGTGGTGCCCACGGTGGCCCGTTCGCCGGAGCGACAGGTGGTGGCGGTGGGAGGAGCGGCGACCTTCACGGCCGAAGCCGCCGGCACCGGCCCCTTCGCCTACGAATGGACGTTCAACGGACGGCCGCTGCCCGGAGCCGCGAGTGCGGCGCTGACCCTACCAGCGGTCGGCATCGAGCAGGCCGGCCTCTATGCGGTGCGCATCAGCGGGCCGGGCGGGACGGTCACCAGCCGTGGTGCCATCCTCGGCATCCAATCGACCGTCAAGGTCGCCGGTGGCGGCGTCGAGGTGGCGGCGGACCTGCGTCACCCCAATGGCAACACCTACGACCAGATCCTGCTCACTGGGCCGGCGGCCGTGATCACGGCGGACCCGGGACAGGTGACGCGGTTGTCGTTCATCGACCTGTCCGACGACATTGTGCAAGTCGAGTTTGCCGGCGCCGGCAGCCTCGTCGTCATCCTGGACGCCGCTTCGGGTCCGTCGGTGCCGCTCCACTACAATCAAGGTGTGACCTATCTCAAGGGCCATGCCCGTGTCATCCTGACCGGTGCGGACGTGGGCACGAACGTCTCCGTGTTCAGCGTCGGCCGCGCCAATGCGGTCAACCAGGCCCTGTTTCGCGCTGACGTCGACTACGATGGTGTCGCGGACATCGCGTACCTGGCGCTGGCCAGCACGGACGGGCGGTTCGGCGGGGCCCGCACGTCAAATGTCAGCTATTTCGCGACCGCGGGAAGCACCGGACTCTATGCCCCCGGCGTCGAGTTCACGGGCCCTGCGTTTGTGGGGGATATTGCCGCGTATGACGACGCCACCGGGGTGCTCATCCTCGGACTCGGCCCCGACGTGCGGGTGGCGGGTGGCAATCTGCTGCAAGCCAACGGCCGGGCCGTGCGGGTGGCCGGGGTGACCCAGCTGCGTTTTGCCGCCGGCACCAACTCCCATGGCGTGCTCTTGCCGGCGCAGGTGAACCGGGCGCGCTTGGAGCAGGACGGGGTCGATGTGACGACGCAGATCGTGGTCAATCCCACCCCGTGATTGACCCGGTTCCGGTGGTGGAGGGCGGCGCCACCGAAGGCCCGGTGGTGTCAGTCCCGGGTCGGTCTTGTACCGCGACCCTTGAGGTGTTTGTGAGCCGCTTCGAGACGCGCGCGTTCCTTGGCGGTGAGGCTGGAGATTCCCGACTGTGCGATCTTGTCGAGCAGCGCGTCGACTTCCGCCATCGACGTGCCGCCCGTGCTGGAGGATGACACGGTCTTGGCCGAGATCACCTCAGCCGGGCGGATCTTGCGGCCGGTGGACGCGGGCTTGGGACGACTTAACGACGGCCAGGCGATGCGACCCTGGGCGTTGAGGACAAAAACGATGGCGAACCCGACCGTGCCCCAGAGCGAGAGCAGACTCATGCCATTGCGCTGGGAAAGGGCGCTGAGCGTGTAGAGTGCGACCAGAATGATCGCGACCCACTTGGCGAGCAGGTTGAAGAGCAGCGGCACGTTGGGGTAGACAACGGCAAACGCGACAAACAGTGCCAACCCCCCCGAGTGCCCGGCCAGCGCGCCCCGCCAGCCAAAACCTCCGGCGAGGGTGAAGAGCAGGGGCGTCGTGAGATAGAGTCCGGCGTACAACCAGAGGAAGACCCGGCGGCCAAAGAGTTTTTCCAGTTCGCGGCCGAACCAGACCAGCATCACCATATCGATGGCGAATCCGAGCGTGGGTTCATTGACCAGACCATAGGTGATCACCCGCCAGACCTCCCCGCCGAGCACCCGTCCACTCTCAAATATGAGGGCATCGAGGAAGAGCGTGCCGCCGGCGAACCGCAGGATGCTCGTCGCGATCATTGAGAGCACCAGCAGGCTGACGACCACGTGAACCGCGTAGAACGGAATGCCGCGCACCCAGACCAGGGGTTGGTGTTCTTCAGAAGATCCGTAGCCGTACGTCATCGTGGATTCTTCAGCTTGGTGCTTCCGGCCTCGTTCGCAAGCTGCGAGAACAGCCGGCAGGAAGCCTTCGGCGCGGTGCTTTCCCTGCTTTTCCCCGGTGGACCGTGTCCCATCGGGTGACTTCCGACCGGGAGACTAGGGGGACTTCCCGGGCGGAGCAGGGGCGGCGGTGCCGAGCACCGTCACTTCGCCGATTTCGACCCGTCCCGAGCGATCCGTTTTTCGATCAAAGATAACTTCGTCGTGACGCTGACCGAAGTAGTTGCCCGCGACCACACTGATCCGGTCCACGGCCTGGCGGAAATTGACGCCGGCCGAACGGATGCTGGCGCGCACCACCCAGTGACGCTTCAGGCGTCCCTTCGTGCGCAGAAGGGGAAAGTCGTAGGCCATGACCAGGATGAAGTACCGTTCCTCCTTGGTCATCTCGTAGAGCGCGCGGTAGTGGTCGCTATAGATGAGGGTCTTTTGCTCGCGATTGAGCGCCTGGCTGAAGCCGAGCAGGCGGGCGGTGCTCTCGGCCCCAAAATCCGAGGCGATCTGGTTTTGCTGCAGACTGGAAATCTCGTGGTCGATTTGTTGCTCGATGGCGCCGAGTCCGCTGACCGCGGTGGGCAGGAAGTTGTTGTTCTGAGTCGCTTCCGTCTCCTCGAATTGCTTCTGCTCGGCATAGGCCTCGCCCAACTCGCGCACGGTGTCGAACGACCGGGCTTCGAGGTCGTAGCTTTGTTCGACCCGGGCGGTGGCCCCCCAGTGCACAACCAGCAGAAGATCCGCCGACGCGATCGAAGGCGCGGGCAGATAGTCCTGTTTCTGGAGATCCGCCGCGAGCACGCGCACCATGGATTCGAACGAGGCGCGTTCCAGTGAACGGTCGTAGGACTCGCCCGGAATGAAAGAGCCCCGCGTGAACACGTAGGTTTCCTTGCGCCGGACGCCGTCGACCCAGCGCGACTTCAAGTACGCGTCATCCGCCGTGCTACGAATGACCACGAGCTTTTCCGCGCGCGCGCTGGTTGTCACCGCCAGGCCCAACATCGAAACCACGATCAGGCGGGTCCGAGGCCGGAAAGGAAGGAACGACAGAGTCCGGGGCATGGTGGGGCGAGGGGCAGAAAGGAGTCGCGCAAGAAAAGTGCAAGCGCACGGCCTCCGGACTGTTCGGAGGAAAGGGCGGAACCGGGTGGTTTGGCGTCGAGCTTTACCTGTTCGCGCCGCCGGCCCAACCTCGCCGGGTGGGAATCACCTTTGGACTTTTGACGGCGGCCGTGCTCGCCCTCTGGGTGCCCGTGCCGCGGACCTGGCGGGCCGGATGGCAAGCCGCCGTCTGGGCGGTGCCCTTGGCGGCGGCCCTGGTCGCAGCGTTGACGACCGGCCTGCTGGCTCCCGTGGGGCTGGTTTGGATTGGGGCCCTGTTCGGTTTTGCCGCGCTCGCGGCGCGCGACCCGGCGCCGCTCTGGCAGACCTGGGTCGGTTCGCTCGGCCTGCTGGTCGTGGCGGCGGGCCTGATGCTGCACCGCTGGCCGGGGTTTCAAAACCCGCAGGTACTTTCGTCGGTCCTGCTGCGGCCCGATGCGGCGCCGTTCTCGCTGCACCTCAACCTCGACAAGACCCTCATCGGACTCGCCATTCTCGGTCTCTGCCATCCGCGGATCAGCGGTGGCTGGGAGTGGCGGCTGGTCCTGCGACTGGCACTGCCCTGGACCGCTCTGCTGATCGGCGTGCTGATGGTCGTGTCGATTCGCGTCGGTTTCGTCCGCTGGGACCCGGCCTGGCCCGCGGCGACCCCGCTCTTCCTCTGGGTCAATCTTTGCTTCACCTGTTTCGCGGAGGAGGCGCTTTTCCGCGGATTTTTGCAGGCCCGTCTGAGCGATGCGTTGGCGGGCGTGGCCCAGGGGCAGTGGCTGGCCTGGGTCGTAAGCTCACTCGCGTTTGGCGCCGCGCACGCGGCGGGCGGCCCGACCTATGTCGGGCTCGCGACGCTGGCCGGGCTGGGTTACGGCTGGATCTATCGGAAGACGCGCCGCGTGGAGGCATCGATCCTCGCGCACGTCCTGCTCAACGCCGTGCACTTCCTCGGCTTTACGTACCCGGTGCTGGCGGGACGTTGAGCGCAAGGCGCACGTTGGCCGCCAGTGCTCCGGCCGCCTCGCTCGCCACCCAGGCGGCGAGCGTCTCGGCATCGATCGAAGTCGAGACGACGACGACCTCGCGGCCATCCCGCACGGCCAGGCAAAGGTCCAGCGGACCCTTTCCCGGCGGGTTTTCACGGGTGTAAATCATCACGGTGTCATGGTCGTTGACGACGCCGACCAGGCGGTGCCAGCCGCGCGCGGCCATCGTGGCGCGAGTCTCTTCGAACCGGGCGAGCCGGCCGGCACCCCCGGCGTCGTTGCCTGTCTGATACACACCGACGCTGGCGCGGCGAATGGAGGCGAGGACCGGCCGGATGCGCTGCACCTCCGGCGTTTGCACGAACCCCAGGACCAGCCGCGCCCCGCCGAGCAGCACCGGCCCGACGCTGAACTGGACGCGGGTCTCGAGCGGATCGGGCGAGGAGGCCGCGAGGCTGCGCCGAAGCGTCGAGGCGGGGGAGTCGAGCGTGAACAGACTGACCGCGCCGAGCGCGAGCGTGAAGAGTGGCAGGAGAACGAGCGCCGCCAGCACCCACGGCCAGCGGAGGCGGCGGCGCGGAGCCGCGGGAAGGGAGGCAGTCATGGCGGGGAAGGCGAGCGGGACGCGGTGGAGGGTGGCGTTGCGGGATCAGGACTTGACCGGCGGCAGCTTCAATTTGCGCAGCGGCTCGATGTCGAACCGCTGGGCCAGCTCGCCGATGCGGTCGGCGCTGATGTTGCCCACAATGTTCACGAAGACCGCCTCACCCTTGCCCTGCAGCACGGTCACGACCAGACCGTCGATGGTGTCATCGGAGTGCTGCTTCACATGGACATTGACGTTGTCGCCCCCGTCCTTTTCCCGGACGGAAACCACCTGCATCCAGCCGGCGGACTCCAGTTTCCGGCGCACGGATTCCATGCGCGCGATGGTGTCGTCGCGATTCTGGTCATCCAGGGCGACCACGTTGACCCGGATCCGCTTGAGACTCGAGATCAGTTCGGCGGCGGCCGGTTCGTGGGACTGGGCGAGCCGGGCGGCGAAGCGGAGCAGGCCGACGGGCAGGTTGACTTCGACGAATTCGCCTTGGGCGGCGGGTTTGAAGACGCCGAAGTCGACGTATCCGGGATCTTCAGTTTGGGCGGCGAAGACGGAGGAGGAGGCAGCGAGGGCGACGGAGAGCGTCGCGGCGATGAACGAGGCGCGCCAGGCGCGGGGGAGGGAGGAGGAGATCATGGGAGGAAACAGTGGTTGTCTCCTTCCTCACCCGCGGGCGGGGGCGAAAGTTGCGAAAAAGTTTGGCCCGGTCGGGGCGACCCTCTCCGACCCCGTTCAGGAAGGCCCGGCCGGGAGCCGTGGCAGGCGGCGCTCCAGGCGTCGCTGATCCCGGCGCAGCAGGATCCAGCCCGCGGAGAGGCCGAGCAGCACGACCACCCCGATCAAGCGCCAGCCGGCGGACATCCAGCGCATTTCGACCGGGCGCAGAAAACGCTGCGGATGTTCCTCGAATCCAGCTGGAAAGACATGGATGGCGAAGAAGGCGGGCCATTGCCAGCCGTCGCGGAAGCCCTGCCGCCGGGCACCCGGGTAGGTCTTCATCAAGAAGTCAGCGCACCCCGGTTCGGCATCGTCGAAGACAAAGAATGTCGTGGGTTTTTCGATCTTCGGCGGTGAGGCGTAAAGCTCCTGTTCGGTGATATTCTGCCCCTTGTAGTGCGGGGTGAAAAACTGGAAAGTCTCCTGCTCCCAGAAGACGTATTTGCTGATCAGATAGACACGGGTTTCCGGAGAGAGGCGGAGGATCTGACGCATCGACAGGATCCGTGCGCCGGCGTGATCGCGGGCGAACGCGTGGTAGACCTCCCATTCGTGCACACCCGACGCCACCACTCCCCCGGAGAGCAGCACGGGCACGAGAAAAGCCGCCGGTCGGCGTCCGGTGAGAATAAGCCTCCGGGCCAGGCGCTCGATGCCGATGGCGGCGATCAGGGCCATGGCGGGAAGGGCGATGTTCAAGTGCGGCCAGAATGGCGGATCGATGGTGAGCACACCGCCGAAAATGAACGTCAGCACAAAAGACCCGAGCAGGTAGGTGCAAGCCATGTCCCGGCAGCGGCGCAGACAAAAGCCCAAGCCGAGCGTGAAACTGATCGCTGCCAAGGCGCCAAGCATCGGCTTGCGCAGAAAGCAGATCGTGCTCTCGTCGGGAAAATAGAACGGACCGAGAAAGGTGCGGATGATCTGTTCCTTGATCACGATCCACGCGCTGCCGTGGCTCTGGTATTTGTCGGACAGGTGTGACCAGGCGATATCGGTCCAGAGAATGACCTTGCTGCCCCGCCCGCTGAATTTTGTGAACTCGTCGACGGCAAACGCCAGATTGGGACCGAAGGCGCAGAGCAGCCCGAGCAGCGCGACGCCCCAATAGTGCAGCGGAATGCCGGGATAGCGCCGCCGTTGCAGCCACCAGAGCATGAACAGTCCACCGGCAACCACCGGACCAATGCGGGCGGAATAGTAGCCCATCAAGCCCAGGCCGAGACTGACTCCACCCGCGGCGAAACTGAAGGCGTTCGCCCGCTTCATCCCATGCAGCAGACACAGCCCGGCCGCCACGACGAAAAACGTGGATATCGGGCCGAAGATAATCCGGGAAAAGTGAATGTGGACGTAGTTGGTCGCGAGAAACGCCGCGCCCAGCAGTCCCACCCAACGATTGAAGAAGGTCCGGCCGATCAGATGCACGAGACCGCAGGTGGCGGTGCCGGCGAGCACGCTGAGCATGCCCAGCCCATAGTGGTTCAGACCGAACAGGCGCATGCTGAGAGCAATGTACTGGTGTTCGGAATAGTGGTGGTCCGTGCGCGCCATGCCGATCAATCGCCAGTCACCATTGGTGACCATGTTGCGCGAATAGAGCCCCATGATCGAAACGTCATTGTCGACGTGGTAGGGGATCTCCGTCAGCCGCACGTAACGGGCGACAAAGGCTCCGCAGAGAATGATGACCAGCAACGCGTATTCCCAGAACGGGATCGGCCAGAAATCGCGGCGGTCAAACCGCCGAATCAGCGGCAGCAAGAGGGCGATGACACTCAAACCCCAGACGATACGGACGGTCCAGGACTCGCCGCGGTACACGTAAGCGAGGGTTGCGACCGCATACAGGCTGAGACTCGGCAAGATGGTCCAGGGGGAAACGGGGCTGGGCGCGGGAGGAGCGAGGTCGGAGGCGGACGACTCCAGCCGAATCCGAAACGAATCCCCCCGGCCGAAGACCCAGGCGGCGCCCGCCACGGCCAGAATCAGGCAAAGACTCGCGGCGGTTTGCTCCGGATGCCAGTCCATCGGCGCCTGATCCCGGAACCGGCTGATCCATTCCCCGGTGAAAAGATAGTTGGCGAGCAGCGCCAATCCCACCACGACGAGGTAGAATCCCGGGTGTCGAAGGCTGCGCAGAGAAAGCATGGGTCGGAAACGCCGCGGCGTCAGCGTCGGTCTGCCCCGGCCATTGCCCTGCGTCAAGGGCGGGAACAAGAAAGCCCAAACTAAGGCGGGGAAGGGGCTTCCGACGCCCGGAGTCGGTGGCGGGAGCAGGTGCTTTCAGCGGGACCGCCTCATCCCGCTGGGCGGCGCGATGGAGCGGTCTGACCGTCGACCCAGAAGCCTTCGATCATGCTGAACACGGGCCGCTGCGGGAGGCCCTGTTCGTTGTGGTAAAGCTGGCTGGCGAGGATGTCGATGGCGGTGGCTCCGATGAGGGGCAGGTTTTGGTTGATGCCGGTCACATCCTCGACTTGGTCGAGGTGAAATTGTTCAACGTCGAGGGCTGCGTAGGCCATGTCACCCGGGATGGAATAGCCGAGTGCGCGGAGCGTGAGAAATGGCTTGGGGCCAAACCCGATCACGGCATCGGGCCGGGTGCGCCGCAGCCAGGCGGAGACCCGGCGGCCGGAATCGGTGGAGAAGGTCACAAGTGGTTCCAGTTTGGTCCCCTCGGACATGGCCTGCGCCGCGAGGTAACCTCCCAACCAACTGTAATTCACCCTGCTGTTTTCGTCCTGATCGAGCATCAGGCCGATGCGCCGGTAGCCGAGCCCCGTGAGGCGTTCAAAGGCGAGAAAGGCGCCGCGAAAGTGGTTGTGCGTGGCCCGGTGCAAGGCGTGTTGATTGAAGACATAGCCGAGGCCGACGCAGATCATGCGGGCCCAGTCCAGCTCGTACGGGTAGACCGCGACCGGGAAAGGCGAGATCAGGCTGCCCTGAATCGCGCGCGCATGGAGCATCCGGCACGTCGCTGCGGACGCACTGCCGGCCGGCCCCAGCCAGAAGGGCTCGACCCGCATACCCAGGCGCTGGGCCCGCTGCCGTGCCCCTTCGTAGAAGCCCACGCTGGCGGAGTGGTGCTTCCAATCTTCGGCCGTGGGGCCACCGGTGAGGAACCCCACCACCTCCGGCGCCGCCTTGGCGTGCTTGAGGCGCACCTGGCTCATCAGGGCGGAAACGAGCAGATTGGAACGGTACCCAAGACGGTCTGCCAGGCGCCGGATGCGCGCCCGCGTGCGCTCCGGAATCGAGGGGTGATTGCGCAGGCTGAGGGACACGGTGGTGTGGCTGACCCGGGCGCGACGCGCAATCTCGCGCAGGGTGGGCGGAGTTGGGGGAGGCTTGGTCGCGGACATGGCTTCAGGCGACGGCGGAGCGCGTCACGGGGCAATTTCATTTTACGTGGAAAGTAGCGCGGTGCTTGGCCCGAACGTACTTCCTGCTTCAGGGTGCGGCCGTCGATCCCGCTCTTCTTGAGCAACCCAATCGCGCCGCCGGTGCAGTCTGTTCCGGTGCTTGTCCTCAGACCTTACCCCCCGCCACCATGTCCCCCTCGCTTGCCCCGCGGCCTTCGGCTGCTCTCCTCTCCCGCTTGCTTCTTCCGTCCCTGCTCCTGGCCACCGCCGCCCGCCTGTACGCTCAGGTCCCGGCCCCGGCGGTGGTGGAGGACAAGACCATCGAGTTGTCCCCCTTCACCGTCTCCACTGAATCGGGCGACCGTTATCACTCCGCCGACGCCATCTCGGCCGTCCGGGTGCGGGCGCCGTTGCTGGAAACCGCGAGCACCATCTCCGTGGTGACTCGGGAAATGATGGACGACCTCGCTCCGAATCGGGTGTTCGATGTCACCCGGTACATCGCGGGTGTGCAGGAAGGCCGCGGCGTGCAGTTTCAGGACCGGATGATCATTCGCGGCTTTGAAACCCAGGGCGGGGCGCGGACCGTGGACAATTTTCTGCAGTCGGCCGATGCCGACAACATCGACGAGTCGGTCGTCGATCGCATCGAGGTCAGCAAAGGTCCGAATGCCATCCTCTCTCCGGCGGGAGCCCCTGGCGGATCGCTCAATATCATCACCAAGTCACCGTCGTTCCGTCGGAAGCACCTGCTGACCGCCCAGATCGGCCTGTTCGACTCGCAAAAGGCGTTGCTCGACATGACCGGGCCGATCCGCGGCAGCGAACAGTTCGCCTACCGCATGGTCGCTTCGATCCAGGACACGCGCCGTTACTGGTCGAGCGAGGCCGATCTGCGCGGCCGCGCCCTGGCCCCGATGCTGTCGTGGAAAATCTCGGACCGCACGACTCTGACGATGAAGCTCGTCGCTTCCGAGCACTGGATCTTTCGTGAGCCCCTGCTCATCATCGACCCCAGTGTCACTGCCGCGACGGACAAGCCGTTTCTCGCTCCCCGACTGGCCCCGAAGAGCTTGAACGGCATCCAGCCTTGGAGTCATGTGGGAACACACAGCGCGGACTTTTTCTCGGTGCTCACCACCAACCTCAATGAGCACATCAACCTGCGGTTTGCCGGCAACGGCCGTTACTACTTTGAAGACTCCGAACAGAACTTCCTCTCCACGCCCGGATTGAGCAACCGCTACCATCCCCGGACCGGCGAGCTGACTCAGGACTACACGTGGGCGATCATGGGCGGAGTCCCCGTTTCCACGTTCTCTCCCTTCTTCGATCCCGCCAACATTCCGAACCGCGGCGACATCCAGGCGACCCGTCGAAAAACCGCCAATCTCCAGGCCGACGCCGTTGCCAGCTACCGATTCGGCGAAGTCAGCTCCCAAACCGTGACCGGACTGGGTTACTCCCGGCAGACGGGATATGGGCGCGGTCGCAACGGGGTCATGCCGGGGATCGATCTCTCGAACCCCGACCGGCGCTCCACGCCGGTTTACGGCTCCACCTTCTCCTTCTACAATGCGAACACCTACACCAATGTTCAGGCCTATCTGAACCAGCGCCTGGGCTTCCTGCAGGACCGGCTGTACGTCACCGCGGGGTTGATGCACTATGACACCCGGACCACGGGAAGGAATGTGCTGACCGGCGCGGCACCCAGCGTGCTCGACGACGCGAAGGACATGTGGAGCGCCAGCGTGTTGTACAAAGTGCGCGACAATGCCGCGCTCTATTACAGCCGCTCCAAAAACGCCTCGCCGGTCATCGCGAACAATCTGCCGCTCTGGCGCGAGGGCGTGCAGGACGAGCTTGGTTTCAAGACGGCCTTCTTCGAACGCAAGCTCTCGCTCAATGGCTCCTACTTCGAGATTTCCCAGACCAACGTCACCGTGCCGAATCCGGCCTACCAGACGGATCAGACCGTGCCCCAGACGCTCGTTTCAGACCTGAACAACCACGGCTTCGAAGTCGAGTTGATGGGCAGCCTGTCCCCGGATCTTTCCGTCATCGCCACGTACTCGCAGCTCAAGATGCGGGACAGCCTGGGTCGCAAGGTGCGCGGCGTGGCCGACAACAATGCGTCACTACTCGTCAACTACCGATTCAAGGAGGGGACGTTCAAGGATCTCGCGATCCATGCGGGGGTCAGCTACAGCGGTCGGCGGGCGGGTGACGTTCCGGACGGCAACTTCACGGCCTTGGGTGTGGTCAAGCAGGTGAGCTTCTACCTGGAGCCGCAGTATGTCACCACGCTGGGCTTCAATTACCGCTGGAGCCAGGCTCTGCTGACCCGTCTGACCATCGACAATGTGTTGGATGACAAGGACTACATTGCGGTCGCGGGCGGGCGGGTCGCCGGGACGGGCATCACCACGGCGCCGGGTCGCAATCTCCGCCTGAGCACGACCTTTCAGTTCTGACCAGTCCGCCCTTTTCGCAATTTTCGTGAGTTCCTCCCACGGTCAGGAGTCGGCTGGGCGAGCATGCGCCTGGCCCGAGTTTGACGTGCGCCGCTTTGGCGCCGTCGGCGACGGGCGCAGTCTCGCGACCGCCGCCATCAATCAGGCCCTGCTCGCGGCGGAGGCCGCGGGAGGTGGCACGGTGGTGGTGCCCGCGGGCGACTACCTGTGTCACTCCATCCAGTTGAGGAGTCACGTGACCCTGCATCTGGGCGCCGGCGCGACGCTCATAGCCGCGGATCCGCCATCGCCCGGGGAGGCCGGTGGGTACGATGCTCCCGAGGAAGGGCCGGTCAATCTCTACCAGGACTTTGGCCACTCGCGATTCCGCAACAGCTTGATTTGGGGCGAACATCTCGACGGGGTGACGATCGAAGGGCCCGGATGCATTTACGGGCGCGGCCTGAGCCGTGGCAACGGTCGCAAGGCGATGCCCGTTGGGGTCGTGGGACCGCAGCCGCCGGGGCACCTGCCGGATGTCCTGGAGGCGGACGGTCCGGTGCCCAGCGAGGGAGAGCCCGTGACTTCCGGTCCCTTCGGATATCCCCATCCATCGGATACGTTGCCCCGCGGTGTCGGCAACAAGGCGATCGCCCTGCGCGAGTGCCGCCGGGTTTTGGTGCGCGATGTGACCATCCTGCATGGCGGACACTTTGCGGTGCTGGCGACCGGCTGTGACCACGTCACGCTCGACCATCTCCTGATCGACACCAATCGAGACGGCATTGACATCGATGGGTGCGCCAATGTCCGCATTTCGCGCTGCTCGGTGAACTCGCCCTGGGATGATGCCATCTGCGTAAAAACGTCGTTTGGGCTTGGACATCTGCGGCCCGTCGAAGCGGTCACCATCAGCGACTGTTTTGTCAGTGGGTTCGTCGAGGGTACGTTGCTCGATGGCACCCGGCGTCCCGAAGTGCGCCATCGTGGGGGGCCGATTGGACGGATCAAACTTGGCACGGAGGGCAGCGGGGGATTTCGCACGATAGCGATCAGCAACTGTGTTTTTGATTCCTGCCGCGGTCTGGCCTTGGAGCAGGTGGATGGCGCGGGGCTGGAACAGGTCGTGGTGACCAATCTGACCATGCGTCAGGTGATGAATGCGCCGATTTTCATCCGGCTTGGCGGTCGCTTGCGGGCGCCCGGGGCGGAGACTCCAGGCCGCGCGGGCCGGATTGCGATCAGCCAAGTGTGCGCTCATCTGGCGGTCCCAGATCATGGCATTTTTATCGCGGGTCTGGCCGGCCATCCAGTGACGGATGTCCATCTGGATGGGATTCAGATCTTCGCCTGCGGCGGGGCGCCGGCATCGACAGTGAATCGGGAGGTTGCGGAGATGGTGCGGGATTATCCCGAGCCCTACCTCTTCGGACCGCTGCCCGCGTGGGGCCTGTATGTGCGCCATGCCGCCCGCATCCGGGTGCGGAATCTTTCACTCCATGGAGACCGTCCCGACCCGCGACCCGCGGTGCACCTCGAGGACGTGGACGCGAGCGACGTCACCGGATTGCGAGTGTCCGGAGATGCCGGCGTGGCAAGGTGGACATTGATCCAGGTCCGTGGACTGCGCGTGCGCGACTCTGACGGATGGACGGATGAAGGGCCTCCCGTCCCGTAGTGTGGCGTTGATCCGCAGGAAAGGACGTTGCGGCCGCCAAACGAGACGACGCAGGGCGGGGCCCGGGGGCCAGGTCGCGGCCTCGACGAGGCCACCTCCAACGGAAGAGAGGTCTTGTGTTGGAGGCGGGGTCGCCGTCCCCGCGGGGACGGGCCTTCGCGGCACTCTGGGGACTCAGGACTGGGCTCGACCCTGGAGGGGGTGCAGGCGCGCATCTGCATGCGCTCTCATCGAGACCTGACGACCGGGCAGACGGACCGGGGCGGCTGCGAAGGGTTGAAACGTTGGGCGGTGCGCTGCGTTGTCTGGATGTGTGAACGCCCCTCGTGCGGGAAAGAGCGTGGCTGCGGCGCGCCGCCGCCGCAGCGGACGGAGGGCGCGCCGGGGGCGGCCGTACTCCACCGTCAGGAGGAGCCCGATCATGATGGCGACGAAGAAGCCAAGGGCGTTCGCGTGGCTGACGATGGCGGGCAGGCGTGCCCCCGCCAGCTCCGCGAGGACGAGCACCGGATACGTCACCGCGTAGGCCTGCAGCAGGAATGGGAACGAGAATTTCATGGTCGTGTGGTTTTGAGAACCTACCTTTGCAGGCATCGTGCCAGACTGACGTCGTATTCTTAAATGTCTCCAGCGCAGGGGTATGAATAGAATCGTCTCGGTTCTTGATCGCAAGACGAGGGCCCTTTGGTGCGATGCCGGGATACCGTTGTCCCGCAAACGGGACTGTCGCCGGCAGCGTGCCGCCGGCCGTCGAAGAAGGGAAAAGCTGAATACGAAAACGCCGCGCCTCCCAGTGAAGGGACGGGCGCGGCGGTTACGGATCCGACCGGAAGGGCCGGAAGGAGAGACGGCCTATTCAACGTCCAGGTCGGCCGGGATGTCGTAGACCTCGATCAAGACGCTGCCTCCGGCGGACGTGGCGGAGGCGCCCTCGACCCGCACGGTGTAGGCACCAGGAGTGAGGGTGACCACCCGGGCGGCGTCGGCGGAACCGAGGGCCAGGGGAAAGGCGCCGGCCGTGGCGGTGGCGGTCTCCACCTCCGTCCTTCCCGGCTGATCGGACCAGTTGTCATTGAAGAAAAGCGTCAGGCCATTGCGCTGCACGCTGAGAAACGGATTGGCCAGCGGAGCGGTCACACCAAAGCCGGCGAGTCCCGGACCCACGGCGCGGATCAGGACCGAGCGCGGTCGGTCGGTGATGATGAAGCCGGCGGTGGCGGAGTCGCCCGGACCGGCCAGCCGGACCAGCGTCGAGAGATTGACGACACGCCCATTGGCGAAGGCCGCATCCTCGCGGACACCGACCGCGTAGTAGGTGTTGTCGCCGACAAAGATTGTCACCGCATTCTCCAGCACCTCGAAGTTCGTGAGGGCGCCCGAACCCAGGGCGTAGTAGGCGTGCCAGTAGTCGGTGCTGACCAGGGTGCGGTTCAGGGCGTAGCTGGGGAGGTTGGCCGGCCGGTCGATCACCACGGCGGGGCGCCAGCGAATGCTCTCATTGAGCAGCAGCACGCCCGTTTGACGGGAGAGTTTCCCCGGACCGGCTTCGGAGAAGCGCGTGATGGCGATCCGGTCGAGCCGGAACAGTTCGGCGGCTTGCGCCGCCACGGCGGTGGCGGAGGCGGCCAGGAGCAGGGCGAACCAGGATTTGAAAGCGGGCATGGCTTAAAAGCGAGAGGACCCGGACGGGGAGGAAAGGGAAGGCGGAGGCCCCGGGGGGCCTCCGCCTGTGGTGGTCGGACCGTTACAGAACGATCAGTTCAAGAGGGACGCCGAACGACGCAGGGCGAGCGCATTGCCCCGGGAGAAGGCCTCCATCGCGGGCTGGAGCCGCGGCCGGAGTGCAGACCGGGAAACGAGCGGCCGCAGGGGCCGGGGACTGCGCGCGTAGTCGAGGAAGAAGAGGCACAGCGCGCCGGCCGCCGCGAAGGTGGCCAGCATCGTTTCCGCGGAGAGCGCGGCCGGAATGGATGCACCGGTCAGTCCGGCGGCGGTGGCGGCCAGAAGAACAAGGAGGCTCGTGAGCGAAATCGAAGTAAGGTTGGTTTTCATGGCAGAAGTCATGGTGATGCACCCTGCTTTGCACGCGCCGTGCCAACCGCATCATGGAGTGTTAAGCCATTGATATGGAGGTGATAACGTTTGTTCCGATGAATTCAACCCGCCGATTGTAAGGCCCGGGGGTTCAGTGCTGGGAAGCCAAGGTCCCAAAAGCGGGACGCCGCGGCCCGCGAAGCCGCCGGCAAGGGGCGATCGTCCGTTTGCCACCCGGCAGGGAGGCCTGTACCAGAAAAACGATTACGAACCCGGCCGTCCGCCGGGCCCGCCGGCGGGAGTCACGCCACCTTCAGGCAGCAGTGCTTGTACTTGCGTCCGCTGCCGCACGGACAGGGGTCGTTGCGGCCGACCTTGGGGCCGGCGGATTTCACGGGGGCGGGCCCGGTGCGCAGCGTGCGTGTGTAGTACCAAATGCCTTGGATACGCTGGAATTCGGACTTTTCCTGCAGGACGCCCTCCTGGCCGTGGTCGTCGAAATAGGCGGAAAACTCCACCGTCGCCATGTCCGGCCGGGGGCCGTTTTCGTGGTGGTGGATTTCGAGGCGCGTCCACACCAGATCGTCCTGGTCCCCTTCGTCCACATAGGGCTGCCGCGAAGTCGTGAGATACGAGCGATGCAGGTACCGGTGGTCCCCGATGGCGTGGGCCGTGAACCGCGAACGCATCAGGTCTTCCGCCGTCGCGGCGGGGCGCTCCTGCGCGAGAATCGCGCCGCAACAGGCGGCGAAGGTGAGGGCGCGTCCGCAGGGACACGGGGATTCGGCGGAAGGTTGGGCGCGCGGCGAAACGGTCATGGGATGGAGGCTGGGTGCCGGCCGGCGGCGACGCCAGCCGGGAAACACCCAGAGGATCGACTCGCGCTGCGAAGATTTTGCAATTTGAGGGTTGCGCAGAGCCCGGCGCCGGGTGTGGGCTCGCGGGCCTCGCACCGACCCTTATGAGTTCCTCCTCCGAGCCTGCCGTGCCGCCTGTGGGCCTTAATCCTGGAAAACTGACCCTCGAAAAGGAGAACACCTACTTCGTCTATGTGGTCCTGATCGCGGTCGGCGTTTGGCTCTGCCTTGCGTTGACCCTCATCGGTCTGGTCTACGCGGCGTTCTTTGGCTTCATTCTCTGGTTGGGCAACGGATTGCTGGTGGCCTACCTCCGGGCCGAGGCGGTCCGTGTCAATGAACAGCAGCTTCCCCGCTTGCATGCGACGTTTCTGGAGGTCTGCGCGCGGCTCGGGGTCAGGCAGATTCCCGCGCTCTATGTGCTGCAGTCCGGCGGCATGCTCAACGCCTTCGCGACCAAACATGCGGGCCGGGATTTTGTCGTGGTGTATTCGGATTTTCTCGATGCGCTCGGACCGGACAGCGTCGAGATGAAGTTCATTCTCGGCCACGAACTGGGTCACATCCAGAGCCGCCACATCCTCAAGCAGCTTCTTCTGGCGCCCGGGCTCTTCTTTCCCCTCATCGGCCCGGCCTACCGGCGCTCGTGGGAGTCGTCGTGCGACCGTTATGGCGCGTATGCGGCCGACGACACGGAAGGTTCCTTGCGCGCGATGCTGATGCTTTCCGGCGGGCGCGAGTATGGGCGGAATCTCGACGCGGCGGCCTTTGCCCGGCAGCACGCGGATGAGCGGGGATTCTTTGTCTCGTTGCACGAGCTGACCTCGACCTATCCGACCCTGTCGCGCCGTGTATCCGATTTGCTGGCGTTGCGCACGGGTGCGCGGGTGCCGGCGCCGCGCCGGCATCCGCTGGCCTATGTGCTCGCGCTGGGCCTGCCCGGCGGCGGCCCGTCCGCCGGGTCGGGGCTGCTGGTCATGGTGGTCATCGTCGCCCTGCTGGCGGCGATGGCGATCCCGGCCTTCACCAAGGTGCGCGAGAACGCCCAGGCTCAAGCGTGCGCCCATCAGCAGGGGATGCTGGCGAGTGCGCTCGACCAGCACTACCTTGAGCACAAGAAGGAGATCGAGACCTGGGAGGAAGTGGCCGGCGACGGCAAGATCCTCGCCACCATGCCGGTCTGCCCGGGGGGTGGCGACTACAGCGCCGAGCGGACCGAGACGGGTTACGTCGTTACGTGCTCCGTGCACTCCCATACTGCGGAAAAGGCGGGAGCGAGCCCGGAGGCTTCCTCTCCATGAACTCACGCCAGCTGGTTCGCCGGGGGCGGAGGGGCGGTCTGATGGTCGCGTTGCTGGTCGGGGCGCTGGCGGGCTGCCGCTCGGGTGACCCAACGCTTCGCGCGGACTTTACCGGGCCAGAGTTTGGTTCCGTGGAGTCGCGCCGTGCGGCGCGCATGGATGAGGTGCGTCAGCGCAACTCGAACCTGACCGAGGAACAGATTGCGCAGAAGGTGAACCAAGAGATGACCTCCGGTTCGATGGACACCCGGCGCGAACTTGAGCGTCGGGCCGCCCAATCCCGGTTTGAGGACGAGCTCATCGACCTCCGCCGCCGCCCCTAGTCGTTGCTGGCGACGCTTGTAGGCGGCCTCGCTGAGGCCGCATGAATTTGAAAGGTCGGAGACGGACCTTGTTGATTGGGACTGGGCTCGGGTGGAGGGCGTCGCTCCGTCGACGCCGGGGGACGATCCACGAACCACCGCGCTCGACCGTTTCACGTAAACGCGACGCGCAACCGGCGCCGACGGAGCGGCGCCCTCCAGGGGAGAGACTTGCAGGTGACCGTACTGAAGGGGCCTCGTTGAGGCCGTGGGATTTGGAGACGCCCCAGATGAGCCGTGTGGCTTGGGTTCCGGCGCTCGACGCGGGCGCGGCGGTCACTCCTCAATGAGGCGCTTGGCCACCTCGGCGGGCGTGACCTCGAGCCCGCACAGGTTTGTGTCCCAATTCGGGCCGACCAGCGAACCATCCTCGTGCATGCCTTTCAGCCAGGCATCGATAAAATCTTCGAGTGAGATCGCGACCGGCGCGCACAGGCTCCAGTCTTCCTTCACATGGCGGGCCGCGTACGCCCGATCGGACCAGAATACGATGACCGACACGTCTTTCCCCGCCTGCGAGGGACAAACGGCCCACCCGCCATCCGGGAACTGGAGACCAAACACTTCGCCGCGGGCGGAGACGCGCTCAATGAAACGGTCGTAATTTTCCTTCGAAGCGGCGGAATCTTGGAGCATGGTCTGGTGGGCTGGCGGGCTTGTGGCGGCACGCTGGCGACCGATGTGATCAGCGTCACTTCAGAAACGAGTGGCGAGAAGCGTTCCCCCTGGCATCCAGGCGGCTTGGGGCCTCCGCTCTCTCGCCCGCTGCTCGGAAAAAGATACGTCTTCCCGGTTCCCCTGCTGCTTTCTGTGCGCCGCGCCCACGCTTCCCTGCGTTTTCTCGAACCCCAGGCACGAAACGGGTTCCCCGTTCCGCTACATCGGATCGGGCCTTCGCGATCAGCCTCTGCGCCTTTGCGCCGTCGCGTTTTGCCGGGTTTCCGAGCCACCCACGGGAAGGCATGCTATGAGGTCAGGTAATGGGGTTGCAGGGGGGCGCTGTTGGTTGACCGTGGCGCGGGGATGAAGTTTGCCTGGATGGGGTGATGAGTGAGCATAATAGCCGCATGACCACATTCTGTGGTGATTTGACAGCAGGGTGACCACAACCCCTAGTGGCTCGCCCCACAATTGCGGTTTTATTCCGAACGTGACATGAGCTCTTCCTTTGCGCCCGCTTCTCCCCGCCCGGTGATTCACCCCAGGAATGGTTTGCAGGACTACATCGCGATCTCCCGGTACGCCCGATACTCTCCGGTTTTGAAACGTCGGGAAACCTGGTCGGAAGCCGTGGGCCGGGTGCGCGACATGCATCTTGAGCACTACCCAGATCGCTCCCTGGCCGAGGTGGCTGGTCGGCTGGTTTTGGGAGGCGAGGTGTCACCCGAGACCGTCAGTCTGCTCGGAGGACTGGTGGCGGGGAGTTTGCACGCCGGGATCGCGGATGCGTTTGCGGCCGTGAATCGCAAGCAGGTGTTGCCCTCGATGCGCAGCCTGCAGTTTGGCGGCGAGGCGATCCTGTCGAAACACACCCGCATCTACAACTGTGCGTTCACGCACATCGATCGCTTGGAGGCGTTTCGCGAAACCTTCTACCTCCTGCTTTGCGGCTGCGGAGTCGGCTTTTCGGTGCAACGCCACCACGTGGCCAAGCTGCCGCCGCTGGCGCCGCTGGCGCCCGACGCCCCGGCGGAGCTCCATGAAGTGGCGGATACCGTGGAAGGGTGGGCCGATGCCCTCGATGTGCTCCTGCGCGCGGCGGTGGAGGGCCGGACCGTGCGGTTCGACTACTCCTCGGTCCGGCCGGCCGGGGCGCCCCTGCGCACCTCGGGTGGCAAGGCTCCGGGTCCGGAGCCATTGATGCATGCGATCGAGCATGTGCGCGTGATCCTCCAGCGGGCGGCGGGCCGACACCTGCGGCCGATCGAGGCCTACGACTGCATCATGTGGGCGGCGAAGGCGGTGCTGTCCGGCGGGATCCGTCGGTCGGCCACGATCTGCCTCTTCTCCGCGCAGGACGAGGAAATGACCGCGGCGAAAACCGGGGATTGGTTTGCGCATCACCCGCAACGTGCGGCGAGCAACAACTCCGCGGTGATCGTACGGCGCGAGGCGACCCGGGAGCAGTTTGACGCCCTGTTCGAGGCGCAGAAACAGTTTGGCGAACCCGGATTCTACTTTGTCGAGGACGCGGAATACGGGGCCAACCCGTGCGTCGAAATCGGATTGAACCCCCGGCTCGTGGCCACCCCCGAGGTGATCGCGCGCCTGCGGGAACTGGGCGAGACCCGGCCGATCGCGGAGGGCGAAGTGCTCTCCGGGGTTCAGTTCTGCAATCTCACCACCATCTCCGCGGCCGCGTCGGAGACGCCGGAACATTTCTGGCAGCTTTGCGCCCGGGCGGCGCTGATCGGGACGTTGCAGGCTGGATACACGCAGTTCGGCTACCTCAGTCCGGTGTCGCGCCTGATCACGGAAAGGGAGGCGCTGCTCGGGGTGTCGATCTGCGGCATTCTCGACCGGCCGGATGTGCTGCTCGATCCCGTTGTCCTGCGCACTGGGGCGGAGGTGGTGCGCGCGGTCAATGCGATCGTGGCGGCCGCGCTCGGCATCCAGCCCGCCGCCCGGACGACATGCGTGAAGCCGGAGGGTACCGCGAGTCTGCTCCTCGGTACGAGCAGCGGCCTGCATCCGCATCATGCGCTGCGCTATTTCCGCCGGGTACAGGCCAACTCCCTCGACCCGATCTTTCGTCACTTCAAAGCGGCCAACCCGCACCGCGTGGAGCCCAGCGTGTACGATCCCCATGGTCGCACCGAGGTGATCACGTTCCCGGTGGAGGGGCCCACCTTTGGCATTTACCGCTCCGAACTGTCGGCGGTGCAGCACCTGGAGTACATCCGCCGCGTGCAGACCCATTGGGTGCAGGCGGGGCGCCGGCACGAACGCTACTCGCCTGGGTTGCACCATAATGTTTCCTGCACGGTGACGGTGCGACCGGAGGAGTGGGATGAGGTGGCGGAGACGATCTGGCGCTACCGTGACACGTTCACCGGCATCGCGCTGCTGACCGAAACGGGGGACAAGGACTATGAACAGGCGCCCCGGGAAGCGGTGCAAACGCCGGAGGACATCGTGCGGTGGAATACGCTGACCCACGAGGAGGTCGATTACACGACGCTGATCGAAGATGAGGACATCACCGAACTGAAGGCCGTCGCCGCCTGTGCCGGAGGCACGTGCGAACTACATATCTAACCCCCGGATTGCGGGGTGCGCCTCGGTTTGGAGCCGATGCAAGTGAAATGCGGCGAGTAGCGGGGGGATTAGCTGAACGGTGGGACCCAAACGCCGGGCTAATTCTGGACCGTGCCCTATGAGCGGCTTTATTTCGGGAGTTGACGGACCAAGGGGCGTTTGCCTACGTCAGAACCTTTCAAAATCTTCCAAGGCTCCTCGCCGCCATCATGCCAGCACTCAAGTCCATCACCCGGTCTGCCCTGTTCCTCGCCTCGGGCGCGGCACTGTTTGCAGAGGGCGGTCACGAGCGGGCGGCCTCGCTGAGCGACACGCTGAACCTGCCCATTACCAACAGTATCCTCACCAGCTGGGTGGTGACCATCGCCATTATCATTGGCGTCCGGATGCTGGTCGGCACGCCGAAGACCATCCCGGGCCGGGGACAATCGATCGTGGAAAGCGCGCTGGAAGCCCTGCGTGATCTTTACGGCCCCATAGTGGGCAAGAAGGCGATGCCGGCGGCCTTTCCGCTCTTGGTTACGTTGTTTGTTTTCATCGTTTTACATAATTGGTCGGGACTGCTTCCCTTCGTCGGAACGATGGGATGGGGCCATACCGACGCCGCCGGTAAATTCCATCTGCTGCTTCCGCTGATTCGTCCGCATACGTCGGAACTCAATGGCACGATCGCCCTGGCGCTCGTTTCCTTCGGCGCCTGGATCATCATTGTCATGAAGTACGCGGGGCCGGGGTTGCTGATCAAGGACCTCTTTGGCAACAAGGCGGACAAGAAAGAGTTATCACCGGGCATCTACTGGAGTCTGTCGCTGGTGTTTCTCGTGGTCGGCGTGATTGAGGTGGTGTCCATCCTCATCCGCCCGGTGACGCTCTCCATGCGTTTGTTCGGCAACGTGTTTGGTGGCGAGACGCTGTTGCACGCGATGAGTTTCCTGCCCCCGTTTTACTTCCTCGAGCTGCTGGTCGGTTTCGTCCAGGGCCTGGTCTTTACGCTGCTCAGCGCCGTTTACATCGGGCTGATTTGCAACCATGGAGATGATCACGAGGCGGACCACGCGCATGGCGATGACCATGCCCACGGTGCCAAAGGAGCGGCGCACTGAGCGACCCCCAAACCCTTTCACGGCTGGGAGCATGTTTACAATCTGCGTGCACGGCCGAGAGAACGAACAAAACAGTCAATCCACACCTCCATGATCCTCGCTGAAGTTACGGGCAACATCGCCAGCGCCGCTGGTCTCATCGCCGCCGCCATTGCGGTCGGTCTCATTGGCACAAAGGCCGCGGAAGCGGTCGGCCGCAATCCGGCCGCCTCGGGCAAGATCCTCGTCCAGTCCATTCTCGGTATGGCGCTGGCCGAAGGTCTCGGTCTGCTCGCGCTGTTCTTGGCCAAGTAAGTCTGTCTGATCTGTTTGCGACTAGCGGCCGCGATCGTGCCCAGCACGGCGCGGCCCTCCCCCTTTTTCCACCATGTCCCTCCTCGTCCTGGCCGCTGCGACTGTTGTTGAACACGCGCCTGCCGCGCATGCCGCCGGTGGTGGCAATCCGCTTGAACTGCTCAATCAGTTTGGCGTCGAGCTGAAGTACGTCATCTGGCAGCTGATCAGCTTCTCGCTGCTGGCCTTTGTGCTCTATCGCTTTGCGATCAAGCCGGTGCTGGCGACGATGGACGAGCGCAACGCCAAGATTGAAGCCGGCCTGAAGAACGCCGAGGCGACCGCCGCCCGGCTGGCCGAGGCACAGACTCAGGCGGCCGCGCTGGTCAAGGAGGCGCAGCTCAACGCCAACAAAATCGTCGAGGAAGCACGCAAGACCTCGAAGGAGTTTTCCGAACGCGAGGCCGCGGCCGCGACGGAGCGGGCCAACGCCCTCATCACCAAGGCTCAGCAGGCCATCGCGCTGGAGCACAAACAAATGCTCAATGAAGCGCGCGGTGAAATCGCCCGCTTGGTCGTGACGACGACGGAGCGCGTGCTCGCCAAGAAGCTGACCGACGCCGATCGCGCCAGCTACAATGACGCGGCGGCCAAGGAGCTGAGCGGCGTCTAAGCTGCGCGATCCCTCGACGTTGCTTGGGATCACTCTGGCTCCCGGCGCCTCCTGGATCACTCGCTGAGTCCCTCCATTTTTCCCCCGCCCTTTTCCCATGACTTCCCAGCAGAAAAAAACCCAGCAGACCGCGCGTCAGTTGTTCAAGCTGAGCGTGGTGGACGGGGTCGTTTCCGCCGAGCGGGTGGCCGGGGTGCTGGCCTACATCGAGAAGACTGAGCCGGCCCGTTCGCTGGCTTTGTTGAAGAGCTATCAGCGGCTGATCGCGACCGAACTGGCCAAGTCGGAGGCCATCGTGGAGCACGCCGGTCCGGTGGCCGACGCCGCGCTGAGCGCCATCGGCAGCTCCATGAGCCGACGCTACGGTCGCACCGTTACGCCGCACGCCCGCCGCAACGACGCCCTGCTCGCCGGTGTGCGCGTGCGGGTGGGTGATGACATTTACGAATCCTCCGTCGCCTTCCAGCTCGCGACGCTGTCCGCCTCGGTCTGAACCCGGGCGCTCCGACCTCCTTCCTCCCTTTAGACGTCCCAACTCCTCCGTCACCTTCCCGCCACATGAGCACGGTCCTCGAACAAATCGAACAGCAGATCGCCAAGCTTTCCAATAAGGCAGTCCGCAAGAACACCGGTGTGATCCGCACCGTGGCGGACGGCGTGGCCAAGATCGACGGCCTGTCCGACGTGGTTTACAACGAAATGGTCCAGTTTCCCGGCGGCGCCATCGGCATCGCCCTGAATCTGGAGCAGGACGAAGTCGGCTGCGTGGTGCTCGGCGACATCTCCCAGCTGAAGGAAGGCGACGAGGTCCAGACCACGGGCCGCCTCCTCTCGGTGCCCGTCGGCCGCGGACTGCTCGGCCGCGTGGTCGACGCCCTCGGCAATCCCGTGGACGGCAAGGGACCGATCGAGTCCCGCGAGAGTTATCCGGTCGAAAAGATCGCGCCTGGCATCGTCGTACGCAAATCCGTCTCC
>JAEUGY010000014.1 GCA_016794625.1 Opitutaceae bacterium
GCACTTGCTTCGGGCCGGGCTTTTCCTGTGGATCGCGGGCGTCCGCCTGCGTTGCCGGGCGCACCTCCCTCGCTCCTGCGGGGGGTGTGCCAGGGCCGGGCCGGCTTCCCCGCATGCATTCTTGTTCCGCCCTGGTCGCCATTCTCCTGCCCACGATGGTTCTGTCCGCCGCGCTGGCCGCGGAGGAGCGGCGTGGCCCCGGTCTGCTGGCGGCGGCGGAGCAGCGTCCGCTCTTCCACGTGCCGCCCGGCTTCTCGGTGCAGCTGGTGGCCTCCGAACCCGACATTCAGAAGCCGCTCAATCTCAATTTTGACGCGGCCGGGCGTCTCTGGGTCACCGGCACCGCCATGTATCCATGGCCGGCCCAGCGCGATGCCGAGGGCAAGCCGATCGCCGCGTTTGCCGCCAACTGGAACGACAATCCGGTCGCCTTTCGCGCCGCCTCCACGCCGCCCACGCCGGAGGACGCCGGGCGCGACACGGTGCGGGTGCTCTCCGATTTCGGTCCCGACGGCCGGGCGCGCCGGATCGAGGTGTTCGCCGACGGGCTGAACATTCCGGTCGGCGTGCAGCCCCTGCCGCGACGGCCGGGCGCGCGGGGCGACACGGTGATCGTGCATTCGATCCCGGCGATCTGGCGGCTGGAGGACACCGATGGCGACGGCCGGGCCGACACGCGCGAGCGTCTTTATGGTGACTTCGGTTTCAAGGACACCCATGGCATGGCCTCGAGTTTCCTCCACTGGGTGGATGGCTGGATCTACGGTACCCACGGCTTTGCCAACCGGAGCGAGGTGCGCGACGGTTCGGGTCGCACCACGATCCTCGAGAGCGGCAACACTTATCGTTTCCGACCTGACGGCTCCCGGTTTGAAGTCTGGACGAACGGGCAGACCAATCCCTTTGGGCTGGCGTTCGACGCACGCGGCGATGTCTACACCGCCGACTCCCACTCCAAACCGGTGTACCTGCTCGTGCGGGGCGGCTACTACGAGGGCATTAACAAGCAGCACGACGGACTCGGCTTCGCCCCGGCGATCACCACCGACAACCACGGTTCGACCGCCATCGCCGGGATCGCGTCCTACCACGCTTCGTATTTCCCGGAAGACTACCTGGGCAATCTCTTCAACGGCAACCCGGTCACCCGCCGCGTCAACCGCGTGCGGCTGGAGTGGACGGGATCGACCCCGAAGGCCGTGCGCCAGCCGGACTTTCTGACCTGCGATGACCCGTCGTTCCGGCCCGTGCAGGTCCGGCTCGGGCCGGACGGGGCGTTGTGGATCGCGGACTTCTACAATCCCATCATCGGGCACTACGAGTCCCCGCTGACCCATCCGGATCGCGATCGCTCGCACGGTCGCATCTGGCGCGTGGTCTGGCATGGGGAGGATTATGCGCGGCGGACCCCGCCGGTGGCTCCGGATCTCACCCGGCTCGATGCCCCCGGGCTGGTCGCCGCGCTCGGCGACTCCAACCTGGCGGTGCGCGTGCTGGCGACCCACGAGCTGGTGGAACGCGTGGGCGGAGATGCCGCCCGGTCTGCCCTGGCGGCCGCGCCCGTGCCGGCGCCCGGCCTCGCGCGGGCGTTCGCGGAGACCCGTTTGGGGGTGCCTTGGTCGGCGGTGTCGGCCGGGATGAAGACGGCGGAGGATCTCGGAGTGGCCGTCCGTCTGCTGGCGGAACGCGGGCAGCTCGGGGAGGACGAGCGCCGGTGGATCGAGCGGACCGTGGCCCTGACGGAACCCGGCCATGTTTGGCGGGCCGTGGCCGATCTCTGTCTGCGGCATCCCGCGGACTGGCAGGCCCCCCTGCTCCTGAGTATGCTGGGCGTCGCCCCGGTGGCTGACACCGAGCTGGTGTACGCGTTGCGACTGGCGCTGAAGTCCCAGGTGGCGGCGGCGACCCCGGCCGCCTTGCAGGGATGGGCGGAGACCGTGCTGGGGGCCGCGGGCCGGCTGGCCGACGTGGCGATGGCGGTGCCCTCGCCCGTGGCGGCGGAATACCTGCTGGGACACCTGGAGCGCACCTCGTTCTCCGACGAACGCTCCGGGGAGTACGCCCGGCATGTGGTGCAGCACCTCGCTCCGGAACGGATGGTGCTCGTGGACGCTCTCATTCGCTCCCTCGATCAGGCTCCAACGGCCCACCAGGTGGCGTTGGCGGAAGGTCTGGCTTCCGCCGCGGTGAGGCCGGACCGGCCCCTGCCGACGGCGGCCCGCGCCTGGATGGCCCGGGTTCTTCTCGGCACGCTCGCGGACAAGGACCGTGTGCTGGCGCGCCGGGCGGCGGAGGCTCTCCGCGAGCTGGAGCTGCCGGAAAAGGTGATCCCGCTGGCGAAGATCGCGGAGTCACCAGAAAACGAGTACGGACTGCGCTTCGTCGCGATCCGCGGACTGCCCGCCGACACCCCCGAAGGGGCGGCCGTGCTTGGCACGGTGCTTGGCCGCGCGACGGATTCGGTGCACCTGCGAAAACTGGCTGCGGTGCAGCTGGGACTGAAGCCGGGCGATGCCGGGGCGCGCGCCGCGCTGGTCGCCGGACTGCCGGGCTCACCGGTGGATCTGGCGTTGTCCATCGCCACTGCTCTGGCCAAGGGCGAAGCGGGCGCACGTGAGTTGGTGGCGGTGGTGGCGGCGGGCCGGGCGCCGGCTTCACTGCTACGCCACCGCAATCTGACCACGGCCTTCGCCCCCCTGCCGGCCGATCTCCGCGCCCGCGCGGCGGAGCTGACCGCCTCGTTGCCGCCCGAGGACGCCCGGCTCGACGCACTCATCACGCAGCGGGTGGCCGCCTTTGCCCAGGCGAAGCCCGAACCAGCCCGGGGCGCGGGTGTCTTCGCGCAGCAGTGCGCGGCCTGTCATCGCCTGGGGGGCGCCGGCGGGGTGATTGGTCCCACGCTCGACGGCATCGCGGCCCGGGGAGCGGCCCGTCTGATCGAGGACATCCTTGACCCGAATCGGAACGTCGATCCTGCCTTCCGACTGGCCAGCGTGACCTTGCGCTCGGGCGAAACGCGGCTGGGCATGAACCTTCGCGAGGATGCCCAGGCCTACCACCTGACGGATCCGTCCACCGGCCGGGAGGAGTCCGTGCCGAAGTCCCAAACCACCGCCTCCGGCGTTGGCGCAGGTTCACCCATGCCGGCCGTATTCGAAAACTCGATGTCGGAAAAGGACTTCTTCGACCTCCTCGCCCACTTGCTCCGCCCCACGACCTGACGTCGCCGCCGGAACCTCAGCCGAAACGGACCCAGAGCAGGCGCGCGAGCACGAGCGTGACCATGACAATGAAGAGGGGACGCACGAGCCGGGCGCCGCGGGTCACGACCAGACGCGCCCCCATGCGCGCCCCAACCATTTGACCCACGCCCATCGTCAGGCCGACCGGGAGATGGACTTGCCCGATGGCGAGGAAGAAGAGCAGCGCGGCCACGTTGCTGGCCGCATTCATGAGTTTGGTCACCCCGGTCGCGCCCACAAAGTCGCGTCCCAGCACCACCACCAGCGCAATGGTCCAGAACGATCCTACCCCGGGGCCGAAAAAGCCGTCGTAAAAGCCAAGTCCGAGTCCGAAGACCGGGAAGAATACCCGGGGTGACAGACGGGGGACCGCACTGGCTTCGCCGAGCTTGGGTTTGAAGATCGTATAGGCGAGTATGGCGGCGAGCAGCCAGGGAATGAGATCGCCCAGAATCCGGCTGTCGATGCGCTGCACCGCCCACGCTCCCGCCAGCGAACCGGCAAAGGTGAAGGCAATGCCGGGCAGGCAGGCGCGAAAACTGACCACCCCGCTGCGCACATAACTCCACGCCGCCGACAGGCTGCCGAAGGTCGCCTGCAGTTTGTTGGTGCCGAGCACGGTGCCGACGGGCAGTCCGGTGCTGAGGAGCACGGGCAGCGTGAGCACCCCTCCGCCCCCGGCGATCGCGTCGACCAGTCCGGCCACCACGCCGGTGAGAAACAACAGGGGATAGGCCCAGAGAGGAAACGTCATGACCGGTGCAGGCGCGCGCCAAGGACGCCGGCCGAGCGCGACGGCGTCGAGGCTATTTCAGGGTCAGCGCCACGTCTCGTCGAAGAATCCGGCCTCGACCACCTTGCCCGGCCAGCGGGCCGTGGCGGGTTCTCGCAGGTCAATCACCGCCCAGTCGGGGAACTTGGGCGTCTGGAGGGCGTTGCTGGCGTAACCGTCCCCACGCACATCGTAACCGCTGTTCAGGACCACATAGCGCCGGGGGTTGAGCGGATTGGGAAAGATCAGCACGGGAGCGTGGTGGGCCGTATCATACACGCGCCCGCGCACCTCCAGCCGGTCCTTGGTCCAGGTCAGGGGAAGCTGCGGCAGCAGGCGGGCCAGGAGGGCGTTCGAAGAAGGGTCGCCCCACAGGACGAGGTTCTTGTCGGCGAGGTCCTGCTCCGTCACCGCCGTGTCGAGCGAGACCGGAACCCGGGCGCGTCCGAGCCGGCGCCAGAGGCTGGCGGCGGCGCTCAGTTCGGACTCCACCCAGGCTCCCACCTTGGGGTGGAGTGGCCGGCCCGAGGGACGCACAAAGAGAAACGGCTCCATGAACGCGTCATTCACCGGTCCGGTCAGACCGGGGCGTTTGGCCAGCCCGGCGGGTTCCGGGGCCTCGCGCCAGCGTCCCTCCTCGCGCGCGAGCCGCACGGTGCGGTCCGCACCGGGTTGCGCGAGCGGCACGGACTGGCCGTCCGCTTCCACGCGCTGCACGCGCAGCCCGGTCAGGGAGAGGGCGGTGAGGCCGGAGGTGGTCAGCGTGACGACGCCGTCCGGCGACAGCGTGGCGCGTACCTCGCCTCGCTCCCAGTGCCGCTCCAGTCCCTCGACCCGCAGCCACGCACAGGTGGCGTAGCGCAGCGTGTAGGTCGTGAACCGGATCTCCGCTGGAGTCGCGGTTCGCCCGGCCGCGAGCCGCTCCTCGAGCCACCGGGCGAGGATGGCCTTGGCGCCGGCCTCATAGACGTGGGCGGTGTTGGGTCCGATTTGGAAGGGGAGCGTGAGTCCGGCCTTGGCCATGGCTTGGGCCATGATCTCCCCTGCCTGCCGCTGCGGATCCAGCTCCCCGGCATAGGCGTGGGTGGGCACGTGGAAGAGATTACCCGCGTAGCCGGTCGCGTCATACCAACGCCACAGCGTCTGTTCCCACACGGGACGCGGGTCCTTGCCCGGAGCCAGGGCGCGCGAATAGGCGGGCGTCTCCGCGAAACCAGCCCCCGGAGTGGCCGCGCACCAGAGACCCGGATGGTGGACGGCGAGGTGCCAGGTGCTGCCACCGCCCATGGAGAAACCACCGACGGCGATGCGTAGCGGATCGATGGCTCGCTCGGCGCGCACGGCGGCCAGCGCCTCCAGCACGTCGACCTCGCCGGCAAATTTGGTTGCGTTGCAGTACCGTCCATAGGGAACGAGGACCACCGCATCCTTGGGCTGAAACGGCGGTGGCGATGCCTCGCGCTCGGCGAAGAACGCGAGTTCGGTGCGTCGCTCGTTGCGACCCAGCAGCCAGACGAGGGCCGGCCGCGGGGCCGCCGCCGCGGTGGTCGGCACGATCACGGCATAGGGCTGCACCGACCCGTCCAGGCGTGACCGGTGACCCCGCAGCACGAGCCCGGTCGCCGTCCGCCACGGGGCGCGACCGGCGCGCAGGTCGGCGGCGCGGGTGTGCGCGAGATCGAGGAGATGCCCGGCGTAGGCGACTTCCTTCTCGCTATAGAAGGTGTCGTCCTGCAGGCACCAGGCGACCGCCTGCAGAAGCACCTCGACATCTGGCAGGAGGCTCGATCGATCCGGATGGGCTGCGAGGTCCCGGCGCAGCAGGGCGACTTCGCCCTCGAGCGCCCGTACCCGGTCCTGCAGTCCGCCGCGTTGCGCATCCGTCAACACCCGGCCCGGCGGAGGCAGAGGGGTGGCCGGAGACGGAGAAGTCTGGGCGGGACAACGGAGCGTGAGACCACACAGGAGCAACCAGACCGTGACAGTACGCATGCGAAGGGGGGAGGGAAACAGTAGGCCCCTCGGGCCGACCGCGAACAAGCTCGAAGCGCGCACCCGCGGATACAACGGTCCGGGGAATGCCCTTTCGCAAATCAGCGAAATCCAGCCAGAACCGCGATTCCAGCCTTGCAGAGCGTCGGGTCGTTACCTTTTCTGCGCGCGTCGCCGGCCCCACACCGTGCTCTTCAACTCACTTACCTTCGTTGTCTTCTTCGCCTTGGTGCTGGCCGGGTTCTGGACCCTGAAGTCCTGGAATGCCCGCAAGAACCTGCTCCTGGTGGCGAGCTATGTCTTTTACGGCGCCTGGAACCCGCCCTTTGCGCTGCTGCTGTTCCTGTCGTCGTACGTCGACTTCCTGCTCGGCCTGCGCATGGCGAAGACCCCGCAGGGCAGTGGCTCGCGCCGGGGTTGGCTGCTGGTCAGCCTGACCGTCAACCTTGGAATGTTGGGGTTCTTCAAATACGGCACCTTCTTCCTGGAGAACCTGCAGTGGCTGCTCGCGCAGATGGGCATCGTCTATCAGCCGCCGACGATGGACATCGTGCTCCCCGTGGGCATTTCGTTCTACACCTTCCAGTCGCTGACCTACACCCTCGATGTCTATCGAGGCACGCTCCAGCCGACCCGCTCGTTGCGCGACTTCGCTTTCTTTGTCGCGTTCTTTCCCCAGCTGGTGGCGGGTCCGATCGTGCGGGCCGCCGATTTCCTGCCCCAGTGCGACGCTCCGGCGCCGCTGCGACCGGGCCGCATGGCGTGGGGACTGTTTCTGATGACGCTCGGCCTGTTTCAAAAGGTCGTGCTGGCCGACACGCTGCTGGCGGGCGCGTCCGAAACGGTCTTCGGACATCGCGGGCCGCTGGTGCCCCTCGATGCGTGGGCGGGCGTGATAGCGTTCTCCGGCCAGATCTTCTTCGACTTCTCCGGGTATTCCACCTGCGCCATCGGCGCCGCGCTCTGCCTCGGCTTTTCGCTTGTGGACAACTTCCGCTTTCCCTACGCGGCGATCGGCTTTTCCGACTTCTGGCGGCGCTGGCACATCTCGCTCTCGTCACTGTTGCGCGACTACGTTTACATTCCCCTCGGCGGCAATCGCAAGGGGGTCGCGCGGGCGTCGATCAACGTGCTCATTGTCATGTTCGTGGGCGGACTCTGGCACGGGGCTGCGTGGACCTTTGTGGCCTGGGGTGTGCTGCACGGCGTCTACCTGGTGATCGAACGCACCCTCGGCGGCGTGTTCAACGCGCAGCGCTGGTCGCACTCCTTCCTCGCCAAACTCGTGCTGGTACTCGCCACCTATGTAGCGGTGTGTGTGACCTGGGTCTTCTTCCGCGCCGCCGACTTTCCCACCGCGGCCCGGATTCTGGGGGCCATGGCGGGACAGATCCCGGTGGGGGATGCGCTGCTTTCGACGCGCGAATTGCTGCAGGTGGCCGTCGTCACCACCGGTCTGCTCACCAGCCATTGGTGCCTGCGCGACACCACGCTCGAGTCCGCGCTCACGCGCTGGCCGGCCTGGTTGCTGACGACGGTGTGGGCCCTGATGGCGTGCGCTCTGATTCTGACCCAAGGAAACGGAAATGCCTTCATCTACTTCCAGTTTTGAGCGGACCATCCCGGCCCGGCCCTGGCGGGGCATGGCGGTCGCGGCCACGCTGCTGACCCTGGCCGCGACGGTCGCCTGGGAGCTGGCCTGCCGCCGGGCCGGTTACGGCCCCACGCTCGACGATACCTCGGACCTGTGGGCGGAGCGTCGTTCGGCCGTGCAGCCGGACTCGCTTGTGATCATTGGCGACTCACGCGCGCTCTTCGATCTCGACCTCGACCAAATGGAGGCCGCCCTCGGCCGGCGGCCGATCCAGCTTGGGCTGGTGGGCAGCTGTGCTTATCCGGTGTTGGATGCCCTGGCTTCCGATCCCACGTTTCGGGGCACCGTGGTGTGCAGCCTTGTGCCTGCGATGTTCTTGGTCCCGGCCGGTCCGCCGATCGACAATTCGAACCGCGCCCTCCAGCGACACCGGAACTGGACGTGGGCCCAGCGTTCGGGTCACCACCTCGGCATGCTGCTCGACGAGCGCCTGGCGTTCATCAACCAGGACGATCTCAAGTTGGAAATGCTGCTCAAGCGACTGCCGATCCCGAACCGGCCGGAGGCGCAGGTCGGGCCGAAGCTGCCGCCCTATTTTTCGACCCTCGACCGAGAACGTCGTACGTGGATGCTGGACTCCGTGACCAAACCCGGTCCGTTCCAGGACCGGATCAAGCACGGCTGGATTCCCCTGTTCACGCCCCCGCCGCCACCGGCCTACGTGCCGAAGGAGGCCTTCCTGGCGTCTGTCGGCCAGGCGATCGAACAGCGTTTCAAGGACACTGCCGCCGCCGTGGAAAAACTCCGGGCGCGTGGGGGCGAGGTGGTCTTCCTGCGGCTGCCGGTCACCGGCGACCTGAAGGTGCTGGAGGATCGCGCCACCCCCAAGGCCGGACCCTGGACCCGGTTCCTCGCCGAGACGCGGGCGCCCGGTATCTATTTTGAGGATCATCCGGAACTCGCGTCGTTTGAGTGTCCGGAATGGTCCCACCTGTCGGGTCCGGACTCGGTCGAATTTACGAAGCGGTTGATGCCGCACCTCCGCGCCGCGATCGGGCCCTGAGCGCGCACCGCGCCGCCCGCCTTCCGGCTCAACCCATCCGGGCGAGCTGTTCCCGCGCGACGCGCACTGCGGCGAGGCGGTTTTCCACCCCAAGCTTCTCCAGCACCCGCTGGGCGTGCTTGCGCGCGGTGTTGTGGGAGACCCCGATGATCATCGCGATTTCCGGCGCGCCCTTGCCTTCGGCGAACCAGAAAAGCACCTCCGCCTCGCGGGGCGTCAGGCCCAGGGCAATGAGCCGGTCGACCTTGGGCTGCCAGGCCAGATCCTCGAGCAGCAGCACGAAGCTGCGGTTCAATCCGGGTTCGGAAAAGAGCTGGATCCGCACCTGTGGCCGGAGCTCCTCGGGCCGGGGCTCCGGGCGGCGGACCCAGTCGAGCACGGCGGCAGGCAGACGGTCGGTGGGTGCCTCGGGGAACAGCCGCGTCAGCAGTTGAGTCGCCTGCAGGGTGGTGAACACCACCTGTCCCTCGGCCGTCGCCACCACGAGGGCCCGATCGAGCGATTGGTGCAGCTGGCGTTCGGCCTCGAGCCGGAGCGAAACTTCCTCGGAGAGCTCCGCGTTCTTGCGCTCCAGTTCGCGGCGCAGGAAGGCGAGCTGCAAGTGGGCGGTGACCCGGGCGAGCACCTCCTGGGGGTGAAAGGGCTTGGTCAGGTAGTCGACCCCGCCCGCTTCGAAACCGCGCACCTTCTCCGCGACGTCGCTCAGTGCCGTGACAAACAGCACCGGTACTTCGTGCCAGCGGGCGTCGGCCTTGATCAGCCGGCAGGTCTCGAAGCCGTTCAAACCCGGGAGCATCACGTCCAGCAGAATGAGATCGGGATTGATGTTCGGCAGCTGTTTGAGGGCGCGCTCGCCGCTCTCGGCCACCCGGATCTCGATGCCGGCGTCACGCAGAGTGTCGATGAGCAGGCTGAGGTTTTCAGGCACATCGTCCACCAGCAGGACGGTGGCGGTGCGGACGTCGGGCGAGGTCATGCGAGGCGGCGCAGGGTTTGTTCGAGGGCCCGGCTGAGGGCCTCCATCTGATAGCTGACGGCGAGTTTCTGCCAGGGGGCGACGGCGGCGGCCCATTGCGCCCCTTGCCGTGCCAAGGCGGCGAGTTCTTCGCCGAGCCGGAGGGCGTCGCCGTGCTCGGCCAGGCTCAAGAGCCGGCGCAGCAAACCGGCCTCCCACGCCACCTCAGGGTTGGACTGGGGCGTCGGAGGCGGTTCGCCCGCGGCGCGGGGTGACTGCGTCTCGATCCACTCGATCTGCAGCAGCGAGCCCATGACCCGCAACAGTTGTTCGACCCGGAAGGGTTTGGCGAGGAAGGCGTCGCAGCCCGCCGCCATTGCATCCGCCTGCTGTTCCGGCAACACGCTGGCCGAGAGGGCGAGGACTTTCCCTCCAAGCAGGGTGCGCCGCGCCCGCCACTCCCGCGCGAGGACAAAGCCGTCGTCGCCCGGCATGCGCAGGTCGAGCAGCACGACATCCGGAATCTGTCGTGCCATCACCGCCCGCGCCTCGCTGGCATTTGCCGCCTCCTCGATCAGGAACCCGAGGGGCTCCAGCATCTCGATGAGAATCTCCCGGTTGGTGCGTTCGTCGTCGACCACCAGGACCCGGCGCGCACGGCCCCGGTAGCCCACAATGTAGGCCCCGATCTCGGCCGCGGCGGCGTCGGTGGCCTGCGCGGCCTCGAGTGCGGGCAGGGGGATTTCAAACCAGAAGCGGCTGCCCCGGCCCGGCTCGCTCTGGACCTGGAGCTGGCCGCCCATGAGCTGCACGAGATGCGTACTGATCGACAATCCGAGTCCGGTGCCCTGACGCGACAGGTCCGGCTCGCCCGCCGCCTGGTAGAAGGGCTGGAAAATCTTCGCCTGCTCCGCGGGTGGAATGCCAATGCCCGTATCGGTCACTTCAATGCGCACCCGGTCCTCGGTGGTGCGCGTCAGGGACCATGCGACGCGACCTTGCGTCGTGAACTTGAAGGCGTTGCCGAGCAGATTGAGAAGGATTTGTCGGAGCCGGGGTTCGTCACCCTGCACGGTGGTGGCGACGGCGGCGAGGTCGGGGGTGACGAATTCGAGGTTCTTGTCCGCCGCCCGCTGCGCGAACGACTCCGAGACCGATTGTGCAAAACGAGCCAGATCGAACGGCGCCGGCACCAGTTCGATGCGGCCGGACTCCACCTTGGCGAGATCGAGGACCTCGTTGATCAAGTTGAGCAGGTGGTCGCCGCTGCGTCGGATGGCGTCGAGCCGGCGTCGGGCCACGGCGCCCAGTTCGGTGGAGCGGCTGAGGATCTGCGCGTACCCCAGCACGCTGTTCAAGGGCGTGCGCAGTTCGTGGCTCATGCTGGCGAGGAAAGCACTCTTGGCCCGGTTGGCGGCCTCGGCCGCCTCCTTGGCCTGCAGGAGGGTGCGTTCACTTTCGGCCAGCTGGGAGGTGCGCTCGGCCACCAGGTGTTGCAGTCGGAGTCGTTCGCGTTCGCTGGCGTGGACCCGCCAGCGGACGAATCCCCACAAGGTGAGAAAGGAGAGCGCACCGTATCCGGCAAAGGCCCAGCGGGTCTGCCACCAGGGGGGTGTGACCCGGAACATCAGGGCGGCCTCGCGTCCGATCCGGCCGTCGGCATCCCGTGCCCGGACGCGCAACCGGTAATCGCCGGAAGCGAGATTGGTGAAACTGCGGCTGGAGGTGGCGGACCAGGGGAGCCAGTCGGTGTCGTAGCCGTCGAGTCGGTTTTGAAACTGGAGCAGCGGGCCGCTGCGGTAGGTGGTGGCGGTGAAGTTGAAATCGAGGTCGGCCTGGCCGTGAGGCCAGATGAAGCTCGTGCCCCCCCATTCGGGGTCGCGATTTCGCCCAATCTCGCTCAGGACCGCCGCGAAGTCGCTGCGGGTGGCGAGTTCACGAGCGAGGTCGACTCGCGCGAGACCGAAGGATCCGCCGACCCAGAGCAGGTCCTGTCCGTTCCTGGACTCGCGGAAGAGCACATAGATGTCGCCCATGGCCTGAACCAGGGGCTGGGGCAGGGACTGGTAGGCGCCCGTGTCTTCGATCCGATGGATCCGCACCGAGTGACGTTGTTCGCCGAGGCTTGACCACAGGTGGTGGGGATCGCCCCCGTAGAGGTTGGTGGGACTCCCCGGCGGCGGCGCGGGTTGAAAGGGAAAGGGCGCAAAGGCGCCGGCCGCGTCGTCCCAGCGGAAAATGCCGCCTCGCCCCGAGACATGGACCTGGTTGCGCCACAGCACCACCCGGACCCAGCCGTGCCCCGCGGGCAGGCCCGCGGTTGCGACGAGGGCCTCCGCTTCGGCAAAGGAACCATCGGGACGCGGTCGCCAGCGGAGCACGCCGCGGGTGGGGGTCCCGCCCCACAGGGTGCCATCCCGGCCTTCCACAATCGAAGTCACCTCCGCTTCCGGGCCGGGCAGGAGATCGCCGGCGATCCACCGTCCGTCGCGGAAGTGAAGGGGGAACGCACCCCGGCCCGAAGCGATCCAGAGCGTATCGGGAGAACGAGGACTTTCCGTCAGGGCCGAGCCGCCGCGCGGAGCGAGGGTGGTGCGCTGCCGACCATCGGGCGAGATCAGCACGAGCGTATCCCGGGTCGCTGCGATCAATCCGGAGCGGTGGGCGTGAATGAACGTGAATTCGGTCTTCTGACCGGGCAGGGGCTCGAACTGGGCGGCGATATTGCGGTGGGCCGGTATCAGGCGGAAGATGCCTTCCGCGGTGGCGACGTAGAGGGTGCCGTCCAGGCGGGTGATGGAGCGGACCGTGCTGGTGGGCAGTCCGTTAAGGGCATCGAACAGGCTGAAGCCCGCCCCGAGATCGACGTGGGCCACGCCATGGTTGAGCGCCAGCCAGAGCCCACCCTCCGCGTCGAACTGAGCATCGCGGGCGAGGGTGTTGTAGAGCCCGGATTTTCGATCGAGGACCTGGATCAGCTCTCCGTCCCGGGTGAAGAGTCCGATCCCCGCAAACTCGGTCATGACAGCGACCCACCCGCCCGGCAGAACCTTGAGACGGGAGACGCCCTGGGTGCGAAACCATTCCTGCCATTCGGGGGCCCAGGGGGTGAGCTCGCCCGCGCGGGCGGTGACGATGCCTGCAAGGCTCCAGGCGAGCAGGAGCTCGTCCGTTCCGAGCCGTTCCACCGCGACGAGCCGGTGCGCGCGGAGGGAGGGATGGTCCAGGACGGGAACCACGGCGTCCCCGTCGAGGGCGAGCAGGGCCTCTCCGTGACGGTGCAGGTGCACGCGTTGATCGACCAGGAACGTGTACGTGTTCGCCTCGCCGGCGTGGTTCCAGACTTTGAAGGCACCATCCCGCCAGCGGAACGTGTGTTTCGCGGCCGAGAAGTACACGCCGTCCGGCAGGACGTAGAGTTGCCGGATGTCACCCATGGTGCGGGACTCGGGTGGCAGGTGCGGGAGGAGAGAGACATAGGGACCCCACTCGCCCAGGCGGTTGCGCTCGAAGTAGCCGAGCTCGTCAATGCCCGCGGCGTAGAGCCGGCCCGTGGGATCGAAGCCGATCGCGCGGATGAAGATGCCCGGCATGGGCAGGAGTTTCCAGGCCTTGCCATCGTAGGTGAGCACGCCGTCCCGGTTGCCGAAATAGAGGCGTCCCTCCGCATCCGTGCGCACCGCCCAGTTCTGGGAGAACGCGGCGTAGTCGCGCATCGTCCACGTGCGGGTCGGCGGGCGGCCCTGCTCGGGATCCGTGCGGAGCGGGGCCGTCTGGGCCTGAAGGAGCGGGATCCACCCCAAACCCAGCAGCAGCCCGAGGAGGCGGGCAAACTGGGGCAGGAGGGCGGTCGACATAGGGAAGATCCTAGGGGCGGAGGAGGCCCAGCGGCAACCTTCCAGCGTACGATCTACCGCAGTTGCATCATACCCGAATTCACCCGTTTCGGGCAGACTGGGCGGGTCCCGCGATTCCAAAGCCTTCCGCCGAACCCTGCCTACCGTGACGAACTCCACCCGCCTTCCCCTCATCACCGTCAGTGTTGTCGACAGCAATCCCGCCTTCCGTGCCGCCCTGGGCCAGGGTCTGGCCCGTTTTCCCGGAGTGGTGGTGTTTGACAAATGTGGCGACGCCCGTTCCGCCGCCGAGGCCCTCGCCCAGCGTCCGCCGCGGGTCCTGCTGGTCGGAAACAACCTGCCGGACTCACCGGAGTGGCAGTTCGTGGAGTCCCTGCGGGGACGCCGGATGTCCACCCTGATCATCGCCCTGTCCGACAGCGAGGCGGTTGCGGACGTGCAGGCCGCCTTTCGGGCGGGCGCCCTTGGCTATCTGCTGCGCAACTCAAGCCTGACCCAGATGCAACAGGCCCTGCACGACGTCATCAGCGGCGGGGCTCCCTTGACTCCGAGTGTGGCGCGCGCCCTGGTCTCCTCCTTTTCCGCCCCGCGCAGCGATTCCGGGTTGCTCGGGGGACTGACCGACCGCGAGAGCGAGGTCCTCGACCTGCTCAGCCGCGGATTGCGGTACCGGCAGATTGCCAGCTCCATGCGACTGAGCCCGGACACTGTGCACACGCATGCCAAGAATGTGTACCGCAAACTTGGCGTCAGCTCCAAGACGGAGGCGGCCATGATCTGGATGCGGAATCTCGGCGAGGTCGGCGGCCCGCCGAAGCTGCTGTCGGTCGCCGTGTGAACGGACCGTCTTCGTGGTCCGTCTGCCTGGAACGAGTATCCGACGGTTGAACACTGCCGGTCGCGCGCGGACCGGCGAGGACGGAGCTCCGCGCCGGAGCCCTCCCGGCGGCCGCGGCGTCCGGAAAGGCGTGCCTGGGTCTCTTCGCCACCTTCGCCCGCGCCGCGGATTGCGCGCCTCCCCCGAACAGGTGACCCCCGGGTGAAAGCCGTTGTCGGTCGATCTCACGCCCACCACACCACTGCCACGCAACATGCCCTTTGACGCCACCATTCGCGCCGAGGTCCAGGCCTTCTCCACCAAGCAGGGGGTGGAGGCGTCGTTGGTGGATGCGAAGCGTCAGGAAGGCGTCTTTGATGGTCAACGGGTCAAGGTTGCCGACCAGGGATCGGCGGTGGCCAATGCCGCCGAGGAGATGAGTTTCGCGGCGAGCGAAAAGGTGGAGAAAAAGCTCTCGGAGCGAAAGTCCGGCTCGAAGGAGGCGCTGAAGTCGAGCGCCACGGAACTGGCGGAAAAGTACGTGAACATGATGGGGGAGTCGCAGGGTGGAAAACGCCTGCATGAGTTTCTCGATGCGCTGAAGAACAAGAGCGGTGGCATGTCCGAGGCCGAATTGCGGCAGTTTGTCGGGGAGAAATTCGGGGATGAGTCGGATCAGTTCGCCGCCTTGTCCTTCGCCGAGGAGGCGCTGGCCAAGGAAGGGGGCCACGAGGAACTCCGCACCAAGATCGCCAACGTCAAGGCCCAGCTCCTGGCCGACGCCGGGCCGGCCATCCGGGCGGGGCTGAACATCGCGGCCGACATCGTGGCCTTCGCCCGGGAAGGGCTCGAAGGCGCGCAGGGGCTGCGCGATCTCTACCGGTTCAGCATCCTCGGCGGGCAGTCCATCACCTCGATCTACAACGGAATCATGGAGCGTTATGGTCCGGCCCAGTTCACCCAGTCGCTCGAATTCCTGCTGCGGGCGTCCGGCAGCGATCTGGAGGGCAAGGCGCTCGGTTCCTCGCTGGAGCCGGCGCAGCTGAAGTCGGCCATCGACGACATCTACCACGTCCAGGCGCTCGGCAATACGTTCAAGTCGCTCGGCGAGGTGCTGACCAAAACCCGGACGCTCTTCGCTTTGTGATCCGTGAGCAACCCCCGACCCGCCTCCCCGCCGCCGGCCTTCACGACCCATGATCTCATGCGCGAGATTCTGCACATGACCACGCAGCGCTGGACCGATCCGGAGGCCTTTGCGCGCCTGTCCACCGCGGCCGGCATCCACCCGGTGCCGGCGCGAATCTACTTTTTGACGCAGTTGCGCGAGCGCGTCCGGCTGCTGCCGCTCAAGCTGTTTGTCGGGCCCGAGGCCCGCGAGAAAATGCTGGAGTCGCTGCAGACCGCGCTCGATCGGGAAATCGCCCGGGAGGATGTCGCATGAGCCTCGCCGCCCAGACCGTCGCGGAATTCGGCCAGTCCCTGGGGCTGGACGCCCTCGAGCTGACGGCCCGGCAGGGCGTGGTCCTGTCGATCGAATCCATCGGCACGCTGTCCTTCGACCTGGCCGGAGCCAGCGAGGACGCGGTGCTGGTCAGCCTGGCCCGCCCTCTGCACCGGCCGTCCGAGGTCGACTGGGCGCGCCTGCTCGCCCGCACCCATTTTCGCGCGCGGCATGCGCTGCCGGTCCGGGCGGGGGTCTGGCGCGATGACCTGGTGCTGGCGGTGCTGTTGCCGGTGGAGGAGTTCACGCTTCCACGTATCCACGAAGCCATCCGGACGCTCGATCAATGCCACCGCGCGGTCGGCGACCAGCCATGAGCACCCGTCTGCCCGAGGCTTTCCAGCCCTCCGTGGGGCTCAGCAGCGTGTTCTCCGGGGACGAGACCGACGGGGCCCGTCTGCCGGAGGACTCGCGCCTCCAGCCAATCGATGCCGCGGTGGAAGCCCAGCTGCGGGCGATGCTGCGGGCCGAGACCTTTGACTCCGTCATCCTCGACGCCGTGCGGCCGAAGGTGTTCGACCGCGCGGTGCTCGCCCCGGCACGTTTTCACCTGCTGCGCGAAGCGGTCACCGCACGTCTCACCGCGCTGCAGCGGCAGACGGGTGTTCCGGAGGACGCCCTTGAGCTGCAGGCGGCGGCCGATCTGCTGCGCGCCCGCAGCCGGGAGCACGAACTGGGGGAGTCCCTGCGCTACGCCCTGCTCAAAGGATGATCCCAGCAGCCTCCAGTTCCCGATTCACGGCCCATGAACGCGACGCGTTGATGATCCTGGGCTTTCTGCACCTCGAACAGGCCCGGGCCGCGGAGGCCGCCACCTTGTTGCGTCCCTTGCACCGGGACCGGCCGGAGGACGGCGAGGTGGAACGCTGCCTCGCGCTCGCCGAGCTGCTCTCCGGCCGGGCCGAGGTGGCCGCCCGGCTGGCCGCCCACGCCTATCCGCATGCCCCGGAACACCTCCGGACGGCGATGGGACTGATTTACGCCAAGGCACTCTGGCTGGCCGGCGACGAGCCGGGCGCGCGCGAGGTGCTGCTGAAGATTCTGGCCCGCAAGGAAACCCGTGATGAACGCTAGTATCGCCACTCTGCAGAACCGATTGTTGGGACTCACCAAATACGCCGACGTGCTGCTGGCCGTCGTCGTGGTGCTGATCCTGTCGCTCATGATCCTGCCGGTGCCGCCGTGGCTGCTGGACCTGCTGCTCGCGACCAACCTCTCGATCTCGATCCTGCTGCTGGTGCTGTCGATGTACGTGCCCAACGTGCTGGCATTCTCGACGTTTCCGTCGCTCCTGCTGGTCACCACGCTGTTCCGGCTCGGACTGAACATCACCACCACCCGTCTGATCCTGCTAGAGGCGCACGCGGGCGACATCATCTTCACGTTCGGCAACTTTGTCGTCGGGGGAAACTTCGCCGTGGGCGTCGTGATCTTCCTGATCATCACGATTGTCCAGTTCGTGGTCATCACCAAGGGCGCCGAGCGCGTGGCGGAGGTCGCCGCCCGTTTCACGCTCGATGCCATGCCGGGCAAGCAGATGAGCGTCGATGCGGACCTGCGCTCGGGCAACATCGACCAGGCGGAGGCCAAACGCCGGCGTCACGATCTCGAGAAGGAGAGCCAGCTGCATGGCGCGATGGATGGCGCGATGAAGTTTGTGAAGGGCGACGCCATCGCCGGCCTGATCATCACTGCGATCAACATCTTGGCCGGCGTCACCATCGGCGTGCTGCAGAAGGGCATGGAGGTGCCCAAGGCCCTCGCAACGTATTCAATCTTGACGATCGGTGATGGACTGGTCTCACAGATCCCCGCCCTGCTGATTTCGATCACAGCGGGCATGATCGTGACCCGTGTGGGCACCTCGGAGGAGGGACCGAGCACGCTTGGCGGCGACGTGTTTGGCCAGCTGCTTTCGCAGCCAAAGGGTCTGTTCATCGCCGGCGGCTTCATGCTCGCCTTTGGTGCGATCCCCGGCTTTCCGCCCATTCCCTTCCTCGTGCTCGGCACGGTCGTCCTGGTGGCCGGATTCGGCCTGTCGCGGAAGGCCAAGGCGAAGGAGCCGCGCGACAAGCGCGACCTGCCGGCGATGGCGCCGGCGGGACAGAAGGCCCCGCCCAAGCGCAAGGACGCCACCGACGAGTTTTCCATCACCGTGCCGCTGCTCATGGACGTGGCCGCGGCGAGCCAGGGCGCCGTCGACGCCGAGTCGATGAACGACGAGCTCATGCGCGTCCGCCAGGCGCTTTACCACGACCTCGGCGTGCCCTTCCCGGGGATCCACCTGCGCTTCAATGAAGCGCTGACCGACGGACGCTACCGGATCCTGCTCCACGAGGTGCCGCTGGCCGAGGGCATGTTCCGCGCCGGACACGTGCTCGCCCGCGAGAAGCCCGAAACGCTCAAGATGCTCGGCGTGCCCTTTGTCGAGGACAAGCCCTTCCTGCCCGGTCTGCGCCCGCTCTGGGTGGCCGACGACCAGGTGGCGGCCCTCGGCAAGGCACGGGTGCCGTTCCTCAAGCCGACTCCGGTGCTGACCTACCACCTTTCGGTCATCCTCAAGCGCTACGCCGGCGACTTTATCGGGCTGCAGGAAACCAAATACCTGCTCGAGCAAATGGAGGGACAGTTCCCGGAGGTGGTGCGGGAAGTGCAGCGCGTGCTGCCGGTGCAGAAGATCACCGAAGTGCTCCAGCGGCTCGTGCAGGAGGACGTCTCCATCCGCAACCTACGCACCATTCTGCAGGCGCTCATCGAGTGGGGGCAGAAGGAGAAGGAGGCGGTGCTCCTCACCGAGTACGTGCGCTCCAGTCTGCGTCGCTACATCAGCTACAAGTTCAGTCGCGGACAGAACATTCTCGCGGCCTACCTGCTCGAGCCCGATGTCGAGGAGAAGATCCGCAAGGCGATCCGGCAGACCTCCGCCGGATCGTACCTCGCGCTCGAGCCGGCGAGCGTCAAGAAGCTGCTGCAGTCGGTGCGCAAGGAAGTCGGCAATCTGTGGGAGAACACGCAGCGTCCCGTGCTGCTCACGTCGATGGATGTGCGCCGCTACACCCGCAAGCTGGTGGAGCAGGAGTTCTACGATCTGCCCGTGCTCTCGCATCAGGAATTGACGGAGGAAATCACCATCCAGCCGCTTGGCCGGATCTCCATGTAACACGACCATGAACGAACTGAAAAACGCCGTGCGCGCCCTGTGCGATGAGCTGGGGCTCGAGCCTCCCGCCCCCGATGGGCGCGGTCGGTACGAACTGCAGGTCGATGAGTTGGTGCTCAGGATCGGGCCGTGGTCGACGGATGAGGCGGTGCTGGAGGGCGTCATCCGCCGCTTCGGCCGCGATGCGGCCAAGTCGTGGGAAAACCAGCAGGACGTCCTGCGTCAGGTGCTGACGTGGAACATCGCCCGGCTCAAGGGTCAGGCCCGGCCCGAGGTCCTGAGTTTCGACGACGAGGAAAACATCCTGCTGCTCTGGCGGACCTGGCCGCTGAACGAGCGGCTGAGTTTCGAGATGATCAAGGGAGCCGAGGACATGCTCAACGAACTGGAATTCTGGCGCGGGAAACTGCAGGCGGCCGCTCCTTCCGGCGGTGGAAACGGAGGTCGGTCGTGATCCTTTCCCTTCTCCGCCGCTGCGGCTGCCTGGGTGCCGCCCTGCTGGTCGGGTCCGCGCCGCTGGTGGCGGACATCCCGTGGAGGCGCGACCGCGTCTCCCTCAGCGCGGATCGCAAACCCGCGGCCGACGTGCTGCGTGCCTTCGCCCTGGAACAGGGGCTGCCGGTCGATCTGACGGAGAGTGTGGCCAGCGCTTCGATCTCCGGGGAGTTCGACGGCCTGACGCCTCGCCAGTTCCTCGACGCGGTCTGCGACGCCGGTGAGTTCGTCTGGTTCTGGGACGGTTCGCGTCTCCACATCGCACCGGCCGCGCAGAGTCGCAGCCGTCTGCTCGAGCTGCCGCAGGTGACGCTTGAACAAGCTCAGGCCGCGTTCGAGTCTCTTGGTTTCGCGTCCGGTCCCGCGGCGCGTTCCGTCGGGCTGCGCGGCGCGGGCGGCGTGCTCACCTTGAGCGGGAGCCCGGCTTTTCTGGAGGTGGCGGAACCCGTGCTGCGTGCCCTGGAGAGCCAGGCCCGCACGAAGAGCGAGCAGGCGGACGCCCTCGCGGCCCAGGCGGCGGAGGCCTCGCGGGCGCAGGCCTCCGAAATGCAGGTCCGGGTGTTTCGTCTCAAGCACGCCACCGCCGGGGACCTCACGATCCGGGGCGGTGGCGCGCAGACCGTCGTGCCGGGGGTGGCGCGGGCCCTGCAGAACATCATGGGCACGGCCTCCGGCTCACTTTCGACCGGTTCCGAGGGGACGGATCGCAAGCGCGCCCGTCCGAGTCTCTTTGGCACCGGACTGGCCGCCGTGGGTCGGGACGAGCCTGCGCCAGCCGCCGAGTCCGGCGGCACCAGCCGCGGCCAGGCCGCGCGCGGGCCGCAACCGGGTGGTCTTGAGTCCGAGGGCGAGCGGGCGCTGATCCAGGCGGAGCCGCGGTTGAATGCCGTCATTGTGCGCGATACCGTGGCGCGTCTTCCGCTCTACGCCTCCCTCATTGAACAGCTCGACGTGGCCAGTCCGGTGATCGAGATCTCGGCCGCCGTGGTCGACATCGATGCCGACAATGGCAAGTCGCTGGGTGTGGAGTTTCTCAGTTTTGGCGATGGTCGGAGTGGCACCAAGGCACGGCTCGGCTTCGAGGCGGACCGGGCGTTCAACCAGGGCGATGGCGACAACTCCGGATCCACGCCGGCCTTTGTCGACGGCACCAACGTGGTGCGCGGCGCCGGTCTGTCGACGTCGGTCCTCGTGCCTGTCAGCGGCTATGAATTGCTGACGCGGATCCGCGCTTTGGAGGAAAAGGGCGAGGCGCAGCTGGTCACCAGTCCGTCCGTCATCACCCTCGAGAATGTCGAAGCCAGTCTGCGCCAGGAAGAGACGGTCTTCGTCCGGGTGGCGGGGCGCGATGCCACGGATTTGTTTGATGTGCGCGCCGGGGTGCAGCTCCGGGTCACGCCGACCCTGGTGCAGGAGGGTGACGAGATCACGTTCCGACTCGTCGTCGATGTGCAGGATGGATCCTTCAGCGACCTGCGGGTCGACGGGGTGCCGTCGACCCGAGAGAGTGCCATCAGCACGCAGGCCGTCGTGCCCGGAGACAAGACGTTGTTGATTGGGGGATACTTCGTGGAACGGCAGAACAACAATGTCCGTCAGGTGCCCGTGCTCGGCAATGTGCCGGTGGTCGGGCGCTTGTTTCAGCGGAGCGAAAACAACCGCTCTCGGGCGCAGCGCTTCTTTTTCATCACGCCGCGGCTGGTCGATGTGCACCGCGAGTCCCGGCTGAACCGCCCGGGTGCCGCGGTGGCCTCGTCACCCCTGCCCAAGGCCGCCACGGATCCCGATGCGGTCGCCCGGCGTGCCCACGACCTTGTCGGTCGTTCGCTGGCACCGCGCGTGAGTGATCAGCCGCAACCCTAGACCATGTCCACCATGTCCGCTTCCGGCGATTGGCTGCTCAAGATCATCTCCGGTCCTCATCAGGGGGCCGAAGTCCTGCTCAAACCGGGTCGGCTGGTGGTGGGTTCCCACCCCGACTGCGACCTTGTCCTCCATGACGTGCTCGTGGCGGCCCAGCATTTTGCCCTGACGTTGGAAAAGGGCGTGCTGACCGTCGAACCGCTCGAGGGACGGGTCTTCACCCAAGGCAAGCGGGTTGAAGCGCGAGGCACGGTACGCGAGTTTGGTTTTGTCACGGCGGGCACGACCCACCTGGTGCTGGGTCCCGCAGCGGCGCGCTGGCCTTTGCTTTCAGCCGCAGATGTGCCGGTGTTGGAAAAGGAGCCGGTGGCCGCGCCGGCGGAGGCAAAGCCGCCGGCGGCTGCAGCGGTGCCGGGTGCGGCGGACAAGACCGCGGCTGCGACCGGAGCGTCGCCGAAAGGGCCGAGTCCGGAGCAACGGCGTCGCGCCTGGTACGTGGCCGGCTTTGGCGGCGTGATGCTGCTGGTCTGGCTTGCGCTTTGGTTCTACTGGGCGCCGCCGCCGGTCCCGCCGCCGACCCCCGCGGTGCGCGAGCGGGCGGAACTGGCCCTGCGCTCCCGGCCAGAGGGCCAGTCGCTCACACTCGAAGAGCAGGGAGGCACATGGGTCGTCTCCGGTTACGTCGATTCGGAGGTCGCCTACCGCGAGCTCTCGACCGCGCTTCGTTTGGAGGCCCCCGAGGTCTCCCAGCGGTTCTGGAGCACGCCGCGGTTGTTGGAATCCGCCCGCGCCTTCCTGGCCGAGCGCAAGCTGACCCTCGACGCCACCGCCGAGGGTCCCGGTGAGCTGCGTATCCAGGGTACCGTACGATCAGCGGCCGAGTGGTCGCGGATCCGCCAGCTCCTGCTCGCGGAGATCCCAGGCTTGCAGCGGATCCGCGACGACGTGCTCTACACCGCCGCGACATCCGCTCCCGCCCTGCGGGTTGAGTCAACCGCGGCGTTGCCCCGGGTGATGGCAGGCGAGCCCGCGGCGACGCCGACCGTGGTCGGTCTGAAGGACCTCGGCGACGGCCAGGGGTGGATCCGGCTGAGCGATGGTGCGGTCCTCTTTCGCGGAGCAAGGCTCCCCGATGGCACGCGTCTGGTGGCCGTGCGTGGGGAGCAGGCCCTGCTGGAAAAGGGAGGCGCCACGTACGCGGTGACCCTGGGCGCGGAATTCAATCCGGCGCAGTGGAAGGCGATTCCCGCGACCCCGGCTGCGGACCCGGCGCCGCCGTCGGACCGGCCCGTGGCTGCGTCAGAACGAAGCCCTACCCCAAACGGGTGAAAATCCCCCGCCAAACCGGCCTGTCGATTGACCCGCGCCCCCCGGAAAAGAAATCGTCCCAGCACGCGACCGCCGCCCCTTTCATCCATGACCACGATCGACACTCCCGAATTTGACCTCGCGCTCGAGCAGGATGCCAGCGGCGAGTTTCACCGCTCGGTGCAGGAGTTTCTCTCCCGCTCTCTCGCGGATGTCCGCCAGCAGCTCCAGCGCGGGCTCTCACCGCTTGAATTCGAACAGGCGAAGAAGATCGAGACGGCGCTCGAACGAGCCACCGACGTCATTCGCTTCTCCGCCGCCCAGATTTCCTCCCGGTCAGTTCAACCCATAACCTCGTAAACAAACTACAGCCATGCCCGTCCTCTCCAACACCCTCGGTACCACCCCTCTCTTCGGCGGAAACTCCGATGTCTGGGAAACGATCAACTCGATGGCGGATCAGGTCCGCCAGCAGACGAACAATGTGATCGGCGCCTCCAACTCGACCGACTTCTCGGATCCGGGTGCGGTCGTGCTCCTCCAGATGCGCGTCAATCAGGTCACCAACGCCGCCACCGCGGTGTCCAATCTGGTGAAGGCCATTCAGGAGCCTTCCAAGAACGCCGTCAGCAACCTGCGCTAGGCGCCACGTCGCCCTTCCTGCCATGCAAACCTCGGGCGAGTTGGTCCGACTCCTGATGCGCACCGGCTATTGGTCGGTGTGGCACGGGCTCTACGCGGAGGCCGCGGCGCTTTTCAACGGGGCCAAGGCCGCGCGCCCGGAAAGCGAAGTGCCGGTGCTGGGCATGGCCGTGCTCGCCATGGTCATGCAACAGCCCGACTCGGCCGTGCAATTGCTGCGGGAGAACGCGCTCGCGCTCGCCCCGCGCAGTGAACTGGTCCAGGCCCACCTCGGCTGCGCCCTGCGCCTGGCCGGGGAGGAGTCCGAGGGGCAGGATCTGCTCCAGCGCGTGGTCGCCAGCGGTCGGGACGAGGACGCGCGCCGCATGGCCGTGAACCTCCTCCGTCTTTCTCCATCCCAGCTCAGTCCCCAGCTCGCCAAAGTCCTATGACTCCCATCACCGCCCCCGTGCCGGTGGCCGTGGCCGCCCCGGCCGCGATCGAACCGGCCCCTTCCTTCAACGAGAGCGATCTGGCCCGCCTGCGGGAACTGATCCAGTCCGCCGCCTCGCAAACCGCAAATCCGCAGGGGCTCACGCCGGCCGCGGATCCGGCGGGCGCGGTCGAGGGCGTGCGTCGTACCTTTGGCGATACGATCCTCGAGGGCATGATGCGCTTCGGCAACAACTACCAGAGCTCCCTCCGCGCGATCGAGGGACGGCTGCAGGACGTGGTGAAGTCCGAGGGCAGCGGCCTGACCAACTTCTCCGAAATCCTCGCCCTCCAGATCGATGTCTCCAAGTGGTCCATGTCCGTCATGGGCGTCGACAACGCCGCCAAGGCGGGCGCCAACACGGTCAAGGAATTGAGCCGCGGTGGCTGAGGCCCCCGGCCCGGCACCGCTCCGTCCCGACGAACCCCGCGCCTCCGTCCCCATGTCCCTTCTCCGTCCGAATCTTCTGCTTCGATTCAGCGCCGCCCTGCTGCTGACGCTGCTCCTCGCCGGTTGCGGCCAGGTTCCTCTCTTTTCGGAACTGTCCGAAACGGAGGCGAACGAGATGATGGCCATTCTGCTGCAGCGCGACATTCCCTGCACCAAATCGGCCGGCAAGGAGGAGCGCTGGGTGCTCAAGGTCGCCCAGGCGGACTTTTCGCGGGCCGTCGACCTGCTTCGCGCCCAGGGGTACCCGAAGGACAAGTTCACCAAGATGGGCGAGGTGTTCCAGAAATCGGGCCTCGTCAGCTCGCCGACCGAGGAGCGCATCCGCTACATGTACGCGCTCTCCCAGGAGATCGCCGGAACACTCATGCGCATCGACGGGGTCATGAACGCCCGGGTGCACATCGTCATTCCCGACAACGATCCGCTGGCCGAGAAGATCACGCCGTCCTCCGCTGCGGTCTTCATCCGCTACCGCTCCGGTTTTGACCTCGAGAGCCTCACGCCCCAGCTCAAGAACCTGGTCATGCGCTCGATCGAGGGACTGAACTACGACAATGTCTCCCTCGTGCTCGTGCCCGCCGTCAATGGCGCGGCGGTCGCCGCCGCTTCGCGGACCGCCCCCGCCGGGGCGGCCGGAGCGGGGGGCGACCCCCTGCTGCTGGGGGCGTTCCTGCTCGGCGGCGTCGTGCTCGGCGCCGGCTTCTTTTGGCTGATCCGTCGCCAGATGGATCGGAAGTCTCTGCCGGGGGATGCATCGTGAGCGCGCACGCCTGGTTCCGTTCCCTGGTCACCGGACGGCCCGATCTGTATCGGACGATCTATGACTGGAACGTCTATCCGCATCGCTGGCTGCTGCCGGCGTGGATGGACGGAGGCAGTCTGCCGGAACCGGTCGTGAAGCTGCTGGAGTCCTCTCCCGCCGGACGGGAGCGCCTTGGGCGGCACTACCGCCGGGCCCTGGGCCTGGAGGAGATGGTCTGGGATTTTCAATCCGAGGCGCGGCGGCTGGCGCTGCTCGGCGCGCCCACGCTCGACCGGCTCGCACGGTTTGCCGGGGCCGCGGTCGAGGCGCACCGGCTGGCCCGGGTCATCGCCAAGGAAGAGCGGCGCGCGCTCACGGAGCGGATTGGTGACGATGCCTACGGTTTTGCCCTGCGTCGCGGCCGCCTGCTCACAACGTCCGGCGTCCACGGGACCGACGCGGCCCTGACCGCCGCCGCACTCGGTGCCGAGGTGCTTCGTGCCGGCTGGGCCACCGTGTCGGCCTGTCTGGGTCGCGAACCGGAGGCCCTTCGCCGGAGGCTCCGTCTGAAGGCTCCGCGCGATCAGGCGCTCTTTGCGGCTGAACCTCCCACGGCGGAGGCCGCGGCCGAGGCGTGGCGCCTGCTCAAGCTCATCACCTCGGACGTGCTCACCCTGGAGGAGGCCCGATGCTTTGCCTGAAGCGCGTCGGTTCCGAGGTCCTGGCGCAGGGCCCGATTCTCAAGGCGACCGAGTATGCCGCGGCCGTGGAGTCCTCCGCCGTCGTCGCCCAGGCCCGCGAGGAGGCGGCGCGCATTCTGGCCGAAGCCCAGGCCGAGTATGCCGCCCAGAAGGAAAAGGGCTACCGCGATGGCGTGGAACAGGGCAAGGCCGAGATGGCGGAACGGGTCGTGCAGACCATGGGTCAGTCCGCCCTCTACTACACGCGCATGGAGGAAGCCCTGGTCGACGTGGTGATCAAGGCGACGCAGCGGGTGATCGGTGAATTTCAGGAACGCGACCGCGTGGAGCGCATTGTGCGCAAGGCTCTGGAGCTGCTGCGGCAGCAGAGTCAGGTGCGCATCAAGGTCTCGCCCGCCCAGGCGGAGTGGCTGCAGGGCAGGGTGGAGTCGCTGCTCGCGACCTTTCCGCGCATCCAGTTTCTGGACGTGCAGACCGATGCCCGCCTGCCGTCGGACGGCTGCATTCTGGAGACGGAGCTCGGGGTGATTGATGCGACGGTGCAGACCCAGCTGCGCGCGATCGAGAAGGCACTCATCCAGGCGATCAAATGAAGGCGCCCTCATTCGACTCGGATGCCTTCGCGGCGCGACTCTCCCTCGGGGTGGAGCGCGCGGAGCCGCTCGCGGTGCGCGGGCGGGTGCAGCAGGTCGTCGGCACGATCGTCCGTGCCCATGCCCCCGGGGCCAAGATCGGGGAACTGTGCGCGCTGCGCAACCCGTGGGAGGAGCATCAGATCATGGCCGAGGTGGTCGGCTTTTCCCAGAACCTCGCCCTGCTCACGCCGCTCGGCGAACTGGTCGGGGCCTCGGGCGCGACCGAGGTGATTCCGCTGGGCGAAGTGCATCGTGTCCCGGTCGGCCCGGGACTGCTGGGTCGGGTGCTCGACGGACTTGGGCGTCCGCTCGACCAGAAGGGCGCACTCGAGGTCGAGTCCCACTATCCGGTCTACGCCGACCCGCCCAATGCGATGGCGCGCGACCTCATCACCCAGCCGATCAGCCTGGGCCTGCGGGCGCTGGATGGACTGCTGACCTGCGGAGAGGGTCAGCGCATGGGCATTTTCGCCGCCGCCGGCGGCGGCAAGAGCACGCTGCTCAGCCAGATTGTGCGCAACACCACCGCCGACGTGGTCGTGCTCGCCCTGATCGGCGAGCGCGGGCGCGAGGTCCGGGAATTCCTGGAGCGCGATCTCGGTGAGGACGGGGTGAAGCGGGCCGTCACCGTGATTTCCACCTCCGATCGCCCTTCGATGGAGCGACTGAAGGCGGCCTATGTCGCCACCGCCGTGGCGGAGTACTTTCGCGACCAAGGCAAGAAGGTGCTGCTGCTGATGGACTCCGTCACCCGCTTCGCCCGCGCCCTGCGCGAAATCGGCCTGGCGGCGGGAGAGCCGCCGACGCGCCGCGGATTTCCCCCCTCGGTGTTTGCGACCCTGCCCCGGCTGATGGAGCGCGCCGGCTGCTCCGACAAGGGCTCGATCACGGCGCTTTACACCGTGCTGGTGGAAGGCGACGACATGACGGAGCCGGTCGCCGATGAGACGCGTTCGATTCTCGACGGTCACATTGTACTCTCACGCAAACTCGGGTCCGCGAATCACTACCCGGCGATCGACATCCTCGCCAGCGTGAGCCGGCTGATGACCGCCATCGCCACCCCGGACCATCAGCGGCTCGCGGGGCGGGTGCGCCAGCTCATGGCAAAGTACCAGGAAGTGGAGCTGCTGGTGCGGATCGGTGAATACAAACCCGGCAGTGATGCCGTGACCGACGAGGCGATCCGCAAGATCGAGGCGATCAACGGATTTCTGAAGCAGGGGCTTCGCGAAAAAAGCAGTTTCAGTGAAACGCTGCAGGCGATGCAGCAGCTGGTCAAATGAGACGCTACGCCCTCCAGGACATGGTGCGGGTGCGCCAGCACCGCGAAGAGCAGGCGAGCGAGGCCGTGGCCCGCGCCCGGCGCGCGCTCGTGGAGGCGGAGAAGGCCCTGCTGGCCGCCCAGACCAAGCTGGCGGAGTACGCGGTCTGGCGTGTCGAGGAGGAAAAGCGGCGGCTCGATGCACTCATGCGCCGGTTGTTGAAGCTCGGCGAACTCTCCGATGCACGGCAGGAGATCTCCGCGTTACGGGAGCATGAATACACGCTGATGGACGTGGTCAAACGCGCGGAGGCCGCGGTGGCCGAGGCGCAGGCGCGGGTGGACGAGGCCCGGCAGCGTCATGCGCAGGCGGTGCGTGATCTGGAGAAGCTGCTTGAGCACCGCACAATCTGGCAGACGGAGACCACGCGGGAAACCGAGAGGGCCGAGGACCTGGAACTCGAGGAATTCAGCCGTCCGCGCCTCGTCGAAGGGGAGAAATCATCTTATGCACGCAATTGATCGCTTGTCCGGCGCGCTGCCGGAGAACGGCTCCGGACTCGGAGCACCATCAGGGCTGATGGGCGGCGCCCTGCCGCCGCCGGAGTGGGTCGAGCGGTTCCGCTCCGCGCTGGCCGGTGAGGCGTTCGGCCTGCCGGCGTCGGGCGACACCGCAGGGGTGGCCGTCGCCGAGCGCGAGGCCAGCCCGGCGCCTTTCGCCCTGCTGCTAAGGGAAGGCTCCGGGCAGGAGTCAACCGGAGCGGAGGACGAGTCTGCCCCGGCGGGCATCGATCCGGAGGTCGCCGCCCAGTGGATGCAGGCACTGGGGTCATGGCTCCCCGCGTTTGCCGCGCTCGTGGATGCGAAAGTCGGGGGGCCGTCGGGCCAGCGACCGGCGGTCGACCTGCCTCGGCCCGAGTTTCTTTCCCGCGAGGTGGCTGCGACGCTGTTTGGTCCGGCGGTCGGGCGTTTCGAGACCGCGACGGCGGACGGTGCACAACCCTCCACCGGGACGACCGGTCCGCTCGTACAGATCGACGGTCCGGCCTTCGCCGCGCAGGCGGAACGAGTGGCGGCGACCCTGCCGCTCGTGGCCGGGGACGCGGAGGTGCGGCACGCCCTCTCCCGCGTCGGGCTGACTCCGGAGCGCTTCGCCGCGCTGGTTCCTTCGTTGCAGACCTGGCTGGAGCGTGCGCCGTCCACCGTCATGGCGCACCTCGCGCCGCCCCCGGCTGACCTGGGCCGCGCGGACCGGGATGCACGGGTGCTTCCCGTGTCAACGCCGGAGGACCCCGCCGTCACCTTGGGCACGACCCTCCTGCAGTCGCTCGCGCACCAAAGCGCGTCGGCGGCGGTGGCTGCGTCGACACCGCCCGCGCCAACGCAGGAGAGCATTGAAAGGCTCCAGTCGATGGTGGCGGAGACCGTCTCGCGCGTGCTGGTCACCGATCCCCTGCAGGGCGATCGCCGGGAGGTGCGCATCGCCCTGGCGGGCGATGTCCTGCCGCAGACGGAGATCCGACTTTGGCGGCACGAGAACCGGATCCATGTTGAATTTGTCACCACCGCCGCCGTGGCCGACGGCGGACTGCAGGAAGGTCTGCCGCGGCTGGCGGAGGCGATCCACCAGCGCCAGCCCCAAGGAGATGCGCCCGTGCTCAGCGTGCGGCTGCACGAGGAGATGGGGCAGCCGGGTGATGGACGTTCGCGCCAACGCTACCAGACTCCGGAGGAGGCTGAGGACGGGGCATGATCAACACGGTGGAGCAACCCCCATCCGTCGCGCCCGTTCGCGCCGTGCGGGCCACATCGGCCGACGAGGTGCGCCGCGAGAGCGTGCTCGTGGGCCTGAAGCGCGCACTCCCGTTTTCCTGGGCGGGCAAGCCGGCCCGGTGGCGGTTCAGCCCGCTGGGTTCCGCCCCGGCACCGACCGGTTTTCTCCGGCTCGAGGGGGAGAGCTTCAGCGCTGACCTCGGTCTGCCGACGCTGCCCCAGCCCTCCAGCCTGGGCGTCGCTTTTGCCGGGATCGAAGTCGCCGCCCTGCCGGAGGAGCTCCTGCTGGGCGTGCTCGAAGTCTGGCTGGCGGATCCGCTCGCCGCGTTGCAGCGTCAGGGGTTTCCCGTGCGTCTGGCCGCCTGGCAGACGGGAACGCCGGCCCGGCCTGCGGTGTGCGGCTGGGACGTCAGCTGGGACGGTCGCGAACGGTTTGTCGCCGGGACCCTGCACGCCGAGCCCGCGGCGATGGAGGTGTTGGTCCGCCGGATCGAGAAGCTTCCTCCGCAACCGCTCGGCACGGCCGACAGCCTGCCCGTGCCGATCCAGGTGGCGCTCGCCCGCGTGCCACTGGCGCCCGCCGCGCTGCGCGGCCTCGGGGTGGGGGATGTGGTGCTTTTGCCCCTGCCGCCCGGCGACCGCACGCAGGGCTCCTATGATCTCTGGTCCGGCGGCCGTCTGCTCGGCAGGGCCACTCGCAACCGTCAAATCTTTCGTGTATCCACCATGAATCCGCCCGCCGAACCCTCCGCCAAACCCGCCGCCGGCGCCGCCCGGGTCGATGACCTGCCGATCCCGGTGGTCTTCGATGTCGGCCAGATCGAACTCACCGTCGGCCAGCTGCGCAGCATCGGCGAAGGCTACACCTTCGAACTGCCGGCGCTGCCACCGCGCCTGGTCACGCTGCGGGCCCATGGCCGCGAGATCGGCCAGGGCGAACTGGTTGAACTCGGTGACAAGGTCGGTGTGCGCATCAGCCAATGGTCGCTGGTGTAGGTGCCGGTCCCACCCCGAATCCCCGCAACCGTCGCGCCGGATGAACTTCAATCTCCCCGATCCCCTCACGCTCATCGTCCTGACGGCGGTGCTTTCCCTCGCACCGTTCTTCGCCGTCATGATGACCTCGTACGTGAAGCTGGTGGTCGTGCTCAGCTTGGTGCGCAACGCGCTCGGCGTGCAGCAGATCCCTCCGAACCTGGTGATCAATGGCCTGGCGATCATTCTCTCGGTCTACATCATGGCGCCCGTGGCCACCGCAACCTTCGCCCAGGTCGAGAAGGAGGACCTGAGCAAACTCGACGCCGCCACCATCCAGCGCGTGCTGACCAAGGCGCAGGAGCCGATCCTCGGCTTTCTCCAGCGGCACACCAACGAGCGGGAGAAGCGCTTCTTCCTCGACACCACCCGCAAGCTCTGGAGCAAGGAGGCGGCGGCGACGGTCGACAAGGACAGTTTCCTCATCCTGGTGCCGGCCTTTACGGTGACCGAGCTGACGTCGGCGTTTCAAATCGGCTTTCTGCTCTACCTTCCGTTCATCGCGATCGACCTCATTGTATCCAACATATTGCTCGCCATGGGCATGATGATGGTGTCGCCCATGACCATTTCGCTCCCGTTCAAACTGCTGCTCTTTGTGCTGGTCGACGGCTGGACGCGCCTGATCCATGGCATCGTCCTGACCTACGCCGGCGCCGGAGGATGACCCCGCCATGAGCCAAGCCTTCATTCTCGATATCACCGCCAAGGCCCTGATCCTGGTGCTGATCCTTTCGATGCCGCCGATCATTGCCGCGACCCTGATGGGCCTGCTCGTCAGCCTGCTCCAGGCGCTGACCCAGATTCAGGAGCAGACCTTGAGTTTCGCGGTAAAGCTGGTGGTCGTCACCGCCGTGCTTCTCCTGACCATGCCGTGGGTCGGGGCGGAGCTGCTCCGGTTCGCCGAGTACATTTTCGACACGTTTCCGCAACTGGTGCAGCGGCAGGGCGTCTAGCCTCAGCCGGACCGTCCCCTGCCCATGAGTGTGAACCTGCCTTTTCAGGACACGCTGCTCATGCTGACCTTCACGCTGCCGCGCATGACGGCGGCGCTGTCGGTGTCGCCGTTCTTCGGCTCGCAGTTCATCCAGGGCATGGCCCGCCAGGTGGTGATCATCAGCCTGACCCTGGTGGCGGTGCCGATTGTCGCGTTCACCTCATCGCCGGGCGACCTCGCGAGCAAATCCGGACTCGCCTTTGGTGTGATCGTGGCGAAGGAAATCGCGCTGGGTCTGATCCTCGGGTACGTGAGCGGCCTGGTGTTCTGGATCGCCGAGGGCACCGGGTTCTTCATCGACAATCAGCGCGGCAGTTCCATGGCGGAGGTGCAGGATCCGGTGTCGGACTCCAGCACCTCCCCGTTCGGCCTGCTGCTGACGAAGATCGTGGCGGTGCTTTTCTTTGTCGGCGGTGGATTTCATGCCTTCCTGATTCTGCTCTACGAGAGCTACCGGCTCTGGCCGGTCTTCAGCTACTTTCCCTCCTTTCATCCCGAGCTGCCGGCGGCGGCGCTCGGCATCCTCGATGGCATCATGGGGTTCATCGTCCTGTTCTCGGCACCACTGATCCTCGCGATGTTTCTCGCCGAGTTCGGGCTCGGCCTGATGAACCGTTTCAGTCCGCAACTGAACGTCTTCTTCCTCGCCATGCCGGTGAAGAGCGCCATCGCCTCGGTGCTGATCGTGCTGTATCTCGGCATTCTCACCGGTCTGCTGCAGGACCAGTTCGTCAACCGGGAAAAGATGCAGGTCTTCTTCCAGGCGTTGTTCCAATGAAGCCCTGGTTCGCGGGTCGGGCCTGCGGACACGTCGCCTGAGCGCCCTGTGCCATGTCCGGAGAAAAAACAGAACAACCGACCCAGAAGCGGCTGCGCGATTCGCGGCAGAAGGGGCAGGTCGCGAAAAGTCAGGATGTGACGACGGCGGTCTTGATGGCGGCGACGTTTGCGACCGTCGCCGTGACCTGGGATTGGTTTCTCCGTGAGGTCAAGGACCTCATCCTACTGCCGACGGCGTTCTACACGCAGCCGTTTCCCGAGGCGTTCCAGGCCGTGGCCTACGGCGTGTTGGTCAAGGCGATCCTGCTTTCGCTGCCGGTCGTGCTGGTGGGGTTTCTGGCCGGCTTCGGAGGCAGTTTTCTCCAGGTGGGACCGTTGTTGTCCTTTGAGCCGATCAAGCCGGAACTGAAAAAGTTGAACCCCCTGGAGAAGGCCAAGCAGATTTTCTCGGTCAAGAATGGCATCGAATTTCTGAAGTCGGCGGTGAAGGTGCTCGTCATCGGCGTCATTGTGACGCTCATCGTCAAGAACAGCATCAACGGACTCACGCGCCTCCCCTACGGCGGGGAGGCGGCCCTGCTGGCCAGCATTGGTCCGGTCATGAAGGCGCTCGCGATCAACGTGATCCTCGCGTACATCGCGATCGCCGGGTTCGACTACTTCTTCCAGAAGTTCCAGCACATCAAACAGCTCAAGATGTCGAAGGATGAGGTGAAGCGTGAATACAAGGAGTCCGAGGGCGATCCGCAGATCAAGGGCAAGCGGAAGCAGCTGCACCAGGAGCTGATGGCCAACAACCAGGTGCAGAAGACCCGCAAGGCCACGGTGGTGGTGACGAATCCCACCCACCTGGCGGTCGCGATCTATTACGATGAGCGCGACAACGTCCTGCCGACGGTGTTGGCGAAGGGCGAGGGGCACGTCGCTCAGCGCATGATGGCCGCGGCGCGCGAGGAGGGCATTCCCATCCTGCAGAACATTCCGCTCGCCCGGGCGCTCTACGCCCAGGTGCCGGTCGATCGCTACATTCCCTCCGACCTGATCGAACCGATGGCCGAGGTGCTCCGCTCGGTGAAGGAGTTCCGCGAACAGCGCGGCTATACGACGGAGTGACGGCCTTGCCGCCCCCAGAAACGCACAACCCCCGCCTGCTTGGAGCAGGCGGGGGAGGCGGGTTGATGCCGTGTCTGACGTTATCGTTCTGGGCGTGCTTACTGGAGCAAACGGAGCGCCGTCTGGGCGGAACCGTTGGCCTGCGAAAGCATCGCTGTGCCGGCCTGGACGAGGGTGTTCCAGCGTGCTAGCTGGGTTGACTCCTCGGCCACGTCCACGTCGATGATGCGGCTGGAAGCGGCTTCCAGGTTCGCCTTGTTGACGGTGATCAGCTCGCTCGCGAAACCGAGGCGGCTCTGCTCTGCACCGTTGGCGGCGCGGAACGTGGCCACGTTCTGGATCGCGGTCGTGATCGCGCTCAGCGTGATGTCGCCGAGATCGGTCACGGAGGAGGCGGTGAGGGCACCGACACCGGTCGCTGTGCTCGTAAGATTACGAGCGGCCAGCGTGACCGAGGTCGCGCCATCTTCCGTCACCTGCACGCTGAAGCTAGCACTCGTACCGAACAGCGCCTTCCCGTTGAAGGTCTCGGCTGCCACGGAGGTGAGCTGCGACTGCAGAGCGGTAAACTCCGAGTCATAGTTCGCCAAGTCCGTCGCGTTCTTGGTCGGATCGGCGTACAGGGTCTTGAGTTCGCTCATGCGATCAAGAACCTTGCCGGCGACTTTGAGCGCACCGTCTTGCGTCTGGAGAAGCGAGACGGAGTTGCCGATGTTCATGTTCACCGCACCGGAACGCTTGGCGGCCGCGCTGATCTTCATGGAGACCGCGAGACCACCGGCGTCATCGGCCGGGGAGATGATTTTCGAACCGCTTGAGAGCCGGTTAAGGCTC
>JAEUGY010000036.1 GCA_016794625.1 Opitutaceae bacterium
TCTCTTCAGTTGGTGGGCGCTTTCCAGCGGGGTGGTGTTTCTCGGAGCTCGTGCCGCCCTCAAGAAGCTGGCATAAGGCGACCCACCTTCGAACCCAAGCGTCCTTGGTCAACACGACGAATCCGCAGAAACACAGAACATGGAATCTGACTGGAAAAAGTTCAGGGCGATGGTGCCGATGTTGCGGGAGAGATACCTGACCGCAACCAATGCCCGTATCGTGAACTTGTTTCGCGATCCGAAGAAGACGGAGACGGAGCACTTCTGGGATGCGATGGAGGAAATGGAGAAGCAGGCAAAGGTCCTTCAGTGGTGCCTGGATGGGCATTCTCGATCCAAGATGGTGTTCTTCATGCTCACGATGATCCGCGCCGGGATGCTTCGAAAAGAGGATCTCGCCGGATTCAGTGTCGAATTGCTGGCGCAGGTTGATTATGCGTTCGAGGAACGCCCGGCCGACCGATCCTCTGACTAGCCATGACCCGGATTACTCTGGAGAAAGTCACCCGCTCAGATTCCGCCGATCTTTTCCGGCTCTGGTCGGACTTTGAAACGGTGAAGTTCACCAATTGGGCGCATCTGGCGTCCTCCGATCAATGCGACCGAATCGTTGAGCGTATGCTCCGGCGATACGATCCGTCGACGAGCCGTGTTGGTCCTTTCGTGATCCGCTCTTCCGAGGGTGAATTTTTAGGCCTGATTGGGCTGGATGTTCCCGAGCCCTTCGAGGGTGCGCACGAGCTGTGGTATCTGATCCGACGGGATCGTTGGAACCTGGGCTATGGCGGCGCTGCCATCGCCGGGGTTCTTCAAACCTTGGCCGAATTTCCGCAGGTCAAACGGATGGTCGCGACCGCCGTCGCAGCCAACATCGGCAGTTGGCGTTTGCTTGAACGAAATGGGTTCAGTCGCACCGGCCTGATCGCGGGTGGATTTGAACGCCACGGCTTGAAGCTCGATCTCTTCGAGTACGCGCGAGCGGTCCCCTCAGGCACCTTGGAGGAACGGTGAGGACGTGCGGTCGGGCGACCGCCGTACCCTAGAGATCAACGGCGACCTCAAAGCCGCCGTAGGACATCCGCTTGCAGTCGAACGGCATCGTTTTGGGATCGCAGGCGATGCCGGGATCCTTGAACACCTTCGCGTTCACCTTGTCGCGATGGGCGCGGGATTTGTAAACGATCCAGGAGAAGATGACGGTCTCACCCGGCTTGACCTTCGCAGCCTCGGGAAAGGGAACCAGACCCTCGGCCTTGCCGTCCTCGAGGATGCATTCGCGGTACTCCAGCGCACCGTGCTTGATCCAGATCTTGCCGGCGTTGGAGGCGATTTTGCGGTAGGCCGCGAGTTTCTTCTTGGGCACCGGCAGCAGGAATCCATCGATGTATTTCGGCATGGTTGGCTTGAGTTGAATGGGGGTTTGCAACGACGAGTCGAACGAGACTCAGGGGAATAGACCTTCTCGCAAAAAAAAGGGGGCGGCAAGGGTTCACGCGGAGGCGCGAAAGGTTGAAGGCGCGAAACGAGGCACGGCCGCGAGGGCCGGCCCTACAATGACCCAGAGCCGCTTTCGGGGTGACGATTCCTAACGTTCACGCCTGCGGGGTCGGCGACCCCGCCTACAACGGGGGGCCGCACTGCACACCATGGATCGACTGGTGCTAGACGGAGCGAATGGGGTCTGCTGACACGGGCGCTGGCTTTAGTACCTTTAAAACAATCGGTTACAATCATTCCTGCCATGCGCGACCCGGACAGTTGAGTTTTTCTCCGGGGTGCGCTTCGTGACCAGGGTGCCTTCTGCCGTCAAGATTCGTCCCTCCGCCCAAGCCGTCGCCTCCTCTCCTTCCTCCTCACCCGCTCCGGAGTGCATCCGGTTGCGGGGGGTGCGGCAGAACAACCTCAAGGGCTTCGATCTGGATCTGCCCTTGGGCAAGTACATCGTGGTCACGGGCCTGAGCGGCGCGGGAAAGTCGTCTCTGGTCTTCGATACGCTGCACGCCGAGGGGCAACGGCGTTATGTCGAAACCTTCAGCGCCTATACCCGGCAGTTCCTCGACTTGCTCGACAAGCCCAAGGTCGACTCGATCGAAAACATCCGGCCGTCGATCGCGATCGAGCAGACCAACACGGTCAAAACGTCACGCTCCACGGTGGGCACGATGACGGAGCTGACGGACTTCTTCAAAGTCTGGTTCAGCCATGTCGCCGCCTGCTACGATCCCGAAACCGGCGAAAAGGTGGAGGACGACACGCCGGCGACGATTTGGGAGCGCACCCGCCTCCCTCAGGCGGGTCGCACGGTCATCGTGGCGTTCCGGATCACGAAGCCTGAGAATCTCACCTGGACGGAGATCCTGACCAACCTGAAACAGCAGTCCTACGTGCGGGCACTCATCGCTCCGGCCGCGGGGCAGCCGTTGGTTGCTCAACGCATCGATGACTTGCTGGCGGACGGCGCCCCGCTCGCCGCCACCAAGGTGATGTTTGTGGCCCAGGACCGCATCGTGGTGTCCGAGGACCAAACCTCGCGGTTCCTCGAGGCAACGGAGACCGCAATGCACTTCGGTCAGGGCCAGGTCCATCTGATCGATGGCACCGCCTTCACGGAAATCGGCCACTACTCGCGGGGACTGCACTCGCCGAAGACCGGCCGCACGTTTCGCGACGCCTCCCCCGCCCTTTTCTCCTTCAATTCGCCGCTCGGCGCCTGTCCCCAGTGCCGGGGTTTCGGGAGGGTCATCGACATCGACTACCGGCTGGCGATTCCCGACGCCTCGATGTCGATCGATGCCGGCGCGATCAAGTGCTGGGAGGGTGAAGTCTACGGCGAATCCAAGAAGGACCTCATCACCTTCGCCCGCAAACGGAAGATCCCGACCAACGTGCCGTTCGTCTCGCTCACCGACGAGCAGCGTTCCCTCGTGATCAATGGCGAGCCGGGTTACGGCGAGGAGGGTCGGGAATGGCCGAAGGCCTGGTACGGTCTCAAGGGCTTCTTTCGCTGGTTGGAGAAAAACACCTACAAGATGCACGTCCGCGTGTTCTTGTCGCGGTACCGTGCCTACAATCTCTGCCCGGTCTGCCAGGGCTCCCGTCTGCAGCCGGAGGCGCTCTGCTGGCAATGGCAGGGGCTCACTCTGCCCGCCCTCTACCAACTGCCGGTCTCCGACTTGCTGCAGCGCCTCGAAGGCGCGCCGGCGGCCGACCGGGGGGCGACGGCCGGGCGCGACGGCGCCGCCCACAGTGCGTCGCTCGCCTACGAGTCGATCCTCACGCGTTTGCGCTACCTGCGTCAGGTCGGGCTCGGCTACCTGACGCTCGACCGCTCCTCCAAGACACTCTCCGGCGGCGAGGTCCAGCGGGTCAACCTGACGTCCTGCCTCGGTACGTCTCTCGTCGATACGCTCTTTGTGCTCGATGAGCCGAGCGTCGGCCTGCATCCGCGCGACATCAACCGGCTGATCGCCATCATCCGTACGTTGACCGATGCCGGCAACACGGTGGTGGTGGTGGAGCACGACGAGGCCATGATCCGCGCCGCCGACCACATCCTGGAGGTGGGACCGGAGCCGGGTGGCCGCGGAGGTCATCTGGTGTTTCAAGGAGCCCTGCCCGCCCTGCTCGCCTCTCCAGCCAGCATCACGGGCGCCTACCTTTCCGGACGGCGGACGATTCCAGTGCGGGAAACGCGTCGCCCCGTGCCCGCGTCGCACCCCCGGCTTTCGTTCCGGGGCGTGACCAAACACAATCTGCGGCAGCTCGATGTCGCCCTCCCGCTGCAGCGGCTCGTCTGCCTGAGCGGTGTCTCCGGTTCGGGGAAGTCGACCTTGCTGGACCATGTCATTTACCAGGGTCTGCTCACCCAACGGCACCAACTGACGGAGGACGCTGCGACGATTGAGGAGATCTCCTGTCCACAGTCGTTTTCCGACATCGTGCTGGTCGACCAGTCGCCCCTCTCGCGGACACCGCGCTCCAATCCCGCCCTCTACACCGAGGCGTGGGACCTGATTCGGGACCTCTTCGCCGACGTCCCGGAAGCGCGGGAACGCGGTTTTGGCCCGTCCAGTTTCTCCTTCAACAGCGGGGACGGTCGTTGCGATCACTGTCAGGGTCTCGGCTACGAGCGGGTCGAAATGCAGTTTCTCTCCGACGTGTTCGTGCCCTGTCCGGTCTGCGAAGGAAAACGCTTCAAGCCGGAGGTGTTGGCCATCGTCTGGAATGGGCGCTCGGTCGCCGACTTGCTGGCCGCCAGCGTGGCCGACGCCCTGCCGTTCTTCGCCGGTCAGGCGGAGATCCAAAAGCGACTCTCGTCCCTCGCCGCCGTCGGGCTCGACTACCTCACGCTCGGGCAGCCGCTCAATACGCTGAGCGGAGGCGAGGCGCAGCGGTTGAAACTGGTGCGGTACCTCGGCACGTTCACCGAGGACCAGCCGGCGCCGGCGCTGCTGCTCCTCGATGAGCCCACCACCGGCCTGCATCGCCACGATGTCGCACGGCTGCTGACGGTGCTGCAGACACTGGTGGACCGGGGTCACAGTGTCGTGGTGATCGAGCATAATCTCGACGTGCTGAAGTCGGCCGATTGGATCATCGAGGTCGGTCCGGACGCCGGCGCGGGCGGCGGGCGGATCGTGGCGGAGGGTCCGCCGGAGACGGTGATCACCCGGCCCTCGGCCACCGCTCCATTCCTGGCGGAGGCTCTTGACGGCGCCGCTCCCGCCGCACTGGCCGCCGAAGAAGCGGCTCCGTACTCCGCAAACGCACCCTCGCATGAATTGCGGTTGATCGGCGCACGGGAGAACAACCTCAAGGATCTCTCGATCACACTCCCGCATCGTCAGCTGGTCGTTGTGACCGGGGTTTCGGGTTCGGGCAAGTCGACCCTCGCCTTCGACATCGTGTTCGCCGAGGGGCAGCGACGGTTCATGGAATCGATGTCCCCCTACGCCCGGCAGTTCGTGGAACAGCTGCCGCGTCCGGACATCGACCGGCTGACCGGCATTCCACCGACGGTTGCGATCGAGCAGCGGGTGACCCGCGGTTCCCGCAAGTCGACGGTCGCCACGATCACCGAGGTGGCCCAGTATCTGCGTCTCCTTTACGCGCGCCTGGGCGTGCAGCATCATCCCGACACGGACAAACCCGTGCAGCCGCTGTCCGTCGGGCAGCTGAAGCGCCTGCTCACCCGGGTCCAGGAAACTCCCGCGGCGAAACGGTCGCGTCACCTCTATCTCTGCGCGCCGCTGGTGCGCGGCCGCAAGGGTCACCACCAACCGATCGCCACGTGGATCGAGGACCATGGGTACGAACTCATGCGGATCGACGGCCAGCTGCGCCGGGTCGACACGTTCGAGAAGCTGGACCGCTACAAGGAACACGACATCGAAGTGGTGGTCGCGGACCTGAAGGAGCTGGCCGGCTCCACCTCCCGGGCCAAGGCGACGGTAAAGGCGAAGGCCGGCCGCGCCACCGCGGCGGGTGGCCAGCCGCTGGAGGAGGCCTTGCGGCTCGGCAAGGGATCCTGCTTCCTCGCCACGCCCGACGGAACGATCCTGTCGTGGTTCTCGACCACCCGCACCGACATCGAGACCGGGGAGAGTTTTCCCGAGCTCGACCCGAAACACTTTTCCCATAATTCCCCGCGCGGCTGGTGTCCCACCTGCCGCGGACACGGCCGCGTCTTCCCCTGGATGCTGGAGACCGACGAGGACGAAAACGAGGCGGACGACCCCGCGGCGCGGTTGCGCGAGTTCGGGATCGAATCGGGCGAAGACGTATCCAGCGAGGGAACACCCTGTCCGGACTGCCTCGGCGAGCGCCTCAACCGGGTCAGCCGGGCGGTCAAACTGCACCTGCGCGGCCGGGCGGCGCCGCTGTCCCTGCCCACCCTGCTCCGGTCCACACCCTCGCGCCTGCTCGCGACCCTGAGGACCCTGGAGCTGGATGCGCGCGGCCGGCTCATCACGCAGGACATTGTGCCGCAGATTGAGGAGCGCCTGAAGTTCCTCGATCATGTCGGCCTCGGCTACCTTTCGCTCGACCGCCCGACCGAGACCCTTTCGGGCGGCGAGGCCCAGCGCATCCGGCTCGCGGCCCAGCTGGGCACCAACCTCGCCGGCGTGCTCTACGTGCTCGATGAACCGAGCATCGGGTTGCATGCCCGCGACAACGACCGGCTGATCGACACGCTCATCAGCCTGCGGGACAAGGGAAACTCGCTGCTCGTGGTCGAACACGACGACGAGCTGATGGAACGCGCCGACCGGATCGTCGACCTCGGGCCCGCCGCCGGCATTCACGGCGGGGAACTGCTGGCCAACTGCACCCCGGCGGAGATCAAGGCGAGCGACCGTTCGCTGACCGGACTCTTCCTCGCCAAGGGTATCCCCCACCCGGTGCGCGGCACGTACCGCGACACCGCCGGCCCGGAGAAACGCCGCTCCGGGTGGCTCACGCTGCGCGGCGCCCGCTACCGGAATCTGCAGGGAATCGACCTCGATCTTCCCCCGGGTCGCTTGATCATGGTCGCTGGGCCGAGCGGTGCCGGGAAGTCCACGTTGTTTCGCGACCTCCTGCATCCGGCGGTTACCCACGCCATCAAGACCGGTCAGGCCCGCGTGACCGGCCGGGAGTTCGTGAAGGCGACGGCCTTCGACGCCGGGGCGCTGCCGGAACCCGGTGGCCGCCCACCCGCGCCGTTCGAAGAGCTGCGCGGGGCCGACGGTTTCCGATCCGTGGTCGAGGTGGACCAGTCGCCCATTGGCAAGACTCCCCGTTCCACACCGGCCACGTACCTGGGCATTTTTGATCTCATCCGCACGTTCTTCGCCGCGCTCCCGGAGGCTAAGATGCGCGGTTACTCCGCCGGCCGCTTCTCCTTCAACACGGCCGGCGGCCGCTGTCCCGCGTGCGAGGGCGCCGGCCGGATCAAGCTTGAGATGGCGTTCATGCCGGACACCTACCTGCCCTGTGACAACTGCCGAGGCCTGCGCTACGGTCCGGAGCTCGCCGACGTCACGTGGAAGGGCAAGAGCATCGGTGATGTCCTGCGCCTGACCTTCGAGGAGGCGGTGGTCTTCTTTGATTTCCATTCCCAGCTCTCCCAGATCTGCCGCCTGATGGTGGATTGCGGGCTGGGATACCTCACCCTGGGTCAAAGTTCCCCCACCCTGTCCGGCGGTGAAGCCCAGCGGTTGAAGCTGGTGACCGAACTGGCCCGGGGACTTGCCAGCTACAAGGAACGCAGCCGGGGCCAGCTGCCGCGCAACCTCTACCTGCTGGAGGAGCCGACCATCGGCCTGCACCTGAGCGACTGCGAGCGATTGATCGGTGTGCTGCACGCGCTGGTGGATCAAGGACACACCGTGGTGGTCATCGAGCATCACCTCGACCTGCTCGCCGAGGCCGACTGGATCATTGAACTCGGCCCGGATGGCGGACCGGGTGGAGGCAAGCTGCTTTACCAGGGACCGCTGGCGGGGCTGCTCAAGACCCGGGGCAGTCCGACCGCGCCGTATCTGGTCCGGCACCTACAACGGGCGGAGACACGGAAGCGCAAGGCCAGCTGAAGTGGACCGATCGGGTCCCGTCGCGGCCTCAGCGAGGCCGCCTACAACGGGCACCCGCAGGGTTCTCTCCTGGAGGGCACCGCTCCGTCGGCGCCGGTTGCGCGTCGCGCACCCCCCAAACGGTCCGGCGTGGTGGCGCGTGGGCCGTCCCCGAGGCGTCGACGGAGCGACGCCCTCCAACCGAGCCCTTTGCTTCCCAAATGGGGACGTTGGGCGTCCCCAAAATCGCGCGGCCTCAGCGAGGCCACCTACAACGGGCACCCGCAGGGTTCTCTCTTGGACGGCGACGCTCCGTCGGCGCCGGTTGCGCGTCGCGCACCCCCCAAACGGTCCGGCGTGGTGGCGCGTGGGCCGTCCCCGCGGCGTCGACGGAGCGACGCCCTCCAACCGAGCCCTTTGCTTCCCAAATGGGGACGTTGGGCGTCCCCAAAATCGCGCGGCCTCAGCGAGGCCGCCTCCAACGGGCACCCGCAGGGTTCTCTCCTGGAGGGCGCCGCTCCGTCGGCGCCGGTTGCGCGTCGCGCACCCCCCAAACGGTCCGGCGTCACTCGGGCGCGGTTTGGTCGTAGACCTTGGCCGCGTCCTGCACGGCCTTGATCAGATCGGGGATGGCCACGGGCTTCAGCAGGTAGCGGAAGAGCGCGGCCTCATTCACGCTGCGCAGCAACATCTCCGGCTTCATGAAACCGGTCACCAGGATGCGCTGGGTGCGTGGATACTCCTCGCGGGCCCGCACCAGGAAACTCATGCCGTTGCCTCCGGGCATGAGGTGATCACTCACGATGACCTTGAAGCTCTTCTTGTAGAGAATGAACTCGGCCTCGCGGGCCGTCGTCGCCGTGCTGACATCAAAATGCCCGGCGAGCGCGGTGGCGTACGCCTCCAGCAGCGGTCGTTCATCGTCGACCACGAGCACGGCGTCCCTTTTCTCGGTCCCGGAGAGCGAAGCGTCCGAAGCAGGCATGCTTCAGGGGTGCCAGTCGCCGCCCCGGCTGGCAAGCTCGGCGCACGGGTGGCCTAGAGGCCGAACACCTTCAGCACGCCATTCCACACGGACGACCAAAACCGTCCCGGCTTGCCCCGCTCATCCGGCACGGAGGTCTCCTGACAGAGAAAAAGGCCGGGACCGACAAAGAGATCATCGAACAGGGGGTTCATATCCCGAAAGAATCCCCAGAACGTTTCCGCCCGCACCGGCAGGTACTCCAGATTGGGCGTGAATCCAATCGTCGCGTCCTGATTGGTCCGTCGCGCGGCGCGCACATTGCCTTCCCGCTCCGCCAGATTCTCCGCCCGAATGCCGCGGCTGCCGGTCACCACCAGGCGACACGGTCCCTTGAATTCAAAAAAACGGAACTGGAGCGTGATCCAGGACAACCAGCGGTCCAGCACCCAGCGGCGGGCGATCCGCAGCGGCTCCTCCGCCGGCGTCACCACGCCGGCCAGAAACCGCGGGCGGAGGATGATGGACGATCCCGCCGGCACCTCGATGACCGCCAGCTCCAGATGCGGATCATCGGCATTTGACAGGGTCACGCGATAATCCGACCCGGCCACGCCATTTCGCATCTCGACCAATTCGGACAGGCCGCAGGCGAGGCTGGTAAAGGGGATGCGCCAGTCGAGGAGGAATCGGGTGCGGCGCGTCAGGCCTTCGTCGCTCGCCTGGAGAAACTGCTCCTTCACCCGGAGGATTTCCCCGGGCCAGAGCGGCACATCGACTGAGACGTGACTTTCGCTCACCGCAGGAAACGCCGGTGACTCCGTGCTCAGCCGCAAGGGACGTCCCCGCCCGACCCACGGAGCGAGTCCATAGTACAGAAACAGCTTCCAGAGACTCGGGCCAAAAAAATACAACCCCAGCGCCAGCGCGAGGTATCCCTTGGATCGATCCCAGGCGGCACTCACGTAGTGCGCCACCGCGGACCGGGTCTTCCGCACGATCTCCATCTCCGACTCGATCCGGGCAATCGATGCCTGCGCTCCCTCGGCCTCCCAGGCCGTGTGCGTGAGCAGGCGCTGCAATTCCGGCAGTTTTCCGGCTGCCTCCGCGCGCATGGCCGCCACGCGCGCCGCCTGTTCCCGGTTCGCGGTCTGCTGATCCGATCCGCCGAAGAGGCGGTCCCACCAGCTCTCCAGTTCCTTCAACATCGACAGCACTTTCTCCGCCCGCTCCACGCGTTGCTGTTGCACGGCGAGGTCCGCCCGCAGGGCCTCCACCCGCGCGGCGATCTCACCTTTCAACGCGATCAGGCGGTCGCGCTCACGCTCGAGCCGGCTCAGTGACTCCATGCGCTGCTGCTCCGCCCCCTGTTGATCGCGAATAAACAGCCACATCGCATACGCACCGAGTGAGAGCACGACGATGAGCACCGCCACGCCCAGTTTTTCAACGAGCCAGGCAACCAGTTTGGCCAATAACAGGTACATCCGCCCCTGATCTGGACGACGAATGGCGTTAGTTTCAACCGCCATTGAATCATTTTGCCCGGCCGCGCACATCTGGAGTCCTGATTCCCCCTCCCACCCCGCCTGTTTTCCGTCCCGGCGGGCTTCGCGATGCCGTTTGCCAAGGAACGGCGTCTCCTCCAGACTATGCGGCAAATCCCAACCCCTTCGATGTCCAAAGTCATTGTTTCACCGCTTTACGACTCCGATGTCTTCCGCATGGCGTGCCGCCAGTTCGACCAGGCGGCGGATGCGATCAATCTTCCGGAGGCCATCCGGGACCGGACCAAATGGCCGCGACGCTGCCTGGCCGTGTCCCTGCCCATCCGCCGCGACGATGGCTCGATCACGGTGTTCGAAGGCTACCGGGTCCAACACAACCTCTCCACGGGTCCGTCCAAGGGCGGTATCCGCTTTCACCCCCACGTGACCATTGGCGAGGTGGCGGCTCTGGCCATGTGGATGAGCTGGAAATGCTCGCTCGTCGGCCTGCCCTACGGAGGCGCCAAGGGAGGGGTCATTGTCGATCCGAACCAGCTTTCCCTGAATGAGCTGGAACGGCTCTCCCGGCGCTACATGCAGGAGCTGATCCCGTTCATCGGACCTCATGTCGACGTGCCCGCCCCGGACATGGGCACCAATGAAAAGATCATGGGCTGGATGGTCGACACCTACTCGAATCACGTCGGCCACCTGGAGTCCGCCATCGTGACCGGCAAACCCATCGCCCTCGGGGGTTCGCAGGGACGTCGCGAGGCCACCGGCGCCGGCGTCGCCTACCTGGTGACCAAGTACCTCGCCGATCTCAAGATCCCGGTCAAAAAGGCCACCGTGGCCATCCAAGGGTTTGGCAACGTCGGCTCCGAAACCGCCGCCGCCCTCGATCACTACGGTGCGAAGGTCATCGCCATCTCCGACCACACCGCCGCGTTTCACAGCCCCAAGGGCATCAATATCAAGAAGGCCCTCGAGTACGTGCGCTTCAATAAAGTGCTCAAGGACTTCGACGGCGGCGATGAGATCACCAATGAGCAGCTTCTCACGATGAAGTGCACCGTGCTCGCGCCCGCCGCCCTCGAGCGGGTGATCACCCCCGAACTCGCGCCCAAACTGCAGTGCCGGATCCTGGCCGAGGCGGCCAACGGCCCCACCACCAATCAAGCCGACAAGATCATCAATGATCGGGGCGACATCGAAGTGATCCCGGACGTGCTCTGCAATTCGGGCGGCGTGATCGTCTCGTACTTCGAGTGGCTGCAGAATCTGCAGAACTACTACTGGGGCCGGGATGAAGTGTTGACCAAGCTCTATGCCATTCTCGACCGGGCCAAGGACTCGGTCGAATACCAGCGGCGGAAGTTCAAGTTCAGTCGACGCCTCGCCGCCCTGACCCTCGGCATTGCCCGGGTCGCCGAGGCGAAGGAAAGCCGCGGTCTGTTTCCCTGATCCGACCCATCCGGCCACGCGGAACGCAGCCGCGAAGTTTCCGAATCACCGTTCGCCACCCACTTCTCACTCGCACCCTCCTCATGTCTCTTCCCTCTCTGCTCAATCGGCGGCACTTTATCCGCCAGCTCTCGGTCGGAACCACCGTCGCGCTGGCCCTGCAACCGCGTCTGCGCGCCCAAGCCTCGGCCCCGACCCGCAAGTTGGGCGTGGTGCTGGCCGGGCTGGGCAACTACGCGCGCGGGGAATTGCTGCCGGCGCTCAAGGAAACGCAGCACTGCCGGCTCGCCGGTGTTGTCACTGGCTCCGCCGAAAAGGGTCGGACCTGGGCGCGGGAGCACGGTTTCCCGGAGAAGAATGTGTGGCACTACGACACGATGGCGCAGATGGCGTCGGCCGACGACGTGGATCTCGTCTACGTTGTCACCCCCAACTCCCTGCACGCCGAACACACGGTGCGCGCCGCCGGGGCGGGCAAACATGTCATCTGTGAAAAACCGATGGCGGTGAGCGTGGCGGAGTGCGACACCATGATCGCCGCCTGCAAGAAGGCGGGGAGAACGCTGAGCATCGGGTATCGGCTGCACTACGACCCGTATCACCAGGAGTTGATCCGGCTGGCCCGCACGCGGGAACTAGGACCCTTCATGAAGATGACCGGCGGATTCGGTTTCCGCATGGGGAAGAAAGTCTGGCGGGCGGAGCACGCGCTCGCGGGCGGCGGGCCGATGATGGACGTGGGCATCTACGCCGTGCACGAGGCCTGCCTCGCCGCGCAGGCCGACCCGATCGCTGTCACCGCGAAGGAGCGGCCGAAGACGCGCCCGGAGATTTTCGTGGACGTGGAGGAGTCGCTCGACTGGACCATGGAGTTCGCGAACGGCGCCCGGGCCGAGTTGTTCACCAGCTACAACGAAGGCCTGAATCAGTTTCGCGCCGAGGCCGCCCAGGGTTGGATCCAGATCGGTCCGCCCGCCTTCAGCTATCGCGGCCTCAAGGGCGCCACGCACCTGGGCCCACTGCAGTATCCCCCGCTCCGGCAGCAGGCGGTGCATCTCGACGCGATCGCGCGCTCGATCCTGGAGCGCACCGAACTGCCCACTCCGGCCGCGCTGGGTCGGCGCGACATGGTGATCATCGAGGCCATCTACGAAGCCGCTCGCACGGGCCGGCGTGTCCCGGTGAAAGCCTGACCGCGGCACCGCACGGGCTGTCACGCACGGGACAAAAAAAGAAGGGGCATCCGCACAGGATGCCCCTTCGCAACCAAAAACGCCCTCCGAGGGAGGGTGAATCAACGCCGGCGGCGCATCAGTCCGAGGGCCAGCAGGGCCGCCGAGAACAAGGCGATCGACGCACCGCTGTCCGGCACGGAAGAAACGGTCAGCGAGGAGAGGTAGAACTGGGCCGACAGCGGCTCGCCGCCCTTGAAGGCGAACGTGAACGAGCTGCCGGTCATGTTGACATTGAGAAATCCGACATTGTCGGGCAGCACGGTGGACACGCCGTTGAGCAGGAACTCATCCCCGGCGACCCAGCTGGTGAAATTATGACCATCCGACCGGAGACCGATCGAGGACAGGTTGACCACGCGATCAAAGGTGATCGTCAGCGACTCACCCACCGTGATGTTGTCATCGCTGGTGGTCTTGCTCAGGTGGTAGACGCCGAGTCCGGCACCCTTCGTGTTGGTCCAGTTGGTCTCACGATCCTGCACCACAGCGGCCACGTTGCCATTGTAGGTCGCGGTGGCCGTCGCGGTGATGCCATCCTTCACGAAGGTCAGATTGCCGTTGAAGATGCCCGCGTCCACGTTCGAGCTGACGATATCGTTGTAAACCACGATACCGTTGGTTGGCAAAAAGTCCGACGCTCCTCGTCCGAGCTTGTAAAAATCGAACTGGGCGGCGCCCAGCGGGAGTACAATTGCGGAGAGCAACGTGCCTAGAAGCAGGGATTTGGTCGTAGAGTTACGCATAAAATGTCTTCAGATTTTGGTTACGATTCATTATAGCAACCTCCGGGCCAGTCGGCCTCGATCCCGGCGGACGCGGGCGGCGGGAGTGCGCGCAAAGCACTGTTGCCATGGCAGTAACATTTCTCCAAAAAAGTGTGATTCCGGGATGCCTGCCCCGACCCGGCGTCCAGCTGGAGCGTAAAGAACTCCGACTTCCCCCCGTTTCTGCCAACCGCCCCCCTTTCCCATGAGCCACCCGCCCGAAATCCAACGTATCGCCGTCATTGGCGGCGGTCTCATCGGCTCCAGCTGGGCCGCACACTTTCTGGGACGCGGCCTCGACGTGACCGTCTGTGATCCCGCGCCCGGCGCCGAGGAGCGGATACGCGGGTTTGTCGACCGCGCCTGGCCGGTGGTGACCCAGCTCGGGCTGGCGCCCGGGGCCACGCGCGAGCGACTCCGCTACACGGCGGAACTCGATGAAGCGGTGGCCGGGGCTCAGTTCGTCCAGGAAAACGGGCCCGAACGGGAGGACTTCAAGATCGCGCTGTTCGCCGAACTCGACGACTTGGTGCCGCCCGATGTCCTCATCGCCTCCAGCACCTCCGGACTGAGCATGAGCACGCTGCAATCGCGGTGCCGCCATCCCGAGCGCTGCGTCATCGGGCACCCCTTCAACCCGCCGCACCTCATTCCCCTCGTGGAAGTGGTCGGAGGCCGGGCCACCTCGGCCCAGACGGTGGAACAGGCCCGAGCCTTCTACACCCGCATGCGCAAGAAGGCCATCGTGCTCCACCGCGAGGTGCCGGGCCACGTCGCCAACCGACTCCAAGCCGCGCTTTGGCGGGAAGTCGTGCACCTGGTTGACCAAGGCGTGATCAGCGTGGCCGACGCTGATGACGCGGTCAGTTTTGGTCCGGGTCTTCGCTGGGGCCTCATGGGGCCCAACCTCATCTTTCACCTCGGGGGCGGTCCCGGAGGCATGGAACACTTTCTCGCCCATCTGTCGGGGCCCTTTTCCCGCTGGTGGGACACCCTCGGCGAGCCCGTGTTGACGCCTGAACTGAAGGAACGTCTGGTCGCGGGCGTGAAGGCGGAGGCCGCCGGTCGGTCAATCACGGAGCTCGAACGCCAGCGCGATCAGCTGCTCCTCGGATTGCTCGCGCTGCGCCGCGAGACTCCGGCGGCCGCCGCTCAGTCTCCCGCTACGGGTGGCACGAAGGGCAGCAGCGAAACCACATGAGTCGCGATCGCGAGTGAGGCGGTGGCGGCGGGACTGGGAGCGTTCAGCACGTGCAGGGCGCCTGGACGTTCCTCGATCCAGAAATCCTGGACGAGCGTACCGTCCGCCTGCATGGCCTGGGCGCGCACGCCGGAGCCTCCCGGAATGAGATCGGCCGACTGCAGGCTCGGAACGAGTTTCTGCAGCGCGCGGCAGGCTTGCGTCCGGCTGACGGAGCGCACGACCTCGCCGCCACAGAGCGCTGGATACTTCCGCATGAACCGCCAGAGTCCCGGGAAGACCAGGGCGTCGGCAAGGTCACGAATCGAGATCTTCCCCCAGGAATAACCTTCGCGGGCCAGGGCGAGCACGGCATTGGGCCCGGCCTCGACGCCTCCATGAATCATCCGCGTGAAGTGCACCCCGAGGAAGGGAAACCGTGCATCCGGCACCGGATACACCAGGTGACGGACCAGCGACTGCGCCCTCGGAGCCAGCAACGAGTACTCGCCGCGAAACGGCACGATCCGTACGTTCCGCTTCACCCCCGCCAGTTCCGCAATCCGGTCCGAGAAGAGCCCGGCGCAATTCACAAGGTAGTCCCCCTCGTGCGCCCCGCCGCTCGTCTCCACCACCCAGGTCGCGCCCTGTTCGCGGATCGCCGTCACCCGGCTACTCAGGGCCACCACACCGCCCTTGGATTCAATCTCGCGCTGCAGGGCGGCGCACACCGCCGCGTAATCCACAATGCCCTCCTCGGGCACATGCACCGCTCCCACGCCCCGGACGTGCGGCTCGATCTCCTGCAACTCGTCGGGACTGAGCCGCCGCAGGTGTCGCAATCCATTGCGCTGTCCCCGATCCCACAGTTTTTCCAGGGCCGGCAGCTCCTCGTTTGAGGTCGCCACGACCACCTTGCCGCACAGGTCATGCGCGATGCCGTGTTCGCGACAAAACGCCGTCATGCGACGAATGCCCTGCACCGCCAGCCGCGCCTTGAGTGAGCCGGGAGCGTAATACAGGCCCGCGTGCAGCACGCCGCTGTTGTGCGTGCTCTGGTGCCGCCCCACCCCCGGCTCTTTCTCCAGCAAGGTGACTTTTGCGTCGGGCAGGCGGAGCAAAAGCTCCCGTGCCACTGCGAGACCGACAATTCCGCCGCCGATGACTAGGATGCGCCGCATGGAGGAGTGCGTCCAAGATGGACCCAACCCTTCTGACGCGAGGACTCCAACATGGCAAGACACGCCTCCACTCCCGCACGTCCGTCAGCCCCGTTGCCCACCCGTGAAGGCCGGCCATGGATCAAGTCGATGAAGGCCGCCATCTGGTCGCGGTAGGCCTGCATGCGCACATCGGCGAACGCCGTGTCCGCGCCCTCGTGCTTGACCGGCGGTTGCTGCGACACCAGACGCCACCCCCCTGCTTCGTCCGACAAGCGCAGCTCGCCGTACGGATCCAAGTCGAGCAACCCGGTCGAGCCCGTGATGCGGAAGCGAAAATCCTCGCCCGGGAACGAAGGCGCCGGCAGCGCCCGGCTGGAGAAGAGGGAGCAGATCGCGCCCGTGGAAAATTCCAGCAGCCCCATCGTCGTGTCCTCCACGGTCAAATCCGGGAGAAACGTGCGCGAGAAGGCCGACACCGTGACCACGTCGCCCCCCGTGAATCCGCGCAAGAGATCGATCGCATGCGGAGAGCTGTTGATCAAATGCCCCACACTCGCCGGGTCATTCCACCACGCCCAGTTGCCGCCGAAGCCACCCGCCTTGATCGCGCCAGCGTACATGGGCATCGACACCTGCACCGCGAGCACACGCCCGATCGTGCCCGCCTGAATCAGCTCCAGCGCCCGGGCATTGTTGACGCGAAACCGCTGTTGGTAACCGGTCGCCAGCGTGAGCTTGTTTTGCGCCGCCGCCTCCATCAGCCGATCACAATCGGCGACCGACGTGGTCAGGGGTTTCTCCACGAGGATGTGACGCCCGGAACGCAGGGCGGCGAGGCCTTCCTCCACGTGCAGGGCGTGAGGTGTGGTGATGACCACCGCGTCGATGTCCGTGCGCCGCAACAAGGCCGCGGCATCCGGTTCGCAGGCCATGCCATAGCGCTGGGCCAGTCCCGGCGCGCGCGAACCGCCGGCCACGGCGATCAACTCGGCGGTGTCGGGAAGCCGGCGCACCGCTTCCGCGTGCGTACGACCCATGAATCCAGAGCCCAGAATGCCAAAGCGAAGACGTTTCATAAGAAGAGGAAGTTCAGACGACCGACGGGGACGGAGGATGGACACGAAGTTCAGCGGCGATCGCGCCGAGACGGGACCAAAGTTTGACCGGGATCGGGATCCCGCTGTGTTCACGCACGGCAGCGCAGCGCCACTCGGGTTCGCCGGCCAGCAGCACCTCGTCGAAACCCGGAGCCGGCTCCGACGCCTTGACCAGCCCGGCAAGGCGGTCCATGCGCTCCTCGAATTCACCCGGGGCAAGGAAACGGGCCGGATCGATCGCGATGAAGGAATGGCTGATGCCGAGCGGATCGCCTCCCGTGCGATAAACCGGGAGTTCGGTGGTCATGGCGCCCCCGCTCAAGCCCGCGCACAGAATCTCGACCATCATCGCCAGCGCGCTGCCCTTGTAACCCCCGATGGGAGTGGGTGCCCCGCGCTGGGCGGCGATCGTGTCGGTCGTGGGCTGGCCGTTGGAATCGAGAAAGCCCCAGGAACGCGGAATCGTTGGTTGATTGAGGTGCGCCGCGTGGGTGACCTTGCCCAGCGCCACCGTGGTGGTGGCCATGTCGAGCAACCAGCGACCCGCACCGCCGCGCCCCGGCACGGCGACACAGAGCGGATTGGTCCCGAGAATCGGCGTCCGCCCCTGCCAGGGCGCGACCGCCGGACAGGCGTTGCTCATGACAATCCCGATGAATCCGGCCCGGGCCAGTTTCTCGCCCCACCAGGCACCCGCGCCAAAATGATTGGAGTGATTGGCCACCACCACCGCCACGCCCAGCCGGCCCGCGATCCGCAGCGCATGGTCGGTGCAGCGATCCGAAACCACCTGCCCCAGACCGTTCAGGCCATGGTAGCGCAGACAAACGCCGTCCTCCCGCTCCACGCGCCCCTCGGCGGCGACGTCGAGCCCCCCGGCGCGGATCTGCTGGATATACGTCGCCAGCATCTGAATACCATGTGAGTCCACCCCGCGGACATTGGCCGCGATGAGTGAATCCGCCACGCACCGGGCATGGGATTCCGGGGTGCCCAGCGACTGGAGCAGCTCCCGGCAGAACGTGCGCAACGCCTCCGCCCCTAGGGTCACGGTCAAGGGTTCATCGGCGGCGGCGTTCGGTGCGTGGGCGCTCATGGGAGTGGAGGGGCGCCGGGACGGACTCCGGCGGCGAAGACGGCTCTTGCTGCACGGAAAGCGTCAGGCGGAGGCCCACACCCTGACAACCTTCCGTGGCTGGTAAACCCGTTTGACCAGCTGGACGCGCCCCGCGCGACTGGTCAAGGGAAGTGTCCTGTTGGCCCGGGTTGATCCGGGCCGGTCGCTCCGACAGGAGCAAGGCCCGCCACCGATCTTCCGCGGGATTGCCTTCCTCCACGACCGTCCCGACCGAACCATGAGCGCGACCTTTCCCCCGACCGTCACCCCGTTCCGCGCCTGGTGGGTCGTGGTGCTGCTCATGGCCACGGCCTGCCTGAACTACCTCGATCGCCTGATGATCACCACCATGCGGGGGTCGATCAAGGAGGCGATCCCGATGACCGAGGCGCAGTTTGGTCTGCTGACGACGGTGTTTCTCCTCGTCTATGCGGTCTGCAGTCCGTTCGCCGGTTACATTGCCGACCGGTTCAGCCGCAGCCGGGTGATCATCGCCAGCGTCTTCGTCTGGTCGGTGGTGACCGGTTTGACTGCCTTCGCCCGCACCTACGAGCAGTTGCTGCTGACCCGCGCACTGATGGGCATCAGCGAGGCCGCGTGCATGCCGGCCTCCGTGGCCCTGATCGTGGATTACCACCGGGGATCGACGCGTTCCCTGGCGTCCGGGCTGCTGTTGGCGGGTGCGATGATTGGCGGCGCCCTCGGCGGCCTCGGCGGCTGGATGGCGGAGGGGCATGGCTGGGCCTACGCCTTCAAAGTCTTCGGCATCCTGGGCGCGGGGTTTTCGGTGCTCCTTCTCTTTCTGCTCCGCGACGCCCCGGTCGAGAACACCACAGCTGACGTGACGAAACCAGCCGCGGCGAAGGTCGGTCTGGGCGATGCCTTCATCAGCTTGTTCACCCACCCACCCTATTTGCTCATGCTGATTTACGCCTGTCTGCTTGGGGTGGTGGGCTGGTCGGTGGTGGGCTGGATGCCCACCTACATCAAGGAGCAGTTCAACTTGAGCCAGGGCAACGCCGGCCTCTCCACCACGCTGTACCTCAACCTCGCCGCCCTCGTCGGCATGCTGGTCGGCGGCGCCTGGGCCGATCGTTGGAGTCACACCCATCCCATGGCGCGCGTCTGGGTGCCCGTGATCGGCCTGCTGGTGGCGGCCCCCGCCGTGCTGCTGACCGCCAACGCCTCGGTCCTGCCGTTCGCGCTGGCGGGACTGGTGGGCTACGGGATGGCGAGAAATTTCGCCGATGCGAATCAGATGCCGATCCTCTGCCTCATCGTGGATCCGCGCTACCGCGCCACCAGCTGGGGCATCTCGACCTTCTTCGCCTGTGCCATCGGCGGCGCGGGCATCTACGTGGGCGGCATGCTGCGCGATGCCCAGGTGGACATCAGCCGCGTTTTCCAGTTTGCCGCCATCAATCTGGTGCTCTGCGCCGGGCTGCTGTTCCTCGTCGGGCGGTACATCCGGCGGCAGGGAACGGGCTCCACTCCAACCTCCCCCTGACCGACCGCGGGGCACGCCTCGTGCCCTGAAGTTGACACGTGGTTACGCCTTCACCATCTCGTCGGTGATGATGAGACCGCTCCCCCTCGCGTTCCGCTTCGCCCTGGCCCTGTTTGCAAGCGCCGGCCCCATCCTCTCCGCCGCTGAGCCGGAACCGAAGCCGGGCTACGCCATCGGCCGAGTGACGATGGAGGACGGCAGTCCGCTTTCGGGCGACATTCAGGATGTGACCGTCACGATCAACGGAGTAAGCGAAGCCGGCGAGCGGGTGAACTACACACCCGCCGTCAAAAACGGCGCCTACCGGCAGAAACTGGTGAAAGGTCAGTACACCTTCGGCCGCAGCACGGTGCAGGTGAAATTTGGCGAGCATACCTACCTGTATCGGCTCGTGCCGAAGGGTAAGCTTTGGAACAAGAGCCAGGACGCGGAGGAGGGACTGGTCCAGGACTTCGTCTGGAAACCCACCGGTCTGGCGGAAACCTACGGCGCCAAACCTGATCCCAACAACGCGACGCACTGGCATGGCATGAACATCGGCCTGCGTTTTCAAACCTACCGCGAGGACATCAAGAAGGCGCCGACGATGTTGCCCGAGGGGACCAAGCTCATCCTGACCCTCGTTCCCACCAGCCCCTCGATCGATGGGCGCACCCTCAAGCCCATCACGGTGGAGCGCGACTGGCGTCCAAAGGGCTCCACCTACAACGACGACTTGAACGACCTGCCTCCGGCGAATTATGAATTGACCGGAGTTGCCCGACTGCCCGACGGATCCAGCAAACCGCTGCTGCTGCAAGGCATGGGCCACTATCCGAAGTACTTTCCCAAAGTGGCCATCACCGTCGGCTACGACGCGATCCTCGGCGGTATGTGGAAGGCACCGGTCGGCTGGGTCACAGACTGAGCCTGCACGGGCGACCTCTGTAGATCGGGCTCCACTGGAGGGCGTCGCTCCGTCGACGCCGGGGGGACGGTCCACGCAAGACCACGCCCGATCGTTTCGACATACGCGACGCGCAACCGGCGCCGACGGAGCGGCGCCCTCCAGGAGAGAACCCTGCGGGTGCCCACGTTGTAGGCGGCCTCGCTGAGGCCGCATGATGCCAAGAGGCCGCAGGCGACCTCTGTCGATCGGGCTCCGCTGGGGGGCAGCATGCGCTGAGCTCGTCGAAGGGCGTCGCTCCGTCGACGCCGGGGGGACGGTCCACGCACCACCACGCCCGATCGTTTTGACGTACGCGACGCGCAACCGGCGCCGACGGAGCGGCGCCCTCCAGGAGAGAACCCGGCGGGTGCCCACGTTGTAGGCGGCCTCGCTGAGGCCGCAGGAGGGTTATAGGCCGCGGGCGATCTTCACCCGGCCGTACTCGACGAGTCGTCCATCGCCCCCAGAGAGCGTGAGCCCCGACCACGTCCCGCCGGTCGCCACGCCTCGGAATTGGGTCACGCGGCCTGCGGCATCCTTCCAGACCATCTCCCGCCAGGCGCCTTCGATCTTCCCGGTCACAGTCAACGTCTGGCCATCGATTTCAACCGTACCCGCAGCCTCGCCTTCCGTGCGGGTGAGCGTGAGCGTCAGGGATTTCTCGCCGCCGACGAGGGCAGGTTTCCAAGTCCCTTTCCAGACTTCACCCGCCATCGAGCGGAGCGGCGTCAGGCCCAAGAGGATCAGGACGAGAACAGCATGAAACGGGTTCATCGGCCGCTCGCTTTCGCCTGGGTGGCGAGCGCCTGCTGACGCTCCACCTCGCGCTGCACTTTGCGCATGATGAAACCCCAGGTCCCCCGCGAGCCGTCCACGGCGCGCGCCAGCAACTCATAGAGCGCGCTCGCATCCGGGCGGCCCACCTGTCCGCCTACGGCGATCGAGCGATTCAGACGACGGAACCCGTCACCATCCACCGCCGGTTCCAGCAGGCGCATACGTCCGAGGATGAGCCCGACCTCATCCCGTGCCCGCAGATCGAAGCTCAGGTCCAAGGGACGGGCGACAAGCGGGCTCGTCGCCGCCGGCACCTCACCGGTGCCCAGCAGTCGCGCCTGCGGCGAATCCAGCCATACCTTCGACAACCGGATCGCCCCCGCCGCATCACGCCCGCCCTGAATGGTCAGGCGGTCCACCGGCATCTCGGCAAACTTGCGCAGCAGCCGGCCCAGTGCGCGCAACTCCGGTGACAGGGTGACGAGGCCGCCCATCACCAGCAGCGTGGAGGCCGTGCGCACATCCGGGTTGGTGAGCCGGACTGTGCCCCGGCCCTCGACGCCGAAGTCGACCTCCGCGTACTCCAGGAGGTCCCACACTTGAAATCCCCGGCCCCGCACCACCGACTGCAGGTCCACACGCGCGTCCAGCGACCCGAGCTCCTGAGGGAACAGGGTCTGCACCACGCGTGCGGTCTCGAACTGTCGGATACGAAGTTCCCCGCTCAGGCGGTGATCGCCCTCCGGCGCGCCCGGCAGGTAGTCCACGCCCAGCGAGCCCTCAAGGGTGCCGGAAAACATCGTGCCACCGAGGCCCGACAGAGTGAGGCGACGCTCGTCGAGCTCGATCCTCCCGCGAATATCCTCCATCCGATAGGGGCTCCACCGCACCTGCTTCACGTCCAAGTCAAACGTCCCCCGCAAGGCCCCCCAAAAGGCCGAACCCAGCGGACGACGCGCGGGCGCCGCGGGCGGAGCGGCGGCGGCAGGTGCGGCGGCAGTGGCGGCAGCAGCGGTTTCCACCGGGCGCCAGGCGCGGCTCATGGCCAGGGTCTCGTTCAGGTCCCAGCGCTTGCCCCGCAACGCCGACGTGACGCGCAGGGTCTGATCCTCGAGTCCCAGGCGAACCGCGAAGCCGAGGTCACCGAGGTTGTCCCCGTCGCCCATCTGCAGGTCGACGGAAAACTCCGCGGCGCGCTTCACTCCGTCGACATTGCCCTTCGCGCGGATCTCCAGTGGAGCGAGGGTGCGCGCGCCCCCCAGCTCGGGAACGTCTTCGATGCGCAACCACGCCTGGAGCTCCTCATGGGCTGACAGTCCACCTTCGATTCTCGCCGTGAAGCGGCCCGCGCTCGGCAGATGCCGGCCCAACGCCGGAACGACGACGCGCGCCTCCGCCAAATTTCCGCGCGCCACTCCGTCCACCCGTCGCAGCAAGGCGTCGTCGTCATCCCCGACGACGTGCATCGACCCTTCGAGCTGCAGCACTTCCCCCTGCGCTGAGTGCACCCTGACTTCGGTCGCCTGGAGCGCGGCCTCCCAGGCCAGTTGAAAGCGAGGGCGAAGCGTGTGATGCCAGTCGACGTCCGCCGCGGGGAAAAATGAGGCCGTGAGGTCGCGTACGACCTCGACCCCATCCTGCATGAGGAAGAGACCGGTGCACGACACGGCGCGCAGCGGCCTGATTTTCCAGGCGTTCGGTTCGGCGGAAAGGAGGAACTCAGAAGGGCCAAGTTGCCCCCGGGCCACCCAGCCCGCCGGCAGCACGTCCGCCAGATCGGACACCGGCATGGGCGCGAGGCTGACCTTCCAGGGCGCGACAGCATTGAACACCCACTCGCCCGAGGGGCGCTGCGCCAGGTACAGCGGAGCGTTGCCCTCGATCCGCAGGCGTTCACCCGCCGGACTCTTCGCCACGACGCTCATCCGCTCGATCTGCTGCACCGCCTTCGCCGCCGAGCCTCCCTTCAAACTGAGCTCCACGGTCATGTCTCCCCAGGCGGCCGGCAACAAGGTGCCCCGGGGACCGGTGGCCGTGAGATCGAGCTGCGCCTCGTACGAATCGGCGGCGGAGTTCCAGGCGCCCTTGGCCAGGCCCACGACCTGCCGACCCGTGGCATCCCCGAGGTGGAGTCCGCTCAACCGGCCCACTCCGGAGGTGGCCGTGAGCTCTGCTTCGGGCGCGACCTGCACCGAGCCCGTCCAGGAAGAGGTCGCCCCGTTCTGGACCGACGCAACCTCGGTGAACCTCCAGGGCTCGGGCGTGCGCACCTGATATCCCCCGGACACCTCGCCTGCGGTCACGACCGTGGTCCCGGCGGCCCAGATCCCCCGGAGGCCCAGGTCGGGTATCCATGTTTCAAGTTCACGGAGAGGCCACACCCTGGCCTGCAGCTCGGCCAAGACCTGGCCGGGGCGGCAGAGAGGAAGCCCCTGCGGATCGAGTTCGAGCGGACCCAGCAACCGGGTCTGCAATCCACCGGCTCCGCCGCCGGGAACCGCGGGCGAAGGCCAGCGGACCGTGGCTTCTTCGACGGTCCCACCACCCGCCCACCGCCAGCGGCCCCGGGAGGTCAGCTCGATGGCCGGCGCCGCCGCGGCTGTGGCCGGCCGCACGCGCACGGCGACCGCCTGCCAGCGCGCATCCGTCTCATCCACCGTCGCCGTCAGATCGAGTTCGAGAGTGAGTGACGGCACGGTCGCGAGCGCCGGATGATCGATGCGCACGGGTCCCAGGTGCGCGGGTTCAAGGGAAGTGACGGTGACCTGTCCCGCCGCGGCACGGGCGACCCGCCATGCCCCCTCGAACCGCCCCTCCGGAGCGGCCAGACCCTGTTGCTGCAACCAGGGCGCGAGCCGAGCCAGGGGGAAGCCGCGCACCCGCACGCTGGCCGCCTCGAGGCCCTGCCCCTCCATCACGACGAGGTCCGCTTGAGTTTCGGTCCCGAGGGTGATCCGGGAAGTCACGCACCGCCACGGTTCCGTGGCGGAAGCCCGCTCGACCCGAGCCTGCACCCGGCCGGACCACGCGCCCAAAGCAGCCCACGCGGGACCAAGCCGTCCCCACTCCGACCCCGTCAAAGTCGCCTCCACGACCGCCGTGGCCGCACCCGTCGCGGTGACGAACGAAAAGTCCACGGTCGCCGCGGCCTCGCCCTCCGGGAGCTCGGTGCCCGGAAAGAACCCGGCCAGAACGCGGGCCGCTGCATTCACCGTCAGGCGGCCGGCCACCCGGCCTTCGCCCCGGTGGTAGTCGGCCTTCCAGTGTAGGCGTGTCTTTGGCTCCATGTCCCATCGCCCTGCATAATGCTCCCCGGTCGGAGTGGCCTCGGTGGACGCCTCCAGCGTGCCGGCCGGCAAGGTCACCCCGCGGATCGGAGGCAGGACCAGACTGCCGCGCACGTCGATCCGACCGACGCCATGATCGGCTCGCTGCCGGACGTCCGCCACGCCGGTGCTCCGCGCCCCCGCCGCGGGCCAACCGGGCACCACCGGTGAGTCGAGCTCCAAGGTGTAGTTGAAACGCCCCGACTCGTCACGGGTCAAGCCGCCGCCTTCAAGCAGCAGACGCCCGCGTCCGAGTCCGCCCTCCTTTTCCACCACATCGGCGGCGACTTCGATGTGGGCGCGCGCCACACTCCAGGGCAACGGTGACTGCAACGACGTGAGGACCCCGTCGAACGGGGTCGGATCGCCGCCCAGTTGCGACGGAGTGACGGCGATCTGCACGCCCTCCACCCGCGCCTCGAGGACTCGCAGCTCACGCGGGCCCCAAATCCAGCCCAGGGGATCGATCCGCACCACGACTCCCGCCTCGCTCTGCGCGGTCAGGCCGGGCATGCCAAAGCGGACCCCCCGTACTTCGCCTTCGCCCGGGCCGATCGAGACCCGGGCCGCGTCCAGACGCCACTCCTTCCCGCCGCCGACCGCCCACTGCAACACCCGCAGCTGAACAGCCGGCACGCGGAGCAGGGCCAAAACCGCCACGACGACGGCGGCAGCCACTCCTCCCAGCAGGAGCAGGCGCGACCCAACCGAACGATCTTTCCAGGGGCGGAAAACGGACACGGTGCACGACCCTGCGCAGATCGGTTCGTGAGACAAGCTCATCGCACGGCGCCCTTCGTTCTCCTTCCGTGCCGCTGCGGCTGCCCGATCTAGAGAGCCCGCAGGCGATCCTCAATGATCGGGTTCCGTTGGAGGGCGTCGCTCCGTCGACGCCAAGGGAACGGCCGACGCACCACCATGCCGGACCGTTTTGGGCTTGCGCGACGCGTAACCGGCGCCGACGGAGCGGCGCCCTCCATCAGAGTACCCTGCGGGTGCCCGTTGGAGGTGGCCTCGCCGAGGCCGCGCGATCTTGAGGGCCCGCAGGCGATCCCGGAGATCGGGTACCGGTGCAGGGCGTCGCTCCGTCGGCGCCGCGGGGACGGCCCACGCGCCACCACGCCGGACCGTTTTGGGATTGCGCGACGCGTAACCGGCGCCGACGGAGCGGCGCCCTCCATCAGAGTACCCTGCGGGTGCCCCTTGTAGGCGGCCTCGCTGAGGCCGCTCGACCTAGAGAGCCCGCAGGCGATCCTCGTAGGTCGGTGCCCGTTGGAGGTGGCCTCGCCGAGGCCGCGCGATCTTGAGGGCCCGCAGGCGATCCTTGATGATCCGGTTCCGTTGGAGGTGGCCTCACTGAGGCCGCGCAGGTGTTGCCTCGGGCAACGCTCCGCTCAATAGGCTCTCGACACGGATACAGATCCGAAGTGTACGTTGCCGTCGGCTTGCGTTTCGAACTCCCGCGTTCGCCAGACCTGCGTATACGTCAGCTGCCATGGGCCGGCGATCAAACCCGCTCCCAAGGCCCAGTCGGCCACGTAGGTCCGTTTCTCCACGGATCGGCTTTCGCGAAACGTGTTTCCTTCCAAAAACAAATCGCGCGCCACGGCCCGCCCGTCGACCGCACCAAACAGGAAGAGACTGGTGTTCCGGTCGAGGGCGACGCGCGGGTCGAGGTCATCCGCGGGCGTTCCTCCCAGGCTGCCGGGACGCGCCAGCTGCACGCCAAAATCACTCGGCAGATTCAGGCCAAAGCGCAAGGTGCCGCCGACATTCGCGTAGGTTTGTACGTTGCCAAGACTCGCTCCGACATGCGGCACCAGATCGACACCCAAGAGGTCGGACACGGCGCGGCCGTACAACCTCCACCGACGCTCATAGACCAGATTGGCGCCCACTTCATCGCGCAGTTGGTAGTCCCAGCCCTGCGGCTCGGCACTCTTGATCCAGCGATGGATGATGCGCTGCGAGTCCTCCGCCTGACTGTGCGGCCCGATCAAACCCACCTGCACGGAGAGGGTGTCCGAGATTTCCTTGGTCTTGCTGACAAACGCCATCTCCAGGTAAGTCCAACCCGCGTAAGGACGATCGGTCGGAGACGGAATTTTCGCCCGGGTGTCACGCGGCGTATAGATGTTCTGCCCAAGGGCGAAGCCGATCGCCTTCTGCCCTCCCTCTCGATTCACGAAGGGAAGCAGTTCAAGGATGTCGCGACGCCAACCCGACTGGCCCCAATCCACCAGATCAGCGGACAGCCACGAGAGTTTGACCCCATTGGTGTAATCTTGGTCCGTGCCGCTGAACACGTCGTTTTCAAAGTAGAGTGTGACCACCGGTGCCCGCCGGGCGCGTGCATCGTCCGAGGGCGCGGCCTCACCGAGGAGAGGAAGGCCCGCGAGCACCCCCAGGGCCACTCGAACGACGGCCGTAAGGTCGCGTCGCAATTTTCCACCCGCACACCCTTCGCTGCATCGATCCATGCCCCAATCTAGAGATGCCGGACAACGCCCGCCAGGGGGTGTGCACCCCACAGGTTACGCCGGGACGGCACCACCGGAGGCAGGCCGCGGGACTGAAATCACGAGCGCGCCGGCAGCAGGTAGAGCATCACCGCGAGGAAGTGACAAATGCTGCCCCCGAGGACAAACAGGTGCCAGACGGCATGGTGGTATCGAAGTCCATGCGAACGGTAGAACAGCACCCCCACCGTGTAACTCAGCCCTCCCGCCAGCAGGAGCCAGAGCCCACCCGCAGGCACCTGCTGGAGCAGCGGCCGCACGGCCACCACCACCAGCCAGCCCGCACCCACATAGGCGAGGGTCGACCAGCCGGTCCGCCCGACTCCACGGACAAATTGCAAAACAGCGCCGAGACCACACATCGCCCAGATGATGCCGAAGAGCGACCAGCCCCACGGGCCGCGCAGGCTCGTGAGGAGGAACGGGGTGTAGGTGCCGGCGATGAGCAGAAAAATCGCCGCATGATCGAACTTCAACCACCAGGCCTTGGCCCGTTCGCCGCTCATGGCGTGGTAGAACGTGGATCCCGTATAGAGCACGAGGAGCGTCACGCCAAAGACGGAAAAGCTGGTCACATGCCACGCATCCCCCCGCAGACTCGCAAAGACCACGAGCAACACCAATCCCGCCACGCTCAGAAGCAGTCCAAACGCATGGGTGATCCAGTTCGCGATTTCTTCTCCCGGTGAGTAGACGCGCAAGGGCAGCTTCGCTTGGACAACCATGACATCAACCTACCTGGAACGACCATCCTGGCAATCTCCGATCCCCGATGGATTCCCGTCCGGTTTGGTGAAGGATTTCACTGACGAGCCCTTCGCTTTTCCGTGCGGTCCGCTCACGTTGACCGGCGTGGAAACCCCTCCCCGCCCACTGTTCCCCGCACCCCGCCTGTGCGCCCATGGTCCTTTTACCGCATGACTGAACATCACCTTCATTGCGACGTTGTGGTGGTGGGAGGCGGACTCGCCGGAGTCTGCGCCGCCCTCGCGGCCGCCCGCCGGGGAGCCCGCGTGGTGCTGGTGCAGGACCGTTCGCTGCTGGGCGGGAACGCCTCGAGCGAGATCCGTATGCACATCGTCGGCGCGGATTGCCACGGCACCCGCCCGGGGGCGCGCGAATCCGGGATCATCGAGGAGTTGAAACTCGAGGATGCCGCCCGCAATCCCCACCGCTCCTACTCCCAGTGGGACCTGCTGCTGTACGAGAAGGTCATCTCGGAGCCGCGCATCACACTCCTGCTCGACACCGCCTGCACCGGCTGCGAGGTCGAAACGGTCGGGGGCCTCCGCCGCATCCGGAGCATCGAGGCCGTGCGCACCAACACCGAGGACCAGTTCATCATCGAGGCCCCGATCTTCGCGGATTGCTCCGGCGACGGACGCCTGGGCAAAGAGGCCGGCGCCGACTTCACCGTCGGCCGGGAGTCCAAGGACCAGTTCGGCGAGCGGCTGGCGACCGACCTGCCCGACCGGCAGACGCTCGGCAGCTCCATCCTTTTCATGGCGCGGAAGCATCCCACGCCCCAGCCGTTTCACGCACCGGGCTGGATCCGGTCCTTTCAGAAATCCGACTTTTTGCACCGTCCGATCAAGGCCTTCGAATATGGCTACTGGTGGTTCGAGTGGGGTGGTCATCTGGATACACTCAAGGACCAGCCGGAGATCCGGCACGAGCTGCTCCGCATCGCCCTGGGCGTCTGGGACTATGTGAAGAACTCGGGCGAGCATCCAGATTCGTCCCACTGGGCGCTGGACTGGGTCGGCTCCATCCCGGGGAAACGCGAGTCGCGTCGTTTCCTCGGCGACCATGTGCTCACCGAGCAGGACGTGCTCTCCGGCCGGCTCTTCGAAGACCAGGTCGCCTACGGCGGCTGGTGGCTCGATCTGCATCCGCCAAGTGGAGTCGATGCGGTCGACGAACCGCCCTGCGAACAGCATCACTTTCCGCATCTCTACTCGATTCCCCTGCGCTGCCTGTACTCCAGAAACGTGGGCAATCTCTTCTTCGCCGGACGCAACATCAGCGCCTCTCACGTCGCCTTCGCCAGCACGCGCGTGATGGGCACCTGCGCCGTGGTGGGGCAGGCGGTCGGGACCGCCGCCGCGCTCGCGGTGCAGTCCCTGCGCACGCCGCGGCCGCACGAGGACGCCGGCATGCGCTCCGGTGCACCGGACCGGGAGCACCTCCCGGAGTCTTCCTCCTCGCACGGAGCGGTCGCCACCCGGCCGAATCCGGTCGCGGCGACGCCGTCGCCCTTCCGTCGTCTCGCGGACGTCTTCGACCCCGCCCGGATCGCGGCCCTCCAGCAGGCTCTGCTCAAGGATGACGCCTTCCTGCCCGGTCTGCGGGATCGCGATCCCGACAACCGCGCCCCGCGCGCCCGGATCCAGGCTTCCTCCGAACGGACCGGCGGAGCCGCCCGGCAGGTCACCGATGGAGTCACCCGCGAGTTGTTCCTCCACCTGGGAACCTTTGCGGACGGAGGCACGCATCGCTGGGAGTCGTGCACCCTGCCGGCCTGGCTCGAACTCCAGTGGCCGGAGACGGAAACGGTCGAGGAAATCCACCTGACCTTTGATTCCGGTTTCCAACGCGAACTCATCCTCAGCGCGAGCGATGCCCACACCGCCAAGGTCATCCGCGGCCCGCAGCCGGAGCTGGTGAAGGACTACGACCTGCTGCTCGATGGCCGCGCCATCGTCTCGGTCCGAAACAATCTGCTCCGCAAACGGGTGCACCGCCTGTCCGCACCGGTTTCCGGTTCCCGCCTGCGGCTGGAGGTGCTCGCCACGCACGGCGTCCCCGAGGCTCGCGTCTTTGAAGTCCGGGTGTATTGACCCTTCCATGCTGCGTTCCGTCCCGCCCGCACTGCCGGCGCTCCTGTTCGTCCTCGCCCTGGGTCTCTGCTCCGGCCGTGGCTGGGCGCAGGGCAGCGAACGGCTTTCGCTGGACGGCACCTGGGCCTTCACCGTGGAGGCCGCTCAGCTCGACCGGCCGCTTGAGGCCTGGGACCGGCTGCCCGTGCCGGGAAACTGGGACACCACGAACCGGTACGCGCAGCACGTCGGCCCGGGTTGGTACCGTCGGCTCTTCACCCTCCCGGACGGTTGGCAGGGACGGCGTGTGCGGCTGTGTTTCGAGGCGGTGTACGAGACGGCGGAAGTGTTTCTCAATGGACGGTCGCTGGGGCGTCACCAGGGCGGCTACACGCCCTTCGAGTTCGACATCACGCACCTCGCGCGGCGTGACCAGGCGAACGAACTCACAGTCCGCGCCGACAACACCTACCGTCGCGGCGCCTGGTGGGCCTGGGGCGGCATCAGTCGCAGCGTCTCCCTGGTCGCCCTGCCGGACGTGCGCCTCGTCCGGCAGCACGTGCGCGGCGAACTGAATTTATCCGACGGCACGGCGGTGGTGCACGTCGATTGTCTAGTTGATCAGGCGGGCCCGGCTACCCTTCCAGTCGAGGTCCGCGGAGAGATTCGGTACCAGGGACAAACCGTCGGCCACTGGTCCGCTGCGGGCACGATCCCGGGCGGAGGCAGCCTCCGCCTGCAGGGCCGCGTCTCCCTGCCGGCCCGTGACGTGCACCCCTGGCACATCGAGTCGCCCTCGCTTTACACCTCTCATAGTCGCGTGCAGGTGGGCGACCGCACCACCGACACGCGCCAGGACCGCCTCGGGCTGCGTCACATCGCCGTGAAGCCGGACGGGCTCTACTTGAACGGGGAGCGGGTCCGCCTGGTGGGTTTCAACCGCGTGCATGATCATCGCGCCTACGGCAATACCGAGCCGGAGCATCTGATCCGGCTCGATGTCGATCTGATGAAGCGTTACGGCGCCCACTTCATGCGGATCATGCACGCGCCGACCGCGCCCAACCTGCTCGATTACCTCGATGAAAAGGGCGTGATGATCTTCGCCGAGATCCCCGTCTGGGGTGGCGATGACCCGCAGGTCAAGGCCGACAATCCGATCACGCGGGCGTGGATGAAGGAAATGATCGAGCGGGACTACAATCACCCGTGCATCATCGGCTGGAGTCCCGGCAATGAACTGCTGGGTCACAACGACTACGTGAAGTCGATGATCGACTACGCCCGGAAGGAGCTCGATCCCCACCGGCTGCACGCCTACGTCAGCTTCAGCGGGGGGCGCCGCGATTACGGCCCCGCCAACGATCCCATCACGGTGTCCGATCTGATCCTGTACAATAGCTACGGCTCCGATCCGGGTGCGCTCGTGGCCAACCTCGCGGAAAAATGGCCGGGGAAGCCGGTCTTCTTGTCGGAGTTCGGCGCCCGCCAGTTCGGCGAGGAGCTTGGCGCACGCATCCCGGGCCTCGACGAACGCTGGCACACCCTCGCCGGGCGCCCCCAAGTCATCGGGACGGCGTTGTGGACCTTCAACGACTACCGGAGCAACTACCGCAACTCCGAGCCCGGCGAACTGCGCTCGTGGGGCATGGTTGATCTGTGGCGCCAGCCGAAAGAGGCCGCCCGTGACATCGCCCGCCTGCACAGTCCCATCGCCCGCCTGCGCGTGGAAGGCGGTCGCGCCCTTCTGCTGCCCCGCCGCGCGGAGGAGTTCCCGTCCTTCACCTTGCGTGGCTACCATTTGGTCTGGGAATGGCGCCCGCGCTCCGGCCCCGCGCTGGCGGGCGGCGTCGTGCGGCTGCCGGACCTGCCACCGGGTTCACCGGAGTTCTCCATCGCTCTCACGGGCCGGCCGTCGGCCGAGGACGGTCTGGTCGTGTCGCTGGTAAGTCCGACCGGATATTCGGTTCACGACTACACGAACAGGGAAAGCGTTTCCCTGGCGCCGGCGACGAGGCCCACGGCACGCTCCGCGCCGACGATTGTCCGGGCCTATCCCCTCGACGGCGGATTCATGCTGGGCTACTCGACCCAACCCGACGACACCACGTTCACGGTCGAATACGGACTTGTCCCGGGCGCCCCGGACCAGACGCTCACGGTCGCCCAAAAAGGGGCGTTTTCCGTGACCGGCCTGGAAAACGGCCGGACCTACCACGGACGACTCCGGCGTCAGACCGTACTGGGCACACCGAGCGACTGGTCGGTCCCGTTCGCCGTGACTCCCGACGGTCAGCGGGCACCCGCCGCTCCCACCTGGCTCGCAGCGGTGCGCGGAGCGGGCTTGATCTCCCTCCGCTTCGCCCCGGTGGAGAAGGCCACGGCCTACCGGATACGTTGGGGCGCAGCCGAGAGCGATTCCCGCCGGGTCGAAGCAGCGGCACCGGGACCGGTGGTGCTGACCGGCCTCGGCGACCACCAGCGGGTGACCTTCACGGTCACCGCCCTGCGCGGCGCACTCGAATCCACGCCTTCCGCCGCGGTCACGGTCGAGCCGACGCTCGCTTCCGCGCCCCAGCCAATCAAACCATGACGTCGTTCCGCCCGGCCCCTTCTCTTCCGGTTCTCGCCGTCGTGCTCCTGCTCGCACTCACGAGCCTGAGCCTGCCTTCGCTGCGTTCCGCGCCTCCTCCGGATGTGTCCACCTGGTTGCAACCGGTGCCTGCGTCGGCCGTGTTTCAGGACCCCGACTACAACATCTGGTGTGGATCAGCGGTGGTGGGTTCGGATGGACAGGTTCACCTGTTCTATTCGCGCTGGCCACGGCGGCTTGGCCATCTGGCCTGGGTCACCCATTCGGAAATCGCCCGCGCCGTGGCCCCGTCGCCACTCGGTCCGTTTCGTCATGTCGAGGTCGTGCTGCCCGCCCGCGGCCCGGACTTCTGGGACGGCCACTGCACGCACAATCCCACCGTGCTGAAGCACGAGGGAAAGTACTACCTGTATTACATGGGCAATGTGGGTGACGGGCGGGCGATGTCGGACCGGCTCAACTTCACCCACCGCAACCATCAGCGGATCGGCGTGGCGGTGGCAGACCGGCCCGAGGGCCCCTGGACACGATTCGACCGTCCGGTGCTGGACGTCGACCCCCGGCTGGAAGCTCCTGACTCGCTCGTCGTGACCAACCCCAGCGTCACCCTCCGTCCGGATGGCACGGTCCTCATGATCTACAAGGCGGTGGGTCAGCAAAAACCCCTGCCCTTCGGCGGACCCGTGGTCCATCTGGCCGCCACCGCCCGGTCTCCGCTCGGACCGTTCACCAAACACAGCCGTCGCATCTTTACGCGGGAGGGCGCCACCTTTCCCGCGGAGGATCCGTTCATCTGGCACGACGGCAGCCGCTACCTTGGCATCGTCAAGGACATGGGCGGGCACTTCACCGGTCGCGGCGTCTCCCTGGCACTCTTCGTTTCGGACGACGGCCTGGACTGGAGTCCCGCGCCGCGGCCGCTGGTCAGCACGCTGCACCTGCCACACCGCGACGGGCGGGTGCAGACCCTGCAGAAACTCGAACGGCCCCAGCTTCTCCTCATCGATGGACGCCCCGCGGTGCTTTATTGTGCCGCCGTGGATACGCCGGACCTGAACGGATCCTTCAACGTCGCGATTCCTCTGGCGCCACCCGCGCCCTGACCTGGGGCGGGCCGACCCGCGACCCGCGCACCCCGCCCGGGCGCGGTGTCCGGAGAGTGAAGGATTGCCCGATCGGCCAATCGGCGGAGACCGAATCCGCCAAGACGGCGGGGCCGGGCTGCGGTAGACTCCGTGTCCCCGCCATGCCCTCCTCCCCGTCCACTCCCGCGACCCGTGCCGAGGTTGAATCGGTGCTGCGCTGCGCCGAACCGCGCCGCGTGCCCCTCTTTCTGCCCGCGATCTACGAACACAAGGCCTGGTTCATCGGCAGCACCCCCTCCGCCATTTCCCGGGACGGTTCCCTGCTGGCCCGGGCGCTGCTGGCGGAGTACGAGGCCATCGGCCCGGATGCCCTCGCGGTAGGCGTCGACGTCTACAATCTCGAGGCCGAGGCGGTCGGCTGCAAAGTGAGTTTCTACGAAGGGACCGACACCTCGATCCCCGGCATCAAGCCAGGCAACCACATCGTCCATGTGGGCGACGATCTCTCGCAGGCCCGATTGCCTAATCCGCAAAAGGATGGCCGCATGCCGGTGAACCTCACCGCCGCGCGGCAGGTCCGCCGCGCCCTCGGCGACGACTTCTGGCTGCGCGGTGCCATCTCCGGTCCGTTCTCGCTCGCGATCTCGCTGGTCGGTGCGGAAGCCCTTTTTCTCGCCTGCCTCGACCAGCCGGACTGGGTGCGGAGCGTGCTCGACTACTCCGGTCGCATCATCCGCGAGTTCGCCAAGGCTTACATCGACGCGGGCGCGGAGCTCATTGTGTTCGACTCGCAGGCTTCGCCGGAACTGCTGTCGCCGTCCATGTACGAGGAATTCGTGCTGCCCGTGACCCAGGAGCTGGTCCAGTGGTCCGCCACCCAGGGCATTCGCGATCTCCCGCTCATCATCGGCGGCAACACCACTCCCATCGCCGACCTGCTCGCGCAGACCGGCGCAAACAATCTGCTCTGCGATTTCACCGGTGACTTCGATGTCTGGGAGCAGACGTGCCGGCAGCACGGACGTTCATTCCGTCGCAATATCTCGCCCCGCCTAATCGAAACGGGAACACCCGATGCCATTTACGAGGTGGCCTGCCGCGAGCTGCGCCGCGGTCGGAATGTGCCCGGCTTCATCATGGGCACCGCGGTGGTGCCCTTCGGCACGCCCACCGAGAATGTCGTGGCGATCAAACGCGCCTGCATCGACTCCGCCTCCTGGTGACCCCTTCCGCCCCGCCCATGACCGACTACGCCCACATCAATCAGCTGCTTTACGAAGGCAACGCGCGCGAGGTGGAACGCCTCGTCCGCGCCGCGCTTGAGGAAGGCCGGCCGGTCGACGAAATCCTCAACGAAGGCCTGATCGCCGGCATGTCCGTCGTGGGCGAAGACTTCAAATACAACGTGCTCTACGTGCCCGAGGTCCTCGTCGCCGCCCGGGCCATGAAGGCTGGCATGGCGATCCTCAAGCCCCTGCTGGTCGCCGATGCGGTGAACAACCCGCCGCGCGGCACCGTCATCATGGGCACGGTCAAGGGCGACCTCCATGACATCGGCAAGAACCTGGTCTGCATGATGGCCGAGGGCGCCGGTTTCAAGGTCGTCGACATCGGAGTGGACCAACCGGTGGAAGCCTTCCTGCAAGCCTGCCGAGAGCACAACGCACACATCGTCGGCATGTCCGCGCTGCTGACGACAACGATGCCGTACATGAAGGTCGTGATCGACGCGTTTCAGCAGCAGCCGGATCTCTCCGCGGTCAAACTCGCGATCGGCGGAGCACCCGTGAACAAGATGTTCTCCGATGAAATCGGCGCGGACGGCTACGGGCCGGACGCACCTTCCAGTGTCGAGATGTTCCTCAAATTCGTCAGCGCTCGCTGACCCGGCTGGCACCATGACGCTGCGCGAAAAACTGGAAACCACCTCGGCCTTCGTGCTCGGCGTCGAACTGGTTTCCACGCGTGGCACGGTGACCGAGACGCGCGCCGCCAAGACCGTGGGCTTCGCCGATGAGCTGGCCGCCCACGACGCGATCGACTGGGTGTCCATCACCGACAACGCCGGCGGCAATCCGCAGCTCGCACCGGCCGCCCTGGGTGAGATCATCCGGTCCTCCGGACGCGAGGTCGTCGTCCACCTCTCCTGCAAGGATTTCAACCGCAACGCGCTGGAGTCCGAAGCCTGGCATCTCTCCAGCCAGGGCCTGCACAATCTGCTGGTGCTCACCGGCGATTCCTCCGGCTCCGGCATCCATGGCGGCGCGAAGCCGGTCTTCGATATCGATTCGGTCGGTCTGCTGACGTTGCTCGCGGAGATGAACGCCGGCATCGACATCACCCGGCCGGGCGCCAAAAAGTCGACACGTCTGGGCGCGACCGAATTTTTTCCGGGCTGCGTCGTGAGCAATTTCAAGCTGCACGAAAACGAAGTCATGCCGCAGCTGCTCAAGCTGGAAAAAAAGCTGCAGTGCGGCGCGCGCTGGATCATCAACCAGATCGGCTACGACTCGCGCAAGATCCACGAATTGATCGTCTGGCTGGCTCAGCGGGGCTGGGGACACGTGCCCTTGATCGGCAATGTCTATGTCCTGAATCCCGGGGTGGCGAAATTGTTCCGCGCCCAGAAGATTCCCGGCATTGTCATCTCGGACGAGCTCGCCGCCCTTTGCGCCGCGCAGGAGTCCACGCCGGATCGCGGCAAGGCCTTCTTCCTCACCCTCGCCGCGCGCCAGCTCGCGATCTATCGGGGTCTGGGCTATCGGGGGGCCTACCTCGGCGGGGTGCACGCCATCGCCGACGTCAATCGCATCCTGGAGCTCGAACGTTCCTTTCCGCCGGACGCCTGGCGCACGTTCGCCCGGGAGATCCGCTACTCACGCCCGCAGGAGTTTTTTCACTACGCCGAGGATCCTGCCACGGGCCTCGCCGATCCCACCCGGATCAATCCGAGTCTGGCCCCGGGCGCCGGCCTCCACCCGACCTCGCGCCATGTCACCTTCAGTTACCGGTTCTCCCGGTTCGTGCACGGTCTCATGTTCGAGGAGGGACGCCGGCTCTGGAACCTGGGCGCGAAGCTGACCGCCTCCGCCGCCGATCCGCGCCAGGGCCCGGGCTGGATGCGCTTCGCCGAACACGCCGGCAAGGTCGCGCTCTTCGGCTGCAAGGACTGCGGCGACTGTTCGCTGCCGGACATCGCCTTCCTCTGTCCGGAGTCGGCCTGCGCCAAGAATCAGCGCAACGGCCCGTGCGGCGGCACGCGCGACGGCAAATGCGAGGTGGCCGACTTCGACTGTATCTGGTCCCGGGCCTACGATCGGGCCAAGTATGAGGGCCGGTCGGAAGCACTGCTCGACCACGCCCCGGTGCTGCAGGACCAGCACCTGCGCGGCACGTCGAGCTGGGCTAACACCTGGCATCACCGCGACCACCTCGGACGGCCGTTCACGCTCCCAACCGCGGCAACCCCGATTCCGGTGACCGGACGGTCGGCTTCGGACACCGCCTCTTCACCTCCCTCCGCTCCCTCTCCCGAGCGTCCTTCCCCGCCTTCCCTTCCATGACCCAAGCACCCCGGATTCACATCATCGGCGAATTGATCAACAATGCCTACGCCCGCGCTCGCAAGGCGTGGGAGGCGCGGGATGTGCAGGGTTACCAGAACCTGGCGAAGCTGCAGTCCGACGCCGGCGCGGAACTCGTCAACCTGAACGTCGACGGGACGCAGCGGGTGTCCGTGCGCGTGGCGGAAATGCTGGAGTTCCTCCCCATCGTCATCCCGGCCATCCAAGCCGCCACGGACGTGCCGCTGAGTTTCGACAACCCCAACATTGAGTACCACAAGGTCGCGCTCAAGGCCTTCGACCGCTCCAAGTGCCGGGGCAAGCCGCTCTTCAATTCCCTCGCCGCCTCCCGCCAGCAGCTGGATCCGATGATCGAACTCATCCGCGAGCACGACATGCGCTGCATCGTCATGGCCTCGGAGTGCTTCCGTCCGGATGGCAGCACCGGACAGAGCCTCGATCCGAACATGAGCTACGAGACGATCAAGCGCTTCGTCGATCTGCTCGTGACGCGGGCGGGACGCACGCTCGACGACATCATCGTCGACCCCGGCCTCGCTCCCGTTGGCGCCGACACCTACGGCCTCGTCAACATCGGTCTGGATACCATGCAGCTGTGCTCCGCCGATCCCCATCTCCGCGGCCTACACTTTTCCGTCGGTCTTTCGAATTTCGCCTGGGGCACGCCCAAGGCGGCGAAACCGCTGCTCGAACGCGCCTACCTCACCCTCGCCGCCCGGGTCGGCCTGGACTACGCCCTGGCCAACGTCGAGGCCAACTCCCTGCCCCTGCCGGCCGACGATCCCCTGGTCTCCCGACTTGAACAGGCCCTGCATGCGGGCCGGGCGGGGCCGGGCGAGTCCGTGGAGGACGCCGGTTTTCGTCAGGCGGAAAAGGTCATGGAAATCTGCAGCGACTACCTCGGCGCATGAAACCTTCGGGGACCCTGGAAGCCCTCGTCCGCCCGCTCTCGCCCGACAATGGCCGGGTCTGGATCTACGTGGGCCATCTGTTCAGCGGACGCGACACCACGGTGTGGCGCGAAGGCCATCTCGTCTATGACCGCTCGCGTATCATCCATGCGGACACCACCCCGCCCCGCCCCGAGCTGCTGCGTCCGGGCCAGAACCAGCCGGACGCCTGGCTGCCCGACTTCACGCTCCTGCCCGGACTGATCGACGCGCACACCCACCTCTTTCTCGAGGGCGGCGAACGCGATCCGCAGAAACGCGCCCTGCACCTCGGACTGCCTCCGGCCGAGTGGCTCACGCAGGCCGAGGCCCGCCTGGCCCGGCTGGTGTCCATCGGGGTCACCGCGGTGCGCGAAGCCGGGGACAAAGCGCGGATCGGACTCGCGCTCCAGGAGCGCTGGCGCTCCGATCGCCGCGGCATCATGCCCTATGTCGACGCCCCGGGCGCGGCCTTGCATCACCGCGGCCGTTACGGCTCCTTCATGGCGCAGCCGGTGGAGGATCACGCCAGCCCCGAAGCGGCCGTGGCCGATCGGGTCGCCGCCGGCGCCCACCGCATCAAGCTGCTCGCCACCGGCATCATCAATTTTGAGAAGGGGGCCGTCACCGCCAAACCGCAGATGAGCGCCGAGGAGTTGACGACCTTTGTCCGGGCCGCCCGCGCCCACCAGCGACAGACCATGGTCCACTGCTCCGGACAGGACGGGGTCGCGGCGTGCCTCGACGCGAAGGTGGATTCGATCGAACACGGATTCTTCGTGGACGATGCCCAGCTCGCGCGCATGCGCGACCTCGACACCGCCTGGGTGCCCACGTTTGCGCCGGTGCAGTTCCAGGTCGATGAAGCCAAGGCGCTGGGATGGAACGATACGATTCGCGACAACCTCCGCCGCATCCTCGACGGCCACGCCCGCAGTCTGGTCCGGGCCGCCGCTCTGGGTGTGCGCATCGTCGCTGGCAGCGATTCCGGATCTCATGGTGTTCCCCACGGCTGGGGCTTTCTGCAGGAACTTGAATTGATGCAGAAGGCCGGCCTCTCCGCGGCGCGCGTGCTGTACAGCGCCACGGGCGCCGGAGGCACGCGGCTCGGCTACCAGGAACGTCTCGGCGTGTTGACGGCGGGCGCTCCAGCCCGTTTTCTCCTGACCCGCGCGCCGGTGCTCAGCCAGGTCGCGGCCTTGCGGGAACCCAAGTGCGTGGTCTTCGACGGTGTCGTCCACACCCGGGGCGACGATTCGTCCGTGCCGGGACTCTGAGCGATCACCATGGCGGTCACGGTCGCACTCAACGCCCATGCGGGCGCCTTTTCCGCACCCACGTCGCTCTTCGAAGCGGGTGAGGCGCTGGGGCTGCCCATTCCCTCGTCCTGCCGCAAGCAGGGCCGTTGCCGGGAATGTCTGGTTGAAGTCACCGAAGGCATGGAGTGCCTCACCGCCCGTTCGGAGCCCGAGAGTCACCTGGGTCAGGGCTTTCGGCTGTCGTGCTGTGCCCGGATCGCGACCGAGACCGGCCATGTCCGCGGACTCACCCTGCGCCGGTCCTCCATGCAGGTCGAGGACTCCGCCCTCAACCTCCCGCCCGGCGTGTTTCCGGAGGTGCCGGACCCCGCCGTGACGCGGGTCGGCGACCGCATCCTGCTCGACGGCCGGGAAATTGACCGCGCCCACGGGCCGGTGCTCGGCCTCGCCATCGACCTCGGAACCACCACGCTCGTGGTCCGTGCGCTCGATCTGGAGACGGGCCGCAAGGTCGCCAGCCACTCCTGCGAGAATCCCCAGCGCTTTGGCGGCACGGATGTGATGTCCCGCATCCAATACGAAACCGAGCATCCCGGCCGCCTGCTCCAGCGCGCCCTGATCGCCTCGCTCGCCCGCGGCATCCGCGAGCTGGGGGTGGACACCACCTGCATTTACGAAATCGTCGTGGCGGGCAACCCGACCATGCGCGACCTCTTTCTGGGTCTCGATGTGCGCTCCATTGGACAAAAGCCGTACTGGTCCGAGACGGAGATCGCCTTCCGCGCCGGACAGTGCGCCACCACCGCGGTCACTCGCCGCGCCCGCGAGCTCGGACTGCCCTGTCACCCCGAAGCCCGACTCTACGCGCTGCCCGTCGTCGGCGGACACGTAGGTGGCGACGCCGCCGCCTGCCTGCTCGCGGTGCGGCCGGATCTCGACGACGCCCGGGTGGCGATCATGGACATTGGCACCAATACCGAGCTGTTCATGGGCAACCGCCACCGCCTGCTCGCCGCGTCCTGTCCGGCCGGCCCGGCCTTCGAGGGACGCTCCCTGCGCCACGGCATGCCCGGGCTGCGGGGTGCGATCGAGAAGGTGGCGCTGTCCGGTGACGACCCTCCGGCGATCCGCGTCATCGGATCCACCGCGCCGGAAGGCATCTGCGGCTCGGGACTGATCGATCTCCTGAGCGAGTTGCTCCGCACCGGGCGCATGAACGCGTTCGGCCGCTTTGAGGACGGCAACCCGTCGTTCCCGGTCCACGCGGCCTCGGGCATCGAGCTCTGGGAAAGCGACATCAATGAACTCGCCCAGGCCAAGGGGGCCAATGTAGCGGGCCTGCTCACCGTCGCCAAGGCCTGCGGCCTCCCGCTCGCCGACCTCGACCGGTTCTACCTGGCGGGCGGTTTTGGAAGGCACCTCGACATTGCCGCGGCCCGGCGCATCGGCCTCATTCCCAATCTGCCCGCCGAGAAGATCATTCAGATCGGCAACGCCGCCATCGAAGGTGCGGGCATCGCCCTGCTTTCGGTCTCCCGGCGCAAGCAGCTGGAACAGCTGGTCCCCCGTATCCAGCACGTGGAGCTCGAGACCGACCCCGGTTTCTTCGACCACTTTGTCCAGGGCTGCCAGTTTCGCGAAATCGACTCCGACACCCCATGAGTCCTCCGCGCATCCACCTCGCCCACCCGGTGGTCAGCGAGCGCACCTACCGGCGCTTCCTCCGGCTGCCGGCGCGCCGCCGGCTGGACGGTGCCCTCGCCGAGAACGCCACCTGGGCCCGGGAGTGGTTTGCCGCCTATGGCCGACCGTGGCGGGTCATCCTCCCCCTGCCCGGCGATCTGGCCGTGCGGCTGGCGGAGCGTTTTGGCGGCCCGGGTCCCTTGGTGCTCATCGCCGCCAGCGCCGGTGCCGAAGCCGAAACCGAGGCCGCGGTACGATGGGCGGAGGGGGAACCGGACCGCTACTTCTTTCTCGAATCCTATGCCTCGGCCGTGGTCGAGGCCTTGCTCGACGCGGGCCGGAAAGAGGCGGGTTCCGCTCACTTTCTTTGTCCCGGTTATCCTGGCTGGCCGATCGAGGACAACCACCTGCTCCTGGAAGCGCTGCAGTCAGCCGGTCCGCTCCCGGGTCCGCTCACGGTCCTGTCGTCCGGCATGCTCAAACCGAAAAAGTCGCAGCTGGCGGTCTGCCCCGCCGCCGTCGCCGGGCTCCCATGACCCCGAACGCACCCGATTCCGGACCGGTCTACGTCTTTCCCGTGCGTGCGCTGCGGCGCTGGTCCACGGAAAACCTGACCCTTGAAACCGCCCCCGCAGGCGGCCTGGTCGCCCACTTTCGCTTCGAAGGCAGCACCTGCGGCAACGTCCCCTTCGAGTTGCGGTATCAGGTTCTGCTCGACGGCTCCGCGCAACGGATCATCGCCGCCCAGCAGTGCACGCCAGCGCCGTTCGATGAAGGCCACCAACGCATGTGCTGCTGGCAGGAAGACGCCGCCCGCGCCGCCACCTTGCTCGAGGAAAAGCCCCTCGCCGGGCAGCCTCTGGCGGCGGTGCTTTCCTGGCGTCCCCTGCGTTCCCCGTCCGGCTGCCTGTGCGCACCCGCCAGCCGCCACCACAAGTGGCAGGCGGTGCTCGAAACGCTGCACTTCGCCCTGTTCGCCCCCCCCACCCCCACCGTCTCCCCATGAAAATCGATCTCGCTCCCGAAAATACCGACGCTCCCGCTCAACTGCGTCCGGAGAAAAACGACCGGTCCGGCGTGGGTGTTCACTACGTGGATGCCTACCTCAAACCCTTGAAGGCCGGTATCACGCTGCCCGACGGACGAAAGTTCTCCGCCAAGCGACGCGGACTCAAGGTCACGCTCACCCTCGGCACGCTCAAGGGTGACGGCCTCATGCGGCGGCTCACCGTCAGCCGCGATCCCACGGTCATGCTCCGCGCCGCCCTCGACGAAGCCGGGGCCAAGATCCAGGCGCACGTGGCCAGCGACAGCGGCCGGCTCGTGCTCGAACTTCCCGACGTCACCCCCTCCGCGCCGACGGCCTAGGGATGCAACCGCCGGCGGTGGGACGATTCCGTTTCCTTTGACGCGAGCCTAGAACGAGATCGCCGGGGCCGACGCATCGACTTCCAGTTCAAACAGGAGATCATCGCGGCAGACCGCGCCCTCCACCGGCACATACGGCAAGCGACTGAGTCCGTGGCGTTCGAGCCAGCGCTCCCAGTGGGGAAGGTCCGCGGCCGATTTGAAGTAGGCCGTCGCCCGGTCGACATCCGCCCAGCCGAAATCGCGCGACGCGAGCAATGCAGCGATGACCTCCATCGTCCGGTCAATTTGCCGGTGGATGTCCCCGGTCCACATCGATTCCCCACCCGCGGCGATGCTGGCCGTGCCCGAGACAAAGAGCCGGCGCGACCCACCGGCCCTCAGTTCCATCGCCCGGCTGAAACTGCTGCCGTAGTTGGGAGCCGGACACTGCAGCGGCGAACCCACCTCCACCGCCCGAGCGCTGTCCTCGCGACCTTGCAGCGCCCAGCCGGCGAGCCCGAGGGCGGAGCCATCCGCGTACAAGCCCCCTACACCCGTGCTGGCGGGCGAGGAGCCGGTGCGGAACGCCTGGCGCCGGTAGAAGGCGGTGCGGACCTGGTTGAAATCGCCATACCAGGCCAGGATGTCCTCATTGTAGAACCAGGTGCGGATGACATCGGAGATCGAAAAGCCCGCTCGCCGCAGCGTCTCGTCGAGCTGGGTGAAAGTCTGCCGCGTCTGTTCCGGCCGGGAGGCCGTGGTCACGTGTCCGCCCACTCCGCCGAAAAGGCACAGCCGGCACTCCTTGTCTTCCACCACCACCGCACGCGTCCGCCCCTCGCGGTTGATCCGCGTCACCGCCACCGTATCGGGGCAGACATACAGGAAGGCGCCCGCCATGGGGCCGCGGTGACACGGCCGACCCTCCAGCGCCATCACCGGCAGGTCCGTCGGCAACACTAGATCGCGCAGGGCTTCGCACCGTCCATAAAGCACCAGTAAGAGACCCGTTTCCCGGGCCTCGCGGAGGTGACGCTGGATCCGGCCAAGGAAGCGGCCGGGCGTCTCATCGGGTTGGGCCACGAAGTTCCGCGGAACAATGACCGTCCGCGCTCCAACTTCGAGTGAAGGAGACAAGAAAGCACACATGGATGCTCTGACGACGTCGCGGAAGCCCGGTTACTCGCGACGGCAAGGCCCGGCGAGGTATCACTTCAGGGAATATGCCTGTGTACCTTTCCTTCTTTGATTACCCGTCACCCGAGCCGACGTAGCCCGGGCCGGCCGGCGGCGTCATACTCATCCTATGCCAGCACCTACCTCTGGCTTTGCGTTCGTGCGGTTCTCGTGGATCCCGGCTGCCATCGGCTGCGCGCTGGCTTGGATGACCACCCTGAGCCCGGGTCTCACGGCTACCCCCGCCTCCCTCACGCCCTATGAATCGGCGCAGCCGCTCACCCCTCGCGGGAAGATCGACCGTCAGGTCTTTTCCCGGTGGGAGGCGCTCGGGGTGAAACCCGCCCGCCCGGTCTCGGAGGCGGCCTTCCTGCGCCGGGTCTATCTCGACGTGATCGGACGCCTGCCCACCGCCGACGAGGCCCGCCGCTACCTCGCCGATACCGCTGTCGACAAACGCGCCACCTTGATCGACCGCCTGCTCGCGCGCCCGGAATTCGCCGACTACTGGACCCTCAAATGGTCCGATTTGCTGCGCGTCAAAGCCGAGTATCCGATCAACCTCTGGCCCAATGCCGCCCAAGCCTACCACCGCTGGATCTACGACGCGGTGCGTACCGACAAACCCCTCGACCAATTTGCCCGCGAACTGCTGGTCAGCAGCGGCAGCAATGTCCACGCGGGCGCCGTCAACTTTTACCGCGCCGTGCCCGGACGCGAACCGCTGGCGCTGGCAAAGACCGTCGCACTGACCTTTCTCGGCACCCGCGACGAAGCCTGGTCGGCCGAACAATGGACCGGGCTGGCCGGGTTTTTCTCGCAAGTCGGATACAAATCCACCGGAGAGTGGAAGGAGGAGATTGTCTTCTGGGACCCCGGCAAAGCGATCCCGACCGGCGCGGCTGCGCCCCGGTTTCCCGATGGCACGGCGCCGGCACTCCGACCCGACCAGGATCCCCGCGTCGTAGTGGCCGACTGGCTGCTCGCGCCGGAAAACCCCTGGTTCGCGCGGGTCATGGCGAACCGCATCTGGTCGTGGGTCATGGGTCGGGGCGTGGTGCACGAGCCCGACGACTTTCGCCCCGGCAATCCGCCGAGTCATCCGGAACTGTTGCAGGACCTGGCCGACGAGTTGGTCGCGTCGCACTACAGCCTGAAGCACCTATTTCGCCTCATTCTCACCTCGCAGGTCTATCAGCTCTCCTGCGTGCCGGGTTCGGATGATCCACGCGCGGCGGCGCTGTTCGCGCACTATCCGCTCCGTCGGCTGGAAGCCGAGGTTTTGATCGACGCCCTCAACGACCTGACCGGCACCTCGGAATCCTACAGCAGCGCGATTCCCGAACCCTACACCTTCATTCCCGCCGATGTGCGTGCGGTCTCGCTGCCGGACGGCAGCATTTCGAGTTCGTTTCTGGAGTTGTTCGGACGACCCGCGCGCGATTCAGGCCTCGAATCGGAGCGCAACAATCGCATCACCGCGGGCCAGCGTCTCCATCTGCTCAACTCCTCACACGTACGCCGAAAGCTGGAACAGGGCCCACGCCTGTCCGCCCTGCTCCGCGGTCCCCCGGCCGGGATGCTCGACGCGATCTACCTGGCGGTCTTGTCGCGCCACCCCACCGACGACGAGCGCCGTCTTCTCCGCACCTCCCTCAAACCCGCCGGGGGCGGCGGCGCCCGCACCGCCGCGACCGACCTCGTCTGGGCGCTCGTCAACTCCGACGAGTTCCTCCACCGCCACTGACCTGAGTAACCGGGCCCGGCCCCTTCCCTCCATGCACCCCCTCCTTCCCTCCGAAGACCGCTGGCAATCCTGCTCGACCTCCGACCCGCTTCCGTCCGGTGTCGGTTTGACCCGGCGGGAACTGCTGCGTCGCGGCTTGCTCTGCGGCACCGGGGCCCTGCTCGCCAACAACCTCAGCCTGAGCGCTCTCGCCGCCGCCACGAACGCGGTCCAACCCGCGCGTCCCGCCCGGGCTTCGTCAGTCATCCAGATCTGGCTTTGGGGCGGGGCCTGCCACCTGGACACCTTCGATCCCAAACCCGGCATCGGCTCCGAATACACCGGTCCGCTCACGGGCGCGATCGAGACGTCGGTGTCCGGGCTCCGCATTGGCGAGCTCTTTCCCCTGCTGGCGAAACAGGCGAAGCACTACTCGCTCGTGCGCAGCCTGACCCACGGCAACAATGGTCACGAAACGGCCGCCTACATGGTGCAGACCGGACGGTCGACGTCCGACCGCTCGGTGTTCCCCTCGATGGGGGCGGTGGTGTCACTTTTCAAAGGTTACGACGCCGGTTACCAGGGGCTCATTCCTCCGTACATGGTCCTGACCGAGCTGCAGGGCCGGTTCTCGGAAGCCGGATTCCTCGGCTCCCGCTACAAACCCTTCGCCACGGGCGGCGATCCGGCCCGGGATCCGTTCGGGGTCGAGGGCGTCATCGCCGCGGGCATCACGGAAACCCGCCAGCGCGACCGTCGCGAGTTGCTCCATCGTCTCAATACTCTCGCCACCGCAATGCCCGCGGATCCGGTGCTCACCGCTTCGGCCCGGGCGGAGTCCCAGGCCTACGATCTCATTCTCGGCGACGCCGGCAAGGTGTTTGACGCCACCCAGGAGCCCGACGCCCTCCGGGACCGTTACGGTCGAAACACCTTCGGCCAATCCTGTCTCATGGCCCGGCGGCTGGTCGAACGCGGCGTGCCCTTCATCACGCTCAACTACAAGGGCTGGGACACCCACAAGCGTCACTTTGAGATCATGCGGACCAAACTCCCGGAACTCGACCGCGGGCTCTCCGCCCTGCTGCAGGATCTTGCGGACCGCGGGCTGCTCGACCGCACCGTGGTTTGGTGTGGCGGTGAGTTCGGCCGCACCCCGCGGGTCCTGTGGGAAGCGCCCTGGAACGGCGGACGCGGCCACCATGGCCGGGTCTTCTCCGCTCTGCTGGCGGGCGGCGGATTCAAGGGAGGTCAGGTCGTCGGCGCTTCGGACGCCCGCGGCGAGGACGTGGCCGACCGCCCGGTGCATCCCGCCGATCTCATCGGCAGTGTGTACTCCCTGCTTGGGATCGACGAGGACGCGCGACTGCCGCATCCGGAAGGACTCGAGGTGCGGGCCTATCCCCCCGCACTCCCGGGACTGAAGAGCCGCGGCCGTCTGCATGAGATCATGTGATCCCACCATGAATGCGCTCCGCTTCTGCTCGCTGGTGCTGGTGGGTGTGCTCGCGGGCGCCGGCCCCCTCCCGGCCCAAACCCCTGCGGCCCGGGATGCGTCGCCGCGGATTGGTTACATCTATCCTGCCGGCGGAACGCAGGGCGGAAAGGTGCTGGCCCACGCCGGCGGCCAGTCGCTCGGCGGAGTGACCACAGCCGATTTCTTCGGCCCGGGGGTGACCGCCCGGATCGTCCAGCACCACCGTCCGCTGACGCAAAAGCAGTTTCAGGATCTCCGGGAGGAAGCAGACCGCCTGCAGGCCAAACGAGCCCTCGCCCAGACCGCGACGGCCAAGGCCGCCGCAACCGGCGTCCCGACGCCCGGTCCGACTCCCTCTCCCACCCCCGCGCCCGCGCCCGCATCCGCGTCGGCGGCCACAACCGCCGCCGCACCACCTCCGGTCGCACCCTGGACCGCCGCGGACGAAGCGCGGGCGGCGGAGCTCCGCGCCATGATCGGCTACCGGGTCAACCGCCAGCTGGCACCGGCCATTGCGGAAGGCGTGGCCTTGGAAATCTCCATCGCCCCCGATGCTCCTCCGGGGCCCCGCGAGCTGCGTCTGCGTTCCCCCGACGGAGCCTCCAACCCGCTCACCTTCTGGATCGGAACGTTGCCGGAATTCTCAGAGACGCCCGCCCACCCGAATACCGCGCCGCCGGTTGAGCGCAACGCCACCACGCCAGAACCGCGCGCCCGGCCGACGCCGGCCCGCACGGTCACCCTGCCGGCCACGGTCAACGGACAGATCCTGCCCGGAGAAGTGGACCGCGTCACGTTTCACGCCACGGCGGGTCAACACCTCGTCGCCGCCGCGAGCGCCCGCTCGCTCATTCCCTACATCGCCGACGCCGTGCCCGGCTGGTTCCAGGCCGTTCTGCTCCTGCGCGACGCCAAGGGCCGCGAAGTCGCCTTCAGCGACGACACGCAATTCAATCCGGATCCCACCCTGCTGTTCACGGTGCCGAGCGACGGCGACTATGTGCTTGAGATCCGGGATTCGATCTATCGCGGCCGCCAGGACTTCATCTATCGCATTGCACTCGGCGAACTGCCCCACATCTCCCGTCTCTTTCCGCTCGGCGGTTCCGTCGGCCGCACCCACGAGGTGGAACTCATCGGCTGGAACCTGAAATCGACCCGCGCGATCGTGGACGGACGCGAACGTCAACCGGGCATGATGGAGTTCTCCTGCCAGTCCCAGGGACTGCCCTCCAACACCGTGCTGTTCGCGTTCGACCGCGATCCCGAGCTGACCGAAACGGAGCCCGGACCGGCTTCGGATCACGCGCAGCCGGTGACCCTGCCGATCATTGTCAACGGTCAGATCCAATCGTCCTCCGACATCGACGCGTTCTCGTTCCCGGCCACCACCGGCGTGCCCGTGGTGATCGAAGTGATCGCGCGCCGTTTGAATTCTCCCCTCGATTCGCTGTTGCAGCTCGTCGACCCCGAGGGCCGGGTGGTCGCGCGCAGCGATGATGTCGACGACAAGGGCGCCGGGCTGTGGGCGCACCAGGCGGACTCCCGTCTTCTCTACACTCCGGCCAAAACAGGAGTGCACACCGTGAGGCTCTCCGACACACAGCACCGCGGCGGGGTCGACTATGGTTACCGCCTCCACGTGCGCGAGGCGCGCCCGGACTTCGAGCTCCGGGTGGTTCCGTCGACCCTCAATATCCGGGCCGGGGTGCATCAACCGATCACGGTGTACGCTCTTCGTCGCGACGGTTTTCAGGGACCGATTGAACTCGGCCTGCAGGGCGACCAGGGCGCGCTCGGAATGAGCGGGGGCGTGATCCCGGCCGGTGCCGACCAGGTGCGCCTGACGCTGGTTCCGATTTCCAACCCGAAGCTCGATTCCTTCCGGCTGACGGTGCTGGGCCGGGCCACGGTGAACGGCCGCACGGAAATCCGCGATGCCGTTCCGTGTGAGGACATGATGCAGGCGTTCGCGTACCGTCACCTCGTGCCCTCGCGTCAACTCAGGGTCACCTGGGTCACCAACCCGAAGCTCATGCGTCCCTTCGCGCGCTTGCTGGACCGCCCCCCGCTGCGCTTCCGCGGCGCCACGCCCGTGCGCGTGCGCTGCTCCATTCCCGGATTGAAGATGCTCACCCACGCCCAGGCGGAGCTGGGCGAGGGCGCGGACGGCTTCACGGTCAAGGAGACGCATGTGGTCGGCGAGACCGTGGAGATCACGCTGGTGCTCGACCCGGCCAAGGTGAAACCGGGCACGCAGGGCAACCTCCTCCTCCGCGTGTCCGGTGAACGCGATTCGACCGATCGGAAAAAGTCGCCGAATCGGGTGCGTCTGCCCGCCGTGCTCCTCCCGGCCGTGGCGTTTGAAGTGGTGGACGCGACCTAGGCCGCCTTCCGCGCGGCCAGTTCCCGTTCCATCTGCTTCACGGTGGCCTCGTCGATCCGGTAGAAGAAGATCGCAAGTCCGCTCAGCAGCGCGAACAGACCCGGCAGGAGACTGAAGACCAGATTGATTCCATGAATCGCCCGGGGCGTCTGGACCGCATTGGCCACGAACCCATGGAAGTCGAGCAGCCAGCCCAGGAGGGCGCTGCCGACCGCGATACCGATCTTCTGTGCGAAGACCGCCGCCGAGAAGACCAGCCCGGTGCTGCGCCGGCCGAACTTCCACTCTCCGTAGTCCGCACAATCCGCATACATGGACCAGACGATGGCCGGGGTCGGTCCCGCCGCAAAGGCTCCGATGATGTTGAGCACATGGAGCCAGACGATTTCCTGGGGGTCGACGAAGTAGAAGGCCGCCATCGCGAGCGCGTTCACCGTCGTCAGCACGATCATCAAACTGCGTCGCTCGAAGCGCCGGGTGAACAGTTTGGTCGAGAGTGCGCCGCCGATGAAGACCAGCGTGCCCACCATGGAAAAGAGGGGGAACTGCGACTCGTCGCCGACGCTGTACTTGAAGTAGTAGATGATCGATGCGTTGCGCAGGCCCACGTTGGCCAGCGTCAGGAACGCGGCGAGAAAGAGAATGAGCCACGGTCCGTTCCCGAGGAGATCCCCGAAATCGCGCCGGAGCGAGGGGTGCTGCGCCGGCGGCATGGGCACGCGCTCACGCGTATGGCGGAAGGTGTAGAGAAACAGGGCGACCGACACCACCGCGAACAAGGCCATGGTGTATTTGAATCCCACCGCATCGTTCCCTCCCCCGAGGCAGTTCTTGAGGGGCAGCACAAAGCCTCCGATGACAAAGGCGGCGGAGAAGGCGCAGACGAACCGGTAGGTTGACAGCGAGGTGCGGTCCTCGGAGTTGCCGGACATAACCCCCAGCATCGCGGAATACGGAATGTTGATCGCGGTATAGGCCAGCATCATCGCGGAGTACGTCAGGTACGCATAGACGAGTTTGCCTTCGGGTGAGTAGTCGGGATTCAGAAACATGACGAAGCCGCACACCCCATACGGAACCGCCATCCAGAGCAGGTAGGGCCGGAACTTGCCCCAGCGGCTCTGGGTCCGGTCCGCGACGACCCCCATCAGCGGATCCGTCACGGCATCGAAGATACGCGTAAACAGAAACATCGTGCCCACCGCCGACGCACTCAGGCCGAAGACGTCGGTGTAGTAGTAGAGCAGAAAGATATTGAACGTCTGGAAAAAGAAGTTCGAGGCGGTGTCGCCCAGCCCGTAGGCCAGTTTTTCCCGAAAACCAATCGCAGGGGAAGAGGGTTGCATGGGGATGATCCCGCGGGTCCTCGGGAGGGGGCTCCGGGACGGGTCGAGGTGGGCCGATCCAATTCGGCCCGGCGCGGACGCGCGAGGCCGGTGTTACTGGCATCGTTTTGTCCCTCCGGCCACCGAGGTCGGACGACGGTCGATCGCCTGACTCAGCACCTTGCGGACGACGACCTGCCCGGCCGGGACTTTGTCACGCCGTCACCATCGGGCCGCGCGCCCGGCCCCGTCCGGGCGCGCTTTCGCCGGGAAACCAGCGTCCGGCGAGGAGGTGAAGCCGGGCCCGGTCGTCCGCCCCGAATTCACAGCGTTCCAGCCGGGCCACCAGATGTTCGATGGCAATGCCGCCCATGCGCCGGTTATCCTGGAAGATGCCCGCCACGCGGCCGAGCGACTGTTCCTCCAGGGACAGGCTGACGAGCCCCACCTCGGGCGGGAGCGGGTAGTGGCCGTGCGGATCCATTTCGCTCATGATCACCACGTCGGGCTTCTCCCGGGCGTACCAGCGGGGGATGGCGTCGATGATGTCGAAGGTCGTCTTCGGCGTCAGCGGCGACACGCAGGCGCGGCGCGGCAGGCGGGCCTGGTGGGTGTGGCAGGCCGACAGCCAGCGATGTCCCAGGCGTTCGCTGACCTGCTGGCTGACAATGAAACCGATGCGGCGGTAGCCCAGCGCCTCGCACTCCTTGATCGCGAGCAGCGCCGATTGAAAGTGGTCGTTGGACACGCGTTCGATCGGCGGTTCGACCACACTCATGTCGATGCCGACCACCGCGAACTGAGCGAGGTCGAGATCGATGGCGCGCTGGTCCATCGGCAGCGGAGCGATGAGCAGGCCCGAAATGCCGCGCGCCTGCAGCATCTGAACGTAGCGCGCCGGGGTCATGCCGGGCGCCCGCAGCGCGAATTCCTCCAGGCGGTAGCCGAGCTCCCCGGCGCGACTCGAGGCGCCTTCCTGCATTTCGATGAACATGCGGTAGCTCCGCCATGGCGCGAATTCGGGATCGGACGTCACATAGGCCAGCACGACGTGCTTCTGACGGGACCGCCGGGCGTGAAGCGATGACATCAGCGCCGCGATCAAAGGATTGGTCCGGTACTTGAGTTTCTCCGCCGCCACGAAGATCCGCTGCCGGGTTGCCGGGGGAATACTCCGGTCGTTGCGCAACGCGAGGGAAACGGTCGAACGCGCCACCCCGGCCGCATCGGCGACGTCCTGCATGGTCGGAGGGGGCTTGGCCATGGCCTGCAGCGTGGCCGGTACGGATTCCGGTGCAAGGGAAAGCCTGGCGCTCAACGGTGCCAGTAAGCGCAGCCTCGCGGTCCTTTTTTGCCGATACCACCCTGCTCCTCGGCTGGCACTCCCCCTCGCCGGCCTTGCGCATGCCCTCCTCCCCGCCCTCGCCCCCGATGTCGTCCGCCTCCGCTCTGCCCGACGCCCGCCCGGTCACGGGCGCGTTTTGCTCCGCCTGGGACGGGCGCTACTACCGGATCGACGGAGCGGAGTCGTTGCCGCCCTTCCTCATCAATCTGGTCAGCAGTTCCGACCTGTGGATGTTCATTTCGAGCCGGGGGTCGCTGACCGCCGGGCGACGGGATGCCGACGCGGCGCTCTTTCCCTATCAGACCGTGGACCGGATCCACGACAGCACCGGCGTGGTCGGTCCGATCACGGCGTTTCGCGTGCCCACCGCCGCGGGTGTCGTCCTGTGGGAACCCTTTGCGCCGCACACCGGACGTCACCACTCCATTTCCCGCCGACTCTACAAGAGCATCGAGGGTGACCGGATCTGGTTTGAGGAAACCCAGCGGGAGCTGGGCCTCGTTTTTCGCCAGGGATGGTCGACCTCGGAGCGCCACGGCTTCATTCGTCGCTGCGAGCTCGAATCCACCCACGATGACGCGCGGGCCCTGGTCGCCATCGACGGTCTCAGGAACCTGCTGCCGGCGGGCATCCTGCAGCGCCTGCAGGAAACCAGCAGCAACTTGGCGGACGCGTACAAAACCGCGGAGCGCATCGCGGGCAGACGCCTTGCCGTCTACGCGCTCGCCGCGGCCATCACCGACCGGCCCGCACCCCTCGAGGCCCTGCGCGCCTCCGCGGTCTGGTCGGACGGCCTGCCCGGCGCCGAGCTTCTGCTCTCCGACGTCCAGTTGGACACCGCCCTCGCCGGCGGCCGGCCCGCCAGCGAAGACCACGCCCGGGGGGTGCGCGGCTCGTACCTGCTGCGCGCGGAGGTGAACCTCGCGCCGCGCGAGCGGCTCTGCTGGACCTTCGTTCTCGACACCCAGCTCAGCCAGTCGGACGTCGCGGCGCGCCGCGTGGAACTGGAACGCGCGGACGCCGTCTCCCGAGTGCTCGCCGCAGCGGACGAATCCACGCAACGACTGCGGGCCCTGGTCGCCTCCGCCGACGGACTCCAGATCGGGGGGGATGAAACCGTCACCGCTCACCACTTCGCCAATGTGCTGTTCAACATCATGCGCGGTGGCGTTTTCGCGCAGGGACACCAGCTGCCCACCCCCGACTTTGCCCGCTACGTGGCCGAGCACAGCCACCGGGTGGCAGAGCACCATCACGCCTGGCTGCACGCCCTGCCCGATCCGCTCTCGCGGGCGGACTTGCTCGCCCGGGTGGCCGCACGCGAGGATGCCGACCTGACCCGGCTGGCCGACGAATACCTGCCCCTGCTCTTCAGCCGGAGGCATGGCGACCCCAGTCGTCCGTGGAACCGGTTCAGCATCCGCCTGCGGGACGAACACGGCCAGCGCCGCCTCGCCTACGAGGGCAACTGGCGCGACATCTTCCAGAACTGGGAGGGCCTCTGTCTGAGCCATCCGGAGTTCCTCGACGCCGTCATCGCCAAGTTCCTCAACGCCTCGACGGCGGACGGCTTCAATCCCTATCGCATTTCGCAGTCAGGCTTCGACTGGGAGATGCTGCACCCGGATGAACCGTGGTCGTCGATCGGATACTGGGGCGACCACCCCGTCATCTACCTGCTCAAGCTGGTGGAGGCCGCGACCCGCTTCCGTCCCGGCATGCTCACCGCCCGGCTGCGCACCCCGCGCTACAGCTACGCGCGGGTGCCCTACCGCATCGTGGACTACGCCGCCATGCGCCGCGACCCCCGCGACACCATCGTCTTCGACGAAGCCGCCCATCGCGAGATCCTGGACCGGGTGGCCCGCGAGGGATCGGACGCCCGCCTGCTGCACGCCGAGGACGGCCGCGTGCTCCACGTCAGTCTGGCGGAGAAACTCGTGGTCGTCGCACTCGTGCGCTTCACGCACTTTGTGCCGGGCGGCGGGATCTGGATGAACACCCGTCGACCGGAGTGGAACGACGCCAACAACGCCCTCGTCGGTTTCGGAGTGTCCGTGGTGACCCTCGGATACCTGCGTCGTTTCCTCGTCGAAGTCCGCGACACGCTCTGGCCCGCGCTCGGCCCGGCCCCGGTCCGGCTGTCCGCCGCGGTCAGTTCGCTCCTGCAGGCGATCACGACGATCCTCACCCGGCATGAACCGGCCCTGTCCCGCACCGAGTACTCCGACGAAGAACGCCGGTCCCTGCTCGACGGACTGGCCGAGGCCGGTTCTGTGTATCGCGCGCGCATCTACGCCGAGGGCCCCGGGCCCGCGGTTGACGTACCGGCCGAGGCGCTGCCCCGGTTGTTCGCGCGCATGATAGCGCAGGTCGATCACTCGCTCCGCGCCAACCGCCGCCCCGACGGTCTCTTTCACGCCTACAATCAACTGGAATTCACGGAGGGCCCGCCGGCCGTGCGCCTGCGCCGCCTGTCCATGATGCTGGAGGGCCAGGTCTCCATCCTCAGTTCCGGACTGCTCGATCCAGCGGAGGCGGTTGCGCTCCTCGAGACCCTGCGGACGTCGCCGCTCTACCGGGCGGATCAGCACAGCTACCTCCTTTATCCCGATCGCACGCTGCCTGGTTTCCTCGAGCGCAACCGCATCGCGGAGGACGAGGTGGCCGCGTGCCCGCTCCTGCAGGAGCTGGTGAAGCAAGGTGACGGCCGCCTCGTCCTCGTCGACGCCACCGGACAGCCTCGCTTCCACCCGGACCTCGTGAACGCCGAAGCCTTGGAAACCCGTTTGGCCCTCCTCGCCCGCGACCCGACCTGGACCGAGTCCGTGCGACGCGACGCCGAGCGCGTGCGTGCGGCGTTCGAACACACCTTCCACCACCGCGCCTTCACTGGACGCAGCGGTTCCATGTTCGGGTTCGAAGGCCTTGGCTGCATCTATTGGCACATGGTGGCCAAACTGCTCCTCGCCGTGCAGGAGTATTTTCTCAAGGCGCAGGATCAGGGCCGGCCGGAGGCGGACCGGCTGCGCGACGCGTATTTCGACCTACGATCCGGCCTCGGATTCAACAAGACGCCGGCCGACTACGGCGCGTTTCCCACCGACCCCTATTCCCACACCCCGGGACACTCCGGCGCCCAGCAACCCGGCATGACCGGTCAGGTGAAGGAGGAGATGCTGACGCGACTGGGCGAACTCGGTGTTCGCCTGCAGGAAGGCCAGCTCTGCTTCCAACCGCGGCTGCTGCGGGACGGGGAATTCACCCGCGCTCCCGGTGTGTTTTTGTACCACCGCCACGACGGAACGCCGGACACCCTCGAGCTCCCGGCTCGCAGTCTGGCCTTCACCGTCGCGACCACGCCGATCCTCTACCGGGCGACGGGCGGTACGGCTCGCCTCCGACTCACCCATGCGGATGGCCGCCACGAAGACCTGTCCGGACACACCCTCACCGCCGCGCAGAGCGCCCGCCTGCTGGCGCGCGACGGCGCATTCCGCCGCGTGGACGTGGAGCTCGGCTCCGGATTTACTCCCCTGCCCTAACGCGAGGCGTCGCACCCCGCCCTAGACCGCCGCGGTGAACGGCTCGCCGGATTGGATGGCCGAAAGCGCGGCTCGATACTGCCCGTCCACTTCGGACGAGGCGGTGACACTCATGCCCAAGTTGCGGACCAACCCATCCCGCAAGCCATAGATCCAACTATGCACCGTGACCGCCTGCCCGCGCTCCCACGCATCGCGGACGATGGTGGTCTGGCAGACATTCACGACCTGCTCGATGACATTGAGTTCGCAGAGGCGATTGGTCTGCAGCTGCACACCGGCGACCGCATGCACACAGCCCTTGTGCTTTTCCGACACATCCTGGATGTGCCGCAGCCAGTTGTCCGCCAGACCGATCCGGTCGCACCGCAAGGCCGCGCGCACACCACTGCAGCCATAGTGACCGCAGACGATGACGTGCTTCACCTTGAGCACATCGATCGCAAACTGCATGACCGACAGACAGTTGAGGTCCGTGTGCACCACCACGTTGGCGATGTTGCGATGCACGAACAGTTCGCCCGGAAGCAGATCGACGATTTCATTCGCCGGCACGCGACTGTCCGAACAGCCGATCCACAGGTACTCCGGCGACTGCTGCCGGGACAGCTTGACGAAAAAATCCGGATCCTGAGCCCGAATGCTGTCGGCCCAGGCCCGATTGCGCGCAAAGAGATGGTCGAGCGGTCCCATGGGAGGGACCATGCTTGGAGACGGGCACCGTTTGTCGATGGCAATTCCCATCGACCGCCCTCCCCCGGTTTCCGGCTCCCCTTGGACCACCCGGCGACCCTCCACCCGAGAATCGAGTGCTGATGCCCTCAACCTGCGATTGACCTGACCCCCTGCCCGCGCGCAGCGTGCGTTCGTGCACGCACGAACGCTCGCCTCCGTTCCCACTCCCAACACCTGCCATACCCGCTCGTTTCTGGCTGGACGATACGGTCCCCTGGCGCGCTGCCTCGCGGCGCTGGCCCTCTGGCTCATGCTGCCCGACACGCGCGCGCAGGACGTGATCGTGGGACCCGTGGCGTGGGCCAGCCTGGTGGATCCCCCGGACGTGCTTCCTACGACCAAGGACAAGCTGGAGATCCCATTTCCAGCCGAGCTCAAGGCAATGACCACGCCCACCTACGCCATCATCGAAGGAATCCTGGACGCCAAGGGCAAGCGACTCAGCTGGAACGTCCGATCTCCCCTGGACCTCCTCGAACGAACCGTAGGCGACGCCTCCCGCCAGTGGCGCTTCACGCCAGCCCAACGTGAGGGCAAAGCCGTCATCTCCTCCATTCGCCTGGCCGTGCTCTTCAACCCGGCGAACGCCGCGCCCGCCGCCCCGGACCGCCCGGCCCGTCTGCTGGACGCCGCTTACCTGAACCGCCTGGCCCCCAAAGACACGCCGAAGGAGACCAGCATCGCGGACGAGGTGATCATGGCCGATGTCACCATCAACGAAGCGGGTCAGGCCACCGCGATCACGCAGGCCCCCGCCGAACTGACCAGACCCCTGCTCGCCACCGCGCGACGCTGGCGGTTCGAGCCGGCACGGGAGAACGGCCAGCCGGTTCCCAGCATCCTGCGAGTGCCCTTTGTCGTGGTCACGCATTCCCGCGACGGTTCCGACGGCAAGAAGCGCACCCCGCCCCGGGTCCTGACGCAGAGCGAGCCCGTCTATCCCCTGCTCATGCGGGCAAGCGGACTCCGCGGCGAGGTGAACGTCGCGTTTGAAGTGGACATCGAGGGACGCGTGCGAAACTGCCACGTGACTCGCTCCCTCAATCCGTCGTTTGACGACGCTGCGATTGAAGCCGTGCGCCGCTGGCGCTTCGAGCCCGGCCTCGCGGACGGGGTGCCGACCACGACGAGGATGCAGGTGCCGGTGATCTTTCAGATCGAGGGTGAACGCGAAGGAGGCGACGGCCCTCTCCGCATCACCCGGAAGGTCGACCCCATGTCATTGCCGGAAGGATACCGCTATGATACGGCGCCCCGCCCGGTGCACACCGTGCTGCCCGTCTATCCCTACGCGGCCCTGCGCGACGACGAGAGCGGACAGGCAGAGGTCCAGATTGTGATCAGCCCCGAAGGCAAGGTCGTCTTCGCGCAGGTGGTATCGGCCACGAAGCCCGAGTTCGGATTCGCCCTGAAGGCCTCGCTCGAGCACTTCGTCTTTGAACCCGCGCTGCTCGCCGGAACCCCCACGCGGGCCTCATTGCGTTTCTCGCAGTCCTTTGAACGCTTCGGCCGCCAGCAGATCGTCAACTCCGAGGACATGTGGATGCTGCGTATGGAGAAAAAGCACCCCGAACAGATTCTCCGGCTTAGTGAACTCGATGGCCCGCTGAAGCCGATCGCCCGCCGCCCGGTGGAGTTCCCGCGAGGGACCGAAGCGCGCGCCGGCAAGGCCATGATCGAGTTCCTGATCGACCAGGAAGGGCGCGTTCGCCTGCCGCGGGTCGTGTCCGCGAGCGAAGAGCCCTTTGGTTACGCCGCGGTGCAGAGCGTTTCCAAATGGCTGTTCGAAGTCCCCCTGCAAGCGGGCCGACCCGTGGTGGTCCGGGCCTCACTCCCGTTGGACTTCAAACTTCAGTAGGTCGCTTCGGTTTCGGATCGCTTGCACCCTTTTCGATCGCCGGAGGCCCTGCTCCGACCCGGCCCCTCCGGCTTTGCCTTTGCCGGGCCGGGTCCCAATGTCCCGGACCGTGGCACTTGGACATCGCTCGCTCTCGACCTGGTACGAGGTGATGACGCACCGCCTGGAGGCGGGGCAGACTCTGGTCACGGCGTTGCGCGAATCCGAAGGACCGGGTCCGTCGCCCCGATCGCTGCGCGCCATGGCGGATGCGATCGAAGCAGGCGGGACCCTCGACGATGCCCTGCGTGTGCCCGGGACCGGCTTGCCGGCGGAGGATGTCCTCTTCCTCTCCGCCGCCGCCGAGGCGGGCGCCCTCCCGCGTATCCTCCGGTACCTGACGGAGCGTCACCGCCAACTCCACGCGCATCGCACGCGGCTGTTGCTGAGCGCAGTCTACCCCACGCTGCTGCTGCACCTGGGCGCCTTTCTCTTCCCGCTGCTCCAACAGGTGTCGATGGACACCGGATTTCAGTTCAACGCCTGGACCTATGGCGGGGCCGTCGCCCAGTTGCTGGTTCCGATCTGGCTGGGCCTGGGGCTTGTGGCGACACTCGCCACCCGCGGAGGGACCCTGGGATTTCGACTGTCCTCGATCCTTCCCCTGTGGCGGGACTACGTGCGCACCCGTTCCCTCGCCGACCTCACGTTTGGCCTGGGTCTGCTGCTGGAGGCCGGCGTACGCATTGACCGGGCCTGGCAGGTGGCGGGAGTGCTCACCTCCTCTCCAGAGCTGCGATCCGCCGCCTTGACGATCGGGACCACCGCGGAACGAGGGGGCAGTCCAAGCGCCGTGGTGCGGGGCCATCGCTGCTTTCCCGCAGCGTTTGCACGTTTTTACGAAACCGGCCAATCCACCGGAACGCTTCCCGAGTCCCTGCTGCGCCTCGCCGCGGTTTTTGACAATGACGCCCTGGGCCGGCTCAACCGGGTCAGTGTGGTTTATCCCGTCCTGTTGCTCGGGATCATCGTGGTCTGGATCGCGTTCCGGATCCTGACCTTCTTTGCCTCCTACTTCACGACCCTGGGAAATCTGGGCACTTCCTGAGCCGGCCCGCGCCTCGGTCAGCTATTCCGGGCAAATTCGGCGATAAAGCGGTCCACATTGCGCCCGGAGACTTCGCCCTCAATGTCGCGGCGCAAGCCACGGCAGGTCTGCCGCAGCTCCAACGTCACGCCGACGGACTGCGCCAGGCGGAGAAGTGAGCGGTAGCGACCCCATTCCCACCTCCAGCAGCTCAAACCAATGCGAATGGGTTTGCGGGCCGAGGGTGCAGGGTTCCTGTCGCGCGATAACATACCCTCAATGAAGCCTCAATCGGGCCAACTTGGCGGGCACCGGCGAATTTGGTGAAAAGTGAGCAAAACGACCTCGGTGGGACCCGAATTTCGTGCCTCCGCGACCCACGTGTCCAAAAAAAATGACCACCGGCGTCGACCGGAGAGCCCGACCTCGCTCGTCGCCACCGGATGGTGATTTCAGAGAATTTTCAGCACGACAGCCCGGTTTGGCCGCCGGCCCGCAACCAACCGAGGCAGGAGCCGAAAACTGGCGCTCGAGGTGCTACGGGGCGGTCGCCACCTCCATCATGACTCTTCCCGAAGCACCGATTCCCCTTTGTGTTGCCGACCCCGCCACCTTCTGGCCCTGGCTGACGTGGGCGGAGTTTGCCCGGCTGGAAGGCAAGGCCGAGGTGCTGGTCGTGGTGCCGATCGCTGGCTTCTGCGATTGGGAACTGGGTCATGCCTTGGACGCGGAGGAAACCGTCTTGATGCCGGTGCTGGCCGAGGCGTCCCGCCGCCGCGATCCCCGGGTTCGCCTGCTGGTCATTCCGCCGCTGCGGTTTGTCGGGGGCCCGGGGCCGCGTTCCGCGTTCGCGGTCGATGCCCCCACGGCCCATGCCTTCTTAAGCGATGCCTGCGCGTCGATCCAGGCGGCCGGGTTTACGCGCGTCGTTTTCTTCAACGCCAGTCCGTGGAACGAGGAAATCGTCGACGCCGCCGCCCGCGATCTGCGCATCGAGCGCGGTCTCCAGATGTTCTGCGTCAACCTGAGCGCCCTCGGACTCGATTTCCGCGCCGATCGGGCGAAAGACCGGTCACGCCTGCAGCAGCTCTTGGATGGACTTCGCCCGGGGGCCACCAGTCCGGAAGCGGCGACGATTCTGGAGCAAGCGGCCTCTCACCTCGCTTCCCTGTTCAGTGAAATCGCGGCCCGTCCGCCGCTGCCCAATGGCGGTCGGATCACGCCGCACATGCAACCATGAGCCTCCCGGACCCTTTTCCTCGTTATCGTTCCCGTTATCTGCCCGCCCTGACAGCGAGCCAGATCGCGGCCCTGCCGGACAAGGCCTGGGCACCCGTAGTCATTGCGACGGGCGCGATTGAACAGCATGGTCCGCACCTGCCCGTGGCGGTGGACTCCTTCCTCGGACAAGTCTGGGTGACCCGCGCCGCGGAACGGCTCGGACCGGAGGTGTCCTTCTACGTCGCCCCACCCATCACGATCGGCAAGAGCAATGAGCACGTCGGGTTTCCCGGCACCCTCATCATCTCCAAAGACCTGCTGCGACTTCAGCTTTTCGCCATCGCCCGCCAGCTCAAGGCCTGGGGATTTGGGGTCATGGTGATCCTGAACACCCACGGAGGCAACACGTCGGTCGTCACCTACACCCTGCGCGAGATCCGCGCCCAGCTCGGCCTGCGCGCCGGTTATCTGCGTCCCCAGATCAGCTTCGATCTCACCCCGCAGGAGTTGACCTACGGATTCCACGCCAATCAGTGGGAAACCTCCGCCCTGCTGGCGCTGGCCCCGGCGCACACCAAACCTGAGTGGGCGGTGTGCCATTATCCCGCTTCGATCCACGACCCGGGTGAGTTGCGTCCGGAAAACGCGCCCGCGACCTACGCCTGGGCCTCGCAGGACATCTCGCCCAGCGGGATCATGGGCGACGCCCCCGCCGGAACCGCCGCCGACGGCACGCTTTGGAGCGAGCAGGTCGCCGACGGTTTCGCCGGCGAGATCAAGCGATGGAGCCTCGACCCCACGCTGGGGGCCTCGGACAGCCTCTTCTGATCCTCCGCCGGTGGCCGGCTTACATGCCCTGGCGGGGCAGGACAAACAACAGCACGGCCAGCACGTGGCACGTGCTGCCGCCGACCATGAAGGCATTCCAGACCGCCTGGTGGTAGCGCAGTGAATACCAACGGAAAAAGAGCAGCCCAATGCCGTACGACACCGCGCCGCCCAGCAGCAGCAGCCAGCCGCCCAGCGGAATGGTGGTGAGCAGCGGTTTGAACGCGGCGCCGGCCACGGCGAGCGCGCACAGCAGCGCCAACCCCGTCGTCCATTGGGAACGACGTTCACCCGCCCAGAACTGCGCCAACGCGCCGGCGACCCCGAGCGCCCACACCGCGGAGAACCAGGTCCAACCCCAGGTGCCCGGCTGACGGGAGAGCAGGAAGGGCGTCAGCGTGCCCGCGGCCAGGAGAAAGAGGGCGGCATTCACCAGACGGCGGCCGACCTGCGCCGACACGACGCTGCGCCGCAGGTAGTAGCGGGTGTACGCCACATAGAGGAGCAGCAGACTGACCCCGAACACGGTCGACCCCGCCACATGCCACGCACTGCCGCGCAGGCTGGAAAGCACGATCAGAAGGGTCAGCCCGGCCACGCTCGCGGCGAGTCCCACTCCATGCGTGGTCCACGAGGCAATGCGCTCGCCGCGGGTGTAGTCGCGCCGAGGAACCGGCGTCGTTTCGCTGGCGAGCGCGCGCCGGCGTTCCACCACCGCCACGGCCTGACGATCGAGCCAGCGGATCAAACCGACAGGCTGCGGACTGACGAATTTGTCCTGGGTCCACTCCTCGCCGTCGGCATAAAGGGTCTTGGGGATCACGCAGGTCCCGAGCGTCCAGTCCGCCACCGGCAGACCGAAGAAGCCGGAAATCGACTCGTTGCAGTCGATCACCGCGTGATGGCGCAGATGGAAGCCGTACACCGGCTGCCAGAACCAGCCCCAGCGCTTGTGCTCCACCAGCGGCTCCCAGGTGTCCATCGACCAGTGGTTGATCGCGTGGAGCACCTCGTAGAGGGTGATCGACGTCGCCAGCGCGAGAAACCCCGCGACGAACCAGGGAAACGCCGGGAACAACCACTGCAGCAGCATCAGCAGCGGGGTCATGACCCCGGCAAACACGGCCAGCGAGTACCAGGGGAAGAAAGAGGCCTCACCCTGCTCGGGTTCGATGATGGGAAACTTGTTCTCGATGTAGAGAAGCCCGCGCCCCCCGCGCGTCGTGCGCTTGCCGATGCGCGTCAAGGAATGGTGCAGCGTGTGCTGCCGGTACAGCCGGCGCAGGAAGGGAATCGCCGGCAGGTGCAGGACGTAACGATGGAAAAAATACTCCAGGTAGGCGTTGACCAGGCTGATGATCAAAAACGCGGCCACCCCGAGGCCGATCGGGGCGACGAACTGCTGGTTCCAGGTGTCCGGCGCCAGCCAGTAGAGCAGCGCAAACAACCCTCCGAGGGTCGCCAGAACAGTGAAGGCAAAAAGCGGGAGCGAGAATTCCTCGTGCTCCGCCGCGGGCGGATTGGGCGAATGGGACATGAACGTGATTCAACTAACTCCGGAACCTCGCCGATGGCAAACCTTGTTCCCGGAACCACCGAAAATGCACCCGGCCGGACCGGAAACACCGAATCCGCCGCCTCTAGGGCGATGATTTGGCCGGCGCGGCCGCGGCCGGAGCCGGCGCAGGATTCCGCGGCTTCTTTTCGTCGAGGTTTTGGTAGATCTCCTCGTCGCTGACCTCCGCCGAATCAATTCCCTGGAGCGGCACATCCACTTTGGCCAGCCACACCAAGGCGTTGAGGATCAGCCGGCGTTGGTCGTTGTTCTGCCAGTTCAGATGAAAATGACCTCCGGTGAAACCGAAACCCCGGCCGCCGTCCGGCCGTTCCACCGCCCACATCATGGTCTCGGGACGCCCTTTCGCCGCCTGAATGTGCGGATAAGGGCCTTTCGGATGCACATAGGGACCGTCACGAACCGCATCCGAAGGCGTGGCCACCAGGATGTCGGACACGCCCTTTTTGCCATCGCGGAAACGCATGTTGAAATACCACTCGTCCTTGGTCTTGAACGGCTTCACTCCCCGGGTGATCGGATGGTTCGGCAGTTCCTTGTACTCGGCCTCCCAAATGGGATTGCAGGAAAAAGCGGTCTCATAGTGACCGCCGATCCATTCCTTCCACTCCACACCGCCAGTCATGGGCAACACCTCAACCGCGTAATGCGCACAGCCAAAACCGACGCCCTTTTTCATGAGACCGCGCAGGACCTCGAGGCGATTGTTCTGCACGGCGAGGTGCTTGCCTCCGCCGTCCGAGTAGATGAAGACCGCGTCCGCGCCTTCGAACACACTGTTGTCGTCCACGGTCTGTCCATCGACCACCTTGGTCGGCCAGCCGTTCGTGATCAGCAAGGTCTTCAACCCCGGTACATGCACCAGGCGCTTCTGTAAGAGCATGGAGCCCGCCCGGAACTCATGCATCAGGGGCGGATGGCTGACCGGACCGGCAATCATCACGAGCTTTCGATCGGCCGCCCCCAAACTGGCGGCGGCACAAGCGGCGAACACGAACACGAGGAAACGGGACAACGTCATCATCGGAAACAGAGGGAGTAATCCAGGGCCGGCCTGCGGGGTGGCGGCCCACCGTTCTCACGCAAAGGGTTTCCTCGCCTGAAAGCGAGCGTGCATTCCACCGTCGCGACAGGATGCGTGTTTTCGCCCTCGCCAGGCCCGAAATGGGGTTGCCCCCGGCGCGCGGGTCCGGAAAGGATTCTCATCATGTCCTTCCGTTCCTTGTTTCGACTGTCCAGCCAGCCGGACGATGGCCTGACCCAGGCTGAGCGTGAGGCGATCGTGGACGTGCTTCACTACTGCATGTATGCAGACAAGCATATTGCCACGACCGAAGACGACCTGATCGAGGCCGCCGCCCGGAAGTTCGACTGGGACCCCAAAGTGTCCTACGAGTACTACGAAGGGAAATCGACGGGCATGGTCCGGCTGGCCTTGTCCGATCCTTACGCGCGCGCCTCCTTTCTGGAGGATTTGAACGCACGGCTTGGAAACCAGGCCAAGCTGATCGCGCTGCAGCTGGCCGAACGGGTGGTCAACGCCGACGGGGTGCGTCGCGCGGAGGAGCTGGAGGCCATGGAGGCCCTCCGTCGCTCGCTCATGTTTGCCGCGGGCGAACGCTGACCGTTCTCCGACCGGATCGGTTCAGCCGCGACCCCACCCGTCGCCCGGCCGCGCCCGCTGCGCTCGACTGCGTGACGGCGCGCTTCTCCTCTTTCGTTCAACCCCATTCCCCTTCCCCATGACCCTTACCCTGCGTCTGCTCACCGTCTGGCTGGCCGGATTGATTTCCACCGTGAGTGCCGCGTCCTACGACGTCGTGATCTACGGTGCCACGTCCGCGGGCATGACTGCGGCGGTGCAGGTCAAACGCATGGGAAAGTCCGTGATCATTGTCGGTCCGGATCGCCATTTGGGCGGACTGACCGCCGGCGGGCTGGGCTGGACGGACTCCGGGGACAAACGGGCCATCGGCGGTCTGGCCCGGGAATTCTACCAGCGCGTCTGGCGCCACTACCAGAATCCCGAAGCCTGGCGCTGGCAGCCGGCCGCGGAGTACCGGGGAAACGCTCGGACGAAGACGGCGTTCGATGATGCGACCCAATCCGCCTGGAACTTTGAACCGCATGTGGCCGAAGGCGTGTTCGAAGACTGGGTTCGGGAATACCAGATTCCCGTGCGACGCGATGAATGGCTCGACCGGGAGCGCGGGGTAACCCGGAACGCGGACGGGCGCATCACGGAAATCCGCATGCTTTCGGGCGCGTCCTACTCCGGCCGGATGTTCATCGACGCCACCTACGAGGGCGATCTGATGGCGGCGGCGGGCGTCTCCTTCCACGTCGGCCGCGAGGGCAAGGCCCAGTACGGCGAGGCGTGGGCCGGCGTTCAGACCGGAGTGCTCCATCATCGCCATCACTTTGGCGTGCTGGCCGAAAAAATCAGTCCCTACCGCACGCCCGGCGATCCCGCCAGTGGCCTGCTCCCTCGCATCAGCTCCGAACCTCCCGGGGACTACGGCGCGGCCGACTCGCGCATCCAAGCCTACTGCTTCCGCCTCTGCTTGACGAACGTGCCCGAAAACCGGGTCCCATTCCCCAAGCCGGAGGGATATGACCCCGCGCAGTATGAACTGCTCCTCCGGATCTACCAGGCCGGGTGGAAGGAGACCTTCGGCAAGTTCGATCCCCTGCCGAACCGAAAAACGGATACGAACAACCACGGGCCGATGAGCACGGACAACATCGGTTTCAACTACGACTACCCCAACGCCAGCTACGAGCGCCGCCGCGAGATCATCCGCGAGCACATCACCTACCAGCAGGGCTGGTTCTACTTCATCGCCAACGATCCACGCGTGCCGGCCGGTCCCCGGGAGGCCATGCAGCGCTGGGGGCTCGCCCGGGACGAATTCAAGGACAATGGACACTGGCCGCACCAGCTCTACGTACGCGAAGCTCGTCGCATGATCGGCACCTACGTCATGACGGAAAACGAACTCCTTCAGCGCCGTCCCACCCCCGACTCCGTGGGCATGGGCTCCTACACCATCGACTCCCACAATACGCAGCGCTACATCACGCCCGAGGGCTACGTGCAGAACGAAGGTGACATTGGGGTGCCGACCCCGGGGCCCTACTCGATTGCCTACGGTTCGCTCGTGCCGAAAAAGGCCGAGTGCGAGAATCTCCTCGTTCCCGTCTGCGTTTCCAGTTCACACATCGCCTACGGATCGATCCGCATGGAACCCGTTTTCATGATCCTTGGCCAGTCGGCGGCAACCGCCGCCGTGTTCGCGTTGGAACAAGACAGCGCGGTGCAGGACGTCCCCTACGCAAAGCTGCGAGCCCGCCTGCTGGACGACGGCCAGATTCTGGAGCGCCCCGCCGGTCCGTAGGGCCGCGGCCGATCGAAGTCGCCCGACCGTTTTGGTCATCGCGACGCGCAACCGGCGCCGACGGAGCGGCGCCCTCCAGGAGAGAACCCTGCGGGTGCCCGTTGGAGGTGGCCTCGCTGAGGCCGCATGACTTTAAGGGACGCCCAATGCCCCGTCTCGATTGGAATTGCGCTCGGATGGAGGGCGTCGCTCCGTCGACGCCGGGGGACGGTCCTCGCACCGCTTCGCCCGACCGTTTTGGTCATCGCGACGCGCAACCGGCGCCGACGGAGCGGCGCCCTCCAGGAGAGAACCCTGCGGGTGCCCGTTGGAGGTGGCCTCGCTGAGGCCGCATGACTTTAAGGGACG
>JAEUGY010000050.1 GCA_016794625.1 Opitutaceae bacterium
CCTGACGCACGGACATCTCGATCATGCGGGCAACCTGGCTTGGGCGAAGGCGTGGAGCGGCGCACCGATTTATGCCCATGCCGCGGAGCAGGCGCATATCGACGGCACATTCCCGTATCGTGGAATCAACCGCTGGTGCGGGCGGCTGGAGCGGGCGGGGCGGGCCCTGTTGGGCGTGGGAGCGGCGGTGAAAATTGATGTCACCCTCGCGGATGGGGACGAGTTGCCCTGGTGGGGCGGGCTACGGGTCGTCCATCTGCCTGGACATACGCTCGGGCACTGCGGATTTTACAGCGCCCGACACGACGTGCTCTTCACGGGGGACCTGTTTGCCAGCTATTTTTTCAAGGTACATCTCCCTCCGCCGATCCTAAACAGTGCGCCGGAGTTGATACCGGCAAGCCTGGAAAAAGCCCGGGCGATCGGAGCGCGATTCATGGTGCCGCAGCACTATGACGTACTCGACGGTGCATTGCACCGGCGCCGGTTTGAGGCGCTCCTTGAACGGAGAGCGCGCCGTCGGGCCGCGGCGGAGTAGTTGCCGAGCAAACACGAGCCGTGCGATTCTTTGCCTCTGGAGAGGGGCCGAGAGAAATTCCCGCGCCGAGGTCGAAGCCACCGCTTACCTACGATGGAGGGCGCCGCTCCGTCGGCACCGGTGGCGCGTGGCGGCCGGTAAAACGGTCGGGCGTGGGGATTCGTTGATCGTCCCCCGGCGTCGACGGAGCGACGCCCTCCACCGAATCTTGTTCCATTCCAAACGGAACAGCTGCGTCCCGTTCAGCTACCACGCGTGCGCGGCCTCGGCGAGGCCGCCTACAACAGGGACCAGCAAGACGCTCTCCTGGATGGCGCGTCTGAACGCCGGCGGGCGTCAAAGGGTGATGCGGTAACGAAGCGAAGCTTGGCCACCGTAAACGGCGGGCTTCATGAAGTGCTCCACCCGCTTCCCGCCGTTGGCTTCAATCACGCGGATGGACGCTGAGTTTGTCTCATCCGTGGTGAGGTCGACCCAGTCGAGACCTTCTGCCCGGGCGAGCGGAAGTGTCTCTCGGAGCGCCTGCGTGGCATATCCCAGGTTGCGTTTCCAAGGAACGACCGCGTAGCCAATGTGCCCGAGCACATAGGGAGGCAGCTCGCTTGTGCCTGGCTGCCAACGAAAGCCAATCGAGCCGCAGAACTCGCCGTCCCAGATCCAGCGGATAAAACCAGGCAGACGCGGGAACGAACTGCCATCGGGCCGGCGAATCGGCGGCTGTTTCGCCTCGCGATCCACCAGGCCGGCCACAAATCCACCGGGATCCTTTGCAATGGCCTCCAGCTGCTCGCGGGCGGCTTCTTCGCCGCGGATGTTGTCGGGTGACCAGCCTCGCTTCAAGGCCGCGACATAGCCTGGCAAATACTCGACGGCGGGCCAGATGAGTTCGATGGAATTGAGGCGGGACATGATGGAGTCGTTCGCAAGACCTACGGCATTCTGTGTGCCGCCCTCAAGACCTGGCTGAAAGATCGGGCGAGGCACAACGACGCAACGCGCCAAGATCAATCACCCCGGTCCAGGTGCCCGTTGGAGGCGGGCTCGCAGAGCCCGCAACGCTGCACTGCGCACGCATGTAGGGCCGCTCCTCGCGGGCGCGCCTTGTCTGAAGATCGAACTCCTGATTGGGATCTGGCCGGTTCCTGAAGGGAACAGGGATGGCACCGGCTAGAGTGACTGAATGTACTCCAAAAGGTCGTCGATCGGTTCCGGCTTTAGGTGTGAGGTTCGCCCGTGCAGATCGCCGGCGTTCCGGGAGGTCACGACTTCACGAATCGTTGCTGTGGAGCCGTCGTGGAGATATGGCGAGGTCCGCCAGACTTCTATCAGGGTCGTCGTGTAGAACGCGTCGCCGGGGCGGTCGAAGGCGTCGCGGGCTTGACCTTGGAGAAGCCGTAATACAATGTTTTATGATGATCAAGACGATCTCCAAAATCGGTAACTCGCAGGGTATCATCTTCGATTCCGCGCTCCTCCAGCTTGCGCGTCTCAAAGTGGGGGATGAAGTGAACGTGGAAGTGCATCGCGGGGGGACGATCACGATCAGCCCCATCACCGCCCTGCCTTCGCAGGAGGAAGTCAGTTCGTTGATCAATGAGACAATGAACCGGTATGCCTCGACGATGAGGAAACTGGCGTGAAGCGTGCCGCTGACGTTTGTCTACATCTCACGGTGGAGATCGTGGAAGAGATCCACGCCGCGGCCATCATGATGTTTGGTGGTTCTTCGGGGCTGCGCGATCGCAGCATGCTGGAGTCCGCTGGCGCAGCTCCCCAGGCGAGCTTTGCCGGAGCGTCGCCCTTTTCTGATGTGATCGATGTGGCCGGCGCCTACCTCTTTTATCTGTGCAGCAATCATCCCTTTGTAGACGGAAACAAGCGAGCAGCGCTGGGTGCTTGCCTTGTCTTTCTTCAGTTGAATGGGCTGAAGCCTGCGAAAGACGGACCCGAATGGGAGTCGCTCACGCTGGACGTTGCCTCCGGCGCGCTCCGTCGAGACGAGGTCACTGAGCGGTTGCGCCGTCTGGTGAGTGCAGCCTGACGAGTCCGATGGCGTCGGGGGTGCCGCAGGACGCGTTGCGGGAGGCCAAACCGCTTGCGAACTAGCCGCTGCGCACTTTGACACGGGAAAAGTGCGCGTGCGTGTGGGCCCACTATACGACGAAAAGCAGCCTCCGCTTCGCTGTTCAGTTTTGCTCCGGTTCGTTGCTGCAGAGTCAACCGACAACCTGTCAACGGGTGTGATCCCGTTCCAGATTGCGAACGAACTGCCGGAAACCTTTGCCTGATACTGGTTTAGGGTGCCGCATGGACTGGCAACCCAACTCCCTGTCCACCTTAAGTCTCACCATGCGTGAGGTTTAGATGGGGCGGCCAACGGGACTCGAACCCGCGACCCCCAGATCCACAATCTGGTGCTCTAACCAACTGAGCTATGACCGCCGTGCAGAGCGGGTCAAAATCCAGTTTGAAGGGGGGACTGTCAATACCTTCTTCTGAACGGGAGAATAGGCCTCCGTTGGAGGCGGGGTCGTTGACCCCGCAGAGTGGGGTGTGGCGACGGGGACTTCGAGGGTGGAGGGCGGGCGGGTGGTCCCGTTGCGGCCTCAGCGAGGCCGCCTACAACGGAGAGCTGGAGTGGGGAAGGCGCGGGGTCAGACTGTCCGGGTGCTGAGAACGTGCGAAAGCGGCGTTTCCGGCGAACCGTTACTGGGCTCGTTTACCCTTACCCTTCGGTCCATGCGTCGTTCTTGGTGTTTCATCCTTGTCCTCGCCGGCTGGCTCGCCTTTGCGCCGGGCCTCGCTTCGTTGCAGGCGGCGCGGCAGATTGAACGACTGGGGCGAGGGCTGGTGGTCCTGCGGCCGACGGCGGGCGGGGCGGTGGTGGTGAGTTGGCGGCTGCTGGTCACCGATCCGGAGGGAGTGGGGTTCCATGTCTACCGCGCGGCGGGTGGAGCGCCGGCGGAACGGTTGACCGGAACGCCACTGATGCAGGCCACCCACTATGTGGACACGTCCGCACCCTCGGGCGGGGCGGTGAGCTATTTTGTGCGGCCCGTGGTGGCCGGGATCGAGGGCCCGGCCAGTCCGGCCTCCCTGCTCGCAGCGGGGGCGTCGGCACCCTACCTGGCCGTGCCACTGCAGGTGCCGGCCGGCGGCACCACGCCGAGCGGGGAGTCGTTCACCTACAGCGCCAACGATTGCAGTGCGGGAGATCTGGATGGCGATGGTGAGTACGAGCTGGTCGTGAAATGGGATCCGTCGAACTCAAAGGACAATTCGCAGTCCGGCTACACGGGCCCTGTGCTGATCGACGCGTATCGCATGAATGGAACACGGCTGTGGCGGATCGATCTCGGGCGCAACATCCGCGCCGGAGCGCATTACACCCAGTTCATGGTCTATGATCTCGACGGCGACGGCCGGGCAGAGCTTGCCTGCAAGACCGCCGATGGCACGACGGATGGAGCGGGAGTCGTCATCGGCAGCGCAACAGCCGACTATCGCAACAGCAGCGGGTACATCCTCTCCGGGCCTGAATTCCTGACGGTGTTCGACGGACTGACGGGACGGGCGCTCGCGACCACGGACTACCTGCCGGGGCGGGGCAATGTCGGCGCCTGGGGCGACACCTATGGCAACCGGGTCGACCGGTTCCTCGCCTGCGTTGCCTACCTCGACGGGGAGCGACCCAGCCTCGTCATGTGTCGTGGATACTACACCCGCGCCGTCCTCGTGGCCTGGGACTGGCGCGGCGGACAATTGACACGACGCTGGACCTTCGACAGCGACGACGGCACGCCGGGCAACGCCGCCTATCGCGGCGAAGGCAACCACAACCTGGCGGTGGCGGATGTCGACCAGGATGGCCGGGACGAAATCGTCTATGGCTCCTGCGCGATCGACGACACGGGGCGCGGCCTCTACGCCACGGGCCTGCACCACGGCGACGCCCTGCATGTGTCCGATCACGATCCGCTCCGTCCCGGTCTGGAGGTCTGGGCCTGCCACGAAGACATCAACAACAATGGCGGCGTGGGCCTCAGCCTGCGTGACGCCCGGACCGGAGCGGTGCTCTTTACTGTACCTAACACGACGGATACAGGTCGGGCGATCGCGATGGACATCGATCCCCGCCACCGCGGCGCCGAATGCTGGGGAGCGGCGGGTGGATTGCAGACCGTGGATGGCACCCGGCTGGCCGGGTCACGTCCGTCCTCGATGAACTTCGGCGTGTGGTGGGATGGCGACCTGCTGCGCGAGATCCTCGACAGCAACCGGATCGACAAATGGAACTGGCTGACGTCGACGACAACCCGTCTGGTGACCGCGACCGATTGCACCTCGAACAATGGCACCAAGTCCACGCCGGCCCTGTCGGCCGATCTCCTGGGTGACTGGCGCGAGGAGGTGGTGTGGCGCACCACCGACAGTCGCGAACTCCGCATTTACACGACGCCGATCCCGACGGAGCGGCGGTGGGTGACGCTGATGCAGGATCCGCAGTATCGCCTTGCGGTAGCCTGGCAGAATGTCGCTTACAACCAGCCGCCGCACCCGGGATTCTTCCTCGGTGAAGGCATGGGCCGGCCGCCGACGCCGTTGGTGCGGGTGGTCGGGGCCCCTGAGGCGACCACGCGCCTGACGAACCTGTCGGTCCGGACCCAGGCAGGTCGGGCGGAGGAAACGTTGATTGTCGGATTCGCCCTGGCAGGCACGGGTGAACACCGCGTCTTGATCCGCGGCGTTGGGCCGGCCTTGGGCAGTTTCGGCGTGTCAGGCGTGCTGGCGGATCCCGTGTTGTCGCTGCACGCCGTCACCGGTCCGCTCGCGACCAATGACAACTGGCCGGCGCTGGCGGATCCGTCGGCAGCAGTCGTGGCGGCAGCCCAGGTTGGGGCGTTTCCGCTTCCCCCTGGGGGGCTGGATGCAGTGCTGGTTTCCGCACTTGGCATCGGGGGCTACACGGCTCATGTCACCCCGGCCACCGGGACGGGCGGCGTGGCTCTGGTCGAGGTGTACGGGTTGGCAACGGTGGGTCCGAGCCGGCTGGTCAATGCATCGGCCCGGGCGCGGACCGGGACGGGGGCTGACACCCTGATCGCTGGTTTTGCGCTCGCCGGGACGGAGCCGCGTCGTGTGTTGGTGCGGGCGGTGGGACCCGGATTGGCGCGCTTCGGGGTGGCGGGCGGGCTGGCCGATCCGCGGCTCGCCGTTTACCACGGTGCTGCCGTGCTCGCGCAGAATGAGGATTGGACGAGCGACTCCGGAGTGGGGGGAGAAGCCTTTGCCCTGCTGGGCGCGTTCCCGCTGGAGCCCGGGGCCCGCGACTCGGCGTTGCTGCTGAACCTCGCGCCCGGTGCCTACACGGTGCATGCCACCGGATCCGGAAGCACCGGAGGGATTGTGCTGGTCGAGGTCTACGACGCGGGAGGGTGAGACCAGCGGAGGATTCGACCGAGGCTTGCTCCGGCCGGGGATGCCGGCAGGCTCGGGGCGGCGCAACTCGCCATCTGGAATGGACACCCTCTACACGTTGTGTCGATCGGCCGACAACCGCCATGCGCCCCCGCTCTCGAAGGAAGCCTGCGCGGAGATCATCCTGTGCAAACGTTCGTTCTTTGCGGACGAGGCAGGCCGGAATCCCCTAGTGGCGGAAATACAGGCGGAGGGACGGATTCGGGCGCATGAAATGGAACGTTTCGATCGCGCGGGTTTTGGCGCGGGACCGGCAACTTTTTTCCGGACCCACGAACTGCTCCGCTGGACGCGGTCCGCCGATGTTCCCTTGTTGATCGGGGAACGGGAGTACCCCCACGCGGAGGTGGCGCGCATGTTTTCGCGCTGCATCCCGAATGCGAAGCTCCAGCACATCCCCTGGTTTTCACTGGCGCGTTATTCCACCTCGCTCGCGCTGGCGTGGGGAGGCACGGCGTTGGTCGCCCACCTCTTCGCCCGCGAGAACGGTGCCGGCATGCTCTTCGACCGGCTGGTGCTTTCGCGACTCGGAGTCGCGGCCACCGCGGTGGCGGTGATCACGTCCGCGCTTAAGGCCAACCGGGATCCGCGTCATGCGGCTCCGTGGAATTCGGCGATGTACCTCGACATCAACGCAGCGCTTCTGCGTCGCAACTCCGATGCCCTCGCGCTGGCGCGCAAGGAGTTCATCGCGCAGCAGCGTCCCTTCAAGAAGCCCGCGTTCTATTATGCGCTGGCGCGTGAAGTGGAGCGCTCGGGATACGAAGCAGAGCTCCGGGCGCGGGCCGCCCAGACTTCAAGTTCAGCCTAGGTCTTCGTCCTCAAGGAAGGTCCGCAGACCCTTTTCGCGACCGAAGAGGACGAAGACATCGTCCGGACGAAACGGCTCATTCAGTTCCACCACGCCGAGTGTCGTCCGGCGTTCCTCCCCGGTGGCGGGAGCGAGAAACCCCGCGAGCGCTGAACGCTCGATTCGCTTGATCGTGATCAGGCGCACCCCGGCGTTGCGAAATTCGTTCGACGTTGCGGCGAGGTTCTTTCCCGCCAGTCGTTTCGGAACCCGGGCCTCGATGATGGCGTGTCCGCTGCCCATGTCGAAGCCATTGACCACTCCACGCATGAGCAGCGAGTGGGCGAGACCGCGTGCGGCGTATTCTTCAGGAATTACGAGTCGGTCGACTTTCATCAGACGGAGCAGGCGTTCATGCATGGGCGAAAGCACACGACACACGATCTGCGGCGCGCCCAGCTCCTGCACCTTTACGGTGATGGCCATGGAATCCTCAAACTTGTCGCCGATGGCGACGACGACCACGTCCATTTCGGCAATGGGGAGGGACTCCAGCGGTGTCGGGTCGGCAAAGTCCATGACCACGGCCGCACTGACGTCGTCCTTGATGGCCGAGATGTTCTCGTCCTTGCGGTCCACGACGAGTACATCCGCGCCGAGTTGCGAGAGACAGCGCGCCAGATTACGTCCGAACACGCCGAGACCAATGATGCAGCATTTCATGGGAGAAGGGGTCGTGGGCCGGGGAATCAGCCAAGCACGACGGTGGTTTGGGGCAGGCGATAGCCCGGGGCTCGACGCCGGGGGAGAAACGAAAACACGCACAGGAGCACACCCACGCGGCCCACAAGCATGGCCACGACCAGCACTACTTTCGCCGCCGGGCCCAGCTGAAGGGTCACTCCCCGGGTCAGTCCGACGGTGCTTACGGCACTGACCGCTTCAAAAGCAAGGTTGGCCGGCGGGAGCTCCGGATGCAACGTGCAGAGCAGCACGGTCACCAGAAGAATGAAGGCGATGGAGAGCAGCACAATGGCAAGCGCCCGATCGGCGATCTGTGGTTCCAGGCGGCGACCGAAGGCCTCGATGTCGGCGCGACCGGTGACAATGCGCCGAAGCGAAAGAAAGGCCACGGCGAGCGTCGTGGTCTTGATGCCTCCGGCCGTGCTCGACGGACTGCCGCCGACAAACATGAGAGCCATCAGCACCGCCGCTGTGGCGGGCAGCAGATTCTCCGTCGCCGTGACGTTGAAGCCCGCGGTCCGCGCGGTGATGGAGTGAAACACACTGGTGAAGACGGCTGAACCGGCTCGCTGGCCGTAGCCAAAATAGAATTCCGTCAAGCCGATGGTCAGCGCGCCCCCGAGGATCAGGACGGCATTGGTGGTCAAAACGATGCGACTATTGGTGCTCAGCCGGGGCTTCTGGGTACGGGCGGGGCGGATCCAGCGCGTCAGGTGAGCGTAGCTGACCAGCCAGAAGTTCTTGAGCACAGGAAATCCCAGCCCCCCCACCACGATCAGGATCATGACGATGGAAAGAAAACCCGTCCGGTCGACCACCCGGGCGTCCGCCAGACCGGCGCTGAGTGTCGAGAACCCTGCGTTGCAGAACGCCGAAATGGCGTGAAACAGTGAAAAGAAAACGAGTTCTCCGGGAGGAAGTCCCGAGCCGCGCAGGCTCAGGTGGATGAGAAAAGCTCCGGCGAGTTCGATCAGCAGGGTGAACCCCACCACCACGCCGAGCACGGTGCCGATGTGATCAAGATTCTCCTCGCTCAGAAGATCGCGCAGCGCGATGCGACTGCGCAGGGAAACGCCGCCCGCGAGAAAGTAGGCGAAGAAGTAGGTCAACGTCATGACTCCGAGTCCGCCAATCTGGATGAGACCAAGGATGATCCACTGGCCGTGACGCGAGAAAGTGGTCGGCACGTCCACGGAGGTCAGACCCGTGACACACGCGGCGCTGGTAGCGGTGAACAAGGCGTCGATCCACGAAAGTGGAACCTGCGTTCCGGCCTTGGGCGTCTTGAGCAGAAGGGTGCCAATGCCAATCAACAGGGCAAAACTGAGCAGGAACACCATGCCCGGCGAGAGACGCCGCGCGGCGAAAAGCTGATTTTCACGCAGCATGCGCAAACCGACGACCGCGATCAACGTCAGCTGGCTCGCCGCGAGGTAGAGCAGCGTGAGATTCGATCCGGGCAGTCCCGGGGCGTATTTGCCCAGCCAGGCGACAATGGAGGTGCCTGCCGCGACTTCAAAGGCGACAAGCACGGCCAGAGCCACTTCGAGATAGCGGGTTCGCAGGTACGCCCGTTTGTCGGCTTGCAGCAGCAGGCGAAGCGCCTCCTGCACCACGAACGCCATCAGTGCCAACGTGCAGAGCGAGCGCAGCCGCACCTGCCCGAGGGCGTCCAGCGGCCAGCCAATCAGTATGACCAATGCCGCGAGAGCGACCAGGCCACAGGTCAGGCTGAACCCATCGAGCACCGCAAGCAGCCGAGTCCGCGGGGTGGGCGAGTTGCCGACGGCGGCTCGGGGTGCATCGGAGGGGGGACGGTTCATTCGGGCAGGTGGGGAGGCTTGACCGATTCCCCCGGGAAGTGACGAGGAAAGATGAGGTGGGGCTCTGCGGGCAAGCTCCCTTCGTTCACCAGCTTCAACACGAGACGCGAGAGCCGGCGGGCGAGCACATGGTCGTCGAAGGGATAGTGCGAGATCGACGGTTGCACCGTGCTGAAGAGGAGATCCTGATCCCGGGCGATCAGCGAAACCGTGTCCGGCATGGTCAGCCCGCGTTTCAGCAGATACAGAATCACGGCAAAGACATGCCACGGCTTGACCACCAGCAGCGCCGTCGGTGGATGCGGAGAACGAAAGTGAAGGTCGAGACGCGACGCGAGGTGCGCCGCGGTTCCATCGTGGCGGATCACGGCGGCGGCGATCGCTTCCTTTTGCGGATGCCGACCCACTCCTTCGAGAAAACCGGTTTCGCTCGCCAGGTCTCCGGCCATCTGGGTGTCCGGCAGGACCAAGGCAACGGACCGGTGCCCCTTGCCCAGGAGCACCCCCACGGCATGGCGGCAGACGGACCGATGATCCACATCGATCGAAGGCAGCAGGACCGAAGGATGACAGGAGCCGAGCACGAGCGCCGGCACCTTGTGTTCCATGAACCACAGCTGCACCTCCCGGCTGACCGACATCAACACGCAGCCGTGCAGCTGGTGCTCCTGCACAAACGCCTCGATCTTGCGCCGTTGCGTGGAGGGACGATTCGCCTGGCAGACCAGCATTTCCGTGACAAATCCGTGATCGGCCAGCGTGGCGCGCAAGGTCGTGATCCCGTGGAACGACGAATGGGCGAGCTGGGAAACCGGTTCGGCCGAAATCAGGCCAATGACGCGACTCCGAGGCGGCGCCGCTGACTTGCGTCGCGGCAAAATCCGGATCCGGCACCCCTGCCGGATTTCCAACCACCCCTCCTGGGCGAGAGCATGCAACGCGGTGCGAACCGTCGGCCGGCTGACCTTGAACACGTCGCACAAACGACGTTCACTGGGCACGTATTCCTCCCACAGTCCCTGCTCGATGGCCTTGCGGATTGCCGCTGCCGTCTGACTCGACAGCGAAAGTCGATGGGGCAGGTCAAAGGGGCTCCGGGAGCTGCTCATATCGTATTACCAGTGGATTTCGCTGTTTTGGCGAGGATCGCTTTGTCTTTCTGAACCCTGTGAAACAACCCATTTCCGTGCAATCCTGGTCGGCGACCCCGACACCGCTGACACCGACCCTTGAGGTGGATGTCCCGTCTGTCGGACGGATGATCGAGGCGGCCGTCGCGGACGGGCTGCATGGTCTGTTCATGGCTGGAACCTGTGGCGAAGGCCCGTGGCTGGCCAATCGGGAGCGCATCCGCCTGATCGAGGCGGCGAGCAAGGCGGCCCGGGGCCGCATCAAGATTGCCGCCCAGGTGTCGGATAACTCGGTGCCGCGCATCCGCGACAATATGAACGACATGGCCGCGGCGGGGGCTGATTACGTCGTGATTGCGCATCCGCCCACCTTGCTCAACGCGACGCCCGAGCGCGTGGCCGGGCTGTTCCTGGAGGCGTCGACGATCAGTCCTCTGCCGGTGGGCATCTACGACCTGGGTTCGCGCCGGCCCCTGGCCATCGCCGAAGACCGTCTGGAAAGCGTATACCTTCACCCCAAAGTGGAGTTTGTGAAGGACAGCTCCGCCGCGCCGAGCCGCCGGGCGATCGCGCTGTCTGCCCGCGCCAAGCGGCCCGGCCTGAAGCTGTTCAATGGCGATGAATTCTGTGCGATCGAATACCTGGAGGCCGGTTACGACGGTTTCATGTTCGGTGGCGCGGTGGTGGCGGCCCCGCATCTGCGCCGGATCGGCGAACACTTCGCCGCCGGTCGCCTGGCCGAAGCCAAGGCCGAGGATGAGGCCATGAAGGCGATGCTGTACGGAATTTACGGGGGCGAATCGATCGCCTGCTGGTTGACGGGGCTGAAGTATTGCCTGCAGTGCATGGGCATGTTCTCCACGTCCACGAGTTTTCTCGGTTATCCGCTCACGGCGGAGTGCAAAGCCTACATCGAGGCCTACGTGGCGCGCCGCCAGCGGGGATAAGCGGCGGGACGTCCCGTTTTCGATCATGAAGCCACTTCGCGTCATTGTGACCGGCGGCGCCACCAACATTGGTCGCGCGATCACTGAGGTTTTTCTCGCCCAGGGAGCGCGTGTGGCCATTGGCTACCGCAAGCCCGGCGCGGCTGATCCGCTGCTCCAGTTGTATGGCGATCGCGTCGTCGCTTTGCCACTCGAGCTGGGCAATGTCGCAAAGTGTCAGGCATTTATTCAGGGGGCCGCGGAGGCGTTGGGCGGCGTGGATGTGCTGGTCAATAACGCGGCCATCACCGGTCCGGCGGCCATTTCTTCGCTGGAGACGGTTAAGCCCGCCCATGTTGACGAGGTCCTGCGCGTGAACATCACGGGCCTGATCTTCTGCTGTCAGGCTGCGCTGCCGCATCTTCGGGCCTCCGGCCGGGGTGTGATTATTCACATTTCGTCGATCAATGCGTTTCGTCCCCAGCGGGGAGCCTTGGTCTATGCCGCGACCAAAGCCGCGATGACCTCGCTCACGCAGTCGATGGCGAAGGAGCTCGCGGCGGATCACATCCGCGTCGTGGCGGTGGCGCCGGGTGACATTCAGACCCAGACCTCCGATCAGGTGGATGCCGCGTTGACCTCCCGCGGGGTGGTTTCCGATGTCGTCAATCAGACTCCCCTTGGACGCGGCCGTCCCGCAGACGTGGCCGAAACCGTGGCGTTTTTGTGTTCCGACAAGGCGGCGTTTGTGACCGGTGTGACCTGGTTGGTCGACGGCGGTCTGCTCGCGTGACCCCGACGTCAAATGGGCGCCAGGGTGGCGAGCGCGTCGCCCTTTCGAACCGAGCGCTGGCGTCGCAACAGCACCACTTTTCCCGCCCTTTCGGCCTTTACCACCGACGCGCCCACGCCCTCGAGGCCGTGGACCACGCCGATGACCTGGCCCCGGCGCACGGCGGCGGCCAGCTGGATCGAGGGTACAAAGAGGCCGTCGTGCGGCGCGGGGTGGTGAACTTGCAGGTGTGCCTCGTCGACATCGCGAGTGATGCGTTCCACCTGACGCTTCAGCTTCAGCGGCCCGCGCGCCGGCACGTAGCCGAGCCGCACGAGCACGTGGTGCAACCCCCGGTCGAGCGCGGCGGCGTCACCGGCGTCCACGCCCCCGGCCCCCTGGCATTCGACGTAGATGGCGGCCACGCCCCGCGCAAAGGCGGCACTCAGGGTCCGGCCCGGCAGGTAAGGTCCCGACCAGCACCAGAACGTGTCGAAACACGCGGACATGGCGCGCTGGGTCGACTCCAGCGCCCCGCTCTGCGTCACATAGCCGACCCACGGGAAAAGCTGGTACGCGGCGCCCGCGCTGTGGAGGTCGATGTAGTGCTGCGCTTGCGACAAAACCTGTGTGTCGAACAACCACGCGAGCCGCTGACTGACCCGGCCGTTGCCGCGACCGGGAAAAGACCGGGCGAGGTTGCCGCCGTCGCCCGGATGGCAGCGCTGGCCCGCGTAGAACGCCGCCTCGTTCAGGACCGGGATGAAGACCACCGTACCCTTAAGTCCGGATGGGCGCCAGGATTCCGTCCATTGACGCAGCACGGTGGGTCCCTCGTACTCGTCACCATGCGTCGCACCATTGACGACCAGAACCGGACCCGGTTCCCCACGCCAGACGTAGGCCGTGAAGCCCGCGCCGCGGGTCGAGAACCGCAGGGTGTGGAACCCCTTGGTCAGCCGGGAGAAATTGAGATGAGAAGGCAGTGAGGAAGCGGCCATGAAGAGAAACAAACCCAAAACATCCGGTCCGAAGCCAAAGGCGCGCCCGTCGGTCCGGCAACCCCGCGCGACTGGAAAAGCGACCAGACCAGTGATCCGACGGGTCACGGATGCCGGTCGCGCCTGCCTCGCCCTCGAAAACCGTCTTTGCCGGATTGTGATTTGTCCCGAACAGGGTGGGGCGATTGTCAGCTACGTGCACCGGCCGAGCGGGATCGATGTCCTCTGGCGCAACCCCTATGGCCAGCCCCCGCGAAAACGCGTGCTCGACCAGCCGATGGCGGGGTGCAGCGATCTTTTCGACGTGATGGACGGCAGCTGGTACGTGTCGCTGCCCACCGGGTTTTTTCCCTCCGACTACTTTGGCGCTCCGATCGGTACGCATGGCGAGATCCGCAGCGTGCCGTGGACGGTGGAGCGCATGGGGCGCGGACCGACGTGGGTCGAGGTGACCCTGTTGGGGTGGTCCGTGCGCACGCCGCTGGGGTACCGGCGCACACTGCGCCTTGACGCGTCCAGCTCCCGCCTTGAGTGGACCGAGACCGTGATCAACCGGGCCCCGGAAGCGCTGCCGGTGGCCTGGCTGCAACATCCGGCGTTCGCCGGACCCCTGGTGGAGGGGGCGCGGTTGCTTGCTCCGGCGCGCACCGTGCGCGTGTACCGGGCGGACGACCCCGCGCAGCTCCAGCTGGCGTCCGGGTATGAGGGCGCCTGGCCCCTGGTGCCGGAGCGGGAGACCGGACGCCTACGCGACTGCAGCGTCGTGCCCGCCGCCACGAGCGGTCACGACCACTCGGTGCAGCTGGCAGATTTTGAGTCGGGTCGCGGCTGCATTTGGAACGAAGGCCTTGGCCTTGGATTCTTGATGGAATGGGACGCCCGGATCTTTCCCATCGCCTGGTCCTGGGCCCGTGGCGGCGGACCCTGCCGTTATCCGCTCTGGGGCGCCGGCCAGCTCATCACCCTGCAGCCCAGCACCTCGCCGGTCGGAGCGTTTCCCGAGCTGGTGCGCAACGGCACCGTGCTGACCGTGCCGGCGCACGGTGAGGTCAGTGCCACCTTTTTCACCGGATTCGTCACCCGCTCCGACGGGCCCTACGTCTAAACCCTCGACCCGATTCCTCATGCACCTTTGGAAACACGCCGACAAATGGGACGCGCCGCCGGCGGCGACGGCCATCACTCTGGGTGAAGGCGGGACGCCCTTGGTCCGCTCGGTGCGCATCGGCCCGGCGCTCGGCCTGCGCAACCTCTGGTTCAAGATCGAGGGCAGCAATCCCACCGGATCCTACAAGGACCGCTTTGCGGCCTCGGCGGTCAGTCACCTCATGGCGCGGGGCGTGAAGGCCTGCCTCGGCACCTCCAGCGGCAATACCGGGGCGGCGCTGGCGGCGTACTGCGCGCGGGCGGGACTGCCCTGTTATCTCGCGATCGTGGAAGGAGCACCCGAAGGCAAGTTGCGCCAGATGGCGGCCTATGGAGCCCGACTCTTCCGCATCCGCAGTTTTGGCGCCTCGCCCGCGGTCAGCGCCGACGTCATGGGCGGCCTCGGTGCGCTGGCCCAGGAGTTGAATGCTGGATACGAAATCAGTGCGTTCACCTTTTCGCCCCGGGGCATGTCCGGGGTCCAGACCCTCGCATTCGAGATCGCGGATGAACTCGGCGGCGGACCCTTGCACGTGTTTTCTCCCGCCGGCGCCGGCGGTCTGACCCTTGCGGTGGCCCGAGGATTCGCCCGCTGGGGCTCCGCGGCCCGCGTGCACTGCGTGCAGCCGGCGGGCAATGATACGATCGCCACCCCGCTGCGCTCGGGCGCGACGCGCGCCCGTGCGGTCGAGTCGAAGACCCAGATCAGCGGCCTGCAGGTGGGCGGGGTTTTGGATGGCGACGCCACGGTCGCGGCCTGTCGCGCCTCGGGCGGCCAGGGGTATGTGGTCACCGACGATGACGTCTGGAGCTGGCAGGCGCGCATGGCCCGGGAGGAAGGCCTGTTTTCCGAGCCCGCTGGCGCCGTCGCCCTGACCGGCGTGGCGCAAGCATTGCAGCGCGGTGAACTCACTGCCGACGACACGGTGGTCTGTCTGGTGACCGGCAGCGGGTTTAAGGATGAACGTTCACTGATTCGCATGACCGGGGCGGAAGGCACGCCGCTCCTGGAGAGTTTCGCCGCGTTCTCGGCTGCTGTTCGTCAGGGACTTGGGTGAGTCCGGCCCGCCCGGCGTTTCGCCCGGTGGGGGGAGGGCGCGCGATCCGGCGGCGGAGAATCCCGTTTACAGCGTTTCGGAAAGTCCGAAGCCTTTCCGTACCTCACCCCCTTCTTATGCGTGCTGTTTCTCGATTGGTGTCCCGAGTTCTCGGTCTGCGCGGTGCCACGCTGCGCGGTCTTTTGCTGGGAGGCGCCTTGCTGGCGTCCACCTCCCTGCACGCCGGCCCCTGGGAGTCGCTCTTTGACGGCAAGACCCTGACGGGCTGGAAGCAACTCGGCGGAGTCGCCCCGTATGCGGTGGTCGATGGCGCCATTGTGGGCACCACGGTGTCCGGTACGCCCAATAGCTTTTTGGCGACGGAAAAGACCTATGGCGATTTCATCTTCGAATGCGACATGCGCCAGGAAGGGGGAGGCACCAACAGTGGCGTCCAATTCCGCAGCCAGAGCCTGCCGGATTACCAAAATGGACGGGTGCACGGCTATCAGCTGGAGATCGATCCCACGCCCAGGGCGTGGAGCGGCGGGATCTATGATGAGGGCCGGAGGGGCTGGCTCTACCCCGGCACGCTGAACCCCGCTGCGCGTGATCTTTACCAGCTGGAGCGCTGGAACCGGCTGCGCATCGAGGCGATCGGTTCGTCGCTGCGCACCTGGATCAATGGCGTGCCCGTCTCGCACGTGATCGACCACCTGACGCCGAACGGATTTCTTGCCCTGCAGGTGCACAGCGTCGGCAACCAGCCCGGTCAGGCCGGCCGCCGCATCCTCTGGCGCAACCTGCGTATCCAAACAACAGATCTCGTGCCGTCGCCGGCGGATGCAATCTTTGTCCGGAACCTCATCCCCAACACCGTGAGCGAGGTGGAGAAGGCCCAGGGGTGGCGTCTGCTGTGGGATGGGGCGACGGGTGCGGGATGGCGCGGTGTCAACCAGACCACATTCCCCGCCGGTGGCTGGACCATCGAGAAGGGTGAGCTCTCCATTTCACCCCCGGCCAAGCCGGAGGAAAAGCGGGCCGGCGGCGATATTGTGACCGAGGAGCTGTTTGGCGCCTTCGAACTCGCGCTCGAATTCAAACTCACGCCCGGCGCCAACAGCGGCATCAAGTACTTTGCCGTGGAGAAGAGTCCCGGTGGCGCCCTGGGCCTCGAATTTCAATTGCTGGACGATGAAAAGCACCCCGACGCCAAAATGGGCGCCGGAGGCAATCGCACGCTGGGCTCGCTTTACGATCTCATTCCCCGTTCAGCGATGCCGGGTGGACTGGCCATAGTTCCGCGCGTGGGAGAGTGGCAGCACGCCCGGATTGTGGTCTATCCCGACAATCGGGTAGAGCACTGGCTGAATGGCATCAAGGTCGTGGAATACGTCCGTGGTTCACCGCTCTACAAGGCGCTGGTGGCCCGGAGCAAGTTCGAGAAAAACGTGGACTTCGGGCTGGCGCCGCAGGCGCGGCTGCTGCTGCAGGACCACGGCGATCGCGTCAGTTTCCGGAGCATCAAAGTGCGGACGCTGCAGTGAGTCTGGCGGGACGGTGGTGAATCCCGCGCTCGGGGTTCACCCCATCTCTGCGAGCAGAGCGCGGACCTCGGCCTCGGGATCCTCATGGTGCTGGTCGATGGCGAGACGCAGCGCCTCCTCCAGCACCGGTTTCGCCTCGGCGCGACGTCCCTGCGCGAGCAGGACTTTGCCCAGCGCGATGCGCGGAATCATCCAGTCGGCCTGCGACTGGGCGCACAGGCGCAGGTGCGGCTCCGCTTCGGGCCCCCGTCCTGCCGCGAGCAGAGCCTGGGCGAGACTGAACCGGAACAGCGTGTTGGCCGGGTTCCGGTCGAGGAGGGTGGAGAAGTGAGCGATGCGATCCATGGGAGGGGAGATAGATTTTGAGATCGAAAACGGATCACGCGGCACCGGACCGAGGATACGGTTTGAATTTCGCCTCGCGGTCAGCCCGCGTGATGCGTTCGAAGCGCGGCTGTGGGAGCGAGTCGAGGAACAGACGGCCATAGGACTTGGCGAGCACCCGTGAGTCCAGGATGGTGATGAGGCCGCGATCGGTGGTGGTGCGGATGAGTCGGCCGATGCCCTGGCGGAACTTGATCAGGGCCTCGGGCAGGGTGAGTTCCGAGAAGGGATTGCCTCCGGCCTCGCGAATCGCGTCGCTGCGCGCCTCCAGCACGGGATGCGTTGGTGGATCAAACGGCAGGCGGGTGACGATCACCTGCGCGAGCGCGTCGCCCGGAATGTCGACTCCGGTCCAGAAGCTCTCAGTGCCGAACAGGATCGCGTTGCCCAGCCGGCGCATTTCCTTGGACAACTCCGTCCGGGACATCGCTTCCCCCTGCATCAGAAACGGTCGCTCCGCGGCCCGCCACTCGGACTCGAGGGCCTGGGCCACCGCGCGCATATCGGAGTAGCTGGTGAACAGCACGAGCGTCCCGCCGTCCACGCACTGGGTGCAGAAACGCACATAGTCGATCAGGCAGTCCAGCGCGAGCCGTGCCTCCTGCGGTGAGGGCAGGGGCACGTCGGCCGCCACGTAGACCCGCATGTTGGCTTCAAAATCAAAGGGGGAGGCCACCGCGATGGCCCGGGCGGACTCGGCGCCGATCCGTCGGGCGAATACCTCCAGCTGTCCCCCGACGGCGAGGGTCGCGCTCGTGCAGATGACGCTGGTGCCGCAGCCAAAAAGGTGGTCGCGCAAGGCCGGGGCGATGTCGATGGGCGCGCTGCGCAATGTGACGATGGTCTGCCGCCGGCCGCTGCGCTCGGCCCAGTAAACGTGTCCCGCCTGGGCCAGCTGCAACCACTCGTTCAGGCCTGCCTGCAGGGCCTTCAGGCGTTGCTTTTGTTCGAGGTACTCATCCCGCTGCCGGCCTTCCTCCATGCGATCGGCCACCTTGGCGATCGCACGTTCCAGAGCCGCGAGGGGACCCTCCAGCATGGACTCGACCGGACCGGCTTCCCGCAGCCGTGCGAGCGGACGCTGCGTCAGCAGGTGCGCGGACAGTGCCTCGAAAAAGCGACGCGATGCCTCGAGTCCGTCGAGCACCAGTTGCGTGACCTCCCGGCCTGCGACCTTGGCGAGCAGGCCTCGTTTGGTCTTCGGGTTGAAGAGGTACTTCAGCATGCGGTCCACCCCGTAGCTGCTCAGATGCAGGCCAAAGTTGTCACTCGCGACTTCGGGCACCGTGTGCGCCTCATCGAGCACGACAAAGTCGTCGGGAAAAAGGACCCCGCGCGAATCCCCCCCTCCGCCCTGGGCGCGGGCGCCGCCGGCGTTGATCAGGGCAAACAGCAGCGCGTGATTGACGATGATGACCTGGGCCGCGCGAAGACGCGAGCGGGCGCGCTGGTAAAAGCAACGCTCGCAGTCGCAGTGCTTGCGCGAGCACGATGACGAGTCCGCGCTCACCATCTCCCACACTTCGGGCCGTGGCGGCGGACGCAGATCGTGACGCACGCCGGTGTCGGTCGACTCGGCCCAGTCAGCAATGCGCTGCAATTCGCTGTAGTCGTCGTCGGTGAACAGACTGGCGCGCTCCGCCAATGCGTGCGACAGACGCGTGGTGCACAGGTAGTTGGACTTCCCGATCAGCACGCAGCTCTTGAAGGCAGCGTACGAAGCCGTTTCCGGCGAGGAGGCGAGCACGCGACGGCAGAGCGGAAGGTCCTTGGTTTCCAGCTGCTCCTGCAACGAAATGGTGTGCGTCGAGACAATCATCTGCCGCGATTGACTCATGGCATGGACAATGCCCGGCAACAGGTAGGCGAGGGACTTGCCGACGCCCGTGCCTGCCTCGAAGAGAAGAGGGTCATCGGCGGCGAGCGCGGCGGCCACGGAGCGACCCATCTGCGATTGCTGGGGTCGGTGTTCCAGTTGCAGGTGGGTCGCGAGCAGTCCCTCGGCGGCAAACAACCGCGCGGCCACGGCCGGCGCCTGGGAGGGCGGCGGCAGCGGAGGCAGCGTGGAGTCTGTGTCGTCGCGGAGTCCGATCATGGATCGAGTCGTAGCCAGCGTCGTTGTAAGGCAGGCCTGACTCGGGGCGACTGCAATCTGCGGTCGCCTTTCGGCGCAAGTGGCGTAGTCTATGGACATGAGTGAGTCCTGGACGGAGACCCTCGCTGAATTCCTTCGCGCGCAACCCAATGTGGGTGGGGTGCGCATCGATCGATCCCGCGGCACCGTGTCGCTTGCGACGCTCGGTGACGTGGATATCGACGCGTTGGAGGCGTCGCTTTCCGCGACCATAAAGGCGGTGGAGGACCGTTTGTCGGAAAAGGCGCGCGTGCCGGCCGGGTTTGCGCTGCGGCAGGACGGGGGCGTCACCGAAATCACGGGCCCAACCTGTGTGACCGCCTCCCGCTTGTGGAAATGGCAGGAGGTCGAATTGCGCGAGCCCGTGGAAACCGGAGAGCACGAGTCCGAGTGGCGCATGCTGGCCGGATTTGCTGCAGCCTGCGGCACCTTGGGCGGAGCGGGGTTCTTGTTGGAGCGATGGGGTGGAGGACCGGACTGGCTGCCCCGCCTGCTGTCCCTGGGTGCGTTGATTGCGGGCGCGTGGGATGCGGCGATCGACTCTTGGGAGAATCTGAAAAACCGAAAGGTGGAGATTCACTTCCTCATGCTTGTGGTGGCGGCCGGGGCGGTGGCGATCGGCGCGTGGGACGAAGCGGTCCTGCTGCTCTTCCTCTTCTCGGCCTCGGGCGCGATGGAAGAATTTGCGATGGATCGCACCCATCGGGAAGTGTCCGCGCTGCTCAAGAGTGCGCCGAAACGAGCCACGGTCGTGGATGCTTCCGGACAGGAGCATGACACCGCCGTGGAGAAACTCATGATTGGCGACCGCGTCCGCGTGCGACCCGGCGAGGCGTTTCCGGCCGACGGCGGCATTCTCACCGGCAAGAGCGCCAGCGACGAGTCTGCGCTGACCGGCGAGGCGATCCCGGTGGAGAAGGCGGTGGGAGACACCGTGTTCAGCGGGACGCTCAACCTTTGGGGAGCCGTGGACTTCACCGTGACCCGTCTGCCTGCGGAGAGCACGCTCCAGAAGATCATTCGCCTGATCAAGACCGCGCAGAAACTGAAGGCGCCCAGCGAACGGTTCACCGATCGATTTGGCACCGGCTACACCTATGCGGTACTCGGCGGCAGCGCGGCGATGTTCCTCGTCTGGTGGCTCGTGCTGGACCTGCCGGCGTTTGCCAATGAACCCGGAACGCGCTCCGCCTTTTATCGCGCCATGACGTTGCTCGTGGTGGCCAGTCCCTGCGCCCTCGTCCTGTCCATTCCGTCCGCGGTGCTCGCGGCCATTGCCTGGGGGGCGCGGCACGGCGTGCTCTTCCGGGGTGGTGCGGCGATCGAGCAACTGGCGGATATCACGGCTGTCGCCCTCGACAAGACAGGCACGCTCACCACCGGCGAGCTAGCGGTCGTGGCGGTGGAGAGTTTTCCGCCCGGACGTGAATCCGAAGTGCTCGACCTGGCCTACTCGCTCGAAACGAATTCCCAGCACCCGCTGGCGCGCGCCATCGTACGGCATGCCAAAGCTCAAGGGGCGAAAGCCCTGCCGATCGAGGAGTTCTCCTCCATCACCGGTCAAGGCGTGCGAGGCCGCTTGGGCGAGTCGATGACCCTGCTCGGCCGTCGCGAGCTCTTGGAGCACGGTCCGCTGGAGGGATGGGCGGGCAAACTGCCGCCGGCGCCGGCGGATCTCAGCGAGGTGTGGGTGGTGGGACGCGACTTGGTGGGTCGCCTGCTGCTGAAAGATCAGATTCGCGCGGAGTCCAGCGCCGTGCTCGCGGCTCTGAAACGTCGCGGCATCCTGACCGTCATGCTGACCGGCGATCGCCGCCATGCCGCGGAGACCGTGGCCCGCGAGCTGGGGTTGGATGAGGTCAAAGCCGGACTCTCTCCCGAGGACAAAGTGGCCGCGATCCAGGCGTTGCGACAGTCCGGAAGACGCGTGGCCATGGTTGGGGACGGGGTGAATGACGCGCCCTGCCTCGCGGCGGCCGATGTCAGTGTGGCCATGGGCGCCCGTGGCAGCGATGCCGCGCTCGAGCAGGCGGAAGTGATCCTGATGCATGATCGCATTGAAAACTTCCTCGCCGCTTACCAGCTCAGCGTGCGGGCCAAACGCATCATCCGCCAGAATCTCACCATCTCCCTCGGGGTGGTGGGCATCATGGTTCTGGCGACGGCCTTCGGTGCGGTGCCCCTGGCGATCGGTGTGGCCGCTCATGAAGGCAGCACGCTGGTCGTCTGTATCAATTCACTCCGACTTTTGTTCGGGCAGAACAAAACGATTTGACCGACTCCGGGCCGGCGACCTTTCAGTCGCCGATCCAGACCCAATCGCCGACGCGGACTTGATCGTAGAGAGCGATGATGTCGGCATTGCGCAGGCGCACGCAACCGCCGCTGGCCGGGGTGCCGATGAGTTCTTCGCGCTGGGTGCCGTGGAGATAAACGTACCGGCGGTAGGTATCGACGTCGCCGCCGGCGTTGTAGCCTGGCTCCAAGCCGCGCAACCAGAGAATCCGACTGGTGATCAGGTCGTCACCGGTCAGCTCGCTGGGTTCAAACTCGGAATAATGCCGCCCGGTGGGGCAACGCGCCCGGAAGACCATGCCGGAGGGTTGTTCGCCGCCGATGCGCTCGGCGATTTCATGCAGTCCCCGAGGGGTACCGAGAGAACCCTTTTCGTTGGAGGGAGGTCGCTTGGAGGTCGAAACGGCGTAGCTCGCCTGGAGTTCGTTGCCGCGATAGAGCTGAAGCGTCTGGCTTGCAATACGGACCACCAGCACGCGGTCTGCGAGCTTGATACCGAGGCGCGCACGGGTTTTGGTGATCTGTTCCATAGGAGTCTCCATCGTGAATACTAATCGCTACGTTGTCGGTATCGTCGGCGCCACGGGCGCAGTCGGTCAAGAGCTAGTCCGGCTCTTGCACGAACGGAATTTTCCAATGAGCGCGCTGCGGCTTTTCGCCTCGGCTCGCTCGGCGGGCAAGGTCGTGGAGTACGCTGGGAAAAAATTCACGGTGGAAGAGGCCAAAACGGGGGCCTTCGCCGGTGTTCACGTGGCTTTTTTTGCGGCGGGCGGCTCGGTCACCCGGGCGCTGGCCGCGGATGCGGTGAAATCGGGCTGTCTGGTCATCGACAAGAGTTCGGCCCTGCGCATGGACCCGAAGGTCCCGCTGGTCATTCCGGAGATCAATCCGCAGGACCTGGCGCAACACGCCGGCATCATTGCGAACCCGAATTGCTCGACGGCTGTTATGTTGATGGGATTGTGGCCTTTACATGTAAAGTTTGGCGTGAAGCGGATCTTCGTCTCGACCTACCAATCCGTCTCCGGCACGGGGGCGGAAGCGGTGCAGGAGCTCGCCACCCAGATCCGAGCGCACGTGGCGGGACAGCCCTTGCCGCGAAAGGTCTATCCCTACCAGATTGCGTTCAACTGCATCCCGCAGGTGGATTCCTTTGGGGCGGACGGCTATACGGGTGAAGAGAGCAAAATGGCGCAGGAGAGCCGCAAGATCATGGGTTTGCCGAACCTGCGGGTCTCCGCCACCTGCGTGCGGGTGCCGGTGGTGCGGGCCCATTCGGTCTCGGTCAGCGCCGAGTTTGAGCGTCCGGTGAATGTGCAGGAAGCCCGGGCGGCGGTGGCGGCTTTTCCGGGGGCCGTGCTGGTCGATGATCCGGCAAACTCCAAATACCCGACGCCCCTCGATTTCGCCGAAAAAGTGAAGTGTGGGGTGGGCCGCCTCCGGGTCGACACGGCATTTGACAACGGTCTCTCCTTCTGGGTCAGCGGAGACAACCTCTGGAAGGGCGCCGCGCTCAATGCGGTGCAGAATGCGGAGTTGCTCGCGCAGCGCGGCACGCTCTCCGCCAAATCTCCGACGGCGTGATGCATCGACCCCTCGCGGTCGCCGCCCCCCGGAATAAACCCTTGCCTCCGGGGTAACGCGCCCGCTTATCTCCTCGTTCTGTCTGGACGGCTAGCTCAGTTGGTTAGAGCACCTCGCTTACACCGAGGGTGTCGGGGGTTCGAGTCCCTCGCCGTCCACCAGTCTTCATTCCAGACGCAGTGGAGAGTGAAGACGGGCCGTTTGTTTCCCAACCGAAACAGCGGCGCACGGTCCCTCCGCCGCGTCACGGACGGGACGGCCCTCCGCGCAGCGTCTGGTCTTACGAATCACCACCTCCTCCATGCGACACACGATCTCCGTACTCGTCGAAAATAAGTTCGGCGTGCTGGCCCGCGTTTCCGGAATGTTCTCCGGGCGCGGCTTCAACATCGACTCGCTCAACGTCGCCCCGACGCATGACGCCTCGCTCTCCCGGATCACGGCTGTGATCAAGGGAGACGACGCGTCGCTCGACATGGTGACGAAACAGCTGCGCAAACTGATCAATGTGGTCGACGTCGTCGACTTCACTGAGGGGCAGGCGGTCGTGCGCGAGCTGCTGTTGATCAAAATCAAGGCGGACGCGCGGACCCGGTCGGAGATCATGCAGATTTGCGACATTTTCCGCGCCAAGGTCGTCAATGTCGCCCACGACGCCCTGATCATCGAGGTGACGGGTGATGAAGGCAAAACCAGCGCGTTTCTAAAGCTGGTGGAAGCCTTCGGCATCCTTGAGCTTGCCCGCACCGGGCAGCTTGCCCTCCGGCGCTGAGTTTACCGTTCCGTTCCCGATTAACCCCAGACATTTCCCATCATGCCCGCAAAAGTCTACACCGACAAAGACGCCGATCTCGGCGTGTTCCAGAACAAGACCCTCGCCGTCCTTGGCTACGGCTCCCAAGGTCACGCCCACGCGTTGAACCTGAAGGATTCCGGCTGCAAGGTCATCATTGGCCTGTACCCCGGTTCTAAATCGCGAGCCGTGGCCGAGCACCACGGTTTCGAGGTGGTCGACACCGCCGAAGCGGTGCGGCGCGCCGACGTCATCATGGTCGGCCTGCCGGACATGAAGCAGGCTGATGTCTATCAGAGCGACATCCTGCCCAATCTTTCCAAGGGCAAGACGCTGCTGTTTTCGCACGGACTCAGCATCCACTTCGGCCTGATCAAGCTGCCGAAGGACGTTGACTGCATCATGGTCGCTCCGAAGGGGCCCGGACACATGGTCCGCCGCCTTTATGCCGAGGGCAAGGGCATGCCGGCGCTGATCGCTGTGGCCCAGAACAAATCCAAGAAGGCCAAGAAGACCGCGTTGGCGTGGGCCAAGGGCATCGGTTCGACGCGCGCGGGCGTGCTCGAGACCTCCTTCAAGGAAGAAACCGAGACGGATCTGTTCGGCGAGCAGGCGGTTCTCTGCGGCGGCGCCAGCGCGCTGGTGCAGGCGGGATTTGAGACCCTCGTCGAGGCCGGTTACCAGCCCGAGATGGCCTATTTCGAGTGTCTGCACGAGCTGAAGCTCATTTGTGACCTCATGTACGAGAGCGGCATCGCCGGCATGCGTTTCTCCATTTCGGAGACGGCCAAGTACGGTGACATCACTCGCGGCCCCCGCGTGGTGGGTAAGAAGACCAAGGCGGAGATGAAGAAGATCCTGAAAGAGATCCAGACCGGCAAATTCACCAAGGAATGGGTCAAGGAGTACAAGGGCGGTCTGAAGAACTACAACCGCCTGCTCAAGGCCGGTGAGAAGCACCAGATCGAAAAGACCGGTCTCTACCTCCGCAGCATGATGCCCTGGATGTCGAAGAAGAACATCAAGGGCGTGCAGGCCTCGTACTAAATCCTTCCGAAGGGCTGAACCTGGGCGATTGGGCGGCACTACCCCGGCCGCGCGAACGCTCCGTTCAGCCCTTCGGCCTTATTTTGTGAAGCCGCTCGTCATCGCCACGCGCAAGAGCCCGCTTGCGCTCGCGCAATCGAATCAGGTGGCCGCTTTGTTGCGGTCGTCCCTGGGCGTCGAGTCGGAGTTGCTCAAGATGGTGACCACGGGCGACCGCCAGACGGAGTGGTCCCTGGAGAAAAAGGGCGGCAAGGGCTTGTTCACCTCCGAGCTCGAACACGCGCTGGTGGCGGGCGAGGCGGACATCGCGGTGCACAGCACCAAGGATCTGCCGGGAGACATGCCGGAGGGTCTGGAAATTGCCGGCTACCTGCCGCGCGAAGATCCGCGCGACATGCTGGTGATACGAGAAGGTGTGTCCTCGCCTGCGCTGGTGGCGACGGGCAGCCCGCGGCGGCGCCTCCAGCTCGCGATGGTGTTTCCCGAGGCGAAGTTCACCGAGATTCGGGGTAATGTGGATACACGCCTGAAGAAGATCGCCGAACTGGGTGTGGCGGACGCGACCATCCTCGCGGCGGCCGGCCTCCGGCGTCTCGGCATCCCGGGCTGGCCCGGGCTTCAATTCCGTCCTTTCGCCCTCAACGAGATGGTGCCGGCCGTCGGTCAGGCGGCGATCGCCATCCAATGCCGGGCTGGGGAGGGCGTCCGCTGGCGGGCGGCCTTTGATGAGGCTACGCACCGGCGGGTCTCCCTTGAGCGCGCGTTTCAGCGTGCGCTTGGCGGTGGCTGTCACACGGCGGTGGCGGTGCATGCCACCGAGGATTCGTTGTATTTCTTCCACGAAGAGGTGGGCCTGCGCACGCTGCCGCTGGGTCCGGATGATTTCACCGCCGCCGATGACACGGCGGCGCGACTGCTGCGTCACTTCGGGTTCAAAGTCTAGTTTCTCCGGGCCTGGTGCGCCCCTTCCTTCTCTCATGGCCACGGGCATTGTATATCTGGTTGGCGCCGGACCGGGAGACCTCGGACTGGTGACGCTGCGGGCAAAGGAGCTCATCGCCTCGGCGGATGTGCTCGTCTATGACTACCTGGTCCACCCCGAGCTGCTCGACTGGTGCCGGGCGGATGCGAAAAAGATCTATGTCGGGAAGAAGGCCGGATTCCACTCCCGGCCGCAGGACGAAATTGAGGCCATCCTGGTGCAGCACGCCCGCGAAGGTTCGCGGGTGGTGCGACTCAAGGGCGGGGACCCCTTTGTGTTTGGCCGGGGCGGCGAGGAAGTTCGCCGACTGGCGGCCGACGGCGTCCCCTTTGAGGTGGTGCCTGGAATCACGGCGGCCGTCGCCGCCGGCGCGTACGCGGGCATTCCGCTGACCCTGCGCAACACCAGCGCTTCGCTCATTCTCCTGACTGGACACGAAGATCCCAAGAAGCCGGAGGTGCAGACCGACTGGCGTCGCTACAGCCAGCTGCCACACGCGACGCTCGCCATTTACATGGGCATGGGGCACCTGCGTTACATCCTCGACGAGCTCATGGCGGGCGGCATGGCCGGGACAATGCCGGCGGCAGTCGTGCAATGGGCTTCGCTCGGACGGCAACGCAGCGTGGCCGGCACCGTGGCAACGCTCGCCGACCGCGTGGCAGCCGAAAAACTGAGTTCACCCGCAATCATTTTGATCGGTGAAGTGGTACGTGGCCACGAGCAGATCGACTGGTTCGAACACCTGCCGCTGTTCGGCCGACGCGTGGCAATCACCCGTACCCGTTCGCAGGCGAGTGAACTGCGAGTCCGTCTGGAGAGTCTGGGAGCTGAAGTGATCGAGTTGCCCCTGATCGACATCGTGAAGGATGTCTCCAACCACGACCTGGCTGACATCTTCCCGGAGCTTGGCGGCTACGACTGGCTCGTCTTCAGCAGTGCGAACGGCGTGCGGTACTTTTTTGAGGAGTTTCTCCGGGTTTTTGATGAGATCCGCAGTCTCGGATTGATGCGGATCGCGTGTGTCGGCGAAGCCACCGCCCGCGCAGTCAAGGCATTCCACCTCAAGGTGGAATGCCAGCCCAAGAAGGCCACCGCCGAGGCCTTGGCCGAGGAAATGGTGGCCACGGGCAGTCTCGATCACGCCAAGATCCTGGTGGTGACCGGTAATCTCAATCGCGACGTGATCGTAACCCGACTGGAAGAAGCCAAGGCGATCGTGGATACGCTCAAGGTGTACCGGACCGAGCAAACTGACCTCACGGCCGATCCGGCGGCGGAGGATTTCCGTCGGAAGGGGGCTGACGCCATTCTCTTCGCGAGCAGCAGCGCGGTGGACTCCTATGTCGCGCAGTCCGCTGCGCTTGCATTCGAGCCGGACGCACGCCGTCCCCTGGCCGGCAGCATCGGACCCCAGACCACCGCATCCTTGAAAGAGGCGGGTCTGACCGTGGATTTCGAGGCGAAGACGCCGGGTCTGGAGCCGCTCCTCCAGTCTTTGGTGACCCGACTGGCCCGGCGCCGCGATTGAGGGTCGGACATTGCCACCGGACTCGACGCGGTCCAGCCTTTCGCCTTCATGAAAGTTCCGTTTCTCGACCTCTCGCTCCAGCATCGCGCCATCCGTGATCAGGCTCTGGCGGCATTGACGGCGGCGTACGACGCCAATCGCTTCTGCCTCGGCCGGGATGTGGAGGAGTTCGAGAAGGCGTTTGGTCACCTGCTCGGCTACTCTCGCGTGCTGGGCATGAACAGTGGCACCTCACCCCTGCATGTCGCTTCGGTCCTGGCGGGGCTGAAGCCGGGTGACGAGGTGATCACGACCCCCTTCACCTTTGCCTCCAGTGCCTGGGGCATCAGTTATGTCGGAGCGACCCCCGTGTTTGTCGACATCGAACCGGGCACGTTCAACCTCGATCCGGCGCGGATCGAGGCGGCGATCACCTCCCGGACGCGGGCGATCGTGGTGGTGCACCTGTTTGGTCAGCCGGCCCGCATGGATGAAATCCTCGCGCTGGCGGCGCGGCATCGCCTCTTTGTGGTGGAAGACTGCGCCCAGGCGGTGGGCGCGACCTATCGCGGCAAGCCGGTCGGGGCCCTGGGCGATTGCGGCACCTTCAGCTTCTATCCGACGAAAAACCTCGGAGCCTGCGGCGAAGGGGGTGCGTTTGTCACCCGGCACGACGACCTTTTCGCCCGCGCCCGGGCGCTGCGGGTCCACGGCTCGCTTAAGCGGTATCATCACGACTACGTCGGCTTCAATTTCCGCATGGACGGATTCCAGGGAGCGGTGCTCAACGTCAAGCTCCCGCTCCTGGCTGGATGGACGGCGCGCCGCCGGGCCATCGCCGCCCGCTATCTGGCCGAAATCCGACTTGCCGATACGCGACTGCCGGACCAGCCCGACTACGGGCAGAGTGTGTTTCATCAGTTCACCCTCCGGCACCCCCGGCGCGATGCCCTGCGCGAGCACCTCACTCAGCAAGGGGTCGGCACGGACCTCATTTACCCGAAATGCCTGCATGAGCAGACCTGTTATGCCAGCCTCGGGTATCGCCCCGGCCGGCTTCCGATCGCCGAGCGGGCGGCGGCGACCTGCCTCAGTCTGCCGATTTTTCCGGAGTTGACCGACGAACAGGTCGACACCGTGATTGCAGCGGTCAACGCCTTCTGACCGGGCGCACGGGCCTCCGGGGCTCGACACGCGGGGCGGCCCGATGGCGGAACAGCCAGCGCGCCATTGCAGGAAGGAGCACAATGGCGCCCAGCATGTTGAACAGGAACATGAAGGTCAGGAGTATGCCCATGTCCGCCTGAAACTTGAGGTCGGAGAAGATCCAGGTGCTGACCCCGATCGCGAGGGTCAGTCCGGTGAACACCACCGCACTGCCCGTTTCTTTGAAGGCGGCGAACATCGCATCTTCGAAGTAGATCCCGCGATCGAGTGACTTCTGGAGAACGGCAAAAATATAGATACCGTAGTCGACTCCGATTCCGACGCCCAGTGCGACCACGGGCAACGTCGACGTCTTGAGCCCGATTTCCAGGTAAACCATCAGGGCGTAGGCGAGGTAGGAAACGATGGCGAGAGGGATGACCACACAGAGCGTGGCGCGCACGGAGCGGAACGCCACGAGGCACAGCACGATCACCGCGCCGAAGACCCAGAGCAGGATCGGCGTCTGGGCCGCCGCCACGACGTCGTTGGTCGCCGCCATGACTCCTGCATTGCCGCCGGCCAGACGGAAACGGACCTTCTCCGATGGGTTCTCGCGGCTGAAGGCTTCGACGGCCAAGGTGGTCGCTTCGAGTGTCTCCGCCCGGTGGTCCTTCAAAAAGACCATGACCGGAAGGACACTGCCGTCACTGTTCAGCAGCCCCGTGGAGGTTTCGATCGGGGACACCGCCTGGGCCAGCGCCTGCGGATTGCGCGGCAGGATTTTCCACTTCAACGCGCCTTCATTCCAGGCGGCATTCACGCCCTTGGCCAGGCTGCTGATGCTGATGACCGATTGCACCCCGGGCAGTGTTTTGAGATGCCCTTCCAGCCGGTCCATCATGGAGACGACCTCATGATCGACGCAGCCATTCGGAATCGTCTCGGTGAATACGATCAACAAGTCCACCCCGATGCTGAAACGACTGATGATGGCCCGCGTGTCGGTATTGTACCGGGACTCCTGCCGCAACTCGGGTACGCCGGCGTGCAGGTCTCCGATCTTGACCTCGTTCGATTTCCACACCCCCCAGGCGCCGATGGCCACCGTCACCGCGATGATGAGCAACGAAGGCCCCGGCTTCATTTCCCCGGAGAAACGCGCCCAGAAGCGATCGGTCTGGGCGCGACGGCCTCGCACCCACGACGCGTAGGCGGGAGGCAGCGGGATGTAGGACAACAGGATCGGCAGGAGAAACAGATTGGTGATGATGATCACCCCGACCCCGAGGCTGGCCGTGATGGCCAGTTCGCGCACGGTGTCGATCTTGATGACGAGCATCGTCAGAAAACCAATGGTATCCGTCACCAGCGCCAAACCGCCCGGCACGAGCAATTGACGGAAGGCGGCACGGGCCGCGCCGACGCCCCCCTTGCCGGTGAAGACCTCTTCTCGATAGGCACGCACCATCTGCACTCCGTGGCTCACCCCGATCGCAAAGACGAGGAAAGGGACCAGGATGGACAATGGATCGATGCCAAAGCCCAGCCACGTGAGGCAGCCCAGTTGCCAGACCACTGCGATCAGCGAACAAACAATCGGGGCCGCCGCCAGCTTCCATCGACCGGCGTAGTTCCACACCAGCAGGGCGGTGACCACGAACGAGAAACCAAAAAAGAGCAGCACGCCCTGCGCTCCCGCGGCCACATCGCCCATCACTTTGGCAAAACCGATGATGTGCACGGAGATCGAATCACTCGCGAAACGGTCCCGCACGCGTGTTTCGAGCGCGGCGGCGACCTCCCGGTAGTCGAGTTTTTTTCCGGTGGCTGGATCGATTTCCAGCAATTGTGCACTCACGATGGCGCCGGAAAAGTCGTTGGCGACCAATTGCCCGAGGCGACCGGACTTGATGATGTTCTCCCGCACCTGCGCAAAACCCTCGGGTGTCGCCGCAAAGTCGGTCGGAATCACGGTTCCTCCACTTAAGCCGTCCTCGACCACCTCGATGTAGCGGACGTTGGGAGTGAACAGTGACTGCACCTGCGCGCGATCGACGCCCGGACAGAAAAAGACCTCGTCGGTTGCCCCCTTCAAGGCGGTGAAAAACTCAGGCGTGAACATCTCGCCTTCCCGGGCGAGCAAGGCGACTACAACGCGGTTCGCGCCGCCGAATTCCGACTGGTACTGCGTGAAGGTCTGGATGTAGGGGTGCTCCTTTGGAAGCGATTTGTTGAAGCTGGCGTCCACCTGCAGCCCTATCGCCTTCCAGAGCATGAACGCCGTCAGCGCGAGAAATCCGGCGAGGAACACCCCGCGCTGCCGGAAGATGACTTGCTCGAACGAGGAGAGCAGCGTCTTCATGGCGCGGAGCGTTCGTCCAGGTCCACCAGCGTCACCCCGGCCTCGCCGAGCGCGAGGACGCGGCGATAGGGCAGGCGGATCAGCTCGGCTACCGCGGTGGTGGCGGGAAGGCGGATACGGCGCACCGTCTTGCCTTCGTCACTGCTGATCAGAAACCAGCGGGCGGCGCCGGCAAAGAGGATGTCACCCGTGGCGAGGCGACACGATGCGGACAGCATGACCGGATGTTCATTCGGGACTTGCTCCCAGGTGTTGTCGGCGAGGGTGATGCGATAGAGGTGCCCGCGCAGACCGTGCACCAACAGGACGCCGGATCCCACAAACTGGGCCCCATAGAGGGAAACCGCAGGCTCAGGCGAGGCGAGTGAGGACCAGGTGACGCCCCGGTCCTTTGAAGTCAGGACGGTCCCAGCCTCGCCCACGGCCCAGAGCGCGCCCTTGGGATCGACGAGAATGCGGTTCAGGTGTGGCTCGTTGTCTGGCACGTCCGGGGTGGTCCAGGAAATGCCGCTGTCAGGGGTGGCGCGGATCGCTCCGAACGCTCCCACGATCACGACCGTGTGCTCGTCCAGCGTCACCACATCGAGGAACGAGGTTTGCACCGACTCGTCCTTCAATTCGCGCCGCCAGGACAAGCCGCCATCTCGAGTGGCAAGCACGATGCCCCCGTGCCCGACCGCCCATCCATGATTGTCATCGGAGAAGGCCACCCCGGTCAGGGTTTCCGAGGTCCCGCTCGGGACGGCGTTCCACGTCTCCCCATTGTCGGAGGAGAGGAAAATCGCGCCGCGTTCCCCCACCACGACCACGCGGTTCGGGCCCGCCTTCGCGCCGTCAAGCAGCAGCATGCGCGGCGACGTCCGCTCGTTGGCCGGCGCGGCCGTGGCGCAGGCCAGGAGCAGGATAAGCCGGATGAACCCCTGCGGAAGCAGGCGGGTCCAGTGCAGAGAGGCAGGCGGCATGCGGTCGGCTAACGCACTCCTTCGCGGCGCAAACTGTCCGGGACGTAGTCCGAGGGAGACCGCTTGATGCTGTAGTCGTAGGTTTTTCCTTCGTTATCGAGTCCGATCGCCAGGTAGCGGCCGGCGAGGAGATCCGTATGGACTTCGAGGGTGCTCCAGAACAGCGGCACTTCGTAATAGACGATGCAGTGTGCCTCGGAGACACGCCAGAGTTGTCCGCGGGAGTCGTACTGATCGACCGCCAAGATCTGCCACGAATCCTCATCAATGTAGAACGTCCTCCGCGGATAGAGATGACTCGATCCCGCCTTGAGGGTCGCGTCCACGACCCAGACGCGGTGCAGCTCATAACGCGCGAGGTCCTGGTTGATGTGCAGCGGCTTGAGGATGTCCTTGTACTTCACGGAACCGCTGTGGAGTTTATAGCTGTTGTAGGGGACGATCATCTCGCGTTTGCCGACCAGTTTCCATTCGTACCGGTCGGGCGCGCCGTTGAACATGTCGAACTGGTCGGTCGTGCGCATGCCGTCGGCCGCGGTGCCCGGGGCGTCGTAGGCGATGTTCGGGGCCCGGCGCACGCGCCGTTGCCCGGCATTGTAAACCCAGGCGCGACGAGGCTCCTTCACCTGATCGAGTGTTTCATGGACCAGCAGAATGGTGCCGGCGAGGCGGGCGGGAGCGGTCACCGCCTGCTTGAAGTAGAGGAGCACATTGTCCAGATCCGCGGCGGTGACATTCGGACGGGTGTAGTTGAAGAGAAACTCATCCTCGAATTCGACGATGGAGAAGCTGCCATTGCGCTGGGGCGCGGCCTGTCCGATGATGCGCACCGCGGCCTCGCCGCGATAACGAAGCAGGTGATTCCAGATCACCTCGATGCCGGTGGAGGGCAGCGGAAATGGAATGCCGACGAGCGCGCCTTCCACGTTGGCTCCGTCGTTGGCCAGGCGGGCGGTTGAAGCGATGGCGGCGGTGGCTTCGTAGATGCGGGAGGGGTAGGCGGCGCTCCGTCGGGAGGGGTAGACCGCCATGGTGTAGTCGGGGTAGGCCTTGAACAGGGCAAGGTGGCCGGCGGTGAGTTTCCCCTCATGCGCCGCGGTCGAACGGGCATTGATGGTAAAAAGCGGTGCGTCGCTCCCGTAGGGATCGGGATGGTGATCGCCCGGCTTGTATCCGGCCGGCGGTGTCGTGATCCCGCCGATCCAGGCGGGAATCGTTCCATCCGCGTTGCCGGCGCGCTCGGCTCCCAGCGGGGTCAGGTCCTTGCCAAGGCGGGCGATGTCTGCTGCGCTCGGTGCGGCGAACAGCGGGAGGGAGAACAGGGCGGCGATCACCGCGGGGGTGAAGCGAAAGAGTGCGGAAGTCATGGCGGAACGAGGGATCAGAATGAGAATTTCAGGGTGGTCGCGACATAGTCGCGGTCCGCCAGGAGGTTTTGAGATCCAGCCCCGAAGAAGTTCACGTAGCGCACTTCCGCGGACCAGCGGTTCTGCCAGACAAATTCGACGGCGAGGTTGAGGCTCTGGCGTCCTTCAATGAAGTTTCCGAGGGGATTCGGAGTGTTGCCGCGAACATCGTGAACATAGGCCAGCGAAGGCGACACGTTCACGCCGGCGAACAGGTTGTTGTAGTCCAGGCGGGCCAGCGCCTGGTATCCCCATGAGAAGGAGTCGGCAAACTGATCTTCGGGCGTGCCCGGCAGGGTGCTGCCGGTGCCGACCATCGCGGCGGTGCTGCCGCTCGTAAAGGTGCCGTTCACGTCAAACCGCAGCTGGTTTTTGTCGGGCAGGTCCGGGACCCAGACGCCGCCCACCTCTCCGAGCAAGGTGAGCTGACTGGCACCCAGCATCGGTCCGAACACCTTGGTGGCGGTGGACTGGGCGGTCCAGACGTCGTTCCGTTTGAAGCCGCTGACCTCGCGGCCGTACTGCCCCAGGTAGTTGCCCAGTTGATTGTTGGCGCCAAATTGCGGGGCCAGGGTGGAAAGGGCCGCGAACAGCAGTTCAACATCGTCCACTTGCAGGGGTACGTCCTGCTTGAAGGAGACCTCACCCTGCCACGAGATGCCCGTGGAGGCCAGGTCCGTGTTGAAGCTCACACCGAGCATCGTCAGGTCTTCCGGATACTCAATGAAGTAGCGTCCGGTGCCCGCAGCGGTGAGCAGGGCGATCTGGCGGGCTCCGGCGATGGCCTGCTGGGACTGTGGCGCCTGCAGGGTGGCGAGTTGCGCCGCGGTGAGTGCGGCGGGATTGGTCTGCGAGAGTACAATGAGCTGGAAAAGACCGGCGGCCTGGGCGGCGGCGGTGGCTTCGGGCAGTCCGGCGCGGATAAACACCTGCGTCAGCGGACCGGTGAGGTTGGTATTGACCGGCACGGTCGGGGTGCGGGCGCTGATGACGGGCAGGCGGCTGTGATAGCGGGCCAGGTAGAAGCCAAACTCGGTGTCGTTGAGGGCCGGCGCGAGCAGGCGCGCGGTGAGGCCGTATTGGCTGAAGTTATTGCCCTCCCGGTCCAGATCGCGCGGAATGGCGCCGAGGGGCGTGCGGTCGCTGAGCGCTCCGAAACCGAGGTAAACATTGGATCCGCCCCGGGTGGCGAAGTCATTGGTCGAGAAGTAACTGCCGGCCGGATCGATTTCGATCCGCCGGAATTCCAGCAGCATGAAGGGTTCAACGGTGAGGTTCTCGGTCAGGCTGACGCTCGCCTTGAGCATGTTCACCGGTAGGAGCGCCTCGCGCAATTCCGCCCCGGGCGTGCGCAGTTTCGATACGTCGACCGGATTGACGACGTTAATTCCATTCGGGATGAAGGTGCTTTCCCCGAGATTCAGGACTTGGCGGCCGAAGCGGAGGTCGACCGGGCGACCCGCCAGCTCCCCTTTCCAAAGTCCGTAGAAGTCGAGGTAGTCGATCCGGCTGCCCACCCGGTCCAGCGCGTCCGGACTGAGCGCCACCCGGGCGCGGTCTTCGCGCTCATTGACGAAGTCGTAGAAGTAGGTGACACGCGCGAAGGCACCGAGGTGCTCGCCGTACTCCAGCTCCAGATCGTGCGTGCCTTTGGCCACCCACGAGGCCCAGCCCTTCCGGTAGTTCAGGTTGCCGTCGTCCGTGTTGACCGAGTTCTGGCGACCGCCATTGGCAACCCCGTAGAAATCCGGGTCGGGGTTGTTCAGGCGGTAAATGCCGCCGATGGAGAGCGTCGAGTCGAAGCTGCCCTTGAGAGCGCCTCGACTGAACGACGCTGCGTGGACCGGGCCACAGGCCCCGCAGCAAAAAACCGCAAACAACGCGCAACGAAGGGGAATGACCGCCGCCATTCGTGCGAGGAACAGGTTTCGTTTCATTCAGGGTAAAGGGAGAACACGTCACCCAAAAGCGGCGTCGTGGGCCGAAACTCTCGTAGGGGTAAGAATCTCGCCGGCGGCACCTTAGCGCCGAGCAGGAACGGAGCAAGTCTGGAAAAGGTGCGGGGGGATTTGGTCACAATGCCATTTGCTTCGTCCGAAAACGGGTTACGGTGTCGGTTCTGACTATGCAGGTCGCGACGCATCTCCACATCAAGGGCGCACGGGAGCACAATCTAAAGAACCTGGAGCTGCGCATTCCGCGGGGAAAGCTGGTGGTGGTGACGGGGCCTTCCGGCTCGGGTAAATCGTCCCTGGCCTTCGATACCCTCTATGCCGAGGGCTATCGCAAGTACATGGAGTCTCTATCGACCCAGGCTCGCCAGATGCTCGATCAACTGAAGCGGCCCGATGTGGATTTCATCCACGGCCTGTCCCCGGTGCTCGCGATTGAACAACGGACGGGGGGAGCCTCGCCCAGGTCCACCATCGCCACCACCACGGAGATCGCCGACTACGCCCAGCTGCTCTGGGCCCTGTGCGGCGAACAGCGGTGCCCGAAGGATGGGGGACGGGTGGTGCAGCGTTCGTTGGATGACAATGTGCAACGTCTGCTGACGGTCTGCGCCGGTGAGCGCGTCATGTTGCTCGCCCCGGTCCTGCGCGCCAAACCGTCCGTTTTGCGCGAGGAGTTGCCCCGTTTGCGTCAACGCGGGTTTCAGCGCGTGCGGATCGACGGGGTGGTGCGCAGTTTGGATGAGCCCCAGCTCATTCCGGGTGGGGTGGCGGAGGTCGCAGTCGATGTCGTCATTGATCGCCTCGTGGCGACGGCGGACCAGCGCAGTCGCTTGGCGGACTCACTCGAGCTCGCCTTTCGCGAAGGACGCGACCGGGTCCTGGTCCTGGCCCAGCGCGCGGCCGCCGATCCCTGGCGCGAGGTGTCGCTGAGCCAGTCGCTCGCGTGCGAGCTTTGTGGTGACATTTTCGAGAAACTCACACCGCGCCACTTTTCGTTCAACCACGGGGACGGCGCCTGTAGCGCCTGCGGAGGACTTGGCCGCAGACCCCGGTTCGTGCCCGAGCTGATTGTGCCAGATCCCGAGAAGTCCATCCGGGAGGGGGCGATCAAGGCGTGGCGCATTGGCGGAAAGAACCTCATCATCAAACACAATGCGCTGATCAAACAGCTGGCGGAGCAGCTGCCGTTCGACACGGACAAACCGTGGAAGGAACTGCCGGAAACCGTGCGGAATGTCCTGCTGCATGGCGCGGGAGAGCGTCAGTTCGCCTTTAAACTCAAACGCATGCGGGAGGCGCGGGCGATGCCATTTCCGGGAGTGATCGCGGATCTGGAGCAAAGCTATCGTGAGACCGACAGTGATGGTTTCCGCGCCCGCCTGAGCACCTACCTGGTGAGCGGGCCTTGCCCCGTGTGTCACGGGAAGCGGCTCAACCCACGAAGCAGTGCGGTCCAGCTGACGCTCGCGCAGGCCGCGCTGAGCTTCACGGATTTTCTGGCGTTGGATGTCGCGGCCGCGCGTGATTTGGCGGCTCAATGGGTGGCGACGGCCGGCGCCGGAGAAGCGATGCGCGAGGTGGTTCTGGGCATCGAGCAACGTCTGCACTTTCTCCTCGAGACCGGCTTGGGGTACCTTTCGCTTGATCGAGACTCCTCGACGCTCTCCGGCGGGGAGGCCCAACGCGTCCGTCTTGCCACGCAACTCGGCATGGGGCTCATCGGTGTGATCTACGTGCTCGACGAGCCCAGTATCGGACTGCACGCGCACGACAACGAAAAGCTCCTTGAGACGCTGCGGGCGCTGCGCGACCGAGGCAATACGGTCATCGTGGTGGAGCACGACGAAGAAACGCTGCGGGCCGCGGATGAGTTGATTGAACTGGGACCGGAAGCGGGCAGCGAGGGTGGCTACCTTCTGTTTCAGGGCACACCGGAGGCGTGCATGCAGTTGCCGTTCAAACAATCGCGAACCGGTCCCTACCTCGCGCGGACGATGTCAGTCGTGCGCGATGCCGCCCGAAAGGTCCCCGATGGGGCGTGGCTGACCGTGCGCGAGGCCCGCGAAAACAATCTTCGGGGCATCGACGTGCGCTTCCCGATTGGCTTGCTCACGTGCGTGACGGGTGTCTCCGGCTCGGGTAAGAGCACCCTGGTCAACGATGTGCTGGCGGTGGCCGCCGCCCGCAAACTTAACGGAGCGCGAGCGCTGCCGGGCAAACACCGTCACATCGAGAACCTCGATTCCTTCGAAAAACTCGTGCAGGTGGACCAGGAACCCATCGGCCGCAGCCCGCGTTCCAATCCGGCGACCTTTGTTGGCCTGCTGGACCTGTTGCGCGATCTTTTCGCCCAGGTGCCGCTGGCAAAGGTGCGTGGATACAAGGCCAGTCGGTTTTCCTTTAATGTGCGCGGCGGTCGCTGCGAACGCTGCCAGGGCGATGGGCTGATCAAACTCGACATGCTCTTCATGGCCGACGCCTACGCGCCTTGCCCCAGCTGCGAAGGGCGTCGCTTCAACCGGGAGACCCTTGAGGTGTTGTTCCACGGCAAATCGATCGCCGACGTGCTCGACCTCAGCGTGCGCGAAGCCATCGGACTCTTCCGCAACATTCCGCGCGTCATCGACAAACTGGCGACGTTGGAGGCGGTGGGGCTGGGGTACCTCGCACTCGGACAGTCGGCGACCACCTTGTCGGGCGGGGAGGCGCAACGCCTCAAATTGTCACTGGAGCTAAGCAAGCGCCAGCAGGGGGAGACGCTCTACATCCTCGACGAACCCACGACCGGTTTGCACTGGGTCGACATCCAGCGTTTGATGGACCTGCTTTTCAAACTGCGCGACGCGGGGAACACCGTCATCATCATCGAACACAATCTGGACGTGATCCATCTCGCCGATTGGATCGTCGACCTTGGCCCCGGAGGCGGAAAGGAAGGCGGCAACCTTGTCTATGCGGGACCCAGGGCTGACATCGATGCCGTGGAGGCGTCGCTCACCGGCCAGGCCTTGCGCAAATGGAAGATCGCAGGTCGGAATGCGAAGGGACCGGATGTCCGGCCCGGGCTCGGCGTGTGATGTTCTGCGTCGGCTCCGTGTGGGCGATCGTGGGGACCCCGGAACGCGTTGCGTGATGGATCGTCCGGGCTCCGCGCTCGCGGTTGGCGGGCTCATCTGAATTCATAAATAACTATGGTAGAGGGATTAAGGAGGATATTGGTCCGTGAAAGTCGGAGCGTTTGCGCGATCGTCGCTTGGGGATCCGTTGATCGAGCTGGCGGTGGGGCGGCGAAAGTGGAGGTTGCCCCTTGCCAATCCGCGTGTGTCGCGATGTGTTCCGGCGATCCGGCGAAATGAATCTGCCCAACATCATTACCCTCTCTCGGATTCCGTGCATGTTCCTGATCGTGGGGCTGATGTACTGCGAATTCCTGGGCGCGGCGTCGCTGGCCTTCTGGATTTTCATCCTCTGCGCGGTGGGCGACTGGCTGGATGGATACCTGGCGCGCAAACAGGGGCTCGTCTCGACGTTCGGCAAGCTGATGGATGCGCTGACGGACAAAATCATGGTTTTGGGCCTGGTGGTCGCCTTCGTGGCGAAGCATGAGATTCCCATTGCGCTGGCCCTGATCACGCTTTGTCGCGAGTTCCTGATCACGGGCATGCGCATGGTGGCCGCGGCCAAGGGCGTGATTGTGTCGGCTGACCGCGGGGGCAAGACCAAGACCCTGACCCAGCTGATTGCGCTCGGTTTTCTGCTTGGCGCACCGATGGCGGCGCACGACTGGGCGTACTTCCTGCCCTATGATCTCAGTTTGTTTACGGAGGTCGTGTACAAGATCGGTCTGTTCGGGTTTGTCCTCGGTACGTTCTTCGCCGTGTGGTCGGGTTACCGTTATGTGATGAAGTACCGGCACGTGGTCTTTTCTGAAGGCGACCTCTGATCATGGCGGACGGGGCGCATGCACCGGGCTGGCTGCGGACCTGGCCGACAGGACTGGTGGTCGGACTCGCCCGTATCGGACCGATTGGCACGTTTCGACCGGGGCCGGGAACGTGGGGCACCGGGGTCGGACTGGCCTGGTTCTACGTTGTTTTCGCCCGGGCCCATCCCCTCGTGGTGGCGGCCGGCAGTGTGCTGGCCGCACTCGCGGCGGTCGCGCTCTGCGGAGAGGCGGAAAAACGCCTTGGCCGCACCGATCCGGGCGAAATCATCCTCGATGAAGTGGTGGCGGTACCCTGGTGTTTCCTCGGCTGGTCCCAGTTTCTGGAGGTGGCTCCCGCGTGGCTGGTGCTGCTCGCCGGCTTCGTCCTTTTCCGGATTTTCGACATCGCCAAGCCTTTCGGCATCCGCTCGCTCCAACGGTTTCCCGGAGGGTGGGGAGTCGTGGCGGATGATGTGGTGGCGGCCCTGTACGCCAACCTGGTGCTGCACGCCGCCTATCACCTCTGGCGGGCGTTGGGCTAGCCCGCCGTGCGGATCAACGCTGCAGCAGGAATCGCACGGCCGCGAAGTAGCCCTCGATTCCCAGGCCGGTGATCACCCCAAGGGCGGTGGGAGCCGTGTAGGAGTGGTGGCGAAACGGTTCGCGCTTGTAGATGTTCGAGATGTGGACTTCGACCACGGGAAGCGCCGAACCCGCCAGGGCATCCCGCAGTACGACACTGGTGTGAGTCAGGCCACCGGGGTTGATGACAATGCCGTCGATTTTGGCGTCGGCGAGCGCACCGATGCGGTCGACCAGGGCTCCTTCATGATTGGACTGGAAGAACTCCAGACGAGCCTTGCCTCCGAACTCCGCCCGCAGCGCGGACTCCACATCGGCGAGGGTGGCCTTTCCATAGACCTCCGGTTCGCGTTTGCCGAGGCGGTCAAGATTGGGTCCGTTGAGGATGGCGATCGTTTTCATCGGGCGGCGACGGGAGCCAAGGCGGGTAAGGCGAGGGGAGCAAAGCGAATCTTCGGTCCGGGGCCGGGGCGCGCGACGGCCTAGAGCGGATTGTCCGAGGGGATGAAGCGCCAGGGAAGACCGAAGCGCTGCGCGACATCGGCGGCCAGGGCCTGTACGCCGTGGACCTCCGTGGCGTAGTGGCCACACAGATAGAGATTGAGTCGGTGTTCCTGGGCGACCGTGAACCACTCCTCCCGCAGTTCACCCGTCACCAGGGTGTCGATGCCCGTGCGGATGAGTTCCGGGACGGCACTGTTGCCGCTGCCGCTGCAGAAGGCGATCCGCGAGGGGAGGGGAGAACCGAACTCCAGCGCAATCACGCGTGCGTACCGGGCCTGAAGTTGTTCCCGCAACGCCGAGCGGCTGGAAGCATTCGGGGAGGCCCAGCCGACGGAGACGCCTTCGCGGATCAGGAAGGGAAGGGTGGGAGCAAACCCCAGCTGACGGGCCAGCAGCGCGTTGTTGCCGAGATCCGGATGTCCGTCGAGGGGGAGGTGGCTGGAGTAGAGGGCGCATCCGCCCCTGATCAAGGTGGACACTCGGTCGAAGAACGGACCGGTCAGCGGGCGAGGCATGTCCCAATAGAGTCCGTGGTGGACAATGAGAAAATCCACGCCGGCTTCGACGGCCTGCTTGAACGGCACCGAACCGGAATCCACCGCTGCGCCAACGCACGTGACCGGGCCGTCTTTGGCCACCTGCAGGCCGTTGAAGGCCGCGGGCGCGTCGCGGTAAGTGGTCAACGCGGTGCGTTCGTCACAATAGGAGACGATTTCGGAAAGCGAAGGCATGCGGGCGGATGCTGGGCGGGGGGCGCACAAAAGCCAAGACGTCTGCACCCGGCTTGCCTCATTCCCCGGCTCCGCTTTGATGAGGGGCATGAGCGATGAGGTACCACTGCTTGAGTTGGGCAATCCGGTCGATTTGATCGCCCAGGCGACCGCCAGCTTTGCCTCACGGCCGAGTTGGGACGAGTACTTCATGGCGACGGCCATGCTCATCTCGACCCGCTCACCCTGCGAGCGTCTGCATGTCGGTTGCGTGTTGGTCAGTGGGGGAGAACGCAAGAACCGCCTCGTGGCCGCGGGTTACAATGGCTACCTGCCCTGCGCTCCTCACGTGTCCCGGGTACGGGAAGGGCATGAACAAGCGACGGTCCATGCTGAACAGAATGCAGTGGCGGATGCCGCCCGACGTGGCAGTGGAGTTGAAGGGTGCATCGCCTACGTGACGCATTTCCCCTGCATCAACTGCGCGAAAATTCTGGCCGCGGCGGGCATTGCCGAGATCAAGTACCGCGAAGACTATCGGAATGATCCCATCGTGGTCCCTCTGCTGGCCGAAGCGGGTGTGAAGGTCACAAAACTCTAGGCCCGCTGGCATGCGCTCACGAGGCAAGGATGTACCTTCGGACAAGGAACTTACGGGTTCCCTGCTCCTCGCGCACCCATCGCTGAGAGAACCCACCTTTCGCAAAACGGTGATTTTGCTGTCCTCGCACAGTGATGATGGAGCGATGGGAGTCGTATTGAACCGTCCTCTCGGTCGGACCCTGGGCAGTCTCAATACAACCTTTGCGCTTGGCCCACTGGATGATGTCCCGGTCTATACGGGCGGACCGGTTCAAGCGGAACAAGTCATCCTGTGTGCCTGGCAAGTGCAGGCCGGCGAAGACGGGTTCCGGCTGTATTTTGGCATCGATTTGGAAAAGGCGGTCGAACTGCGTGGCCGGGACGGCATGGAGATCCGGGCCTTTTTGGGGTATTCCGGCTGGAGTGCCGGGCAGCTTGAAAACGAGCTCGAGCACGAGACCTGGGTGGTGGCTCCCGTGGGCTCCGATCTTCTCGACTATGATGCGGATGAGCAACTTTGGCGCGGGTTGTTGAGCGCACTTGATCCCGAGTGGAAAATCCTGGCGGATGAGCCGGACGATCCCAGCGCCAATTGATTCGAGCCGTGAAGTTTGGACAATCGAGTTGACAAGCTCGCCGGCAGTCCGTGTTTTCGACCTTTTTATGAAAGTCGTTTCCTCTATCAAATCCGCGAAGAAGCGTCACCCGGCGTGCCAAGTGGTCCGTCGCCGTGGCAAGATCTACGTGATCAACAAGGTCGAGCCTCGCTACAAGGCCCGTCAAGGTTGAGCGTCCCCTCCTTTAATCCTGCGCCATGAAACCCGAAGGCCATCCCACGCTCAATCACGTTTGCTTCCTCGACATCGGTACGGGCAAACGCTTCCTCACCAAATCGACCATGAAGTCTGCCCGCAAAGAGCAGATCGACGGAGTTGAGTACAACATTGTTGTGCGCGACGTCACCATGGACTCCCACCCGGCCTACACCGGTGAGAAGCGCCTGGTCGACACCGCGGGTCGCGTCGAGAAGTTCACCTCGAAGTTCAAGCGTACGACGGCGAAGAAGTAAGACCGTTCACGCCAGCTTCCCTATCAGCCCTCCCGTCGCGGAGGGCTTTTTTGTGCCTGCCCGGGTCGACGGCCAACTCGATCGACCCGGTCTTGCCGTTCCTGCAAAGTGGCCCCTTGCTCTGCGCTCCTTTATGCCAACCGAGAACCTACTCCTCATCGACTGTGACAGCACCTTGTCAGCCCTGGAAGGGATTGACGAACTGGGTCGGTTGAAAGGTCCGGAGATATTTCGTCGCGTCGAAGCCATGACGAACGACGCGATGGAAGGACGTCTCGCGGTGGAGGCGGTGTTTGGACGGCGATTGGAGATCATTCAGCCCCGGGCGGAGGACCTGCGCGAAGTGGGGCGGCGCTATCTGGAAACGATCGAGCCGACGGCCGTCGCGATGCTGGACCACGTTCGCCGCGAAGGATGGACGCCCATCATTGTCAGCGGCGGTTTTCGCGATGCCATCCGGCCGCTCGCAGATCACCTGGGCATTGCCCAGGTCGAAGCGGTCGACCTCAGGTTTGCTCCCGACGGCTCGTACCTCGACTACGACCGGGACTTTCCGACCACCCGATCCGGAGGAAAGCCGGAGGTGGTCGCCACGCTGCGTCGGCGGCACCAGCCACGCCGCATTGTCATGGTGGGTGATGGTGTGAGTGACCTGGAAACCAAACCCGTGGTGGATCTCTTCGTGGGCTTCGGCCGCTATGTCCAACGGGCGCGGGTGGCCAAGGAAGCAGACCATATGATCTCCTCTCTGGCCGAACTTCCGCCGTTGCTTGCCCGACGGGATCGCTCCTGACTCCAGCCCAACCTATGCCGCCTCGAACCTTCTCTGTTCTCTTCTGGGTGATGCTCGTGTGCGCGTGGCTCAACCCGGCGCAGCTTCTGGGTGCATCGACCGGGTCCGGTCAGGGCAAAGCCGAGGGATCTGCTTTCCCGGTGCCCATCGAGTCCTACGTGGCGGAGGAGAAGAACGCGACGCTGGGCGAGATTCTCCGCCACCGTGTCGAGGTCGAGCCGTTCAACGCCGTGGCGACGCTCATTTTTTTCTGCGCCATCCTGCACACGTTTCTTTCGCCCCGGATTCAACGCTGGGCGCACCATGCCAAGGAGCAGCATGAAGAGCGGCTGAGGCGTCACCGAGCTCAAGACAAGCCCGCCGCCGGCCCAGGGAAGGAGCCTGTGAGTTTCAAGGCGGAGGTGCTACATTTTGTGGGTGAGATCGAGGCGATCTTCGGAATCTGGGTCATCCCACTGATTGCCGCCATCGCGTTGATGGAAAGCTGGCACACCGCGGAGGAATACCTGAGCCACGGGGTGAACTACACCGAGCCCATCTTTGTTGTGGTCATCATGGCCGTCGCCGCCAGCCGGCCGGTGGTTCGCCTGTCGGAGAACATGCTGGGCAAGATTGCCTCTCTGGGCGGAGGCAGCCCGGCTGCCTGGTGGCTGACCATCCTCACAGTCGGGCCCGTGCTGGGGTCATTCATCACCGAGCCCGCGGCCATGACGATTTCGGCGCTGCTGCTGCTGGAGAATTTTTACCGCTTCAACCCAAGCGCGCGGCTGCGCTACGCCACCCTTGGGCTTCTCTTTGTCAACGTCTCGGTCGGAGGCACGCTCACGCATTTCGCCGCCCCACCGGTGCTGATGGTGGCGGGAAAGTGGGGCTGGGGACTCGGCTTCATGATGAGCGAGTTCGGTTGGAAGGCGGTCCTCGGCATTCTCGTGGCGAATTTCCTGTACTTCGCGGTGTTTCGGGGAGAGCTGCGCCGACTTGGGGCAACGAACGGACATCCGGATGAAATCGAGATTGAGGAAGGCCATTGGGCCAACCGCCGGGACCGCATTCCGGGCTGGATCACCGCGGTGCACGTACTGGCCCTGTTCTGGACGGTATTCACCGCTCACTACACCGCCTTGTACCTCGGCGGTTTCCTGGTGTTCATCGCCTTCACGCAGGCGACCAGCCATCACCAGAACCCCATCCAGCTCCGGGGACCAATCCTGGTTGGTTTCTTCCTCGCGGGGCTGGTCATCCACGGCACCCTTCAGCAATGGTGGATCGCTCCGCTGCTCAGCAGCCTCTCCGCGCTGCCGCTCATGCTCGGGTCCGTGGTCCTGACCGCCTTCAATGACAATGCGGCGATCACCTACCTGGCCTCCCTGGTGCCGGGGTTCTCACCCGAGATGAAGTACGCGGTCGTGGCGGGAGCGGTGACGGGAGGCGGTTTGACCGTGATCGCGAATGCCCCCAATCCGGCCGGACAGTCCATCCTCGCACGCTGTTTCCCCGGGGGCATCCTCCCGCTGAACCTCTTTCTCGCCGCACTCGTGCCCACGATCATCATGGGGCTTGCCTTCCTCTTGCTGCCCTGAGCGCGGCGGAAGGTCGGAGGTTGGAAAGTGCTCCGGGACTTTCCACCCGACATCGGGCGGTTGGCATTGACAGAATGCCGAACCGGCAAAAGGTGACGCGGCTCGAGCCGGCGTAGGGTTTGCGTGCCGGCGTGGGCGTTTTGCCGGCTGTTTTCCATGCTGCTGCTACTGGCCATTCTCATTCCCTTTCTTTTCGTCCCCCTGCTCTGGATCGCCGGGACGAAACTGGGCGCGCGCGTCGGTTGGCTGGCGGTCTGCGCTCCGGTCGCTTCCACTGCTCTGTTGGTGTTGACGCTGCTCAATGCGGCCCCGGGAGAACGGGTGGTGTGGGAGTGGGACTGGATTCCCTCGCTCGGCCTGAACCTGGTCTTCCTCGTCGATGGCCTCTCCTTGTTTTTTGGGCTGGTGGTGAGTGGCATGGGCGTGCTGGTGGTCATCTATTCCGCGGGTTATTTGGATGATCACTACGCCTTCCATGGACGCTTTTACGCCTACCTTGCGCTCTTCATGGGTGCGATGCTCGGCACGGTGTTCGCCGGCAATCTCCTGCTCATGTTTGTGTTCTGGGAACTGACGGGGATCGCCTCGTTTCTCCTGATCGGATTCCTCCATACGGACGCGGAATCGCGCTCCGGGGCGAGGATGGCTCTGTTGGTGACCGGTTCGACGGGTCTCGCGATGCTGGCCGGGATCGTGATTCTCGGGCTGGCCGCCGGTACCCACGACTTGAAGGCGTTGCTGGAACAGCCAATGAATGCGGACGGCCGGGAGAAGCTCAATCTCGCGTTCGTGCTGATGGCGGTGGGAGCGTTCGGCAAGTCCGCCCAGTTTCCATTCCACTTCTGGTTGCCGAATGCGATGCGCGCGCCGACTCCAGTGAGCGCGTACCTGCACTCTGCCACCATGGTGAAGCTGGGTGTGTTTCTCGTCGCCCGGATCTTTCCTATTTTTAGTGAGGCGGGTCTCTGGTCTCCGCTGCTCATGGCGGTGAGTTTTGGTACCATGCTGCTGGGCGCGCTGCTGGCGCTGTTGTCCCATGATCTTAAGGCGGTCCTGGCCTACTCCACGGTCAGCCAACTCGGCTTTCTGATTGGATTCTACGGGATGAGCCCGTCTTCGGGTGCCCAATCCGACCTCCTCCACATCATCAATCACGTCTTTTACAAGGGCTGTCTCTTCATGGTGGTCGGCATTATCGACCATTCGGCGGGCACGCGGGATCTCCGCCATCTCGGAGGTCTGGGCGCACGACTCCCGATGCTGGCGGTGATTACCGCCATCGCCGCCGCCGCCATGGCGGGTCTGCCGGGCACCACCGGGTTTATCAGCAAGGAATACATGCTCAAAGCCAAGTTTGACTACTGGGGCGATGGGGACTTCGCGGCTTGGTACCCGTTGGTGATGGTGACGCTGGCTTCGGTGCTGAAAGTGGCGTTCTCCCTCCGGATTGTCTGGGGTGTGTTTGGCGGTCGGGCGCGCCCCGAGGTGCTGGCTGATCTTCACCGGCCGGGCTGGAACCTGCTCTTCGCTCCCGCGCTGCTCGCCGCCGCCTGTGTCGTCTTCGGGCTCTTTCCCGGATTGCTAGGACAGGGGCTCACTCATTTCTGGACCCCGTTGCTGCATGCCCAAGTCCAGCCCGAGCTGTATCTCTGGCATGGGATCACCCGCGAGTTCCTGTTGAGTCTTGCCATCGTCGTTGCCGGAACCGGATTGTATGCGGTGCTGGCCGGTGCGCGCGTGAATGCTTTACGCATTCCCCGGGTGCTGGCCTTCGACCGCCTTTTCGAGTCAGGGGTCGAAGCTTTTCCCCTGCTGGCGAAGCGCATCACCGCCGCGTTGCGATCTGATCGACCGTTCGACGCCCCCGCCATCGTCCTGTGCACCTTCCTGCTCGTGGTGGGAGGTTTTCTGGCGTCGATCGGACCGGCCTCGCTTCTACCGACCCAGGTCAACTGGGAGGAGATCGATCCGCTGCGGGCCTTTTGCGTGGGACTGATCGCGATCGCCGTGGTTCTCGTTGTGGTGCTCCCGCGCTGGACCGGACAGCTGATCGCACTCTCCATCGTGGGGTTCCTGGTCACCTTCTACTACGTCCTGTTCCGCGCGCCGGATCTCGCGATGACGCAGATCCTTGTCGAGGCGGCCACACTGCTTCTTGTTCTTCTCTTACTCGCTCGTTTCCCGCGGGCGGCAGAGATCGGCGAGGCCAACGACACGCGCGTGCGCTCCTGGCGGGGTGCACTCGGGATTCTTGTGGCCGCGGGCATGGGTATCGTCATGACACTCGTCACGGTGGCCGCCCTGAACCCCCGAAGTGCCGCGCCCGCGGGTGACTACTACCTGAAGTCCACGGTACCGCTTGCGCATGGTACCAATGCGGTCAATACCATCCTCGTGGACTTTCGCGGTTTTGATACCCTGCTGGAGGTCACGGTGCTGCTGATAGCGACCCTGGGCGCCGTCGGCCTGCTCATGCGCTACCGCCGGTCGGCTTCCGAGTACGCCGCCGGTCCGATGGGACCTGCCGGCTCCGGCATCGAGCTGGAGGATCCGACGGAGTCCAAACCCGATGAGAAAGGACCGAATGAAAGCCGGTGATTCCTACATTCTACGGTCCGTGGCCACGCTTCTCTTCTTCGTGGTCAATGTGTTCGCTTTGTATCTCCTGCTCCGGGGTCACAATCTTCCCGGTGGCGGATTCATCGGAGGACTCGGCTGCGCCTTGTCATTCATCCTGCTGATGCTGGCGTTCGGGGTTGAAGCGGCCGAGCGGATTCTGCGCGTGGACCCGGTGAGAATAGCGGTCGCCGGTGTGTCCCTGGCGTTGCTTTCGTCACTCCTGCCGGTGTTTTGGTCGGCGCCGTTTCTCCGTCAATACAATGGCAAGCTGACCCAGGTACCGTTGTTGGGTGACGTTGCCGTGGGTACGCCCCTCGTCTTCGACGTGGGTGTGTTTCTCGTGGTGGTTGGTGTCACGACCAAACTGATCTTTGTGCTGGCGCGTTCGGTTGGCGGACTCACCGGACTATCGCTCGGAGAACGGTCCCGGTATGCCGGCCCCCTCGAAACGCCGATCGAGCATGGGGAAGCCCGGCCACGAACTGACGGGGAGGCGAAGCCATGATCTGGGAAACGGCAATTCTGGTGGGACTGCTCTTTGGATTCGGCACCTGGCTGGTGTTACAGGGAAGCTTTGTTCGAATCTTGTTTGGATTCATCCTGCTCTCCAATGCGGCGAATCTCCTCGTGCTGGCCATGTCGGGTCATCCGGGGCGGAAGGACGCGCCCGTGCTTGTGCACGCGGCGGTGCAGCCCGTGGATCCTCTGCCACAGGCGCTGATTCTCACGGCGAT